>NZ_JAFRKB010000032.1 GCF_017431965.1 Methanobrevibacter sp. | reverse complement strand
GAAAAAACATTCCAAAAAATATGTAAAAAGGCATGACTTGAACACACTTGACAGCGCAAAAAGAATCAAGACTACAGGCATTGGACGCATGATGGGTGAAGACAGACAAAAATGGTTATGCCCCAAATGTGGCGGAGTCATTAAGTTCCAAACAAAATCCTGTAGCGAGTGTGAATTTCAATTGATTAAATAAAAGTTATGATAAATTAAACTGCATGTTTTTTCATGAACTATTAAATTAATGATGTTTATAGTTAATATTTCTAATTAAAAGAAGAAATAAGATAAAATTATTTTGTACATACACATATCGGCAAATAGATTAACTATTTACCGACATTATCTGTTCAACTTGCTGTTTAAATCCCTAGCCATCAGATAATAATAAATGTAAAAACCAAACCAGAAAACAGCTCCGAACACCAAAGCTATTGAAACCCAAGCAATAACAGGTCCCCAACCTAAATCGATAGGCATCCACTTCAGATATATGGCAATTAAGAATAAAACTCCCATTCCAATGCCCATTTGGAAAATCACCTGTAAAGGCAATGCTATATCATCCCTATCATATATCATTCCGCTCAATGAAAATGCCCAACCGGCAACGATTGATCCGAAAAATGCGTTTATAATATCTGTTCCGTTGAATTTCATAACAGACGGCCCGACATTATATGAAATAAGAACCGCAACAAGAAGTACTATAAAGCAACCAACAAAAGCGCCCAAAGCCAACTTTTCAATTATATCAACTATTTTCATTCAATCACCTACAAATCCAAAGCCTCTTTAAAACCCGGCAAATATTTTCTAGATATGTTATCTTTCAAACCATTCTTAAGCTCAATAAACATCATCCCCTTAAGGGATGGAGCTACCCTTTCAACCTTTTTCAAATTAACGATAGTTGTCTTTGAAATACGTACAAAAGATTGGTTTAAACCTTCTTCTACTTGATATAATGGTTTTTTAATTATGTATTCAACATTTTGAGTGTAAACCTTAACCTGCTTATTTTCAACCCTGAACATGAATACATCTTGAAGCTCTAAAAGGGTTATGTCCGATCCTTTCTTTACGGCCAACATATCATTTGACTCTTCACTTTCTAAAATTGATATTGCTTTTGTAACATTATCCGTTAATTCATTTGTGTGAATATCCGCATAAGGTTCATCTATATCTTTTGAAACAAACAAATTCACTTTCATAATTCATATTCCTAATCTTTCCATTTCTTCCTGAATTTTACGTTCCCTGTAATCTCCATCAAACCTATCAACAAATACGAATGCTTTTAAAAATTTCACCAGCACTCCAATTCCCCAGAAAAATAGTGGAAATGCCACCCACCAGAATTCAGGAGTGTATAACCAATTGATTACAAACAGTATTGAATTTACAATTACATAAATTATAAAATCCACATAAAATTTAATCTTTGCATCTACCCTTTCTTCGGCTCTTGATCTTAAGCTATCAGACATTTTATTCACCCATTTTTGAAATTTCTTCCTGAATTTTACGTTCCCTGTAATCTATACCTGTAATATCTTCAAATGAGTATGCTTCAAAAAAATCAGACAAAACGCCGATTCCCCAGAAAAACATTACGAAAAATAATAACCAATAGCTTTTTAAAAATACAAAGGATATTATGGCTAATATTACATTTACAATCAAATATTTATATAAGTTTTCTTCAAATTTTATCTTTGCGTCAACTCTCTTTTCAGCAATTTCTCTTAAATCCATTATATCACCAGAATCATTCGATAATATAACTTGGTAAAAGTCTATATAAATGGCTATTTGGCGATGTTTCCAAGATGCAAAAAACGATTGCTGAAATGCAAAAAACAAATGTTGAAAAATAAAAAAAAGTGAAGCAGCTATAATACTGCTACCAAATAATATAAAATAGAAGTCAGTGCAGGAACTGTTAAATTGTCAATTCCACCATAACTTAAAGCTTCACAAATAGTTGCTACAGCTGAAATAAGTATAATGTAAACTATATTGAATTCAGGCATTGTACAACCGATTGAAGCAAAGACCATCCATACAAATACGCTCATCACAGTTGTAATGACAAACATGGTGAGTGACCCTTCGACAGACTTCTGACCGCCGAATACTGTGTATTTAAGTCTTCCGAATTTCTGACCGATTAAAGCTGCGAATCCGTCACCATATACCATCGGCACAATTGCTAGCGCAACAATCCAAATATAGAATTTAGGATCATTAGCAGGAGCAATAAATGTGAATATGATTATCAAAATTGTCCAAATAGCAGAATAGAAAAACAGTCCTAACGCATGGCCTGATTCAGTAACACTGTTTTCTATTTTGATTGGTGAATATTCAGTCAACAGGAATGTTCCTATTGATGCAGGCAGTGTCAAACCGAAAACCATGACCCATGTATTTGAAAAGAATGGCATGGCAAAAATCATATTACCTACCATAATATGCAAAAATTTACGTGAAACTTCAGGACGTGCATTTAACATGAATTCGGACACTATGAAAATGATAATTACATAAATGTATACTACAATCAGTGCAAGGATGTCTGTAAATATCATTCTTTATCATACTCCCCATATTCGCAACCGGCATTTTCCATTTTCACATGGTCAATCAGGGTTCCATCTTTTTTGTATAATTTGATTTCACCCCAACCATTTCCACCATTCCATAAACGATTGTGTAATTTTTTACCATTTGGAGCTTCGTAGTTGAACAACATCATTTCATCACGTTTACAGTAAAGCACCAATTCCATTTTTGAATTTTTATTACTTGCATTGACTCTCCATGTATGCACATCTTCACCTTCCTCAAAGTCAAAATCAATTTTGACCAGATTCCAGAATCTTGCAAAGTTGTATTCATACATTTTTCCTTCATAATAAAATCCAATTAGCAATTTACGAGGAATTGAAATTCCGAAAGCCTTTGGCTTTCCCCCACCGGCTTCAAATGCTGAGTTTTCAAGTTTTTTACCTGTGATAAGGCTTGTCAAGTTACATGATGAAATCCAAAGCCATGGAGATGTGAAGTCTCCACCCCAATTCTTGTCAGCATAACCATATGATTTTTCAGGAATTACCTCATATTCTTCCCCATCAAGCCAGACGGTTCCGCTGTATTGGGTTTTTATTCCTTCAGCATGCCAAAACATTTCAAAGGAGTTTAATTTTCTAAACAATGAATTTGCACCATAACCCACATTAAAAGTGATTTGCTTGTCAATGTCCAAATCCCACATCATATCCCCAGCATCGCACATGTATTCCGGGTGATTTTTCGCATCTTCTTCAGATACTCTGCAAAATCCTTGCATATGTGTTTCGGTTAGGCTACAGTCCCCCACCTGAACATTTAATTCATCATCAGGGCAATCAAAATATTTCATTGAGTAAAAGTTATGAATCTGTTTTGGATTTTTACCCCAACAGCCCACTTTCATCATGAAATAAGATGGCTTTTTGCCTAAACGTTGATTTTCCGGGTCTTGACCTAAAGTAGGTTCTTCTTCAGCTAATGCAGGGTTACAAACGAAATATTCAATAAAAAAAGGTTTTGCTTCGCCTGTTTTTTTATTATATCCTGTAAAGGAATGCCACCACCAGTCATAACCTTTTTTGGCAAGTGGTCCTTTGAGCATATAATAATCTCTTTTTAAATCACTTTTGTTCATATTCATCCTCCAAAGGTAATATGATAATAGTTTTGTTTAAAATATATTAAATAAGTTTAGGTTTTTAAGCCGATATTCAAAAATAGCAGTAATAATATACTTTTTGAACTAAGTTCAACTGAAAAAAATTATCTCAAAAAAAGAATGCAAAAATTTAAAAAAAATAAGTTATGGGATTGATTAAAATCAATCTCAATCTTTAATTATATGTTATTGATTATGTGCCGGTATATGCAAAATAACCGCCGGCCACAAATTGGGCCACTAAACCTTCAACTGATGGGTATGCGCAATACAATGATTTTTGCTCTTTCAGCCACCCCCCAACATTATATATTGTCGGATCGTCTTTACTGAAATCATCATCCCATGCTCTATGAGCGGTATACCCTGTGAAATTTCCATATCTGTATGGTGCCATTCCTTGTGGATTTGTCCAATCCCTGGTATCCCACATAATCACCAATTTAACACCTTTTTTATTTAAAGTGTTTTGTATGGATGAAGAATATGCTTCACGAACAGTTCCCGCACAAAAACCGTTATACAAAGTTATGTAAACCTGATAATCACTTGTAACATCAAAATAACCACTATAGTGATAGCCCGGTCCTGTTCCATCAACATAAACAGTCCAACCTAGTTTCCTGAGTAAATTCGCTACAGCATTCTTCATGTCATCACTGCCACTATCCGAATTAATCCAAACTTTCTTAGCTTTAGTTCCATATGGATTTGTGGATTCAGTGATTTTAATATTTTTTGAAAGCTTTTTAGAAGAATAAGATGTGTCACCGGCAAACTCAATAGTGATTTCAAATGTAGCCATCTTATCAGCAGTTATAGTGAAATAACAATAACCTTTACTGTCAGTTGTTCCGGTTTGCTTTTTACCATTGAAAGTGAATGTTATCTTTTTATTTGCTAAAACATTTCCTTGACTATCCTTAACAAGAACTGGATAATTATATCCGAAATATGCCTTATCTAAAGGAATGTTATCCTCAACAACAAAAATAACACTCTTTTGGATTACAGTTATAGTTTTATAATTGGAACAAACTTTAGGATTATAATAATTATCACCGGCAAACTCAAGGCTAACAGGATAGGCACCCGCCTTATTGACAGTTAAAGTGAAATAACAATAACCGTTACTGTCAGTTGTTCTAGTCTGCTTTTTGCCATTGAAAGTAATAGTGACTTTTTTATTCGCCAAAGCGTTACCTTCCACATCAGTAAGACGTACTTGATAACTGTAACCTCCAGAAATATCCTCCATTTGAACAGTAACATCCCGAGCAACGAAAGCAACATCAATTGGAATTACTTTAATTGTTTTTGAAAGGCTTTTTGAATAGTAATATTTAGTACCGGCAAACTTGATAGTGGCCTGATAATATCCGGATTTCACAGCAGTCAAGTTGAAATAACAATAACCGTTGCTGTCAGTTATGTTAACATAAGTCTTACCATTGAAAATAATAGTAATATTTTCATTACCTAATGGATTACCATCACTATCCCTTAAAAGAACAGGATATATGATGCCACTAGTAGAAATTTCCTCCAAATCAAAAGTATTCTGTTCAGTATTAAGAGCAACATTATATTTAACAACGGTAATGTTTCTCACATCAGAAAGAGGATTGTAGTAATCATCACCTGCAAAATCAATGCTAAGCGGATAAGAACCATATTTTCCAGCAGTTAAATTGAAATAAGCCCTACCATTACTATTTGTAGTTTTAGTTTGAGTCTTACCATTAAAAGTAACAGTAACCTTCTTACCGGCCAAAGCAGTGCCATTGCTGTCTCTAAGAGTCAAACCGTAAGTATAATGTTTATCAATTTCATCTACGTAAAGATTCTTATTAGGAGCGACAAAATTAACATCGCATCCGATTACAGTAATAGTTCTCACTTCAGAAAGAGCATTATAGTAATCATCACCAGCAAAATCAATACCAAGCTGATGAACACCAGCACCAGCACTCAAATTGAAATAAGCCCTACCATTAGCATTAGTAGTCTTAGTCTGAG
>NZ_JAFRKB010000031.1 GCF_017431965.1 Methanobrevibacter sp. | reverse complement strand
ATTGATTTGAAAGTAAGCGAGATTACTGCCCTGACCGGATTACCGGTTAACCCTGTAAATCGTAAACAAATCATCCGTGATTTTAATAGTGACTTATTCGAGTCAGATTGGTATCCGATAAAAGAAATTACTAGTTTTAAGATTGGAGATAATGAATTAACAACTGATGATTATGTACTGGATGAAGCTACTGGTGTATTTTATCTTAACCGCAACCATGCTGGTTTGTTGGTTGTGGAATATGTTCAGGAAGCTTCTGAAGACATTATTAATTCAAAAATCAATTCCTTAATAAGTGATATGGTATTATATGGGTTCACTGCATTGGATAAGAATGCTGGTGAAATATCCAGTATCCATGAAGCCGAACAATCAATCAGTTACGATACAAGTAACAGTTTAGGTAACCGTATTTATGCTAGGATTAATGGTTTAAAATCAAGTTATAATTCATGTCGTGTTAAATGGTTAGTGTGATATTTATGCCTGTATTCTTTCCAAATGAAGAAATTGAATTGTATTCTTATAATAGTGATGATTATGATTATCACGGTCCAAAAGAAGATTATTCTCTCAGAGAAAAAGTACAGGGGAACTTCCAACCATTAAACACTTCTGCTAGTCTTAAGGAATTTGGTAAAATCTTAACTGACACTTATAAATTAATATTAGATGAAAATACTGAAATTTATGATTCTGATTTGGTGGTTGTTAATAATATCAAATATGAAATTATTGGAACACCGGAAAATTGGAATCATAATTTATTACCTCATAAAACAATATTGTTGCAAAAATTAAGGAATAATTCAAGAGGGAATTAATTATGGGTTTATCTTTGGAAGTTACATTCTCAGATTCATATTACCGGAAATTAGGATTGCGAAGTGGTTCTAATTATGAATCCGCATTGGACCGGAGTATTGAACATGCGTTAAGTGAAGCGGAGAATGTTATTAAACGTGAAGTTCCGAGACCAGGGCATAGCATGTCTAGGTCAGTTCCACCGTATAAACCTACAGGTAATTTGCAACGAAGTATCCATAAAAGTAAGAAAAAGAAATGCTCTGGAGAGTTAAGGAGTAATGCTAGAAGTAACGGTGTATTATATTGGGGTTTTGTACAATTTGGTACAAGTAAAATGCCTGCTAATCCATTTGTTACTCGTACAGCTCGTATTGTTGCTCCAAAATTGAAAGAGTATTTACATGAAGAACTAACTTCTATGGGTGTACTAAGTTAAACATAAAACTATCTAATTTTTTTTAACAAAATGGAGGCTTTTCATGCACATACTTGAAAAAGCATTCATTGATTTACTACGAAACTATTTGCCAGTATCTAATGGGAAAATATTTGCAGGTAGTAGGTATATTCCAAATGATTTAACACCATGTGTTACAGTGCAAATGAGCGATGAGTCATTTATCCGCAAACATTATGTTGAAATAGACAACATCCAACATTCCCGTGCATTATATGATGCTAGTGTCTGGATCAATATTTGGTGTAATACTGAAGAAGAAAGAACAAACTTGATTGATGCGATAACTCTCAGATTACATCAAGCGGAAGAACATCATTATACTACTTGTTCTAATTACATTTTTGATTCAAGCAAATGTGGTAAAACCAATGAATGTTGTGAAGCTTTAACTTCACATAACGGCCGAACTAACAAAGGCCAATGCCCTAACATCTTGAATTATACTTCTTTTTTTGAAAGTAACAATATTCCAAAAAGAACTTTTCATATTAACAGCGTTACTGACTTAGATGAATTAGACCCTTCCGAACCAATACTAAGAACAATTTTCAGATTGGAAATGCAGTATTATAGTTTTTATCGTATCGGTGGGGAATTATATGATTCAATAAATATTGATGAGGGTTTATTATGAGTAAGAAAAAATCTGAAGAAAAAACTAATGAAAAAACTAACACTGCTTCTGCTAAAGAACAAGCTAAAGAAAAATTAATCCTTTTCGAAGCGGTTCAGAAAAATCCAACTGAAAATTACATTATAATTGGAGCTTTAAGCAAAGCAGATTTATTAGCCCAATACCGTAAAGAAGAAGCTGAATACGGTATTGAAGATATTGAACCATCCATTACAATGGATGAGCTTGACAAATTAATTAAAAAATTTTTAGGAGAATAAAAACATGCCAATAACTTTATCTGAAACTCCAAAAATAAAATACCAAGAATCTGATTCCAATCCAACTGGAGCAAGAGGCGCTGGTGCAGAAATCCCAATCATCATTGGAATAACTGGAAACTCCACTCCTGCTGAAGGAATTTTAAAATTTACTAATTATAGTTCTGCAGCAAAAACTGTTGCAAATGGTGGAATAGGAACCGACACCACTACTAATCCGGTACTTGCTTTCTTGAAAGATTTCTTTGAAGAAAACATTAAATTAGCAAGTGATGATTTATGCGTACCTTACGTGTATGTTATTGATTTAGGAACCGGTAAAACCACCGGTCAATCCCCAGTATTAGACGCTACTGCATGGACTGCTGCAATGGCAAATGCTAAAAAGAAAAGAGATGTAACTGCAGAAGTATTCGTTGGATTCACCAAAACCGACACTGCAACTAATATCATCCCAATCATGGAGTCCGCTCTTGAGAAAATTAATAGTGATGCAACCAAAGGAAGTCCAAGAATTGCATATTTCACAGTAGAAGGAACTACCATGGCTGAATTAGCAGCATACACTGATAGCACTCAAACTAAATACATCCAAAAGGCACGTGTAGCGTTAGTTGAACCAACATTATTCGGTAAAACATGTGCAAGAATCTTCACCACACATTACAGTGAAGAACCTGGTTACGCTCAATACAGATCAGTTTCCGCAGGAACATTTACTGAAAGAACTGACACTGAAGAAAACACTATCCAATCACAAGGTATTATCTTCAATCGTGATGAAAAACCAGGAAAAAGCATTTACCCTAAAATCTGTTTAGCAGTATCAACTGCTTTTGCTAAAAGTGCTGATAATAGACCAAACGATTGTTTATTACATGCAAGAAGAAATGTTGACCAATTAATCCGTGATGCTTTTGAAGTGATTTACCCACAACTCAAAAGAAACGAAACTGAAGTCAATTTATCTTACTTGCAAGCAGATTTAGACACTCTTGTTGGTAATAAAAAGGAATTAGGTTATATGATGGAAGGAACAGTTCTTGAAGTATCCGAATCTGCATCTAACCCATATGACCTTGAAATTAACGGTGTAGCAGTACCTGTAAACGCTACTGAACTAATTCACTTCAAAATGTACATTGAAGCACCTAACACAACTGTAGGAGCATGATATTTATGGCAATAACTGTTGACCCAACAAATAACTCTTATGACCTTGCGGAAATGAGATTAGACGGCCAAACCATTCTTTCCAATGAAAACAATGTTGACCTTGGAGAAGATGGTGGAGATGTTAAATATGTAACTAATAGTGAAGATGGTATTCGCAGATCAAGTAAAAAGAATACTATCGAATGGGGTTTATCTGGTGTTGAACCAGAATTCTATGACATATTATTAGAATATAAAATGTCTGGAAAAACATTCCCATTACAATATTACAACTTTGGTAAAGGTGGAAAATATAATCACGCTTTGACTTTAACTCATGCTAAGATTACTGAACTCACCAGAAGCCATGGTGACGATGGTCCAACCATTGATTGTTCCGGTAATGCATTGGGTGTTGAAATACCAAGATAAAATTATTTTCTTTTTTTTATTTTTTTCTATTTTTAAATAAGATTATTTTTTTTCTAAAATTAAAAGGAGTTAGGCGAAAATGGATGTAAAAGACAAATATGACTTAGAAAAAAGATTCCCTGAGGAATGTAGGAGATTACCTTTAGGATATCTTGAACCGCATGAAAAAGAATTAGCGGAAAAATGCATAAATCATGAAGAATTCACAGAAGAAGAGATTGATGAATTAAGAGAGTTATTAGCAAAATATCGTGATTTATTCAATAAATATGATAGTGTAGAATTAGAGGAAAATCTTGAAGCAAATGTGAAAATAATTAAAACTTCAAGTGAATTATTAGACTTATTAGATGATCCAGACCGATACAGATTTGACATGCATGTTAAAATCAAAGGTCAATTATTACGTTTAGAATTCAGGTTAAAACCATTATCTGATAATGATTATATGGATTTATTAGATGCTCAAACAAGAGTTTTCCGTGATTTAAGTAAATCAGAGAAATTAGTGTATAGTAAAGCAAGTAACGGAACACCATTAACACCTGAAGAAGTAAAAATGCAGAAAAATATTGAAGACAAAATTGTTGAAAAACTTGGTGATGTGGATAAAAACAATGATGTCATTACTACTTTTTTAATCGAAAATGTGGAACTGGTTGATGATGAGGGTTTAACTAAAACTCAAAGGAAAAAATTCTGGACTACTTTAGATATTGGGACACGTGTCCTTATCTACAACCGCTGTAAAGAAATTATCCGCATTGATGAAAACTTAGAAGTGGAATTATTTCCACCTGTTGGATAGTTTTGTCGGTGAAGTGTACTTCCGCGTCAGTAAACATTTAGGAATTGTAATATCTGAAGTCATTAGAGGTTTCTATAATCATGACTGGGATATTATAATGTTAATGCGAAAATATGGGGAAGAAATCAAAGCTGAGCAGAAAAGAATTAAAAAAATGGAAGCGGAAGCTCGTAAAGTTAAACAGAAAAGCAAACGCATGAGGAAATAGATACTATGGTTAACACTAGTGAAGAAATACTTTTGACAATGAATGGGCAGGACAATGCTAGTCAAATGTTTGCTAATATTGATAAGAATGCTCAATCAATGGCAAGTAGTATTTCTGCTGCAATGTCAAAAGTGAATTCTGGTTTAATGAATTTAAGTCAAGTAGGGGATAATGTTGTTCAATCATTGACTGGGAAATCTGCTCTTGATAATATTCTTGGGAGTGCTTCTAAGAATGAAACTAACATGGTTCTCTTGGAGAATATGCTTGAAGATGTTGAAGCTAACTATGACTCTTTCTATAAGACTGTTGACACAACAACAGATAAAAGTTTAACAAGTATGCAAGAGTTGATTCCTGCTTTGAATGCTTTGAATGCTGCAACTGGAGCTACTGATAAAGAATTAGAGAACATTACTCCGAATGTTGCTAACTTTGGTGCAGCTGTATTAGCACAAACTGGTTCAGTTGATCGTGCTCAACAAGCAATGATGGACTTAAGTAAAGGTTATAAAGGAGCTTATGCGTCACTGGATCAGTACGGTATTACTGAAGATGCGCTTGCTCGTGAAGGTTATAATGAAGGTGACGGCCTGGAAAAGTATATGGATGCAGTGACTAAAGTTGTTGGTTCTACTGATAAGTTAATGGAAACTAATCAAGGTCTTGATGCTTTAATCGGTAAAAGCTTCAGTCGTGCGGGTAAGAAGATTGGTAATGAATTCTTACCAATAATTAAAGATGTTAAAAGAGGTTTCATTGATTTAGATAGTAGTCTTGGTGGAGCTATTGCTGGAAGTATACTTTTAGGTGAAGCCGGTATTGAAGCGGGTAATCGTATTATGTGGAATGTTTCCACTGCTGCTCAAGGAGTAAGGGATTTAAAAGAAGGTTTTGGTTTACTTCGTGATGCTATTAAAGGTGCCGGTAAAGCTGCTGAAGAAACTGGTGATGTCATTAACACTTTGAGTAATGCTAGTGATATTGCTTCTGGTGCTGCTGGGGCAGGTGGTGCTGTTGGTGCTGGAGCCCAAGCAGTCAAAGGAGCAAGTAAAGGTGAAAAAGCATTAGAAGGTGGAATGGATGCATTATTAATGGCAGACATGGTAAAAGGTAATAAATCCAGTAATAATGAATTGGCTAAATGGTTGCGTGAAGTTGAAAAATCAGATGATCTCTATGAAAGAATGGCTGAATTCAATTTAGAGAAAAGAGCAGAAAGAGCATCTAAAAGCATGGGTGTTAACCCTAAAAAATACTTAGATAATGTTAAAAAAGACACAAAAGGATTAGAAGAAGCATTGTCTAAATCATCTGAATTCATGTATGATGATGCATTATTAAAAGAATGGGAAGCATCAGGGCAAACATTCACTGGAGCTATTAAAGATAAAACTACAGGGTTTAAGAATAAATTAACTGGTGCATTCTCAACATTACGTAATTTTGATTATAAAGGAACATTACTTAGTCCTTTCACAAAAATGAAAAGTGGATTAACTGGGGTTATAAGTAGTATTAAAGGATTTAGTTTTGGTGGAGCATTACAATCCTCTCTTGAAAAAGGATTTGGTGGGATTGGAAATATTGCTAGTTCTATTAAAGGCAAATTCAGTTCATTAAGTAGTACTTTAAGTGGGATTAATATCTCTGATTCTTTTAAAAATTTTGATTCTAAACTTTATCAAAGCATTAAGGGATTTAGTTTTAAAGATAGTCTTGGTGGTTTGAAAGAATCAATTAAAGGGCTTCGTGGAACTGCAGAAGTTATTGATGAAGTTGAAGATGTTGCAGTTACACTTAAAGGTGCTGATGCAATTGGTGATGGAATGATGGCGGCAGCTGCTGCTGGTGATGCTGCGGCAGCGGCTGGGCCTGCAATGGAAGCCGGCGCAGCTGGTGCTGAAGCAGCTGCTGTAGGTGCAACTGGTTTAAGTGCAGCATTCACATCAATGATTGTTCCTGCATTAGCTTTAGCAGCAGTAATTATAATCATGATTCCAATATTAGCAGTTATTGCTGCAGAGGCTATGATAGTGCTCCGTTTATTAGCAGAATTAATGGAAGCATTAAGCTTTGACAGTATTAACCTTGATGGTGCGGTTAAAGGCATTCAATCCATTACAACTGCATTATTATGGGTTGGTGCTGCAATGTTAGCATTAACAGCAGTGAACATTGCAACTCAAATCGCAATGGTTACAAGTTTCTTCTTAGGTTTAACTGGACCATTAGAAGCAGCATGTGATGCATTATTAAAAGCAGCTGGATTATTAAGGCAATTTAGTGGTGTGGGAATTGATGCTAGTGTTGCAACTAATATTCAAAACATCACTTCAAGTTTATCAAGCATTGCAACAGCAATGACTGCTTTAACATGGAGTAACATTGTAACTGGTTTCAGTGATTGGATTGCAGGAGCATTAGGATTTGGAAGCGTTACTGAAGGATTAACCCAAGCCAAAGATGATATTATAAAAGCTTCCAGTATTATTAATGAATTTTCTGGTATAACCCCACTAGATGATAGTGTTGCTAATAACATACAAAATGTATGTGATAGTCTCGCTAGTGTAGGTAATGCTATGTCTGCATTACGAAGTATTCGTGATGGTCAAAATTGGGATGACCTCTTTGGCGAATTAATGTCAGGATTATTCGGTGAAGGAGTAGACATTCAACAAGCATTGATAAATGTTAAAGATGATATTATCGAAGCTAGTCAAGCATTAGCCCAATTCACTAATATCACTGAAATCCCCGAAGGTATTTCCGAGAATATTAAAAAAGTTTCCGATACATTAACTAGTGTTAATGAGGCTTTTGAAACATTACGCAGTATGCGTGATAACAGTAACTGGGATGGTATGATGGAAGGTTTGTTCCCAGGAGTGGATATTGGAACTGCTTTAGAACAAATCAAAAATGATTTAATAACTGCTTCTCAGAAATTAGCTGCATTATCTGGTTTATCTGAAATATCAGAAGACACTACTAATAAAATTAAATTAGTTGGTGATGGTTTAGCAAAAGTCTCAGAGGTATGTAACACTCTAAGTAATTTACCTCCAATGGAAGGTTTTGATTCTAGTACAATCACTACTGCTGTTACTAATGTTCAAACTGCAGCTACTGAATTAGCAAAACTAAATCAAATCACATTCGATGGAGCGGCTGCAGATACAATATTGGGGGCTATTCAAACTACTCTTGAAAATGTGAAAACAACATTAGCCTCAGCCAGTGGTTTCAGTGAACCGGCGACTAATATCGGAAGTCAAATTGTTAGTGGAGTCAAGTCTGGTTTATCTCCTTTAACTAGTACTATTCAGGGTGCGGTGTCTTCGGCTACTGGTGCGGCTGCAAGTACTGGTTGGACTGGTGGGTCACGTATTGGAACATCAACAACAAATGGTTTTAAATCCTCTTTGAAATTGGCTAGTGTTATGACAACAGAAATGGCACATGTTAAAACAGCAGTGGACAATGGTATATCAGCTGCTAAAACAGCTGCAGAAAGTGGAGCTCAGGAAGTTGTAGCAGCATTTAAATCAGGTATTAATGTTGGTTCTCCAGGGGATATTGCACGTGCAATGAAACAGGAATTGATTTATACAAAAGACTTTATTCTCGCAGCTTATTCTCCTTTAAAAGAAGCTGCTTATTCTCTTGGACAAAATATTGTTAAGGGTTTTGGAAGTCCTAGTCTTGACTTTGACATGTTTATGAATGGTGGAACATTAACTGCTGACTACATTGGAGCTTTACAAACAACAATAAGTAGAGCCCCTGATAAGCAAGATAACAGACCTGTTACAATCATTGTTAGTGAAGGTGCTGTTAAATTAGATGCACGTAACTACACAACTAAAGAAGCTCAAGGATTGATGATTACTGCATTCGAAGGAATGGACAATATTACTAAGATTGATGTAAACGGAGTATGATGCGAAATGGGAATGTATGATGATATCTTAACTGGTGTTTCTGAGAATATTGAAATCATGGGATATCCTTTTTATGCTGAAAATATTCAAGGAGAAGAACCATTCAATCGAAGGGAAATAATACAGAAACCTTTGTTGAATGGAACTATGATTACTAAAAGAGGTCGTTATGTTCAAAGGAAATTTAGTTTCAAAACTACTTTGTTTCATGGTGATGGGCGGGCTGATGCTCATGATGATATTCTCCGTGAAATTAACAGTAAACCTGTTGAAGTGATTAGTCAAAGTATGGGCGGTAAATTCAAAGCTGTGGTTACTTTCACTAAAGATATCTTTGAAGGTTCGCCTTTCCATACGGATTATGATGTTGATATAATTGAAGTTCCAGAGAGTTCATCTAATATTCCTGGAGAAAATAGATTAGTTGTTCCAGAAGTGAAAAAGGTATCTGTTTCTAATACTACTAATAGCAGTAGTAAGATTAATACGGAATTGAATAATCAATTGAATAATCAATTGAATAAATGTAATGTTCCTTATAAAGACGGTCAGAAAAATGAATGTGTTAAAATCTTACAGGAAAAACTTATCCTATTAGGTTACTTAGATGAGAAATACAAAACCGGCCGTTATGATAACAGAACTATTGAAGCTGTTAAAAGTTTCCAAAGGTCCACAAATGGTAAATTATTAGTTGATGGTGTCTTTGGAATGTATACTAGATTGCATTTAGTTAAAACATGAATGGAGGAGTATTTATGAGTGATATTGAAATATTGCCTCCAATTGGGGTTTCTGGTTTTGAAGTATATAAAACAGAGAATGACCCTGAATTTAGTTTAGGTGAAAATTCAAAGGATAAATTTGTTGCTTTAAATGGAACTACAACTGAAATTGCATGTTATGACAATATGTATGATAACAGTTTCGATGAAGATTATGAAGGTATAAGTAACACTGGGAGCGCTTCTTTCCCTGAAATCGAATTGGACCGTTTTTGTAAAGGTCGTAAGATTTGTTTGAAAAAAGCAAATGATACAGGTGAAGTTTTACAATGGGATGACTTGGTAACTTGTTTATTAGGTTTTATTTCAGAACAGTCTTTCACCACTGAGGGTGTTGATCTAAAACTTGTTGGTATGAGTAAATTATTGGATCAAGAAAAACAATTTACATTTACAAAGACAAAAAGGTCAGAGATTTTAAAACAAATCATTGAAGCTGCAGGTTTAAAAGCAGATGTTGACCCTACCGGTCTTAATGATGAGGTTATCGATTATACTAACGTTTCAAGTAGCGGTTCTAGTGCAACTGGTGGTGAAGGAGAAACAATTGATGAATTAGTTAAAAGTATTATTGGTTCTGAAACTGATGATTTAAAGAAATGTAAACTTATTCATGACTGGTTGAAAAAGAATGTTAAATATAGTTATTATTCTTGTAGTAAGTATAGTTCTGCTGAAGAATGTTTGAATAATAAAACTCGTTTGAATTGTGCGGATACTGCGAGATTGACACGTTCAATGATGGCCAGTGCTGGTTTAAAATGCTATGTTGTTCAGCGTACTTATGATGGAGGGCATTTCTGGACAATCATTGAAATAAATGGCAAAAAATATGCTTCCGACCAAACTGGAGATGGAAGTGCTTTTAATACTGTTTGGAAGGCAAGTGGCAGAACTAGTGTAAGTGATGGTGGAGCTTATTCTAAAAAATGTGGAGATAATCCTTGTTGTTAAAATTGTATGATGGAGGATAATATGTCAACTATTGTTCTTGGTTGTGATACTAATGCTTCGAATGATGCGAAATGTCAGAATGCTGTTGCTAAAATATTAAAGAATGCAGGGCATACTGTGGAGAAATTAAGCATTGGTCCTAACTCATTTGCATCTTATTCATATAGTAAAAAGGCAAAAGGGAAAATTGGTGTGTTCTTGATTGCTTCAGGTATTACTGCTATTGCTGATTTATATGATGGGAATACTAATTTTAAATATGCTTATTTTGGGATAAGGGGAGATTTGAAACAACCTCGATTATCTACAATGTCTGATTTTAAAAACAATCCTATTAGTAAGGATAAGCACGGGGATTGTATAAGTAAATCATGTAATAAACTTGCAGGTAAAACCTATCCTCAGATGAATGAAATAACTAAAAGTAAATGTATTGCTGTTTTTGGCACAACTTGTGATGAATTAGGGAATAACATTGTAAAAGCAATGGGAGGGGACTCTAGTAGTTCTAGTTCTAAAAGTTCAAGTTCACCAATACGCACTGCTATTAAAGAAGTGTTATATGGTTGGAATGGGGATGTTGAATGCTTTCTACGTGATGATACAATTCATATTCGGAGAATTCAAGACCCCACTAAAGCCACATTATCTTTAATTGAAGATGTTAATGTTTATTATGACAGTATCAGTCTCACAGATATCAACCCTAATACTCCTAATAAGTTGGTTGTTGAATGGAATAATTCCACTTATGTTATTGAAGATACTGATAGGATTAATCGTTTTGGTGAGAAAAAACAGACAATTAAAGCCAACCTTGCATCTGGAGAGAATATTAATGATTTTGCTTACCGTGAATGGAATAAATTATTAAAAGATGATGGCCGTGTTCTTGAATGTAAAGTTGACGGCTCTCCAGAATGGCGGAACGGCCAATGGGTTCGTGTTTATATGCCTAGTTTTAAGTTAGATGGTTTCATGTACTTAACAAAGGTTTCTCATGATGATAATATTGATTGGACTTGTAATTTAAGATTAGTAGATTATCCTCCTGATTTAGGCACTGAACCTACACAGAAAAGTACTGATGATTCTGATTCTACTGATGATATTGAAAGTGGTGATTCGTAAATGGGAAGTAAGGATGTTACTGTTACTGATGCAAGAATGAAAGAAGTTTTAAGGAATCAAGTTAAACCAATCATCTCTGAAACGGTCCCTCCAATGATTAATAAATCTTTAGAGGAAGTTCGATTGTTTACGGGTATTGCTACAAAATTCTATCATTACCTGGATAAGGTTGAAGTTAAATTGGATAACTCGGATAGTACTGTTTTATGTAAACGGTTGCATATTTTTGGTGGTGACTTGGTTGACTTATTCACTCCAACTGCAGATCATCAAAGTTTCTGTGATAAACTAAAAGAACCTTGCATTATCCCACGTGATACATTACATTGTCTCGTTATTAATATTTTTGATAATAGTGATGAGTATTTATTGTTAGGTTTTTTTCAAGTTGAAGAATTTGTTGGTTTGAACCCTGCTAAACCAGGTAACTTAAAAATTTGCGCTGTTGGTGGGTTAAATCAATTTTGGATTAAATTCGGTCATGATGGTTTGGATATTAGGACTAATGAAACTCCAACTACAAATGTTGGAGATATGGATGCGGACATGTCTTCTGTTGTTTATGCTGATTCTGGGGAGGTGTACACTAAAGAAGAGGTGTATACTAAAAGTGAAGTTGATGAGTTAATAGCAGCGAAAATCGCTGAAGCTTTAGAGGGGGAATGATTATATTGACATTGCCTGTTGATACTAGTAGTGATGATTATCGTTTCAATAAAACTTTAAATGAAGATGTTCAAGTAAAGCCTGTTTCAGATACTGGTGCTCATTGGGATATTCAGATGAGCAAAGGTGATTATGTTAATGTAACTGGAATGGAGTCTCTTTGTAATGCTATATGCATTGCAATAATGACAAGATTCAATGAACTTGATTATATTGATTTATACGAAGGATTTGGTTGTAGAGCTCATGAGTTAATCAAAGCAAATAAATCGGAAATGGTAAGATATAAGGTTGAATTATTTGTTGTGGAAGTATTGGAGAAAATGCGTAGGGTGCTTTCTGTTAATAATGTTACTGTATCTGATTCTGATAGTCATTCTTATTTAATTAATTTTAATGTAACAAGTATTAATGATGAAATAGTAAAAGGAAGTGTTGCTCTATGAATTATACTCAAAAGGAATATGAAGAGATTTTTGAATCTATGTTAGAAGATAGTGTGGCTAATGGTTTAATTAGTCGTGCGGATAATTTTGCTTCATTTATTCAGAATCGTGAAGATATTTCAAATTATTATATTATGGATAAATCAGTGATTGCGAAAATGTTTGAAAAGGTATATGAAGATATAACTATTGTTTCTGATAGTGTTAACATTGAAATTGCCACTGGAAAGGATTTAGATAATATAGGGGATTGGTTAGGTATACCTAGGCCTCTTGCAACTCAATCTAGTGTAAAAGTAACTTTCACTTTAAATGAGGATATTCAAGAAGATATTAATATCCCTGAAGGTGTTTTAGTTTCAACTGATGATGGTATAATGTATGTAACTGTTGAATCTATTTTCATTGCTGCTTCAGATTCCACGACTACAGTACAATGTATGAGTGTTGAAGCTGGAAGTAATTTTAAAGTCATAGAAAACACTCTTGTTAATATTGTTTCCCCATTAAGATATAATTTATCCGTTACTAACGAAACTGCAAGCAGTGGTGGGACAGACACTTATTCCGATGAGGATTATAGGGATTTATTATTAAATTGGAAATTAATTAAGGTTAAAGGCAGTGATGAAGCGTTTCGTTATTACTTCGCTAATCTGGATGGTATTGATGGTTACAAACTGGTTCCTAACTGGAATGGGACTGGTACTGTTAAAGTTATTATTGATCCGGGAACTGATTATATTTTAAATAAAGCTTATGAAGATTTGCAGACTAAAGTCACTCAGGAAACTGAAGATATTTCAATGTTCGCACCTATTGATAAGTATATTGATATTTATGCGATTGTGAATGTTGATATTGACCGGATTAACCCATTTTCTGAATTGGAGAAAGAAAATATCAAATCAAAGATTCTCACAGCCATTAAAGTTTTCATTGATGGGGGTTATAGGAATAATGGAGCTTGGTATAATGGTTTGAACATTGGTGAAGATTTCATTCCGCATAAATTAGCGGTTTTCTTGGATGATGAAATTTCAGAATTAAAAAATATTACTTTCAACTATCCTGAAGATTACATTCTTATTCAGGATGAAGAGATTGGTGTTTCTAATAATATTACAATTGAGATGATATAATATGCCCCGTGATAGTTTGAAAACATTAATGGATATGTTTCCTTGGTTTTTTGATAAGAGCAGCACTAGTAATTTTTATAAGTCTCAAAGTGTTACTAATAATCAATTCAAAAATGTGTATAATGATGTGTTTAAAGTTTATCAAAGTTTTCATCTGAATAAGAATTGTTTGATTTGGAAAGAGCAATCACAACCTTTTGAGTATGCGATTAATTTTATTGCTAATTTCCCTAATATGAAAACTGTTACTTTGTATAAAAATGATGAAGTGATATATACTGATGAGTATACTTCTGAGGAAAATGTTAATAGTTTTGAATATGCTTACAATTGTAGTACATTAGATGAATTTGAAACTGTTTTCTATGATAATGCTTCATCATCTGACCATCGTGAGGACTGGGACTCAACCGAAGAATTAAGTGTAGATTATGATGAGGATGGAACAATAATAACTGAAGATGATTCAAATTTTGGAAGTTATTATGCGAATTTTGAAGGAACTGAAAATTCAATAATAGAATTTGACATCCAAGCATTAAACATGGTTGGAAGCATAAAATTCTTTTATAAAAACGCTGACATCCATTTGAATAACTATCTCAGGGATTCAAAGAAGCATCATATTAAAGTAGAATGTAAAAATGATTATGTTGTATTATATGTGGATAATATAGAACAGGCAACATTTGGGATTACAAGTGAAAATACCAGTTGCAGATTCATATTAAAAAATGCAAGTGTAAAATTTAGTGATTTTAGTATTTCAACAGTTTCAGCAAAAATCATTCCTCAAAATAAATTTAAAATGGAAATCACTACATATGATGAATATTCAATTTCAAAAGGTTGGCCTGAAAACGATACTATAGAAGGGAATGAATACGATCATGATGAAAGTCTTGATGAAATCGGAGCATTGCATGATATTCCACGTAAAGAATACTTGATTGTGAATGAAGAATTATATGGTGCAACCGAACCACCATACAATGACAGGGCCAGTGAAGATGATTATCATTATATGAAAAGGATTCTTGATTATATGTTAATGTATCATACTACTCCTTTGCCAGTTTTGGAAATTTGGAAAATGTATGGTATTAATGCTACATTAGAGAATAGGGAAAAATTACTGTTGAAAGTTTTTGACCTGGAAAAACATCCGAATTTCATAGACAACAGAACTGATTCTCAAGGCAATTACATAGCAGATGGTGACCGATGGTTCAGCGGAACATTAGATGAAGCGGGGAATATCAATGAATGGACTCCTAACGCATGGGAACATAAAGACAAATTCTGTGATTACACTAAAAATCTTGGGAAATACTTCTTTGTGAAGGCATCAACAAAAATACCAGTTAAAAATCAGAATGTAGTTTTTAGTTTCAGATTTTTAGACAGTCTTGCTCATGAATTAGGAGAAGAATGCAGTGTTGATGTTTTCTTAAATAATACATTACTTTATGAAGATGTGGTCACTAATCAAATAACAATTCAAAGTAATCAAATCCCTCAGGATATTGACAATATTTTCACTTTTAGGGGTAAAGATTCTCAAGGTGAAATCATTGATACTCAAGATGTGAAAGTAACCGTGAGGGGCTGTAATAGTGGTAGTTTTTATGTTGACCCTGTGAATGGTAGTGATTCTTATGATGGTAAAAGTAGAAGCACTGCTTTTCAAACAATACAAAAAGCAGTTAATAGTGTCAATGGAGATAGAAACCTCATCGTATTATTAAGTGGACTTTATGAAATTTCATCTCCAGTACTGGTTCGGAAAGATTGTTCAATTCTTGGATGTGGAGGAGTGATTATAGAGAATTTAACTGAAAACTTATTTTTCAAAGTTTACCCTCATAATACTCTAAATTTACAAGATTTAGCTCTACAGTACAAAGGAGATTTTTGTAATGTTTCCACTAATGAATTCACAAACAAGAATGGTAATAATGAAGTTGCAGATGTTATTATCTATTTCACAAATGCTCCAGTTTTAATAATGACTCGTTTAGATTTGAGTTTTGTTGGAAAAAATCATTGTGTTGGAGATACAATCACATTCTCAGGTTCATTACATGATAGATTAGGCAATCCTTTAGCAGCGAAAAATATCAGCATAACGGATAATAAAACCCTATCACGAACATTAACAACAAATTCAAATGGAGCGTATACTGGAAGTCTCGTTGCAGAAAGAATGGGAGATTTAACATTGAATGCTTCTTATAATGGAGATTCAATTTATAAATCTTCACTAGCAACAGCATCTACAACTATCAAAATGAGATTAACAGATTTACTCTCAAAATATGATTCTGTTGTAATGGATTTACAATATACTAATAATAATGATTGGAAGTATACTACAAAAAATGTGAATGAAATCACAAAATTATCTGACTTGGATGGGGCAATATTAAACCTTCAGTTCATAAATGAAGAAGTTCAATTTGAAAGATTCTACTCTTATTCTGATGAAGTCTATGTTACAAAAACAGACATGGAAAAACTAAGAGGACTGCTCGTAGGCATCATTTATGATGATGAATAT
>NZ_JAFRKB010000030.1 GCF_017431965.1 Methanobrevibacter sp. | reverse complement strand
TTCTAATTATTCCAATACAGTGTGTCTTGCTTTCAAATCACTTTCGGTTTGTTGCATTTTTTCCATTAGCTCAGAAACGATAGCATCCAAAAATACTAAAGTAGTTAACTCAAATGCAGTTCCAAGCGGAGTTAAAGAAGTATAGTTTCCATGAATTTGACGTTTCATATAATTTTCATCATCAACTTCCTTTTTAGTTCTTCCTTTAACCAGAAGATAACCGTCAGCCAATTGACCTAAAGTTGATTCAGGATAAGAAGTAACAGCTAACACTTTAGACCCTCTATTTTTAGCTATTCTTGCAGCAGAAACAATTGTGTTTGTCTCTCCAGAACCTGAAATGGCAATTATGCAGTCTTCTGCGTTAATGGCCGGTGATATTGTCTCACCTACCACATATGAACTTAAACCCAAATGCATTAATCTCATTGCAAATGCTTTAGCTGCAAGTCCGGATCTCCCAGCTCCGGTGACAAAAACATTTTCAGAGTTGATGATAATGTCTTCGAATTGGTTTACTGTTTCTTCATCTAAAAAATCTTGTGCAGTCTCAATATTATCCAATATAGCTCGTATAGAAGTTTTCATTATTTCCATTTTATCTAATTCCCAAAAAGTTTAAAACCAACATTATTAATTATGACAATGATTATTATATATAATTAATGAAATTTCAAAGCGAAGGCCTGATAAGTCTAAATATAAATGGCAACATTTATGATTATAAACTGTATCAAAGTTTAGAATCACTAGCTAGAACCAAATCCCAGAGAAAATCAGCTAAAGAGTTAAATATTTCCCATACTGTCTTCAATAGAAGATTACTGAAAGCTGAAGAAAAATTAGGTTTGAAATTAACTCAAAAAGTGGGAAACGGTACACTATTAACCGAAGATGGAGTTGACCTGCTTAACGAGTATAGGAAATATGTTATTCAAATTGAAAAAACTTCAAATATTAATATTGCCGGAGGACACATTAGTTCTGGGCTTTTGGAAAGTATCAGGCAGCCATTTAACATAAACGTTTACAGCAGCAGCGATAAAGATGCATTTGAACTTGCAAAAAGGGGTGCTGTGGATATTTTAACACTTGACGATCCTTTGATTGCTTATGAATTGAATATTGATTTTACACCAATAGCCTACGATTATCTCGTTTTAATTTCAAATCCGAATTCAAAAGAGATAAAAAGCATTAATGATTTGCAGGGCCTTGAATTTGTAAACGTTGAAGGCTCGGCACAAAGACTTGCCTGGAACAGTCTTGAACATTATGACATAGACTATAATCTAAAATATACCGTCAACTCACAATTCGATGCTTTTAAGATGGTGAAAAACTCCGAAAATTTATACAGCTTTTTAAATGCGAGCTATTTTAAGGGAAATGAAATCTTAAAATTCGATACAAGACATGTAATTAGCGTGATTAAAGTAAATGAAGATAAGCCTGAAGTTGATGAGTTTATTGAATTTCTGCTTAATGACGGCCAGGAACTTATTGAAAAACAAGGATTTACATTAATCTAAAAGTACTTTTCAAATGCTCTTGGATAATAAAATTTTAATTAATAATATATAATTATTTAGTACCTTCATATGAAATTATGATTTTGTGAAAAATCATATCACTGACCAATACGATTTTTCAAAACATTAAATAAGGATAAGGACTAATATTAAATTGTAATAAAAAAAGGCGATATTATGGCGAAAAACAGAGATTTACTAGCAATCGGACACTCTGCTCATGATTATATAATTAGAGTACCTGAATTTCCAAAAGCTAATTTTTCAGCCCCTATAACCAATATGAAAACATTTAATGGCGGAGCGGCTGCAAATGTGGCTTGTGTTGGAGCAAACTTAGGACTGAAAACATCATTGGTATCCGCTGTTGGTGGAGACTTTAAAAAAACCGAATACTATGAACATATGCAGAATCTGGGCATTGATACTAAATCATTGATTATAGTTCCAGGTGAAGCAACACCTACCGCATTCGTTTTGACTGATGATAATGGAGACCAAATCAGTTACTTCTATTGGGGAGCTGCACGTGAATTTGCAGAAAGTAAAGTACCGACATCTGCAATAAAAAATGCTTCAGCGGTTCACCTTGCAACCGGAGACCCTAACTACAACTGGAAATGCTCAGAAGAAGCAAAAAATGAAGACATACTTGTATCCTTTGACCCAGGCCAAGACCTTGGAATGTATGATACCAAAAAATTGAAAGACGTGATTGAAAACACTACAATCCTCTTTGCTAACCATCATGAAATCGAAAGAATTTTGAATGCGTTAGAAGTTGACCTTGACGGTTTAAGGGAATTAGGTCCAAAGATAATTGTTAAAACTTGTGGAGCTAACGGTAGTGAAATTTACTCCAATGAAGAAAAGATTAAAATTGATGCAATAACCAGAGAAGCAGTTGACCCAACCGGAGCTGGAGATTCATACAGGGCAGGATTTTTATCAAGATTCCTGAATGGGGAATCCCTAGAAGAATCTGCCAAATTCGCATCATCTGTCTCATCATTCATTGTAGAGCATCAAGGTTGTCAAACCAACATGCCTAGTTTTGATGATGCATTTGAAAGAATGAATGGATTTTACTAAATCCTTTCTTTTTACTTTTTTTAAAGTACATTTTATTTTTATCAATAATGCTTTAATTTAACTATAAAAAATTACAATAACTTATTTTTTAAAAAAAACTTTATATATCTCAAATATAATAGAATTAAAAATAATCCTATTAATTTAAATAGTATTAAATAAAAATAACAAATTATCAATTAGTATGAGAATATTTTAAAATAAATTTGACTGTTATAAATCTTAATTGAGGGATGATTTAAGATGACACAAATTAGTGATGCAAAAAAAGGTATTTTAACCGATGAAATGAAACATGTTGCAAAAGTAGAAAATGTTTCAGAAGATTTCATTTTAAAATCCGTTGCAAACGGAACTATAGTAATACCAGGAAATGTAAACAGAGATATTGAAGCTGCAGGTATTGGTGCAGGACTTAGAACAAAAGTAAACGCAACCGTTGGAACTTCAACTGACATTGTTAATTTTGATGAAGAAGTATTAAAAGCACAAATTGCTATCGATAATGGTGCTGACTGTTTAATGGAATTGAGTATTGGCGGAGATTTAGACGTGATCAGAAATAGAGTTTTAGATATGTCTCCATTACCAGTTGGTTCCGTGCCGGTATATCAGGCAGCTATTGAAAGCATTAGAAGAGACGGTTCTGTAATTTACATGACTGAAGATGACTTATTTAACACCATCGAAAAACAAGCAAAAGATGGTATTGACTTCATGGCTGTCCATAGTAGTATCAACATTGAAACATTAACCAGACTCAAAAGACAAGGCCGCGTAACCGGACTTGTTTCAAGAGGAGGTTCATTCATGTCCGGATGGATTGTTGAAAATGAAAAAGAAAATCCATTATATGCAAATTTCGATTATGTTTTAGATATTGCAAAAGAACATGATGTTGTTCTTTCACTTGCTAACGGTATGAGAGCAGGATCTATCGCAGACTCAACTGACAGGGCCCAAATACAAGAATTGATCATTTTAGGGGAATTAATTGATAGATCCCGTGAAGCTGGAGTACAATGTATGATTGAAGGACCAGGACACATTCCAATTAATGAAATTCCAACAAACGTAATGATTCAAAAGAAAATGTGTTCCAACGCTCCGTTCTACATGCTAGGACCTATTGTATGTGATGTGGCGCCTGGTTACGATCACATCGTATCCGCTATAGGAGCAGCATCTTCCGCAAAAGCTGGAGCAGACTTCATTTGTTATGTAACTCCTGCAGAACACTTAGCTCTCCCATCCCCAGATGATGTGAGAGAAGGTGTAATTGCAACTAAAATCGGAGCTTATGCTGGAGACCTGGCAAGTGGTCAAATCGACGGTTCACAAGATTTGGCTATGGCTCAAGCAAGGAAAAATCTCGATTGGGAAGCACAATATGCCTGTGCGATGTTCCCTGAAGCTGCACGTGCAAAAAGAGACCAAAGACCTCCTGAAGAAGAGGACACATGTACCATGTGTGGTAACTACTGTGCAGTAAAAATCGTTAACGAATGGTTAGACCAATCCGATTCTGACCTTATTAAATAGATAATTTTATCTATTTTCTCTTCTTTTTTTAATTAATTACTTTTTTTACATTAAAATTGATATTTTTTAACTATTATACTCAAGCCAAAATCTTTTTTAGCAGAATGTATAGCAAATTTTAAAATGTAACAATAACAGAGTTATATTGAGGGGGATTATGGAATCTGTAAAACAAGCTTCAAAGGAAGAATTGATTGAAACAATCGAATCATTAAAAGAAGAAAATGGCAAAACAAAAAAAGAGCTGATGGAGAAAGTCCGAAACCTTGAAGGCGAACAGCTCAAAACAAACATCAGCAATCGCCAGTTAGAAGGAAAAATCAAAGAACTGAAAGGCGAAATCAACTCATTTAAGAAAACCCCATTAATACTTGCAACAATAACAGAAGTTTTTGACAACAACCAAGTTGGAATTAAAGGCAATGTAGGGCACGAATTTCTAGTAAATTACCCAAAATCAATAAAAACAGAACTGCTTGAACCAGGAGCCAGAGTTGCGCTCAATCAGAATACTTTAACTGTCGTTAATGTATTTCCTGCAAAAAAAGACAAAGATGTAACAGCTATGGAAATTGATGAAAAACCTGACGTCACATACGATGATATCGGAGGGCTTGACCCTCAAATCGTTGAGGTTAAAGAAACCGTAGAGCTTCCAATTAAAAAACCTGAACTATTTGAAGAAATCGGAATCGATCCGCCAAAAGGAATATTGCTTTACGGACCTCCCGGAACAGGTAAGACATTGCTTGCAAAAGCAGTAGCTAATGAGACAAACGCCCGATTCATTAAAATAGTTGCTTCGGAATTTGTCAACAAATATCTGGGAGAGGGTTCAAGAATAGTTAGAGACGTTTTTGACCTTGCAAAGGAAAAGACTCCCGCAATAATATTCATAGATGAACTCGATGCTATTGGAACTAAAAGGGTTGGAAACAGCGAAGGTGCCGACAGAGAAGTTCAAAGAACATTGATGCAGCTTCTTGCAGAACTTGACGGATTTGACCCAAGAGGAGACATTGGAATAATCGCCGCTACAAACAGACCGGATATTCTGGATGAAGCACTCTTAAGACCCGGAAGGTTTGACAGGACAATTGAAGTGCCTAATCCAAACAAGGAGAGCCGACAAAAAATCCTTGAAATACACACCCAAAGGATGAAATTAGATGAAAATATTGACTTTGATACCATAAGCGCAATAACAGAAGGTTTTTCCGGTGCTGATTTGAAGGCTGTATGTACCGAAGCTGGAATGTTTGCTATAAGAAGCGAAAGGAAAAAAGTTATTTCTAAAGATTTCCTAGATGCAATCGATAAAATTTTAGGAAATATTAAGGTTAGTTAATTTTAACTAATCTTTTTATATTAATAAAAACAAAATTTAATTATAACTTATTTTATGATAATTTTTTTATTATATGGTGAATTTAGATGACACACTGGATAGAAAATGTTGCTAATGAATTAGCTAAAAGAGATGTAGAAGAACACGTTATTGCAAGTGGTACTTCCATATCCGGGAGTATTCACATTGGAAACTCATGTGACATATTTGTAGCAAATGGAATTGGAAAGAAATTAAGAGAAAAAGGAAAAAAAGCCAAGACAATTTGGATTGCTGATGACCACGACCCATTGAGAAAAGTTCCTTATCCATTGCCTGAAGATTATGACAAATACCTGGGAATGCCTTACTCCATGATTCCATGTCCTGACGGCTGCTGTGCAAACTTTGTAGAGCACTTCGAAAAACCATTGCTTTCAGTAATGGATGATTATGGAATAGAAATGGAAGCTAAATCCGGTTTTGAAATGTATAAAAATGGAGATTACAACGATTACATTAGAACTTCTTTAGAGAAAGTTGAAGAAATCAAAGAAATATTCAACCAATACAGAAGAGAACCTTTAGCTGATGACTGGCTTCCTTACAACCCTATCTGTGAGGAATGTGGACGTGTAAATACCACATATGCCTACGATTACGATGGAGACATCATCAAATACAGATGCGAATGTGGACATGATGGTGAAATGGACATTAAATCCGGAAACGGTAAACTCACCTGGAGAGTTGAATGGGCGGCAAGATGGAAAATATTCGGAACCACCTGCGAACCATTCGGAAAAGACCATGCGGCAAGTGGAGGATCCTATGATGTAAGTAGCGTGATTTCAGAAAAAATCTTTGACTATCCTGCACCATATCCAGTGCCATACGAATGGATTACACTTGACGGGGAAGCGATGAGTAAATCTCACGGAGTATTCTTCGCACCGGATGAATGGTTAAAAATCGGACCTGCTGAAAGTCTACACTATTACCTGTTCAGGTCAAAACCTATGAAAGCAAAAGATTTCTCACCAAAAATGCCTTACTTAGACTTTATTGACCAATTTGATACTGTTGAAAAAGTATTCTACGATGAAGTAGAGGCACCATCTGAAAAAGAAGCAAGAAAATTCAAGGAAATCTATGAAATAGTTCAAATCAACGAAGGTAGTCCTTTACCTTTCAGACCTCCTTTCAGATTCCTGGTCAATGCTTACCAAATTGCGGGAGACGACTTGGAGAAAATCTTTGAAATCTTGAAGAAAAACTCACAATTGACTAAAAGCTTTAAAGATAAGGAATTTGGTGATTTAACCGAAACCGAATTGGCCCAATACAGAGAAAGGGTTGACAATGTAATTTACTGGTTAGATACCTATGCACCTAAATTTGTTAAATTCCAAGTGCAAACTAAAAGTATTCCTAAATTACCATTGACTGATGAACAAACCCAATTCTTAACTGATTTGGCTGATTTAATGGAAAAAACAGAATTCAATGATGCAACAGAGTTGCACGATGCAATGTATGAAATCTTGGAAGGTCAAGGCTTAAAACCTCAAAAAGGTTTCCAAGCAATCTATAAAATGATTCTTGGTCAAAAACAAGGCCCTAGAGCAGCATCATTCTTATTATCCTTAGATAAGGACTTTGTTGTAAAAAGATTAAGACAAGAAGCTTAATCTTTTAATTTTTTATTTTTTAAAAACTAATTAAATATCTTAAACTCTTTTTCCATGCAAACATCATCAATGAACTGATAATCTAATTTTTCAAATATCTCCACCAGGATATCCTCTCTGCTGTCAAAACTAACCCTGACTTTTTTGAAGTCATAGTCAATAGCTATCTTTTCAAGCTGTCTGATTAGTTTATAAGCAATTTTTTCACGATTATCGTATGAATTTAAAAATAAAGTTGTTATTTCACATGAATCTGCATCATAAACCTTAAAACTGGTACAGCCTACGATTTTGCCAAAATTATTTAAAAGTAAAACAACCTGAGGTTCATCCATAGAACAACCGAATGAATCGCAAAATTCAATAAACCTTTCATCCCTTTCATCAGTTACAATAATTTCCATCATTTAACCTCTGTTGTGTTTCCAACCTTTGCAAGTTCATCCTCCCAAACTCCTGGATTATTACAAGCAAATTTTAAAAATAAATCCCTACATTCAATATCATTTAAAACAACGACTTCCACGCCATTGCATTCAAGTAAACTTTCAGCACCCATCAAAGTTGTATTTTCCCCTATTACAACACGGGGAATATTATATAAAATTACTGCACCGGAACACATCGGGCATGGCGAAAGAGTTGTATATAATGTACATTTTACATAATCTTCATAATTTAAGCGACCTGCATTTTCAATTGCATCCATTTCGGCATGTAAAACTACAGAATCGTTTTGAATTAATCTATTATGGCCTCTAGAAATTATTTCACCATCTTTAACAAGGACTGCCCCTATTGGAATTCCTCCTTCAGTCAAAGATTTTTCAGCTTCCTTAATAGCTTCATTCATAAAATAAGCATCATCAGTCATTTTAAAAAAAATAATTAATAGATGAAAAAATCATCTATTTAAATCTGTTAAACAATCCTTTGTTGGATTCTTTTTCTAAAGCTTCCTCTAGTTTAGCTATCTGTTTTTTCAAATCAGAAATAGTTTTATTTGAATCATTGGATAGCTTATCATAACTACTTTCTTTGATTTTCAATTGAGATGTAAGAGAGGAATTTTCTTCTTTGAGCTTAGCGATTGTATGATTGTTCTTCTTATCGACTTCATCCTTATAATCGCCAATTTCTATTAAATCATTTCTCAAATCAATGACTTCATCATTAAGTTTTTTGTTTTCATCTTGGTATTTATTTAATTTATCGTTTACTTCTTTAAGATCATCACGTAATTTCTGATTCATTTCTTTTAAATGATCAGCTTCAGAAGTGTCAAATGACTCTAACTCTTTTTTCAAATCATTGATTTTAGCTTCAAAAGATTCTTTAATAGTGTCAATTTCAGATTCTAATTTGTCTGCCCTTACTTTATTGACAGCACTTTCAGCACCGATTTTTCCAATTTTATCACTTAAATCTTCACTAATATCCAATTGATCAAAGTATTTTCTAGTAGTTTTTTCTAAAGCATTGGTTAATTCAATTTTTACACTTTTAAGCTCTGAATTTTCTTTTTTAAGCTTAGGAATTACTTTATTGGTCAAATAGTTAAGTTCGCTGGATTGATTAGACAATTTTTCTGATTTTTCAGAAATTTCTTTTTTCAATTTATTAACAAGACTGTCATCATTAGATTTTTTTGAAGTTTTCTCAGCAGGTTCTTCCTTTTGAACTGGTTCTTCAATTTCAGGTTCTTCAATTACCTCTTCAGCAGGAGCTTCTTCTTCCTCAACCACTTCCTCAGCAGGAACAACATCTTCCTCTTCAACAGGAACATCCTCATTTTGAGGGGCAATTTCCTCTTCTGCTTCCTCAACCACTTCCTCAACAGGAGCAACATCTTCTTCTTCCACTGAAACTTCTTCAACAACAGGTTCTTCAACAACAGGAGCCTCATCAATAGGCTCTTCTACTACTTCTTTAGATTTTTTAATTTTATCAAGATTTAAACTCATTTTAGTACCATACATGGCATTAATAGGTTTTTTATCAGACATTTATATCACCAAAATAGCAATAATAAAAAAGTTCGACAACAGTATACTAAAAATAACTTTTTCTTTTACAATATATTTAATATTTTTTAAAATGATTTTTCAATAGTGATTTCAATGCATAATTTCACACTTGCAAATAATATTAATATTATGAAAATCAATAGATAATTACTGAATTAATTTTTATAATTTGTGGCGATAAAATGGATTATTTTGACAGATTAGAAGCTGAAACCCATCACCTATACGAAATAGCTAATGAAGCTAGGTCAAAAGGTTTGGATGTTGAAACAAAAACTGAAGTGCCTCTTGCAAAGGATTTAGCTGAAAGAGTAGAGGGGCTTGTTGGTCCCGAAGGTGTGGCAAACCGTATAAAAGAATTAGAACAAGACATAACAAGAGAAGAAGTTGCTTTTGAAATTGCTGCCGAAATCGCTTCCGGAAAATTTGAACTTACCGGCGAAAAGGCAAATTACGACCAAGAACAGAGATGTGACCAAGGTCTAAGGACAGCACTGGCTATCCTAACAGAAGGAGTAGTAGCCGCCCCTCTGGAAGGTATTTCACAAGTGAAAATTAAAGAAAACTTCGATGGAACAAAATATATTGGAGTTTACTTTGCAGGACCTATCAGAAGTGCGGGAGGTACTGCTGCAGCACTTGCGGTCCTTTTAGGAGATAAAATCAGACAAGCTATCAATATTGATGCTTTCAAACCGATTGATGATGAAATAGAAAGATATGTGGAAGAAGTTGAACTTTACGAATCAGAAGTTACAAATCTACAATACTCACCAACACCAGAAGAAGTGAGATTCGCTGCAAACCACATTCCTGTTGAAGTCACAGGAGAACAGACTGATCAAGTTGAAGTATCACACAGGGATTTAGAGCGTGTTGAAACAAATAATATTCGTGGAGGAGCGCTCCTTGCGATGGTAGAGGGAGTTATCCAGAAATCTAAAAAAATTCATAAAATTTCAAAGAAATTGAATCTTGATTGGGAATGGCTTACTGAATATTCAAAACCTAAAGATGATTCCGGAAGTGATGACAGTGCTGATGCAGACATCGTTAGTGAACCAAAATATATCCAGGATATCATTGGCGGAAGACCAATTTTAGGTTATCCTTCTGAAAAGGGAGGTTTCAGATTAAGATATGGAAGAAGCAGAAATACCGGTCTTGCTACAATGGGAGTTCACCCAGCAACCATGGCACTGCTTGATTTTTTGGCTGTCGGAACACAGCTTAAGATTGAATATCCCGGAAAGGGTAACTGTGTTGTTCCGGTGGATTCCATCGAAGGGCCAACAGTGAAACTTAAAAATGGCGACGTTGTAATAATCGATAGCATCAAACAGGCCCGTGAACTTAAAAAAGATGTAGTTGAGATTTTATTCTTGGGAGATATGCTCGTTGCTTTTGGAGAGTTTTTAAGAAACAACCAGCCTTTATACCCTTCAGGATGGTGTGAAGAATGGTGGATTCAATTATTGACAAGAAGCGAAAACTTTGATGAAAGCAATAATGACCTGGATTTGAACAGACTCGAACATGATTACATCCCATCTATTGAAGCATTTAAACTATCTAAGGATTACGACATTCCACTTCATCCAAAATACACTTACTGCTATAACGATGTAACCATCGATGATTTGAATTCATTGATTGATTTATTGAATAAATCCAAATCAGGCTATAAACCTAATGAGGAATTAAAGTTAGATTTGTCTTATCCAAAAAGAATATTGGAAGTTATCGGCGTTCCACATACTGTGCGCGATGGAAAAATCATAATAGACAAAGACCACTCATATTCCCTGCTTGTTACACTGCCTAAAAAATTGCCTCAAAAGAATACAACCCTTGAAGCGTTGAATGAAGTGTCACCAGTTGAAATTAAAGACAAGGCTCCGGCATATATCGGTACTCGTGTCGGTAGGCCTGAAAAGTCTAAAGAGAGGTTAATGAGACCGGCACCTCATGGATTGTTCCCTATTGGTAATTATGGAGGCGCTAGAAGGTTAGTAGCCACCGCAGCTAAAAAAGGAAAAATTAAAGTCGATTTATCAAGAAGAAAATGTACCAATCCCGAATGCGGAATCAGCTCTTTCAATTCAATCTGTCCGAAATGTGGCCATCCAACTGAAATGGGCACACCAAGCACAAAAAACATTCCTCTTGCAAGCATGCTCAAAAAGGCATCAGATAATGTTAAGGTAAGAAGAGTTGACGAGGTAAAAGGAGTAGTCGGAATGATATCCGAAGCAAAACTACCTGAACCTCTTGAAAAAGGAATTTTAAGAGCTAAAAATGAAGTGTTCACATTTAAAGATGGTACAATTCGTCACGATTCAACTGATTTGCCGTTGACCCATTTTATTCCAAAGGAAATTGGAGTTAGTGTTGAAAAATTGCTGGAAATGGGTTATGAAAAAGATTGTTACGGCAATCCTATTGAAAATGAAGATCAAATCATTGAGTTAAAAGTTCAGGATATTGTAATATCCGACAATTGTGGAGAATATCTGCTTAGAACTGCACAATTCATTGATGATGAACTTACAAGATATTACGGAATGGATGCATTCTATAACGTTGATGATAAAAGTGATCTGATCGGACATCTAGTTGCGGGGCTTGCACCCCACACATCTGCTGGAGTTTTAGGCAGAATAGTTGGATTTACAAAGGCATTAGGTTGTTATGCGCATCCTTATTTCCATTCTGCAAAACGTAGAAACTGTGACAGTGACGAAGATGCAATAATGTTGCTTTTAGATGCCCTAATTAACTTTTCAAAGACATACTTGCCAAACACCAGGGGAGGAAGTATGGATGCTCCTTTAGTTTTATCTTCAAGAATCGATCCTGAAGAAATTGACGACGAATCCCATAACCTGGACATATTTGAAAGATTCCCTGTTGAATTCTATGAAAAAACATATAGTCCTCTGAAGCCTGCTGAGGTTTTAGAATATATTGACAATGTAGAAATGCATTTGGGAACACCTGAGCAATATGAAGGACTGATGTTTTCACACCATACCTCAAGCATTCATGCCGGACCGACAGTATGTCTTTACAAAAGATTGCCTTCAATGAGAGAAAAGGTAGAAGCCCAAATTAGTCTTGCCGAGACAATAAGGGCGGTTGACCAAAGAGGGGTTGTGGAGAAAGTCCTGTCATCTCACTTCCTGCCGGACATTATGGGCAATTCCCGTGCATTTTCCAAGCAAAAGGTAAGATGCACAAAATGCGGTGCGAAATACAGGAGAATGCCTCTTACCGGAAAATGCAGATGTGGAGGTAACTTAATCCTTTCAGTTTCAAAAGGTTCCGTTACAAAATATCTGGAAATTTCAAGGGATTTGGTTAGCAGATATCCTGTTTCACATTACCTGAAACAGCGCCTAGAGATACAGGAATTTGGTATTAACTCGCTTTTCGAGAGTGACAAATCAAAACAAAGTTCTTTGGATATTTTCTTCTGAAGAACATAATACTTTTCTTTTGCTCTCGGACTTTTAATTTTTAATATGGAATACATAATAGTTTCAGAGTAAAGAAATATTGTTCGTTACAAGACGAACAATATATATACTAAAAAATACAATATTATTAATTAGAAATATGTTCGTGTTTAAACGAACAATATTTATACAATTAAGTTCAATATTATAATTGACTATATAATTAAGGTGAATAATAATGGAAAGAAGTTCAGAAATCGGAAATAACTTAAATGAATCCGTTAAAATAAACGTAGAGAAAAATAACGGGATCAAAGAAAGGTTCAGTTATGAAAAATTAGTAAAGTCTTTAGTAATGGTTGAAACACCATTCTTTGAATCTGATAAGATTGTGGCAACTGTTGTATCCCAATTATACGATGGAATTACAACAAAAGAAATCAAAAAAATAGTTTATGAATGTTTAGAAGACATCGATAGTGAAATTGCAAACAAATATTTAGCAAGCACTCAATTAAAAGTACGTACTTCAAGAGACACTATCGAATCATTCGACTTATCCAAAATTGCTAACACATTAATTGAAGAAACCGGTGCTAGCCAAGAAACTGCTTTTGAAATTGCTACTGAGACTTGGAAAGAACTCAAAAAATTAAATGTCGAATATTTAACCGCTCCAATGATCAGGGAAATGGTTAACACAAAATTAATTGAATATGGTTTAGAAGATTTAAGAAGCCGTTATACTCGTTTAGGTATTCCTGTATACAACATCACCTCATTAATTGAAAATGGAAACAGGGATAACGCAAACATGATTCACAACCCTGAAAGTATTCACAAACATGTAGCAGACGAAGCTTTAAAACAATATGCACTTTTAAAAATGCTTCCGGCACACTTGGCAGATGCACACATGGCCGGTGACATTCACATTCACGATTTAGAATTCTTCGCAGGCAGACCTTTAAACTGTATGCAACATGATATAAGAACTTTCATCAAATATGGCCTTAAGGTAGACGGTACCGGTGACCACACCTCAATTGCAGGTGCGCCAAACCACATGGAAACCTTAATGAACCACACTGGTGAAATTATGCTTGCAGCACAACAAAACATGTCCGGTGGACAAGGCATGTCCCTCTGGAACGTATTTGTAGCACCATTTGCAAGAGGAAGAACTTACGATGAAATCAAGCAATCCGTTCAAATGCTTGTCTATAACTTGAACATGGCATACGCTGCAAGAGGCTCACAAGTTCCATTTACAAGTATGGCATTGGAATTTGGTGTTCCAGACTTCTTGAAAGATGAAACCGCATACGGACCAAAAGGTAAAGTGGTTGGAACCTACGCTGATTTTGAAGAAGAAACTAGATTAATCCAAAGAGCATTTACCGAAACATTACTCGAAGGAGACAATGAAGGTAAACCTCACTTATTCCCAAATACTATTTACACATTACGTAAAGAAACTATGACCAGCGAATATGAAGATGATATCCGCTTAGTTCACGAATTATCTGCAAAATATGGTTCATCTTACTTTGTAAACATGTTCCCTAAATACAGAGGAAAAATGGCAAACTATATGGGTTGCAGAACTTGTTTACAAGATACCTGGACTGGTGACTGGGATCAAGACTGTTTAAGAACAGGTAACTTAGCTTACGTAACCTTAAACTTCCCAAGAATCGGATACCAATCCAAAGATGAAAACCAAGTATTTGAATACTTGGACGAATACATGGATTTAGCTGTTGAAACTTTAATGCTTAGAAGAGAACAAGGATTAAAATGTTTAAATGATTTCCACATTTTACCATTCTTAAAACAAAAAGTAGCTGAAGAATCATACTACAGAATCCAAAATTCAACTTTATCCTTCGGTTTCGTCGGACTTAACGAAATGTTATTATCCCTATTCGGTGAAGGAATTGAAAATTCTGATGCTAACAAATTCGGTGTAAAATGTCTCGAATATGTTAACCAAAGAGCTGACGAATTGAAAAATGAAACTGGACTCAGATGGAGTGTTTTACAAACTCCTGCAGAATCTACTGCATACAGATTTGCAACACTTGATAAAAAACAATTTGGCGATCAAGCTATTGTGCAAGGTGAAGGAAATGCAAACTACTACACCAACTCTTCACATGTGCCAGTAGATACAGGTGCATCCTTAATTGAAAAAATCAAAATTGAAGAACAATATCACAGTTTAACTCCTGGTGGACACATCTTCCATGCATTCATGGGAGAATCTTACTCAGACCCAGATTCATTAATGAGTTTAACTAACAAAATTGCTAAAAAATCCGATATCGGATTCTGGGCTTACAGTTCTGCTTTAAGTTTCTGTCTTAAATGTAAAACCTTGATGAAAGGTTTAAACAACACTTGCCCTACTTGCGGTGAAAGTGAAGATGTAGAATGGTATGACAGAATTACCGGTTACGTGCAACAAGTAGGACGTGCAAAATCCGCTTCCGGCGGATGGAACCCAGGTAAACGTCAAGAATTAATTGACAGAAGAAGATTTGAAGATAACTAAATTTTAGTTATCTTTATCCACCTTATTTTTTACACCACAACCCTAAACCATAATTTTAAAATATATACTAAAATTTTTAAAAATCACCTAAAAACTAAAAGTATATTAATACCATCAAACTAAAATTATAATATTATCATATCACTGATGATAATTTATTATTTTCACATTCTATGTTACTAGTATTTATGGGCTTTTTAATACTAGGTAGCTGATAACATAGATTAATTATATACCCAGTGCAGAACTGATTAAGAGGTTATTTAAATGCAAAGATCAAGAGGATTAAAAAGTAGATCAAGAAAAAAAATGACTAAAGTACAAAGGCCAGGTAGAACTAATCCAATTACAAACAGACTCCAAAAATTTGAAGAAGGAGACTTAGTTCACATTACCATTAACCCAAGTATTCAAAAAGGACAACCAGCTCCTAGATTCCATGGAAAAACTGGTAAAATTACTGGTCAAAAAGGAAAAGCTTACATCGTATCTTTAAAAGATGGAAACAAACCTAAAGAATTGATTGTTAGACCAGACCACTTAAAATTACAAAACTGATTTTTATGATCGGAAAAGAAATAATTGAAAACGAACCAATACCAAGTGCAAAAGTAAAACAAATTCTTGATGAGTTTTCTGAAGAACATGAATTAAACTATGAACAAAATCTAACTTTAAACCATCTTTCAAGATTTAAAAAATACTCTGTGGAAGATACTGAAGAAATCATGGAAAAACTCCAAGAAGCATTCCCTAACTTAAGGGCTAGAGTGCTGGTTCATATTGTAGATTTAGTTCCACAGGATTTAGCAGATTTAAGATTAATATTTGCTAAAGAACCTTACCAACCAAGCAAAGAAGAAATGGAACAAATTTTAGAAATTTTAGAACCATACGATATTCTCGAATAGTTCTAAAACTATTCTCTTTTTTTTATTTATTTTACAAATTTTTTAAAATTATTAGCTATTTTTAGATATGTTTATTACATTTGAAAAATAAAGTTTAACAGTAAGGTTATCTTTAGTCAATTAGACAAAAGAAAAAAAACAATAGTGAAGTGATAAAATGGATACTAAAAACAAAAAAGATAAAGCTCCAACAGTAAAAAAGGAAGAATATGCTGTTGTACTTGACTATTTAAGTCGTGGATATGTTAAATCAGACATGTCCAAATTTGGTGGAAAAGCTATTGCTCAAGCTATTGGTACAGAACAATTCACTTTACTAGAATTAGCTCCTAAAAATGGAGTGGATTTAGAGATTCAAGATACTGTATATATCGGAAAAGGAAAGAGAGATAAGATATATAGGGTTCTTGGCAGATTAGATTATGAAAACTTAACAGCAACTAGTAGAATTGAATTAGAATATGCAATTCGAGATATTGTTGAACAGCAAGAAGACAAATTTGTTGAATTCTTTAATACTGCTGAAGCATTAAGTACAAGACTTCATAAATTAGAGTTAATTCCGGGAATTGGTAAAAAATACATGTGGGAAATTATTGAAGCAAGGGAAGAAAAACCTTTTGAAAGCTTTGAAGATATTTCAAAAAGACTTCCAACACTTGCAGATCCTGCAGGAATGATTGTAAAAAGAGTACAGCTAGAATTAGATACTACTAATCCTAAAAGAGGCAAAAACAAATACAATCTTTTTACACAACCTCCTAGATCTCAAAGGAGACAACAAAGAAAACCAAGATAAAGTGATAAATTGACTAGTGATACCTCCCAATCCTTATCTAAAACAACCAAAAGTATTTTAAAGCAACATGGGATTACATTAAACAAAAATCTTGGTCAGAATTATTTAATTGATAAGAATAAACGAGACCAAATTGTTCGATTTGGAAACATTGATAAAAAGGATACTGTTTTGGAGATAGGGGCTGGAATAGGTACACTGACAATTGAACTTGCTAAAAAATCTAAAAAAGTAATAGCCATTGAGCAAGATGAAAATATCTATAAGATATTAGCCAAACGACTTAAAGACGAAAAAATCGATAATGTAGAACTAATTAATGATGATGCATTAAGTGTTGATTTTCCAAAATTCAATAAAATCATTTCAAATCTACCTTATCAAATCTCATCACCAATCACCTTTAAATTTTTAGACTATGATTTTGACCTGGCAATTCTAATGTATCAAAAGGAATTTGCCGATAGAATGAATGGTGAAGTCGGAAGCAAGAATTATTCCCGGCTTTCAGCAATGCTATACTTCAAATGCAATGTAGAAAAATTAACCGATGTTAGCGCTGAAAGCTTTATACCAAAACCGAAAATTGACTCCACTGTTGTTAAATTAACGCCGAAAGAAAATAAAATTTCGGATAACGACTTTAAAATCTATTCAAATTTTACAAAAGCACTTTTCCAACATAGAAATAAAAAAATTAGAAATGCTTTGATTGATTCAAGACATATTATAAGCAATATTGATAAAAAAGTTTTAAAACAGAGATTGAATGAGATTGAATCAGAAGAGATTAATGAATATTTATCTGAAAGGGTGGTTACATTAACTCCCGAGGAAATATTAGAATTATCAAGAGAATTAAATCCTATTTTTAATGAGTAGATACTATGCCTGATTTTATAATAAATACAGATGATAACGTTTACATTCCGGCTGAAGATAGCTATTTACTTGCAGATAATTTATTGATTGAAGAAAATCAAAGTGTTTTAGAGATTGGAACCGGATCCGGAATTGTTGCAATGTATGCTTCAAAATTAACGGATAAGATTACAGTGACTGATATAAATTTTGATGCATGCCAGCTTGCAGAGAAAAATTTCAAGGAAAACGGCATCGAAAATATTGAAATATTGTTTGGAAATTTATTTGAACCCGTGGAAAATAGAAAGTTTGATGTAATTTTATTTAATACTCCATATCTGCCAACTGAAGATGGGGAAGTTTTAGAAGACACAATAAATTATGCGTTTGATGGTGGATTAAATGGAAGGAAAGTTATTGATCTTTTTTTAAATGAAGTGAAAAATCATTTAAATGATGGTGGAATTGTGCAGATGATACAGTCTTCACTTTCAGGCAATGAAGAAACTTTGCAAAAGTTAGATGAGTTGGGTTTTATTGCAGAAATAGCTGATAGTGAACACTTCTTTTTTGAAGACATAACATTAATTAATGCTTATAAAATATGATTAGGTGATACTATGGAACAATGGAAAACATCAATACTTATTGGAGTTGCCCTTATAATACTGGCAGCAATATTTGCTCTACTAAGAAACGAATTTAATATTTGGATAATATTGATAATCATACTTGCTGTACTTGATATTATAGCAGGATTATACAGAATGAATAAATAAATAAGGGAGAATTATAATTCTCCATCAAAAACGAGAGTTGCAGGACCTTCCATGAAGGCTCCTAACTTATCTTCTTTTTCATAAACATTGAATTTTAAGTCTCCACCAGGCAAGTGAAGCAAAACATCACTATCAAACAAACCTAGTTTGAAACCTGAAATTGCAGTGGAAGTAGCTCCGGTTCCGCATGCAAGAGTTACGCCAGCACCACGCTCCCAAGTAATCATTTTTCCTTCATTTTTAGAAATAACTTCTACAAAATGTACATTGATTTTTTCGGGAAATACTTCATGGGCTTCAATAGCAGGACCATATTTGTTAATGTCAACTTCATCAACATTGGCGACAAATATAATCGCATGAGGGTTTCCGACGCTGATTGCGGTTACATTGAATGTAGTATCCAAAACATTAAGTTCGCCGTCGAGGAATTCATCTTTATCAGAAGTCATTGGAATTTCAGGTGTTTTGAATGTAGATAAACCCATATCCACTTTAAACAACACTGGCTCATCATTTTCCAAGGTAATTTCAATTGTTTTGATTCCAGCTCTGGTTTCAACAGTCATTTTTTCCTGTTTTAAAATACCTTTTCTGTAAACGAAATCTCCAAAGCATCTGATACCATTTCCACACATTTCAGCTTCGCTTCCATCAGGGTTAAACATTCTATACCCAATATCAGCTACATCAGAAGGTTCGACAAATAATACTCCATCTCCACCTACGCCAAAATTCCTGTGGCACAATATTCTGCATGCTTCAGGTTTATCCGCTTCAGGAATAACTTCCCCTTTACTTTCATCAATTATAGGAAAGTCATTGCCTATTCCATGCATTTTTGAAAATTTTAATCCTTTTAAATCAACCATAATAATCAACTTATTCCAAATGTGGTGGTATGCTTTGTTTTGCATATAAGTCTTCAAAGCTTTCTCTTTCACGTACTAATGAACATTTACCATCAGTTACCAATACTTCTGAAGCTAATGGCCTTGAATTGTAATTTGAAGACATAGTAAATCCATATGCTCCAGCATTTAATATTCCTAAGACATCTCCCTCTTCCACATCAGGCATTGGCCTGTCACGTGCAAACAAGTCTCCGGATTCACATACGTTACCTGCAATGTCAACTTCCTGAGTGTTTTGAGCATCCATTTTGCTTGCATCAACAATGTGGTGATATGAATCATACATTGCAGGTCTGAGAAGGGTGTGGAAACCTGCATCTACACCAATGAATTTTCTATAGCTTTGTTTTACGCTGTTTACGGTTACAAGAAGTACACTTGCATCACCAACCAGGTATCTTCCAGGCTCCAAATACATTGTAGGTGAACCCATGTCATATTGCTCTAATTTTTCTTTAAATAATCCAATGTTGACTTCAGCAAATTTATCCAAATCAACAATGTTTTCTTCTGGAGTGTATGGAATTCCCACACCTCCACCAAAATCAACAAATTCAAAGTCAATGCCTACTTCTTCATGAACTTTACCTGCAATGTCCATTGTTGATTCAATAGCTAATTTGAATGGTTCTGGGTCTAAAATTCCAGATCCTATGTGGGAGTGCATACCAATTGGATTGAATCCTAATTCTTTAGCTAATGCATAAACATCACTGGCTTCTGAATCCATTATACCGAATTTACTCATTACTCCACCAGTAATACAGTGGTCGTGGTGTCCTGCACCAACCATAGGGTTTACCCTAAATGAAATTTTTAATCCTTCAGGATCAACTATTTTTGCCAATCTTTTTAAGGCTGAAACTGAATCTATGTTTAAAACAGCCCCTTCATCATGCACAAATTTCAATTCATCATTGGTAATGTTATTGCCTGTAAACAATATTCTGTCTCCTGAAAATCCAAGCATTTTGGAAATATGGACTTCTCCTGGAGAAACTGCATCAATACAACATCCTTCACTTTCTAAAATTTTCATTACAGCAAGATTGGTATTAGCTTTACATGCATAGAATACTTTAAAATCAGAATAATATTTAGTAAAAGCTGAATAAAATCTATTATAATTATCTCTAATCCTATTTTCATCAATTACATAGGTTGGAGTTCCGAATTCTTCTGCAATATCAATTGCATCTGCACCACCAATATCCAAGTGGTTTTTATCGTTTACTTTAATATTCAAATCCATGATTAAAACTCCTAAAAAAAGTTACATTATGTTTTTACATATTAATTTTATAATATTTATAACTTATTAAGGAAAATGATTTTCCGTTGAAATTAATTACTATTAAAAAATAATATAGTAATAGGTGATAGAATGGATATGCCATATGGCCTTACAGTAAGAGGCATTATCAAAAACGAAAATGATGAAATTTTAATAGTTAAAAGACACCCAAAATCAAGAACTGACCCTGAAATGTGGGAACTGCCGGGCGGAAAAGTGGAAAAAGGTGAATTTTTCACTGATGCCCTTGTTCGTGAAATCAAAGAAGAAACTAACTTGAATGTTAAAGTAGGTGACTTCTGTGAAGCTATTCAAAATGATTACATGCACAAAAGAACCGTGCAAATAATGATGTATCTTACTGACATCACCGGAGAAGTGAAAATAAGCGATGAACATACCGACTGGATGTGGGCCAGTTTAGAAAGGATAAAAAGTTTAGAGCTTTCGACATCACTAAAAAAAGTATTAAAAAAAAGAAAAGGAGAGCTTTAATCGACCACAATATGGTCTGAAATGTGCAATCGGTCTCTTCTGCAATTTGGACATGTTGAATTCTGGTCTAGATAATATATCTCTTCACCGCAATCGGGACATATATCATAATCACTGCGGATAAATATGGTTAAATCATTTGTGTGATCTTCAAGAATCTCTTTTATTTGTGAATCGTTCAGATTTGCATTATTTTCTGTAATAACAAACTTATTAATTTGTTTTTTGCAGTTTGAACAGTAATATCCATGATAAATTCCCGCGAATTTGAAGTCTTTGCCTTTAGAAAAGTCATAGTCATCTTCACCAATATGGAATTCACCATCAACATCTAATGCAAAGGAATAATCTGCTTTTGAAGGTAGTTCTGCACCGCATTTTAAGCATTTTTGAAATACATCATCAAATTGGATAATTTTTGAATTCTCGTTGTATTGTTCCAGTATGTGGATGATCTTTTCATCATCCAAATCAGAAGATTTTTTATAAATAATGAATTTGTTAATGAACTTTTTACATTCATAACAATAATAATTGGTAAAAAATCCCTTAACCGGAGCATTAGAACTTTCAGATGATGCGGACATCACTAAAGGTTTAACTATGACTTGCTCATTTTCATCAATCCAAAATATTTGGTCTACTGAAGTATAACTGAATCCACATGTATGACATAGGTATTCCACTTTCCTTGCCATGATTAAACCGCCAAATTTTAAATTAAAAACTATAAAATTTCATTTAAAGCTTTAACAAATACATCAATGTCCTCTTTAGTAATTATTAATGGAGGAACAAATCTTAAGACGTTTCCAGAAGTGCAGTTTATTAAAAATCCTGCTTCTCTTAATTTGTCCACATATTCCGCTCCAGGTTTGGTTAATTCCAAACCGACCATTAAACCTTTACCTCTTACATCAGCGATGATTTCCTTATCCAGTTTTTTCAATTCTGAGATGAAGTATTCACCGACCTCCTTAACATTATCCAGGATTTTTTCTTCTTCAAATGCATCCAAAACAGCATTTGCTGCAGCACAGACTAAAGGTCCGCCGCCGAAAGTGGTTCCATGATCACCTGGTACAAATGCACCGGCTACCTTTTCTGTTGCAAGAATTCCGCCCATTGGAACTCCTCCACCAATTCCCTTAGCCATTGTCATGATGTCCGGCTTTACGCCAAACTGTTCATAGGCAAAGAGTGTTCCGCATCTTCCAAATCCTGTTTGAACCTCATCAACAATGAACACTATATCATTTTCATGACAGAGCTCCTCAATTTGTTTGAGATAATCCATATCCGGAACATTCACTCCACCTTCACCCTGAATAGGTTCTACAATAATGGCAGCAGTATTTTCTGTTATTGCTTCCTTAATTGCGTCAATATTGTTATATTCAACATTAATGAAACCTTCTGGCATTACTGCTTTAAATGGTTCATGATACTCCTCATGACCTGTTGCGGCAAGAGTCATGATGGTTCTTCCGTGGAATGAATCGACAGTGGAAATCACTTCACTTTTTCCAGTATATTTAACGGCCAATTTAATGGCCCCTTCATTAGCTTCAGCACCGCTGTTTGCATAAAATATTCTGTCAAAGTCTGTCAAGTCAACTAATTTTTTAGCATAAATTAAGGCTGGTTCGTTGTAATAGATGCTTGAAATGTGAATAAGCTTTTCTGCTTGTTCTTGAATAGCCTTTACAAGTTTTGGGTGATTGTGGCCTAATGCATTTACAGCTATTCCAGCAAACATGTCTAAATATTCATTTCTATCAATATCTGTAACTTTTACACCTTCACCGTGATCTAAAACGATTGGTTGTCTTGTAAAAGTGTTAATAAAGTAATCATCTTCAATCTTAATCAATTCTTGAGTTTTCATATAAAAACCTCCACAAACTATTTAATCATAAAATATATTGGATTTCATATATAATAAATACTTCTACGAGTTATTAAGTATTAAAAAATAGTTAACCATGAATAAATAAAAAAAAGAAAAAAATTAAATAAAATACGGATTGTGAATTCTATTCACCATTTACTGCCTTGACTTGTTTGTAAGTTGCATACATTGAATAAATCCAAACAATGAAAACAACCAATCCAAAGATTTGGCTTACAGTATACATTAATATATAACCTATTACAGCCAAAACAGCTAAAATAATACCTTTTTTGATATCTTCAGCATATATCAATCCTAATCCGGACCATATGAACGAAAGAATCAATGCAATAATCAGATTTTTCTTAGCCATGATTAACCTCCTTGATTTAATATACATAAACCATATTATTTAAAAATTGACATGAATGAGGTGTTTTTAAAAATTTCTAAAATAAAATTCCTTTTTCAATATTTATTTTTACAATCAAATTCAATATAAACTACTAAAAATATATTAAATACCTTTAATAATAAATTAAACAATAAAATAATTAGGTGATAAAATGAAAGTCGCAACTATCGAAACTGATAAAGGGGACATTGTACTTGAATTGTTCCCAAATGAAGCACCTGGAACTGTAGCTAACTTTGAAAAGTTGGCTGGTGAAGGTTTCTATGACGGATTAACTTTCCACAGAGTAATTCCAAACTTTGTAATTCAAGGTGGATGCCCTTATGGAAACGGAACCGGTGGACCAGGTTACACCATCAAATGTGAAACCGAAGGAAACCCACACAAACACGGCACTGGTGCATTATCTATGGCACATGCAGGTAAAGACACTGGTGGAAGCCAATTCTTTATTACCCACTCACCACAACCACACTTAGACGGAGTACACACCGTATTTGGTCAAGTCATTGAAGGCCAGGATGTTGTAGATGCAATCCGTCCTGGTGACAAAATGAATAAAGTCACCGTTGAAGAAAGATAATCATTATCTTTCAATTTCTTTTTTTATAAAAAAATGTCTAAACTTCATTTTGAGATTTAATTCCGACAAATGAAGCAAATACAGAAGCTATACACAACACTACACAAATAATACATGTTATTTGGCAGCTGCTTATTAAAAGAGGATAATACTGCTCGACAATCGGCACATTGCCCATCACAAATGCAAATACCAATGTTAATATTCCCAAGCTCATCGCCTGACCGACAGTCCGCATTGTTGCTACGGCCGCGGACGCGACGGATGTGTCTTTTGGCGGAACTGAACTCATTATGACATTTGTATTTGGCGGTGAAAACAATCCGAATCCAATACCGTAAATTACCATAGCAATTATTAAAAATCCGAGGGATGTCGCTTCATTTAAAAATGAGAATAAGATTAATGAAACTGTTCCAAGCCCCATTCCAATAGCTGCTAAAATCTGTGGAACATATTTATCAGACAGCCTTCCAGCAATTGGAGCAAGCACAACTTGACATACTGGTGCTGCAAGCAAAATTATCCCTGCTGTTTGTGAATCGAACCCCTTGATATATTGCAAATGATAATTTAGTATTGTGGTTACAGCAAAAGTGGCCAAATATGCACATAATGACGCGAAATTGGCTGATAGGAATTTACGGTTTTTAAAGAATCTAACATCAAATACAGGATGGGTTTCTTTTAATTCTATAAATCCAAATATTATCAAAAATATAATACCTAAAACAGTCAATATTACTCCCAATGTCTCATTCAGTATTGTAAACCCATATATGAACAACACCATTCCGATTCCATAGCAAAGTGAACCCTTCACATCAAGCGGAACGCCTTCAAAAGTAATCCATTCCTCATCTACTTTAGTCAAAAGCAATGCCAGTATGACAAGTAAAAACGGGACGCCAAATAGAACCACAGATCTCCATCCCAACTGATAATTCAAAATACCTCCAAGAACCGGGGCTAGAGACAGTGCAATATAAACCCCAGTAATGGTTATTCCTAATGCTTTGCCTCGTTCTTCCGGCGCGAATGCTGATACCACCATTGCCATGGATGTGACATTAAAAAATGCTAGAGAAATACCCAATATCAACCGGCATAGCAGAAATTGCTCGGAAGATGTGACCAGCACATTAGCAATAGAAATTAAAATAAATAATATAACGCTTATGATTGTAACTTTTTTAAGACCATATTTTCCGGAAATCTGGCCGGCAGGAACGGACAAGACTGCTACAACCAATAAAAAGATGATAATTGCCCAATTTTGAACAATATTGCTCATGTGAAACTCAGCAGCAATCGTTGGAATGACAACCATGACTGAATTAACCGCAAAAACAGCAAAAAAAGACAATACTGTACAAATCAGAAGTATTAAATTTTTCTTTTCCATCATTTGTATATATTAATTCGATGCCATAAATGATTATCTATTTGTATGCTGTACCAATACAATATTGATTCCATTAGGATCAACCACTCTGGCCATATAACCAACTTGTGTTTCAACTGGATTTAAGGCTATATTAGCTCCCTTCTCTTTCAATTTCCGGATTTCTTCATTAATATCTTCAACATCCATTCCAACTGAGTATAATCCAGTTTCAAACGCATCACTTTGAATTAATTCCAAACCTGCAAATCCCTCACCATCCAAAAGGGTGATTTTACCACCAGGCACATCAAATTCTTCATCAAAAGTGAAATCCAAAGTTTCAGTGTAAAATTTAACACTCTCTTCCATATCATTGACAATCATTGTAGCGTATCTGATTTTCATGAAAAATAGTTTATTTTTTATTTAATATATTATTTTTTCAGTTTATCCATCAATCCGGACATGCGCGCATAATGGAACATATACAATTGAACATAGCCCGCATAGTCTCCAAACTCTTCCATTCCGAAATCACGAACTTTAGAAACACTAATGTCTTTTCCATCAAAATACAAATAGGAAATAATGCGTTTTATCCAAACATCGCTTGGAAAAGCTTCTTTGAAATTAAATCCATAAAGCAATATGCAATCGGCCACCTTCGGTCCGACACCAGGAACCTTTAAAATAGTTTCAAAAGCTTCATCATAATCCATTTCTGGAATGTCAGATAGGTTTATTTCATCTGTAAAAATTTCGCAAGCTTTTTTCATATAAGGTGCCCTATAGCCAACACCGCAAGATTTCAAATTATTGCCGCAGGGATTTTCACTAAACAATGATTCTTCCTCATCATCTTCATATAAATCTTGAATTACGGATTTATCAGGAAATGTGTAATAGGCATCAAAATGATTGTCGCCCCATTTTTCCCTAATATCTGCGATTGATTTTGTCCATCTTTTAATGGAATTGTTTGCAGAACAGATTGAAGAAATGACACATTCAAATGGGTTTGCCGCTAAAAATAACCTCAAGCCATTGCAAAATTCGGACATGTCCTTGAGTTCTTCGCGGTTTGACAAATATTTATAAAACTTACTTAAATCAAAATCCATGTCATAAATATAATTTAACGTGGAAATAGCCTCTTTTTCAGTAATATCTCCAGTGAAACTAAAATCTAAGCAATCTTGAGATTGTCTAACATTAAAAAGAGTCGGTTTTCCTCCAACTAAAACAACATCACTAAAACAATCCCCGACCTGCTTCCAAGGGGGTTGTGAAGTTTGACCGGACAACTGTGTCAATTCTAGATTGATTGGTGAATTAATAATCATAAACGGACAGCCACATTATTTTTTTGTAGATATTCTTTAACGGTGGGAATGGAATATTGGTTAAAATGAAAAATACTGGCTGCAAGAGCCGCTGAGACATCAGTCTTTTCAAACACTTCCAAAATATGTTTTGGCTCTCCAACACCGCCACTGGCTATTACCGGAATGTCAACGGCATCATTAATGGTCTTATTAAGCTCGATATCATAACCTGCTTGGGTTCCGTCACCATCCATACTGGTTAAAAGAATCTCACCGGCACCCAAATCCTGACATTTGACTGCCCATTGAATTGCATCAATACCTGTAAACTCGCGTCCACCGTAAATGCTTGTATCAAACCAGCAATATCCTTTATCAGTTTCAATGACTGTTTTATCCGGTGCATCATCAGGATGTGAAACATATCTTCTTTTTGCATCAATTCCAATTACAACTGCCTGTGATCCCACAACTTTAGAAGCTTCTGTCAAAAGTTCCGGGTTTTTAATGGCTGCAGTATTTGTTGAACATTTATCCGCTCCGGCTTTAAGCATTTTAATATAATCATCAACTTTTCTTATTCCTCCACCAACACAAATCGGCATGAAAACATTTTCTGTTAGCCTGTCAATTACGTCTGCCATGGTTGCTCTTCTTTCATGTGATGCAGTGATGTCTAAAACAACGACTTCATCTGCTCCCTCTTCATAATAGCGAGTTGCCAAATCGACTGGATTGCCGGCATATTTAATCTCTTTAAATTCGACACCTTTTACAACTCTGCCTTCTGGAACTTGTAAATCACAATCTAAGCAAGGAATAATTCTTTTAGTTAACATAATATCCATAAATAAAAAAAGTAGTATTGTTTTTGAAAAAAACAATAATTTTAAGCAGAAAATCTTAAAACAAAACAAAATATTGCTAAAATGACAGTAGCAACAACAATGTGTTCAGGGGAAAGTTTTGGGCCTAAACTTTCTTCATCAAAATATCTTACTAAACCTGCACCTGTCTGAGGCATAGAAATTTTATCATTCTTTTTTGCCATAATAATCTCCCATTAATTTAATTAATTTAAAAATATCATTATAAATTATTTTTCTCATAGTATATAAATGTTAAATTTTCTCTTTTTTAATTACTTTAATATCGCTTATTCTTGTATCTGGATATTGTCCGTTCTCATCTTTTTCAACAGCCTTTACCATATCCCATACAGTAAGTAAAGCAACACTAACACCAGTAATAGCTTCCATTTCAACGCCAGTTTTACCCAAGGTATTAACCGCACAAGTAGCTATAATTTCTGTCTCTTTAACATCAAAATCAAGTTCAATTCCAGTTAAAGCCAAAGGATGGCAAAGTGGAATAATTGAAGATGTATTTTTAACAGCTTGAATTCCTGCAATTTGAGCGGTTGTTAAAACGTTTCCTTTCTTGATTTCTTCATTTTGAATCAAATCTATGGTATTTTTATCTAAAAATATTTTTCCACTAGCAATTGCTCTTCTTTTTTGGTCCGGTTTTGCACCTACTTCAACCATATGCACACCGCTATCTGTTAAATGTGTAAACTCATCAGCCATATTATCTACTTCTCACTCACTTCAATTACATCTAATTGGGCGCATTTAGCATTTACCCCCAAAATTTCACTAACGTTTGGATGGCTTCTGCCGTCATCGCCGGAAATTAATTCCTTAATGTACAATCCACCTTCAGTTTTGATTGTCATGGAAAATGTTTTATCATCAATAATCTCATAGGACAAATCCAAAACGTTTTTAACACGAATCATATCTGCACGTCGTCTTAAAACCCTTAAAGGTGTTTGTTGGTGAATTTCACCTAAATTCAATAAATCTTTTAGTTTATCCTTATCATAATCATCCTCACATTCCACCAATGCATTATAAACCTTATAAGCATCAGGTGAAGACTGTTTTATAATAGCTTTTCGCTTTCTCTCACAAACCTGTAAATTATGATAGGAAGTTTTACCTTCATTAATTTTATTAATTTTATCTTCCAAATCCTTTAAATCAAGTTTTCTGATTTTTGGTTCTTTAATCTCTAAAACAAATTGTCTTCCAGAACCTAACATCAATACGTCAATATCTTCACGGCCGGCACCATGGAATTTAGCTTCCCTACCTTTGGTTGCTTTTAAAAAATGCTCGGAAATTAGCTCTTCAACAGATTCGGGGTATTGCTTTCCTGTAAAGTTACACTCTTCACAGCCTCTGCCTTTGCATTTTGTGCAAGGCCATTTGGTTTGAGGTATTCCGCGCTTCAGCTTATTGTATTTTCCTTCAATATATAATGGATTGATTTGTATTTTGACTTTGGGATCATTGATTAAATCAATGCTGAAAACTATGTCCTGGCTTTCAAACTCCGCTTCCTTATCATAAATTTCCCAAATTCCAAGACCTATTAAGCGATTGACTTCCTTTTTTATGGTTTCAACACCTAAATTGAACTTTTCAGACAGTTCCTCATCTCTTTTTTGGATATCCTTACTGATTTTTGAGCCAACCAAAAATGTGTCAAATTCAATTCCCAACTGATTGATCTTATCGTCGATTTTTTTATATAAGTCATCATCGAGTTTGTCGAATAAGTTATCGCAGATAACGCAATCCACATCATCCAAATCTGTATTTAACTCCTGCGCTACCTTGTCTGCACGTTCGATATTGTTTGATCCGTCAATTGTTTTAGATAGCTTACGGCCAAGACAATGCTTGCAGATTTTTCCATCAGTTTCATCCAAAATTTGTTTTGCTAGTTCAAACATGTTATCTGTTCATGAATTGGCCCATCATACGGTTCATAGCACCGCCGCCTAAACGGCCACCACGTTTTCCAAGTCCTTTCATTGTCTTTTTAGTGTTGTTATAATATTTTAGAAGCTCTTTTACTTCACTTTCTTCAACACCTGACCCTCTGGCAATCCTCTGAATGCGTGACTGTTTAATGATTTTAGGGTTTAGCATTTCCTCTTCGGTCATTGAAGACATCATGATTTTATAAGTTTCAATTTTATCCTCTGTCATCTTAGAGGCTTCTTTTGAAATCTTATTGCCCATGCCAGGAATCATGTTTAGGACCTGCTGCATCGGACCCATCTTATTCATCATTTCAAACTGGTTTTTCATATCAACTAATGTGAATTTACCAGTCAGCATATTATTCATGGTTTTTTCTGCAATGTCCTCATCGATGTTTTCTTCAGCCTTTTCTATAAGGGATTTTATATCTCCCATACCGAGCAATCTTGAAATAAACCTTTCAGGGTCGAACAGTTCAAAGTCATCGATTCTCTCACCGGTACCGATGAATTTAATTGGAGCGCCAGTCTCTGCAACAGCGGACATCGCACCCCCACCTTTAGCTGAACCGTCCAATTTTGTAATAATGATTGAACCTATGTCGGTTGCTTGTGAAAATGCCCTTGCCTGCTCACCGGCTTGTTGGCCTATAGTACCATCAATTACTAAAATAGCTTCAGTCGGATTGATGATATTGTCTAACTCATCCATCTCGGCAATCAAATCTTCTTCATTCTTGTGCCTACCTGCGGTATCGAAAATAATAACTTTCCTATTTTTAAATTCCTGCAAACCTTTTTCGGCCAAATCAAGAGCATCCTTATTGTTAGGATCCCCATACAGTGGAACATCCATTTCTTCTGTGAGTTGCCTCAATTGCTCATACGCTGCAGGCCTCCATGTGTCTGTACAAACAACTGCTGGATTGAAACCTTTTTTCTGCAAATATCTGCATAGCTTTCCGATAGTGGTTGTTTTACCACTACCCTGCAGACCTAAAAATAAAATCTTATAAGGTTTTTCATTAATGTCCAAACCTGCTGCTTCACTACCTAAAAGATTTACCATTTCCTCATAGATAATTGTTATAACATGTTCTCTTGGAGTGATACCCTTAGGAGGTTCCTCTTCAAGAGCCCTGGTTTCAATTTTTTTTGATAAATCTAAAACTAATTTAATATTAACGTCAGATTGAATTAAAGCACGTTGTATATCCTTTACAACTTCTTTTATTGTCTTTTTATCAATAACAGACATTCCTACTAATTTTTTCATCGTATTAGTAAGATTTTCTCCTAAACTTCCGAGCATTGCCATTGTAATCACTTCGATTAATAAGTATGTAAGAAAAATTATTTAATTATTTAAGTATATATTTATATTTAATTAAAGTTTAAAGTTTTTATAATTTTTGTGTGAGACTATGTTAGAAGAAGTAAAAAAATCATTAGAAGCATCCCCAATTGTGAAAAAAGGTGATTACAATTACTTTGTAAATCCTATCAGTGATGGTGTTCCTGCAATGGACCCTAAAATGCTACGTGAACTCTCATTAGCAGTTCATAAACATGCTGACTTAGATGTTGATAAAATAGTGGCTGTTGAAGCTATGGGAATACATCTGGCTACTGCATTATCTCTTGCAACAGATATACCGTTTGTTGTAATCCGTAAAAGACAATATGGCCTTGAAGGAGAACAGGAAGTTTATCAAAAAACCGGATATGGCTCATCTAACCTATATATAAACGATTTGCATGCCGGCGAAAAAATTTTGCTCATTGATGACGTTGTAAGTACCGGCGGAACATTAATAGCATTAATTGAAACTTTAAAGGATTTGGGCTTAGAAATCAAATCTACAGTAGCTGTCATTGAAAAAGGTACCGGAAAGGAATTTGTAGAAAAAGAAACCGGCATGAAAGTATTATCAATAATCAAACTGGATGTCATTGACGGGAAAGTTGTAATTGAAAAAACTATTGAAGATTAAAATGTCACTGTATGATATGGATTTGGATAAGGTAATCCGTAAGATAAATTCCAAAAATGCACAGACCGTAGGGCTTCAGTTTCCAGAAGGATTGAAGATGCAGGCGGTTAAAATTGCCCGTGCTATAGAAAATGAAACAGAAGCCACCGTGATTATTTCAGGAGATCCTTGTTTTGGGGCCTGTGATGTTAGCGACTATAAGATGAAAGGTTCTGTTGATTTGATTGTTCATTATGGACATACCCCACTTCCATTAAAGTACGAAGTGCCCACAATTTTCATTGAAGCCTTTTCAAAAATCGATGTTAAAAAAGACTTAAAGAAATGTTTGGAAGAACTTAAAAGTTATTCTAGAATAGGATTGGTAACTACAACACAACATTTGCATCTTTTAAATGAAATAAAAGACTACCTGGAAGATAACGGTAAAGAAGTGGTTCTCGGTTCTTCTAAATCAACCAGAAAAGGGCAAGTTTTAGGATGCAATTTTTCATCCATTAAAAACCTGGATGTTGAAATATTCTTATTTATAGGCAGCGGAAATTTTCATCCTTTAGGAATCAACTTGTTTTCAAATACGCCCGTTTTGGCCCTGGATCCTTACAATAATGAAATTAGAAGGATGGATGAATATGCAGATAGAATCTTAAGAATTAGATTCGCAAGGATAACAAAGGCAAGAAGCGCTAAAAAATGGGGAATACTGGTGTCTTCTAAAGAAGGGCAATACAGAATGAATCTTGCAAAGGAAACCAAAAAAATTCTTGAAGAACATGGAATGGAAGCATATATAATCCTTGTAGATAACGTGAATCCCGATGTACTATTGCCCTATTTGGAGTTGGAAGCCTTTGTTGTGAGTGCTTGTCCTAGAATTGCTATTGATGACTCCCAAATGTATAAAAAACCTTTATTGACTCCACAAGAATTAGAGATTGTATTGAACAAGCGGGAATGGGAAAATTATCAATTAGACGAAATATTATTCCATGAGCGATACAGGCAATAGTTATTTTAATCTTTTGATAAGTCTCGGAAGTCTGGATGATAAGAAATTATATCTCTTATTTATTTCACCATATTTTTCATTTAAAGATTCGTATCTGCTAGTTAAATCATTATGTGCACTGTTTAAAGAAGCATATCTGCTATTTAAATCATCATACTCTTTATTTAAGGACTCATATTTATTATTTAAAGAATAATATTTGCTGCTTAACTCCTCATACTTCTCATTTAAGGAATCATGTTTCTCATTAAGAAGAACCTTTTCAATGAACAATTTTGAATCTTCAATCTCCTCATTCCATATCATGAAATTTTTATTTGAAATCCCATCAATGATATTTTGGCAATAAATCTTGTCAACAGGCCCATGACCAATATTTTTCCCCTCAATGACAATTTTTATTTTATTTTCCTGGCCTGTAAATGGGAATTCACTTAACTTTTCAAAAAAATCCAAATATTGTAATTTGACATCGGTTTTAGAAGAAAAATCCAATAACAACACCAATTTTGGAACATATTTCTCTTTTTTCATCATTTCCAAAACGTCTATGCGGTATCCATAGCGTTCAATGATTTCATCATCATCCAAATCGTTGAAAACATATCTTTTCAGCCGGTCCCAATAAAGCCATCTGCTCAATTCGAATTGGGGAATTTCGGCTAAAGCAGTAGAATCCTTCATCATGGTTGCAAGCTGAATAGACATAAATCCGCCCATTGAACTGCCATAAAAAAGAATATTCTCGCTGGAAACGGAAATTTTCCTGGCAATAATTGCAAGGATATCCTTGATTTTTTCCAGCTAATAATTGTCTTCATCGCCAACGCCCCAACCTCCAAGAAGCTCAGGATGCAGATAAAGTGTAGGGTCATTATAACAAATATAAGATTCATTATATTCCCAGGACCACCTATTGAAATAAGGCTTTCCGACAATTTTCTTATTTTTAGGAATAGCTGCACTGCTTAAAACAATTAATCTGTCGCTATCAGGTTTAATATTAATTAGAAATTCATATTTTACATTTTTGTGATGAATGCACAATCCAAATTGTTTACCAATAGGCATCTCGAAATACATTAATTCATTGCAGTCCATCTCAAAAATATCATCTACAAGATTTTCCATTAATATCCCCTATTGACTATTGTTTTTGAATAGGTCAACTATTTCATGTCCCAGTTTTTTTGTAATGTGTAGTATTACTGTAATTCTAAAATTAACTTTATAGTTATAATAATTTATTTTCATTAAAATAAATAAAAATTTTGAAAAAAGTAATCAGCCGATTTTTCAAAGACATTTCTAGATAAAAAAAATGTTAGAAAGTAAATTTAATTTAACAGAAATGAAAGATACAATAATTTAAATAGTAATATAAATAAAGTTATTGTATTAAATAAAAATTTTTATTAAATCTTTATTTTGGTGATTTTAATATGAGTATAGAAGATGAAAAAATTGTAATGCCTGGAGATAAATTAGGAATTATAGAACAATATCTTCCAGGAGAAGGTACTTACGATGACAATGGTGAAATTAAATCATCAGTACTTGGTAATGTTAAAATTAATCAAAAAATGAAGGTCATATCTGTTGAATCTGATGCAAAACCCGCCCTATTAAAAATAGGGGATATTGTCTATGGACAAATAACTGATATCAAACCTCAAAGAGCTAATGTAAATATAGAATGCATAAAAGACAATGCAAGGCCATTAGCATTACCATATATGGGTGCAATCCACATATCACAAGCAAAAAAAGATTATCTAGAAAAATTGTCTGATGCTTTTAGAATAGGAGATATTGTACAGGCAAAAGTTGTTAAAATTACAGGAGATAATGTTGATTTAGGTACTGTAGATGATGATTGTGGAGTTTTAAAAGCTATGTGTACTCGCTGCAGAGATTACATGCATACAACCCAAAAAGACAATGAAGTACAATGTAATACCTGTAACAAAAAAGAAAGAAGAAAAGTATCTAAAAACTATGTTAATTAATAAGTAAGGTTGATAGAATGGATGAAAATTTTAAAATTATTGAAGAAAAAACATTAGAATTAACATTTAGTGTTGAAGATGAAAGCCATGGTGTTTTTAACGCACTTAGGCATATTTTAATGCAAAACCCTGATGTTGAATATGCTGTTTATAATATTGATCACCCTCTTACCGGAAAACCAGAAATGACCATCAAAACAAAAAGAGGAAAAAGACCAAGAATAGTCTTAAAACAAGCAGCAGAAGAACTTCAAAAAGAAAGTTCTGAATTTAAAAAACTTGTTGATGAAGCTTTATAGCTTCCTTATTATTTTTTATTGTGGTTAAATGACTAAATACAAGATTCCTTCACTAACTACCGATATTTTTATTTTTGATGATGACTTTAATTTTATTTTGATTAAGCGAAAAAACGATCCCTATAAAGATTGTTGGGCTTTGCCTGGAGGATTTGTTGAATACGGTGAAAGTGTTGAAACCGCGGCAATAAGGGAGGCAAAAGAGGAAACAAACATTGACGTTGAGCTTAAAGATTTGGTTAATGTTTATTCCCAGCCTGATAGAGATCCACGTGGACATACCGTCACAGTAGCTTATATTGCCAAAGGAAACATGTCTGATATGAAAGCTGAAAGTGATGCGAAAGAAATTGATGTATTTTCACAGGAAAAATTAGATGAAATCAATATTGCTTTCGACCATGCGAAAATTATAAAAGATTGTTTAAATAAAGCTAAAAATGATTTTTAAGGTATATATTTAAATAATTTAAAAAAAAAATTACATTAATATAAGTGATTAATATTTTATCAAGGAGGAGTTAAATGGAATTTTGTCCCGAATGTGGAGCAATGTTACTTCCAAAAGATGGAATACTAAAATGTAATTCCTGCAATTATGTAAAAGATTTATCAGATAATGACGAATATAAACTAGATGGAGAACTTAACGAATCTGATAATGTTAAAATGCTCGGTGAAGATGTTGACATGCGTTCAACTATAAAAGAGACTTGTCCTGAATGCGGACATGATGAAGCTTATTATGAATTAAAACAAACCCGTAGTGCTGATGAAGCACCTACCCGTATCTTTACATGTGCCAAATGTAAACATACCTGGAGAGCCTACCACTGAGGTTATTTCATGAAAGATTCTAAAGAAAAAGAGCATAGAATTTCAAATCTCAAAGAAATGATTAATAATGTCAAAGAAGATTCTAAAGAGGAACATATTTTTGATGATATTGAAGAAGATAGCGAATTAATTGATTATCTTAACGAAAGCACCGAAAAATATGATGAATTAGAAATCGATGACGAATTTATTTATCACCCTGGAGATGAAGAAAGCAATGCCATTAATTTAGAAGAGAACAATATCGATGAAAACTTCATTATTAAAACGCCGGATGAATCAGAAGAAAGTTCAGAAGAAGAATTAGAATCTGATGAATTTTCAGATGACTTTGGTGATGAGTTTGCTGGTGAAATAAGTGAAGGTTTCGATGCGATATTCAATGCTAAAATTGGTAGAACCCCAGTAATTGGACTAATAAGCACTATTTTAGGATTGATTTTTATTGTCCTTGCTGCAATTACTTTCCAATCACGCAGCGATAAAATTGTGGACAACGTGATTTCTGGTGAAAATAGTTTTATAGTTGTTATTTTCTTAATTATAGGATTATTATTGTTAATTTATGGATTATACAGAGTAATAGGATTTAAAAATCCTCTGTCTGCTATAACAACAAGTATCGATTCCATTCAAAATGATGAGGATGTTGAAAATGCAGAAAAAGAGGATGAAAATATTATCCCTAAAAGCAATATCCCATTAGACAAGGAATCCTACAAAATCGGAGAATTTAATTTTGATGAATTGAAAAATAACCTTAAAAAACCAAAAACTATTTCTAAACCCAAAACCGCACCAATTGAAGAAAATATCGACGACATACCACCTGCCCGTGAAAAACCTGAAGAAAAAAAAGGTTTGACTGCTGAGGAAATTGAAGAAATTGAATATGAAAAAGCAGTTCTGGACAGCGAGTCTATTGATGATATTTTCGCAGAAGTTGAAAATATTGAAGATATTCCTATAATCTCTGTCGATTCACAAGAAGAGAAAAAAGACGAATAACTTCTTTATTTTAATTTTTTTGGGCCTGTAGTCTAGTCAGGAATGACGCAGGACTTCGGATCCTGAGATCGGGGGTTCAAATCCCTCCAGGTCCGTTAATTTTTAACTCTAACTATTGCCTCTTTGAAAAAGTCAGGTATTAAAGACCTATACATCGGACTTTTAAATAGCATGTTAATATCACTGTCAATTATGTAAGTGTAACAGGAGTCATCTTCCGCACGCATTCCACGTCCGTATGCCTGCATAAGTGTCATTACAGTCTTATAGGCATACCATTTTTTATCCCTTTTCATTCTCATATTCACCTGCTTATCGCCCAGATAAGGGAATGGTATTTTGTAGATAATTTGGAATCTGCATTTGTCATATGGCAAATCAACACCTTCACTCATGGATGGTGAAACTAAAACCAAAGGATTTTCATCTTTTTCAAAGAAATTTAAGATTTGTTCCCTATTCTGTGAAGTGTGTGAAATTAGTCTTGAATTGTGCAAATTATTTGTAATATATTGCTGGCATTTATAGCTGTGAGTGTGAATCAGCCCTTTATCACCCTCATGCTTTTTTAATATTTCCTGCAGGATAGGGATTGTTTTAGGGGCGGTATTTTTTATCCTGTTTGCAGACATTTTTCCAGCCAAGTTAAGAATAATAGGCCTTTTTTCTTTGGTAAAAGGACTGTCAACCTTAATATGATAAACTTCAGCAGGGTTTAAACCTAACCATTTAGAAAACATTTTATGGGAAAGTATGGTAGCACTCATAAAAATAACAATATCCCCATACTTCAATAAATTGTCTTTAGCATAATGATGAACTCGTAATGGCTTAAATGTAACGCCAAAATCATCAGTGTCAATAACCCAATTTTTAGGTTCCTTTTCCAGATTATTTCTAAGGGTCTTCAACCTATAAATTGTGGATCTGATTCTATCTGCCTTATTTTTTGTTACTTCCTTTAAATCAATATCTTCATAACTTTCACAAATGGCTTCAATTTCCATTTTCCAGTCTTCAAGCTCGCCATCCTTCAAAGTTTCCTTAGATATTACCTTGCTTATATCCTTTTCAAGAACCCTATTATATAACGTGACTTCCATGGTTGCCATCAGCTTATTTTCAATGTTATGAGCTTCGTCTAAAATCAATAGGGAACGGGTCCCAAAATGCTTTACATAATTCAGCTCAACAATTGCATAATCATAATTCATTAATGTGATTGGAGAATTGATTGCATTGGCTTTTTGATTCCAATAATGACAGTGACTTCCAGATTGGTAAAATACAGTTCCTCCAAAAGAATCTTCAAAAGCCAATTCGGCATCTAATGTCGGATTTTTGGCAACGCCATACTGGCAGAAGAACTTGCTGTTTGTTGGTGTTGTCTTACATGTACCCATGTCGCAAGTGCTTTCCAAATTATCATTCAAGCATGCGAAATTGCCTCTGCCCTTAACTAATGGAAATTCAAACTCATCCGAATACTGGGATTGCAATTGCTTGGTCATTGTCAGGATATATGCTGATTCATACATTTTTGCTAGAGTGGTTGCAATTGCGGATTTGCCGGTACCTGTGCCGGCTTCCAATATGATATATTTAAATCCTTTCCTTATTGCATCGTTAATGTCTTGAATGATGTCCAGTTGACCTAGTCTAGGCTCTTCAAATGGAAAATTTTCAATTATATCCTCGTCAATGTGAGGATAAATTTCCTTTAGATATGCTGAAGTACCCTCATCTAACTTATGATTATCAACTGAATAAACCTCTGGAATCTCATCATCTAAAATTGATGAAGTGATCTTTTTAGAAAAACTAAACAAATTAGTTGGACCTTCAGATTTCTTCTTATCGCTTATTCCGCAAGTACAGTTACTTTTAAGCATACCACAATTTGGACAAAAAATAGAATTAGACATTAAGATTATATTAGTTAATATACTATAAATAAATTATAGGAAGAGCATTTGAAAAATAAAAATTGAATCAAATAGCTATTAAATAAAGTGATTATATGGCAGGAAAAGGAAAATTGATTGGAATTGGTGTTGGACCGGGAGATACAGAATTACTTACTTTAAAAGCGGCGAAAGTTTTAGAAACAGTCCCAGTTATTTTCTCACCAAAATCCTCAAAAGAAAAGGATAGCATTGCATTATCCATTGTTAAACCAATACTTGAAAAAAGAAAAGACTATAAGAGATTAATGATTGTTGCTCCAATATTCCCTATGATTGAAGATAAGGATGAACTTGAAAAAGTATGGACAAGTGCATCTGAAATGATTGCTCAATATTTGGACAGCGGAAGAGACGTTGCGTTTATAACTCTTGGAGACAGTTCAATATTCAGTACATATTCATATGTGCAAAAAAAATTAATCGGAAAATATGAAATTGAAACTATCCCCGGCATCACTTCATTTACTGCCTGTGCCGCAACAAAAAATGAAGCGCTTGTTGAGCAAAACGAAATTCTAACAATTGTTCCGAAAATCGACGACAGATTAGATGAAGTATTGGACTATAGTGATTCCATTGTACTGATGAAAGCTTCAAGAAATACCACCAAACTAGAAGCTACAATTGAAGAAAAAAATAGGCCAAAAGAAATATATTCTGTTCAAAACTGCACTAGGGAAAATGAAAAGATAATTGAAGGCTTTTCAAATGAAAAACCTTATCTTACAACAACAATTATAAAATTTAAAGATGATTAATAGTTTTTAATAGGCAAAGGCTCTATCTCAAAAACACATTTTTCATCTCCCATGGTGTAACATTGTGTTTCAATTACACTAACGGGCATATTGAAGAATTCTGTGAATAACGCTTCAAATATTCCTGTGTCTAAAAAACAGGCAGGTTTTCCGGTTTTCGGAAGCAATTCACATTCGAAACAATCAAAGGTTGTAATTTTAATAATCTGACCTAATTCGAATGAAACCCTACCCAAACCTTTAGCTTGCCAAAATTCTGTGATATTTTCTATGAAAATATCCAAATCATCATCATAAACCCTTCCAAAAATAGACTTTCCAATGCTATTACCGGTTGATTGTAAAATAGGGTCAATATTTATTCCCTCCTGTATTAACATTGACTTTAAAGTATGGAATAATACTGTTGAGAATTCTGCATCCTCATCAATGAGATTTTCAACCAAATAATCGGCTTGGGTTTCCTTAATTTCTTTTGACTCTGTCGGATTGACAGAACCTAAATATTTGGAATTTAAATAAAATATTTTCTTTCTATTATCAACAGGATGAACTCTATAAGAAATAATTCCGCTTTCCCTTAAACTTTTTAAATGCACTGAAACGGTTGATTTGGATTTTCCAGTGTTATTTACGATTTCATCAAATTCCATATCACTATCTCTAAGCATCTCCAAAATTGTTAACTTGACCGGACTTTTGATAACGTTGACACCAATATTTTCATTAAAATTTGAAAATATTTGGATGGGTTTCTGTTCTTTCATAATTTATCCCCCTATTATACACTAATGTTTAAAATTATTAGTTAATAAATATATCTAAAAAAATAAAATTATAAAATTGTATAAAAAACTTATAGAAAAATTAAACATTTTGAAATAAAATAAAGTTAATAAATACGAACTGTTCGTTTAAAACAAAATAATTAGTTCATTTTATATTTGAAATAGTCTTCTTGCATTTGCCGTGGTTATTTCCGTGACTTCCTTTTCAGTCAAATCCAATTCATCGGCTATTTTTCTTATTACATATTTCAGGTTTAGTGATGTATTCCTTTCTCCCCTCTTTTCCTGAGGGGTCAAATACGGCGAATCAGTTTCAACAAGCATATGACTAATGTCAATTTCTTTAACTGTTTTTCTTATTTTCTTATTGTTGGTGTGAGTGACCGGTCCGGCGATTCCTATATAAAAACCTAACTTAATGAACTCCTGTGCCATTTCGGCCGAACCTTGATAGCAGTGCATTGATCCCACAACATCATGCCTTTTCAATATGTCAAATGTATCCTGCATTGATTTTCTGGAATGTACTATTACCGGCAAATCATGCTTTTTTGCAAGATCCAACATCTTTTCAAACAAATTCTTTTGCCTATCCTTATTTTCTTTTGTATGGTAATAATCAAGACCTATCTCACCTACTGCGATTACATTATCACTGCTGAGCTGTTCATCCAAAAGACAAATGTCTTCCTCCGTTACCTCATCTGCAAATGAATATAAATATCCTAAAGCGGCATGAACATTTTCATATTTTCCTGCCAATTCCAGCACTTCCTCGTTGCTTTGGGGGTCTGTGCCATTCAGTATTACATGTATGTCATTTTCTGCAGCTTTCCTAATTATTTCCTCTGCATTTTCCATTTCACTATAATAAATGTGACAATGTGTATCTATTATCATGAAAAATCCTCATTTTAAAAGAGTATTCTGTATAAAAATTCATTTACATAAGTTTTTATTGTTACGATTCCAATTATTATATAAATAATTAAATTAAATTAAATTTTTTGGTGAACGGATATGGATGAGAAGTTTTCAAGAACAGAAATGTTGATTGGAAATGAAGGAATGGAAAAATTAAAAAACGCTAAAGTCGCGATATTTGGTATTGGGGGCGTGGGCTCATTTGTTTGTGAAGGACTTGCCCGAAGCGGAATAGGCAATTTCATTTTAGTGGACTATGACAAGATAGATGAAAGCAATATCAACCGGCAGCTGATTGCAACAGTAAAAACTGTAGGCAAATGCAAAGTTGATTTGATGAAGGAAAGAATTCTTGAAATCAATCCGGATGCAAACGTTGAAATCTATAAGGAATTTTACATGGCGGACTCACAGACAGACATTATTACCGAAGACCTCTCCTATGCCGTTGACTGTGTGGATACAATAATGGCCAAGATTGCAATCATATGCAAATGCGATTCCCTTGATGTTCCAGTCATCTCTTCAATGGGAACCGGCAACAAATTGGATGCTACAATGTTTGAAGTGGCCGACATTTATGAGACATCAGTGTGCCCGCTTGCCAGAATAATGAAAAAAGATTTAAGAAAGAGAAATATCGAAAAATTAAAGGTAGTCTATTCCAAGGAACATCCAATCAACACCAATGACTGTGCCATAAATCAGGATAATAAGAAATTCAAAGTGAAGGGCAGCGTTTCATTTGTGCCGTCCGTTGCGGGATTAATCATTGCCGGCGAAGTGATAAAAGATATTGTCAGTAAGTGATTTAAATAACATGTGCGTGCAAGAATTCCCCCATTTCTTCAAACAGGGAAGCTTCAATTAGAAACTGAAAATGATGTAATGCTTGTTAAAATATATTAATTTTAAAAATTAAATTATTTACATGAAGAAATTTCTGAAGTTCGCATTAAAGTCCCAATGGAAGACAATATCAGTTATTTTTGTGCTGATAATCCTTCAAACATTTTTTTCAAATAGAAATTATTAATCTGTTTAGTTACGCTTTAATTGATGTTGAAAATCAAAAAATGGATTTGCTTTTTGATGATGCCGAAACAATGCTGATGTTAACCATACTTTCAATGATTACCATTTACGCCATTTCCTATCTCTCAACCAGGGTATCTTCAAAAGCCGCATACAACACACGTGAAAAAGTCTTCCATATCCTGATGAACCTTCCTGATGATGAAATAAACAAATTCAAAATCACAGGCCTGATTACTAGGTCAACCAGAGGAATATATTCCGAACAGGGATTTATAATGCTACTGCTAAAACATTTCATCATAATACCATTCGTATTTATAGGAATTGTATTTGAAATATCCCTGATTGATAAGACCTTTGCTGCATTATTTGCAGCAGTAATCATTATACTCACAATAATTTTAATTTTGAGACTAAAACAAATTACAGAAATATTCTTTAAAGCTAAAAAGACATACGGAAAGCTAAACTTATTGTTCCTATCAAAAATTAACAACATAACCAATAATATTCCCTTTAAAAAAGAGGAATACCGCGCTGAATTTGAAAAAGCATGTGAAGATTCCTATAATAAAAATATTGAATATCAGTTAAGCCAATATTACCTCGGACCGGTGCTATTGCTGGTTTTAGATGTTATCCTTGTGATTTTATTGGCAATGATGAGCTTCGGATACACAATTGGTTTTGAGGTTAATAGTGCATTTGATTCAGTAGTCATCATACAATATATATTGTACTTTATGACCACATTGGTAGTTATTCCGACAATGATTGAACTGTGGCCACGTTCATATGCCACTTCCGTGCGTTTAGAGGAAGTTTTAAACCTTGAAGACAAAATAATAAAAAATAAAAAAACTTCAGAAAGAATCGAGATTGTTAAAAAAGACATCGAAAAAGATTATAAAAACACCCTGGTCGATAGAAAAAGAATCGCCCAAAAATTCAATAGGATACTGAATCAGCATAGGACTCCTGTAATAATTTCAATGATTTTACTTACAGTATCTACATTATGTATTGTCTATGCCCCTAAAATTGCGGGAAACATAATCGATTTAATCCTGCTTAATCAGGACTTATCCAGCAATCCTGCCATTTTCACCAATATTGCATTATTGTTTGCATTATATTCCATCGGTTATCTGTTAAAATTACCTTCAAGGAGATCCATGGCTTTTGTTAGTGAAAAAATAGCTTATAATTTAAGAATAGAGCTGTTTGATAAGCTGGAAACTATTGATTCGGCATTTATCCATAAAAATTCAAAAGGACACTTCCTATCCAGGCTGAATAATGATTTGATGAACATCAGAGAGTTCATTACAATGGACATTACTGAAATATTTGCACAATTCCTATCCATACTTTTTGTAATCGTTCTTATTTTAACAACAGACTGGAGATTGGGGTTAATATATCTGGTTGCATTGCCTGTCTATGTTGTCTGCTTTTATTACAGTGACCTCAAATCCAAAAAGCTATATGAAGACCATCAAAGAAATTTAGGGCTGATGATGAGCTTTTTTGAAAGAAGTCTGAAAAATCGAAGCCAATACCATGAAAAAGGATTTGAGATAATCAATCAAATAGTGACCCGCCATTATATCAAATCAAGAAACATTTCCAATGCAATATTGCCAATTACAACCTTTTTAACAAACCTGAGTAACATTACCGTTTATATCATAGGCGTTTACTTTTTGGCAACTCATGAAATACAGTTAGGAACCCTATTGGCGATTATCCTTTACGGACAATTATTGACAAAACCGATTAAAAAAGTAAGTGCATTATTAATTCCTCTTGAAACTTCCTTTTCAAGCATCAAAAGAATATTTGAAATAATAGAATTTAAAACAATGAAAAAAAGTTAAGTTAATGTTAAAAAAAAACTATAATCATATTAATTATCATGGAAAATTAAAAAATCAATAATGTGGAGGCAAAACTTATGAGAAACATTGTAGTTGTTGACTGCATTTCATCAGGGGTCAATTATATTGAAGATATTGTTAATAGAGGCCATAATCCTGTCATACTAGAATTACAGCCTGGTGAAGCCGATGCAGAAGCATATAAACAGAAAATGCAAAGTAATTATGACCGAATCGAATATGAATATGATCTTGTATTTGAACAGAACACATATAGCGAAACTCTGGAGATGATTCGCGAATTAAATCCTTTACTAATAGTGGCCGGAAGCGAACACGGTGTTGTTTTAACAACTAGATTATCAAATGATTTGGGGCTTTTAGGCACCCCTATAGAAAATCTGGAAGCAATGACTCTGAAAGATAAGATGCATGAACGGCTTGCTGAAGCCGGCCTTAGACACATTAAGGGAAAAGTGGTTACTTCAATCGATGAAGCTGTTGAATTTTATGACTCACAATCACTAAAAGAGGTCGTTGTTAAACCTGTTTACAGTTTTTGTTCCGTTGGTGTGCGCATCTGTCTAAACAAACAGGAAATGATTGATTCTTTAAAAGAAATCTTTAACAAAAACAACGCATATGGTGATGAAAACACTGAACTTTTAGTTCAGGAACGCATTAACGGCGAGGAATATATTGTAAACACCACATCCTGTGAGGGCATTCCCCGCTTAATTTCAATGTGGAAATATGAAAAAATCAAAACCCCGGAAGGAGCCATAGTTTATGATACCATCAAATCCGTCAGTAATTTAACCCTTGGCGAAGTTGAAATGGTGGAATATGCATATGACGTGGTTCGCACAATCGGAATAGAATATGGTCCTGTTCACGGTGAATTCATGATTGATGAAAAAGGACCTGTGTTGATTGAAGTAAATTGTCGCCCGGCTGGTTTAAGCATGAAAGCAGAATATCTGGATATGATTTTCGGCCAGCACGACACAGATTCCATCCTGGATTCCTATTTAAATCCTGAACGATTTAAAGAACAAAGAAAACAGAAATATAGACTTCCCGGATATGGGGCTGTAAAATTATTCATTGCTCCGGAAGATATACTGGCAAAATCCGTTCCGATAATGAACATGACCCCCAAATTAAACAGCTACTATGACAGTACATTGCACAATATAAAAGAAACCGAACTGTTTGTTAAAACTGAAGATTTAAACACAACATGCGGTGTAGTTTTTTTAGCCAATAAAGATGCAAATGCCGTCACAGAAGATATTGAATTCTTAAGAAGCGTTGAGAAAAATGCATTCGAATTGATTTTAAACATGGAAACTAATGAAAACAGCAAGATAAATGAAAAGCAAATCATCAATAGACTTCAAAATCTCGTCAAACCTATAGAAAAATATGGAAATGGCTTACTGATAACCGATCAAGATGTGAGTGACATTAATATTTTGCAAATCACTTTGGAAAATATCCACAGATTACATGGGCATTTTGATTATATCATTGTCAATTTAAATAAGAGTCTGATTAACATGGACAGCGAACAAACGGTGAGAATAATTATCGAACTGTTTTCATACATTAAAATTGGCGGATTGGTCATTATTCCAAAAAGCACTTATAACTATCTTCCTGGTGGGCGGAAGGGAATTGAAGCAATAATCAAAAATTCGAATTTTAACATTGAAGTTCCGCCATTTGGAATCAAAAATGCGGTCATCGCATCAAAAAATTAAGATAAGTTAAAAACTTATCTTTTTTTCAATTTTTAAATCATAATAGTAAGAATCCTCAAGCTTCAAAGCTCGAGGCATTTCAAACCTATTACAACACAAATTTCTTGATACCCATAATGCTTAAAATTATTGCTATTATATAACCCATTAAAGAAATTACAGGCATGTCAAAGATCATTGGTCCAAAAGAAACGATTGAAGAACCTATCAGAAGTGCGCAAATCAATGCAACAATTGAAACCTTATCATTAATGTCAACTTCAAACTTGAATTTTAATTCCTCATTGTCGATCTTGTGAATGGTCCTTGTAAGGAGTTTCGGTAAGGCCTGAAGCATATGTTCATATAAAATTATATTACTCTTCTTACTCCTCAAAAACTGTTTAGGATTGATTCTTTCTCTAGCAATTTGTTTGGCAACTGGTTTAACTGATGCGAAAATATCGATTTCCGGGTCTAAATTCTGTGCAATAGCTTCAACCATTGATATCCCTCTTGCCATAGTAACCAGTTCATTTGGAAGAATAACACCATATTCTTTCATAAGGCTAAGCAGTTCTTCTAAAATTCCATTGAACCGATTGAGTTCGACACCGAAATATCTTGCGAATAAATCATTCAAGTCTCTTTTTAAGGTTCTTGTATCGACATCATAGTCTAGAATATCCATGTACATTAATTGATTTATTAATCCTTCAACATCTTGGTCAACCAACAATATCACTGCTTCAGAAAGGTCCTTTTTAAATTGTTCGTCAAAGAATCCCATCATACCCAAATCAAGATAACATACTACATTATCTTCTAAAATCATTATGTTTCCAGGATGGGGATCTCCATGGAAGAAACCGTCAATGAACAGTTGTTGGAGATAGGAATCAAGAATATTCTTTGCCAAAAGTTTTTTGTCGAATTCTTCGCCATCACTTGCATAAACATCATTTAACTTTGTGCCGTCTATAAATTCCATTGTTAAAACTTTTGATGAACAATACTCGGAATAAGTAGCCGGAATATGTATATAAGGATTATCAACAAAATTCATTTCAATGCGTTGCATATTCATGAATTCGTTGTTATAATCAATTTCCTTGTGAATTGAGCGATCGAATTCTTCCATGATTCCAGGCAAATTTAAGTTTCTAAGATTGGAATTCAATTTATCGGCACGATTGGCAACATATTTCATTATCCTTAAATCAAGGTCAATTTTATCAGTTATGCCTTCTTTTTGCACTTTAACTGCAACTCTCTCACCAGTAACCAATTTAGCTTCATGAACCTGACCTATTGATGCAGTAGCCAAATGTTCATGTGAAAAATCTTCGAATAAATCGTCAATGTTTCCATGAAGTTCGCCTTCGACTATTGCTTTAACTTTGTCATAAGATATGGCAGGATTATCATCCTGCAGATTAGCTAATTCGTTTGCAATTTTTTCACCGACTATATCCGGCCTTGTACTTAACAGTTGCCCCAATTTAATGAAAGTAGTTCCCAATTCCTGAAGCATTAATCTTAATTTTAAAGGGATCTCATCGTCCAATAAAGGATTAGATACCTCATCATCGTCTTTTCTGCTTATCTTGCTTTTTGCGGTTTGACCTAAAATTTCATCGAAGCCATATTTTTTTATAGCTTGCCTAATTTCACCCAAACGCTCTTTTGTTTGCTTATCCATGTTAATCAATCCTTAATAGAGCATTTCATTGCTACTCCTATTTAATAATAGTTAACTAATATTCTAAATTCAAATAAAGTAATTTAAATAGCTACTTACGCATTAATCCTTGAGGAATGCCATAATCACTATATTTCTGAGCGATTTTATCAACAGTTCCATCTTTAAACATTTCATCTAGAGTTTTTTGAACCTGATCTTTCAGTTCAGTGTTTCCCTTTTTAAATCCTATGCCGTATTGTTCATATGTTAACGGTTCATCAAGGATTTTAAAATTGTAACTGTTGAATTTTCCGTCAATATGATAATTTGCTATTCCCACATCCGCAATAACCGCATCACAAACACCGGATTCCAAATCCATGAATCCTGTATTGTATTCTTTAATTTGAGTTAATTGCGCGAAAGTATTTTTTAAGCTTTCATTATGTTCCTCAAGACAGTGCAGTGCAGAACTTCCTTCCTGGACTTCAACGTTTTTTCCTTTCAAATCGCTTGGAGCGTTTATTCCAGAATCGCTTTTTACAACAATTACTTGGGAATTATTGAAGTACGGGTCGGACCAGGTGTAATTGGATTCTCTGCCATCAATAGTAAATTCGCTCCAAATACAATCAATTTCATTGGAATTAAGCTCTACTTCCTTACTGTTCCAATCAATAATGGGTTGAGCTACAAAAGTCCAATTATTTCTTCTGGCCACTTCCTGTGCTAATTCCAAATCAAAACCTGTATAATTACCATTATCATCCTTGTAAGTGAATGGTGGAAATTCAGGGTTAAAACCAACTACAAATTTGCCATCATCTACATTATCCGATGCAGTGTCTTCAAAAAAATCAAAAAACCCTCCTGCACTCACACCGCAAATCATCAATGATGCGGCAAGAATTATTGTTAAAATCAATAATATTTTTTTCATAATACTCACTATTAATAATTTTAATATATACTAGTATTTTGATAATGATTAGATAAATAATTATCTTTAAAATGAAAAATATTCAAAATTTTTATAGGCAACACTTATTAATGATTTTTATTTTACTAATTGTAATGACACTTTAAGAAAATTTAATATCTGATTTTACAGATATGGCATTAAACAAATTTAACCAATTGTTGTTGTTTCATTAATTTGGCTTTGTAGAAATCCTATTTGATTTTTACAAAAAAATTTTTAAAACCTATTTTTATTTCTATTTTTACTTAGAATCTCTTAAAATAATCTGATTATTTTTTATTCAGATTTACACTTGAAATTTCACATCGATTA
>NZ_JAFRKB010000029.1 GCF_017431965.1 Methanobrevibacter sp. | reverse complement strand
TGTAGCTAAAATTGATGAAAAACTGCACTTGTTAGGTAAATTCGACACCAAACCAAACGATAAGTTGGTCGAAAAACTCATCAAAAAAATAAGGAGAAATCCAAATAACTCAAAGTATGGCCTCAACATTTCAAGGGTTTATGAAATCTTCATGGTCAAAAAGCAGATTGCAGGTGACGAGTATGTCTTCGGGCTCTATGACAATCTGGATGACGCCAAATTCACAAGAAATTTTCTTCTTGACAATAACTGGAACGTAAATGCATTCAAAAATGTGGAATTCTGCGATGAAACCGAGACATTCAAGACAGTTGAAGTCATCGACGATAGGGTCTATGTTCTTGAAAGCTTTGAAAGCTTCGATGAAGCCGAAAGAAATATTGAAAACTCCCGAAAGGAATTTCTAAACAGGATATATAAGCACAAAACGGGCCTTGCAAACTACCCTCATCTCGATGAGTTGACCGATAAGCTGGAATATCTCGAAGACGCATTTCAGCTGAAGGCAGAGGATGGGACATGGGATTTCACCCGGGAGGTCGAAGACCCCCTAAATGACATCATCTTCACCCTGACACCCTGGCAGAAAATCATCTATGATGCATCCCCGGAAACGTTCACGGTCGATGATCTGGAAACATCACTTGAAAGATACAGGTCAAAAAACTTCACACAAAAAATCGAAAAGCATCTTGATGAGCTGATTGACCTGAACTTGATAGAAAAAGTCGACGGTGAAAAATTCAAAAAAGTATAAATATTTTACACAGAAAATATATTATTGGTGTTAATATATGTTTAACACCTTTAGTCTGTGTTTATAAAAAAAGGGAGTCATGATGAAAATCATGACTCCCTGAATGATAAATGAAGAATGAGTCTCTCTTTTTTTTAAAATTTTTTTTATAGGAGCCACGGCTCTCGCCATGGCCCACTATTATGAGAGTGGGACTACAGTATGTAATCCCGTGATAAATGAACATTATTTTCTATCTGATAATAATTCTCCGGCCACTCCAATACTTTCCTTCGGATAAGCCTGGACTAAAACAGTAATGGCGTCAATCGGCAAATCATATGATTCAGCAACAACTTCAGAAACTTTCTTAACCATTTCTCTTTTTTTCTCAACACTGATTCCATCATTTCCGGCTATAGTAATTACAGGCATTATATTCACCATTTAAATATATCATTATGATAATATAAATATTTTTTCCCAAATTCTCTCCAAATCTCAAAAAGATAATATAGATTAAATCACACATAATTAACTAAAGGGCTTGATATTATGCTTGGTGAAGAAGAACTTGTTAAACTGTTTCCGGATTTCGCTGATTTGGTTCAGCCTTCAGGAATCGATTTGGAGCTGGATAAGATTTACATCCAGAAAAGTGAAGGGTCACTAATCGACAACGAAAAGAACTTGCCGGAGCTTGAAGAGATGGAAGGCGACATTTACACATTGAAACCGCACACTGCCTATCTGGCAAGCATCAAAAGGAAAATCAAAATTCCAAAAGGATATACTATGCTCTACCTTCCAAGGTCAACGCTTCTAAGGTCATTCATTTCCGTTCAGACTGCCGTCGGAGATCCGGGATTTTACGGAACACTGATGTTTATGGTATACAATCACGGCGAGTTTGAATACAGAATCAAGTCAGGAGACAGAATTGCCCAGGCGGTGGTTTTCCCGGTTGAGGGTTCAGGCGAGTATGACGGATCTTATCAGGAGAAAGAAAAATGAACGTTTCAGACAAAATTGTTGAAATTCTTGAAAGCGAAGATGTGGAGGACGTTTTCGGAATTCCCGGCGAGCAGATAATGCCGCTTTACAAGGCGCTTTCAGCTTCAAGCATCAACCATATACTAACAAGACACGAGCAGGCGGCAGCCCATGCGGCCGACGGATATTTCCGCTCAAGCGGCAGGATGGGGGTATGCATCGCAACAGCTTCACCGGGGGCATTGAACTTTACCATGGCCCTTGCAACAGCATATAAGGACAACGTTCCGATTTTGGTCATTACAGGAGACAATGAACTGAAGCACAGGGGCTCTGACTTTTTCCAGACCCTTCCCCAAAGGGAAATTCTATCACACATAGTTCAGGATTCATACAATCCATTGAACGGAACCGAAGCCCTGTATTGTCTGAGGGCAGCAATATTTGCACTCAAAAACAATCCTAAAGGACCAATCCATATTAATCTGGCAAAGGACGTTCTTTTAAGCGAGGATTTTCAGGACTTCGATTTGTGCTATCTGTGTGAAGATGACCTGTCAAACATCTCAAAGGCACAGGAGTTAATCAGCAACGCCAAAAGGCCGCTGTTCATTTTGGGTGCAGGAGCAATCACACAAAAAGACAATATTGAAGAGATAGTAAACAAATACAAAATACCAGTAACCACAACATTCCATGCAAAGGGCATAATTTCTGAATTGGATGACTTGAACTTGGGCATGGTCGGAATCAGGTCCACTTCAAGGGCAAAATACGCCTTTGAAAATACAGATTGCATTATTGCTTTGGGAATCAAAGCCAGTGAGAGAACATTGCCGGAAATTCCAAAAAACCTGATTCATGTTAACATCAACAGGGATGTTCTGGTAGGTGACTATCCTATTCATGGAAAGGTTGAGGACTTTTTGGCAAACATTGAATTCAGGCAAACCTGCTGGCTGAGCGAGATTCTTGAAATTGACAACAATCTTGAAATTGAAGGCATTGATTATGACTTGAAGCCCCAAGCGGCTATCAACAGAATCCTTGATAGATTTCCGGAAGACATCATAGTTTCGGATGCGGGCTCACACACCACATGGACAACGCTTCTCAAAAAATCAACAGCCCCAAGGCAACTTCTCTTTTCAGGAGGTCTTGCCCCGATGGGGTATGGCCTGCCGGCTGCAATAGGAGCATGTGTTGCAACTTCACAAAAGGTCATTGTCATCAATGGCGACGGCGATTTTCAGATGAATCTTCAGGAACTTGCAACCCTGAAGGAAAATGGCTTGGATGTAATCGTTTTCATTTTAAACAATTCGCAATTTGGCATCATCCGCCAATGGGAAGAAATGTTTTATGATATGGATCCATATCAGGTCAACTTGAAAAATCCTGACTTCGTAAAGCTGGCATCATCATATGGCATTGATGCGGTTCGTGTGGATAATCTGGATGATTTGGATTGGGTGCTTGGCAAAAATCTGTCAGGACCGTTCATTGTTGAGGTCATTGTTGAGAGTGAAAATATTCCACTTCCCAAATAATCTATAATCTTTGTAAAACGCTCAAGCTAAGTCCTGTGTATTTTATTATTTTTTGCATAGGCACATTGTCTTTTTTTAGTTTTTTAGCTAATTTTATTCTTTCCTTTTCTTTTCCTTCAATTTCTCCTTTTTTGAATCCTTCTTTTATTCCTTCTTTTATTCCTTCTTTTTTTCCATTTTTTTCTGCATCTTCGACTAATTTTCGTTCGTATTCTTCTAAAAATTGGCTTCCCATATTTACCACCTTTAACATTTCTTCTTTTTCGTCTTCGGGTATGAATATGTCTGTAAGGATTATCTGGCATGCTTTAATTTGGTATTGTTGCTCTTCTGTAAGTTCGATTTCATTTACAAGGCGAATTATCTCTTTGGTAATTTCATAATCGCTTTTTTCATGCTTCATGAATGGAAGGAATATCAAATTGAATAGGTCAAAATCATCAATGATAGTGTTGTTTTCAATTTTTTCTTTTATCTGCTGCAATATTTCATCCCCATCATAGTTTTTGAAAAATATGAATGGAATTTCTATTTCCATTTCAGGCCAAATTTTTGCCTTCTTTACAGATTTTTCTGCTTCGGCCATCGATATGACATATGGTTTGATTAACTTTTTTGAATCCATCCTGAAGCCGACAACATATTGTATGTTTCTTAGTATGATGTCTTCAGTCGTTCGGGATTTGTGAAACTCAAAATCGATACAGTATCCGTTTGCCGTTTCGACAACCATATCCAAAATTTTCAATTTATTTTGTGGTGTGTAGATTTCATACCCATAAATGTTTTCAATTCCCTCCTTTTCACCAATGAACCTCAATAGTGAATTCGCAAAGATTCTGCACGCTAGTTTTGAAAGTTTGTCATATTTTTTAAAGATAATGTTTTCACCTTTTTTTTGACGTTGACCAATTTCAAGCTAGCTTATCTTATTGGTTATGGTTAATGTTGGCGTTTGGCCTATATAAATTAGTAAGTAGTTTTTAAAAGCAATTTTACGCTATTAGAACAATTTTTCTATTCAAGACATTTGTCGACAAATTCTTTAACAATTGCTTCTATTTTGATTGTTTCATCTAGGGGTGCAAGGTAAATTTCATCATTTTCTTCATAAATTATTCCGGCAGGTGAAATTTCTTCGCTGGCCACTTTCTCATTGACTTCAAATGTTGTTCGTTTAAATACGAACGTAAATCCGCAAAGTGTCTTGAACTCATACCTGTCGTGATGTTTGATTTTGAACATGTCTTCGATGAACTCTTCAATATCATCTTTCATCAAGAACACCCCGTATAAATAATCTTACATTCTTTTTCAAAAGAAGTCTGATGGTTGGAACAATAAGTTTCAGCGGATAAATCTCGATGTCGTTGACACCTTCGCCGTCAAGCACGCTTCCTGTAAATGACGGTTCGGCACTCAGGCGCAGTTTTTCATGCATGGGGTTTATGACGGATAAAACGCCCCAGATAATGCCTATATATTTTCCGGTATCTGCATAGCTGGTCATTCCAAAAATAAGATGGTTTTCAAGTTTTTTAATGCTTATCACATTCAATGCAGATTTCAAATATATCTTAAAGTCTTCAAAACAAGGTTTGGCTAACTTAAGTAGCTTTTTGATATCTCTTTTTTCATGGTCTTCTTCCTCTTCTTCATCCTCTTCTTCTTCATCATCGCCGTCTTTGGAAGGGAATTTGCGGGAATAAACCTTTATCTTTTTAAAAATGAGTATTTTCAAACATCCTTTCAGTTCGCTGCCCTTTTTGTCATAGACCAGTGAGATTCTAATCCCGACAAGCAGCAAAATAATAATGAATAAGATGATTATTAGTATAATCATCCCTAGGATGTTTAACATATATGATTCCTATTCTTCGTCTTCAGATGTAGTAAATTCAGGTTCGATGAATTCGCCTTCATCGTATTCGTCATCATTTCTTGATCCCAAATAGTTTTTCACCAAATCTGAAACGATTAATCCCAAATCGGATAATGCCTTGTTTGCATCGCTTCCTTTACTTAAGTCAAGCACACGAACTCCTTCGGCGGTATTGCCTTTTTTAGGAATCATCACCATGGATATAGGTTCCACTCCGGCACCTGCCCCTGCAGCATCGCTGCCTTCCTTTCCGAATAGGCCTTCGCCTGCTCCGAATCCGAATCCCATCTTTATGACTGGGATTAAGATTTTGTCTTCGGTTTCAATCGGGGTGCCGATAACATTGTCCACGTTAATGATGTTTCGTAATTCTTCAACAGTTGTTTTTATGTTATTGCTCATAGTTTCACATCCTATTAATACTGATTTAATATTTGTCTTTAATGTTTAAAATATTTTTATATTCTGATAAAATGCATTGTTTTGACTTTGAATTTTGCTTTTATTTCAAATTTTTTTTGGATGAGGGATTTTTTTCTAACATTTCAAGGTCATGTTTTGAGAGAATTATGTGCATTGAAAGCCTTCATCAGTAATACTTTTTTCACTTATAAGTCATACATTTCAAGTGTAACTTTTCAGTTATAATTTTTTTTCACAAAATTCGAGAGGTGCGTTTCAAGTGTAACTTTTCACTTATCACTTATAAGGAACATATTTTAGACATGCATTTCAAGTGTAACTTTTCACATATAATTTATAAGTTATACCTAAGAGGTGCATTTCAAGTGTAACTTATCTGTTCTAAGTAATATATTTTTTACAAAAACCTAAACTTATAACTTATAACCAAATAAAAAATCAAAAAAAAGAGAGTGACAGAATCATAAGTATGATTCTGCAATTGATGCCACACCAGCGCCGGCATCGTCAATTACACCTAAACCTTTTAGGGTCATTCCGATTGCAGCAAAGGTTTGGGTCAATTCTTTGTAGGAAATGTTTCCCATGTGTCCTATTCTGAAAATGTTTCCTTTCAAGTGGTCTTGTCCGCCAGCCAATTCGACGCCGTATTTGTCACGGGTAGTGCCTCTGAACTCAGCATCTGTGATTCCTTCAGGCATTTTTACTGCTGTAACGGTAGCGGATGAAACAGTTTCATCAGCAAACAATTCCAGGCCTAATGCTTTAACCGCATCAACACTAGCTTTAGCAGCTTTGTGGTGGCGTGCAACTCTTGCTTCAAGACCTTCTTCCATAACAATTTTCAATGCTTCATTCATTGCATAGGTAAGTGAAACTGATGGGGTGTATGGGGTTTCAGGAGGTACTTTGTCTCCGCTTTTCCTTACTGCTTTCATGTCCAAGTAGTAGGTATTTGTTTCCACTTTGTCAACAGCGGCCCATGCGTCGTCACTTAAGGTGATTGCTGCCATTCCAGGAGGTGCAGCCAAACATTTTTGTGATCCGGTAAGACAGACGTCAATTCCGAACTTTTCGACATCCACATAGTCTCCTCCAAGGGAAGATACAGTGTCTACGATGTATAGCGCATCGTAGTTTTTCATTACTTTACCGATTTCTTCAATAGGTGCAGCCACACCGGTGGATGTTTCATTGTGGATTACGCTTACAGCCTTGATGTCTTCATCTTCGTCCAATGCTTCAGCGATGGCTTCAGGGGTTACTGCAGTTCCCCATTCAACTGCCAATTCTTTGGCATCGATTCCATGAGTCTGAGCTATTTTCATGAAACGTTCTCCGAATTTTCCACCTACGACATTCAACATTTTTTCTCCAGGCGCAACTGTATTTGCAATACCTGCTTCCATAGCTGCAGTTCCGGATCCGGTTAATAAATAAGAATTATTTGGGGTTTGGAAAACTTTACTCATTAATTCAGTAGTTTCAGTTAAGATTTCACCATATTTAGCGCTTCTGTGGTTAACAACAGCTTTTGACATTGCATTGAGTACTCTTGGGTCCACTGTTGTAGGTCCAGGAAGCATTAATAAAATATCATTCATTAAATTCCTCCAATTTTCTAGAAAATTAGCTTAGTTTCAAGCTATATATATCTTTTATTTTCATACTTATTAAATATTTTTAATCTATTATTTTATTCAGTTATCCGATGATTTGCAGATATTATTTATCATTTCATTCAATAAAATTTATTTTTATAATGAATTGTTTAATTATGTTTTGCCATATCATTTTTATATGCAATTTTACCAAAAGGATATAATTGTTGGAATATATACATTAATAATATGCTTAAAAGGATTTGTTCATTTACTGTTGGATTGTTTATAATGTCGATTGGTGTGGCCTTTTCAATCATATCAACGCTTGGAACAACTCCGATAAGCTCCATTTCCTATGCATTGAATTTGATAACAGGCATAAACATTGGAATAACCACATTCATATTCAATGCGGCACTGATTTTCATTCAGCTTTTGATATTGAGATCAAAATTCCGGAAAAAAAGGTTGCTTCAGTTCATCAACTGTGTGCTCTTTGGATATTTCACTGATTTGTCATTGTATCTGGTTTCATTTATTCCATTTGACAATACTATTCCATTTTATCTGATTTATCTGATAATAAGCATTTTTTTAATAGCTTTTGGAATCTTCATATATATGCCTGCAAATATCGCACCCCTTCCCGGAGAGGGATGTGTTGAAGCCATATCCATTGTGACCGGATGGAGGTTTTCAACAATCAAGATAGGATTCGATGCTTCAATTGTCGCTATAGCTTTTGCAATGTGTGCTTTGTGGTATTCAAACATGTTTGGTGCGGTTGGAATTGGAACGGTAATATCAGCGTTCATGGTAGGTTTTACTCTTAGACAAATTTCTGATTGGTATTTTAAACTGACAGGCAATCGTATCAATGTTGTCAATCATTAGAGAGAATTTCATTGATTTTGGTTGATGTTTCTTTATTCAGATTGTTTTTTTCTTTTCTTTCAACGAGTTTTTTTTTGGATTATCTTTTTGGTCAAATCCATGTTTTCAACCTATTAATTTTGGAGATTTCCAGAAACCATAATAAACTACATTAATGTATTTTTTAATTTATTTTAAGCAATATAAAAAGTTTTACTTTAAAATAGAGTAAATTTAATAGGTTTAAACTAATTTAACAATCTAAAACAATTTCCATAAAATAATAAATTATTTAATTAACCACTGGCTTAAATTAATATAGTGAGGTTTAAATATGGAATTTGGACTTTGGGAAAGATATTATAAGGAAATTCTTGATGATTTCGGTTTTTCAAGAGAGGGTGACGAAAACTCAGCAAAAGTTTTGGATGAAATTTTATCCGAAGAAGGATGCCTTACACTGGACGACTTAAGCCAGATTGTCGGCTTTTCAGACAAATTTATAGTGTTTGGGGCAGGACCTTCCCTAAAAGAACACATTATTCAATTAAAGGAAAATTATGATTTAAAGGATTACGTTTTGGTTTCAGCAGACGGCGCAACAACTGCTTTGATAGAAGAGAAAATCGCCCCGGATATAGTTGCCACAGATTTGGACGGAAATATGGATGACATTCTTTTGGCCAACTTGAAGGGGGCAAACATTGCGGTTCACGCTCACGGAGACAATCTCGAGCAGGTTGTCAAATACACATCATTTTTCACAAACGTGATAGGCACCACACAGGCCCAGCCTGTCGGAAACATCTACAATTTCGGAGGATTCACCGACGGCGACAGGGCGATCTTTTTGGCTGTGGCATTGGGTGCAAGCGAAATCACCCTTGCGGGAATGGATTTCGGCGATGTGGTGACAAAATATTCAAGACCAAATCTTGAAAGCGACCTGGCCGAAGCAGATGAATTCAAAAAGAAAAAACTGGAGTATGCAGAGAGACTGACCCAATGGGTAATCGACAATGAGGATGTCAATATTATCAATTTGTGTAAATAATAATTGATTTATAATAGTTAAAACAAACTAGATACTATGGGAATTGAAGATATTTTAATGCATGATGAAAGTCTTTTTCAAAATATAAACGCTTTTGACCCGGATTATGTGCCTCCGAATTATAATTTCAGGGATACTCAAATGGAAGCAATGGCAATGGCGATAAGGCCTGCCATGAGGGGTGGCCAGCCATCAAACGCAATTGTTCTGGGCTCACCGGCAACAGGTAAGACAACAGCAATCAGAAAGGTATTCGAGCTTGTCGAAAAAAACACAGAAAAGGTTGTATGTGTCTATATCAACTGCCAGCTTCACACAACCCGTTTCGGAATATTTTCCCAAATTCACAAAAAGATATTCGGGCATCTTCCTCCGGAAACAGGCGTTCCGTTTTCCAGAATCTATGACAAAATCATGAAGGATCTTCAAAGAAACGAAAAGGCATTGGTGATTGCGCTTGACGATGTCAATTATCTGTTCCAAAGCAAGAATGCCAATAAAATATTTTATGACATGTTGAGGGCATATGAGGAATATCCTGGTGTCAAGACATCCATTTTTGCAATCCTGTCCGATTTGGAATTCAAATATGCATTCGATAAGAATGTGAATACCGTTTTCATTCCGCAGGAGATAACTTTCCCGCTTTATACATATTCAGAAACTGAAGATATCCTAAACGACAGGGCAAAGGCAGGATTTTTCCCAGGCGTTTTAAGTGATGAGATATTGGAGCAGATTGCAATGTATGCCTTTGAAAACGGCGATTTGAGAATCGGAATCAAGCTTCTTAATTCCTGCGGCAACATTGCGGAAGCCGATGCAAGCCGCAAAATCACTCAGGAACACTACGACAAGGCTGTCGATTCATTAGTTTCAGTCAATATTGATGAGACCATCAAATCCCTAAATGATTCCGAAAAAGAGTTATTGAGAATGATTGCAGACTACGACGGTGTTTATACTGCAGGTGAACTGTCAAAGATATTCAAAGAAAAAACAGGTTCCAGCTACGCATCATTCGACAGGACTTTAAACAAACTGGAATTCGTGAGGTTGATTGACACTAAATTTACAGGAAAAGGGGTTAAGGGGAATTCTCGTGAAATTATATTGCGTTTTAACCCCGATGATCATAGCATCTAAATTTCCTGGGAAATCAGTTTCTGTATCATTAGATTATTGCATGGTAAGCTTGCAGGTCTAATGTGCAGCATTAAGGGTTTGGTATTCTTTTAAAAATAATGGAATCCAAGCTTAGATGATGCTCGGAGTCTGCGCTGCTACAACAGAAACAACTGATAAAAGTAATGCAGTTATTACAAGAAGCATTACCATGCAAGATTGAAGGTCATAGTCGCTGAAAACAATTTCATCTTTTATTGAACTTTTTTTTCTTAAATCTGCTTGTATGTGGGTATCTGTATTCCTTAACATTTTAATCACTATACTTATTATTATTAAAATATTAATATAAAGAAAGAGAAAGAGAGCATCTGAGAAGTAATATTCTTGAGGTAAAACCATGAAAAAATTCGAGTATTTTGATGTGACTGCCGACATTGGCTTTAAGGCTTTTGGTGAAAACCTTAACGAAGCCTTTGAAAATGCAGGCTTGGCCATTTTCAATATAATATCCGATACATCAAACATAAGTCCTGATGTTGCAGAATCATTTGAAATAGACTCTGAAGACGAAGTATCTCTCTTATACGATTACCTTGAAGAGCTTCTATTTTACCATGAAATCGACTTCATGCTTTTCAGCGAGTTTGATGTGGACATCGAAAGGGCCGATGAACACTATCATCTTGAAGCAACTATCAAAGGAGAAGCAATCGACTGGTCGAAACATGAGAGAAAGGCGGAAATCAAGGCGATAACATTCCACATGATGGATGTCAAAAAGACAAGCAGGGTTGAACTTCAGGCAATTGTAGATTTATAATTTATTTATAATATGACCAACATACATTAGAACATGAAAAGAACTAGATCTGTTTCAAGAAATTTTGAGATGATAATGGGCATAATGGGTTCAGTCATAGGCATGTTTTCAGGATCTTTTCTGATTTTTCTTGAAAGCTTCGGTCATTCTCATCCGCCATTATTCGGAGCTATAGCTTTCCTAGCATCCATTTTGGGATTCATATCCTCATATTATGTCAGAAAAAATCATGAGGTTGCGGGTTTCGGTTTTATTGTTGCAACCATGTTTGTAATTCTGGGTGCAGACTACATAAATATATTGAGTGCACTGTTTTTGATCATTGCAGGTGTATCTTCATTGTTTAGAAAATGATTTTCCACCATTCCATTTTTATTTTATTGGTTAATCAAAGCCATTCAATCCGTCAGCATAAGGATATCCTTTAAATTCTGATTTGGGAATGGCAATGTTTGAATTCATATTTTATATTGTAGCTTTTTTTAGGATTTTTGAGCATGAAAATTGAATATATGGTATAAAATTTGTTTTATTTTATGTGAACTGATTTTACAATATATGATTCCAATAGAATTTTTCATGTTCTACGGGGAATAAACATTTCGTTAATTTTTCAGAAGCAATTATCTATACTGTCCATATAAAGTTTACAAATCTTCCCGTGATGTTAAATGTTTTGATTATATTTTTTTTTAGTTGACCATCACAATAAAAAATGCAGATTTGACACGGGATTTTATAATTTATAAGACAGTTTATTAACAATATTGCTGCAGGATTTTTAACTCCAACATACTTTCCTGGGGGTCATGCTTAAAAAATCACTATTTGTCTGATGCAATAATGATCCTACCAAAACTATATTTAAACATCACTATAAATATTAAAACATAATAGTTCTGTGATTTTTATGAGTATTAAAGATGAAATTAAAAAAGTTAGGGATAATGTTTATGAGATTCCGGGTTCCTACAACAAAAAGATGAGGGCTTCCGGAAGATTTTACATTGCTGATGAAAGTTTTGACGATTTGGAGGAAGGTGCTGTACAGCAGATAGTGAATGTGGCTTGCCTCCCGGGCATTCAAAGGTATTCCATCGGATTGCCGGATATTCACTTCGGATACGGATTTCCTATTGGAGGCGTTGCAGCATTCAGTCTGAGAAACGGTATAGTATCTCCTGGAGGAGTAGGATTCGACATCAACTGTGGTGTCAGGCTGATTAAATCAAATCTTACTCTTGAGGATATTGAAGAACACCTTGATGAGCTTACAGAAAAGCTGTTTAAGAATATTCCGTCCGGTGTTGGAAGCAAAGGCAGAATCAAGCTTGATAAGGATGAAATCAATGATGTGCTTGACTATGGTGCCGAATGGGCTGTCAATAACGGATATGGATGGGCTGAAGATCTCGAAGTCCTTGAGGAAAACGGAAGAATGGTGGATGCAGATTCAAGCATAGTTTCCGATAAGGCTAAAAAAAGAGGAATCCCGCAATTGGGTTCATTGGGTTCCGGAAATCACTTTCTGGAAGTTCAAATCGTTGATGAAATATATAACGAAGAAGTTGCAAAGGTCTACGGCCTTGAAAAGGGAATGATTGTAATCATGATTCATTCAGGTTCCAGAGGCTGCGGACACCAGGTATGTTCAGACTATTTGAGGGTAATGGACAAGGCCTATAAGAAATACAAAATCAACCTTGATGACAGGCAGCTTGCATGCGCACCGTTGGATTCAAAAGAGGCTCAGGACTATATCCAGGCAATGGCGGCAGCGGCCAATTACGCATGGGCAAACAGGCAGATGATGACTCATTGGGTTCGTGAAACCTTTGAGGAAGTATTGGGAAAATCCGCAAAGGACATGGAAATGGACATTGTCTATGATGTTGCCCACAATATCGTTAAAATGGAAACTCATAAAGTCTATAAAAGAGAGGAAGAGCTTTTAGTTCACAGAAAAGGAGCAACCCGTGCATTCGGTCCCGGAAGGCCGGAAGTTCCGGAAAAATACAGGGAAGTCGGACAGCCTGTACTGATTCCAGGTACAATGGGTACCGCTTCATATGTATTGCACGGAACAGACGTTGCAATGGAGGAAACATTCGGATCCACTGCTCATGGTGCAGGAAGGATATTGTCAAGATCCCGTGCCAAAAAGGACTTCTCTGCTGATGAAATCACTGAGGATATGGAAAAGAGAGGAATCAAAATCAAGGCAACCAGCAAACATGTAATTGCTGAAGAGGCTCCTGGAGCCTATAAGGATGTGGACAGTGTTGTCCGCGTATCCGACAGTACTGGAATTGCCAAGTTAGTTGCAAAGGTAAAACCGTTATCAGTTTGCAAAGGGTAGTTAAAATGATAGGCATTATCGGCGGAAGCGGAGTATATGAAATCACCCAAAAGGCAGACAATTGTGAGAACAGATTGGTTGAAACTGAGTATGGGGATGTTGAAGTGTCCATTCTGGACATTTTTGGAAAAGAGGTTGCTTTTATCCCGCGCCATGCATCAGGACACAGCATTCCGCCTCATAAAATTAATTTCAGAGCAAATATCGATGCATTAAAGCAGGTCGGCGTTACAAAGATAATAGCCACAAATTCTGTCGGATCCATGAATCTTGAAATGCCTCCTGGCTCTTTTGTAATTCCGGATGATTTTCTGGATTTCTCACAGAACAGAAAGAAAACATTCTTTGAGGATAAGGTGGTTCATATAGATGTAACCGAACCGTACTGCAGTCAGCTGAGGGATGTCCTGGACGCATCCGGGGATGTGATTCTCGGAGCCACATACGTCTGCACAGAAGGGCCAAGATTCGAAACACCTGCTGAAATTAAGATGTTCAAGATGCTCGGCGGTGATTTGGTCGGAATGACCGGCCTTCCTGAAGTCACACTTGCCCGCGAAAGGCAGATGTGCTACAATTCAATATGCATCGTGTCAAACTTTGCATCAGGAATTTCTGAAAACAACCTAACAATAGATGAAGTCTTTGAAATGGTCAAAGAAAAGGAACGTGACCTACTTGAACTGATATATAATTTCATAAAAAATGTTGATGAATCATCAGATTGCGAGTGTCTTCATGCATTGGATGGTGCTGAAGTTTAATCTATATAATTATGGGGGATGAAATTGAGAATTGCAGTGGTATCTTCCGATGGTGAAAATGTGGATTTGCACCTCGGACGAGGAAAGTCAGTATACGTATATGACTGTGGGGATGAAATCAGTTTTGCTGAAAGAAGGGATGTCGAGATAGCCGAAGATTCAAAGCATCAGGGCGGCAAGGTCCTTAAGGCATGCGAGGATTGTGATGTGCTGATCGCAGTTCAATACGGATTCAAATCCAAAATCAAGGCAGAAAACCAGGGTATCAAACTGGTCATGGATGAAGGTCCTATTGATGATGTTTTGAAAAGATACATGGACCATGTCGAGTTCATGAAAAAGCCGGTTTTATGATTTGGATTTCATTTTAAGTTTAAAGCATTTTGGCCGATTGAATTTTTCGGCTGAAAATTTTATTTTTTTTAATTTTTATTCTTGTAAAAGTCCTGATTTTTATTTTTCACAGGTTGTTTTAGGTTTTTACCTGATTGTCATGGGCTGCAAAAAATGGAATATTGATCTGCTGATTTTTCATTTTTTCAAAAAAAGTAATTTTTTTAATAATCTTTATATACTATGAATAAAATAATTAAATGTAACCTTTATGGGCGGGTTTTATTAATTAAAACTTAAATTACAGATATTTTCTTTAAATAACGTGAGAAAAACTCACGATAGTCGAATAACTGATTATAAACCAATACTTTTTTATAATCCTATTTACAGTTTATTTTATGGCTTATTTGTGAAATACTGTATTTTCAGACTATATTTTAAAATTTTAATAGCGTAGGCTATATTTACTATATATTATTATTTATTAAAAAAACGGTTGATATAATGGCAAAGGCAAAACAAAGACGTAGAGTACGTGATACATGGAAAGAAAAATCCTGGTATACTATTAAAACACCAGTAAACTTTGAAGATAAAGAAATCGGAGAAACTCCAGCAAAAGATGCAAGTCTTCTCATCGGAAGAGGCGTTGAAGTGACCATGAGAGAATTGACTGGGGACTTCTCAAAACAATACATCAAACTCAGATTTGAAATTGATAATGTTGCAGGCGATGTTGCAAACACCAAATTCACCGGCCACAAAACCACAACTGATTATGTAAGAAGCATGATTAGAAGAGGAACTTCCAGAATCGATGCTTCAGCTATCGTCACTACCAAAGATGGCCGCAAAATCAAACTTCAAGTGCTTGCAGTAACCATCAGAAGAGCAAAATCTTCCCAACAAAGATACATGAGAAGTGTCATTGAAGATTTAATCAAAGAAACTGCAGCTGAAAAAACTTTCGACGAATTGGTAAAAATCGTCGTAAACGGTAAGTTAGCATCTGAAATTTACCACAATGCTAAAAAGATCTACCCTCTCAAAAGGGTTGAAATCATCAAAAGTAAAGTAATTAAATAATTACTTTTCACTTCTTTTTTTTTAAAATTTATTTTTTCATTTTCTTGTTTTCCTATATGTTATATATTATAGTGTTTTGATGTGGTGTTGTTTTCCTATATGTTATATATTATAGTGTTTTGATGTGGTGTTGTTTTCCTATATGTTATATATTATAGTGTTTTGATGTGGTGTTGTTTTCCTATATGTTATATATTATATAGTATAGTAATGTGTCAGCATATTTTTTTTGTCGGTGTTTTTTGACATATCCTTCATGTTCAACATATTTTTATCAATGCTTGTTTTGTTTGAATTTTATTTAAATCATATTTTGATATATCTTCATATTTTAGAGTTTTAGATTTAATCTTAAAATCGTTCATTTTTTTGAATATTTGTGTTTAGTAAAACATATATATTATAAATTTATGAATTAATTATCACTATAGACTTTCGACCAGTTTTCAACGGTCGATGATGTTTAATGGGAAGTGAATTATGAGGTTGAAAGAAATATTAATGATATGTTTATTATTGTGCGTAATTTGCACACTTCAGGTAGCTACGGCTAGCGATGTTGATGTAAATGGTACAAATAATGTTTCATTGGCAATAACGGATGTTGGCGTTGTCAATGATACTAATAATCAATCATTGTATTCTATTTCTGAAAATGATTCGGTTTTAACAGCTGGTGAAGAATCATTTACCTCACTTAATCAAGTTATAAACGGCGGAAGTTCAACTATCTCGCTTACTAAGGATTATAAATTTAATAACGAAACTGATTCTGATTTTGCTGGCGGTATAACAATATCAAAGGCGCTGGTGATAATTGGTAATGGACATAAGATTGACGGATCAAATCTTGCCAGAATATTTACCATTAACTCTAGGGTTATTATATTGAATGTTACATTTGTGAATGCTAAAGGTTCAGGTAACGGTGGTGCAATACACCTTGTAGGTGATGACGGTACTTTGAGTGATGTGACTTTTGAAAACAACACAGCTAATGGTAATGGTGGAGCATTATTCATTGAAGGTGATAACTGGAGAATCACTAATGGCATATTCAGGAATAATGTTGCATATGGTGATGGTGGTGCAATATACATCAACGGTGAACATGATACCATAGCAGATTCTCAATTTGATAGTAATCATGCAATTAGTACAAGTACTACTAATGGGTTTGGTGGTGCAATATCATTGTCTGGTCCTTATGCTACTATTGAAAATTCTACTTTCAATAATAATAATGCTACTTTAAATGGTGGTGCTGTTGTAGTTAAGAATGCTAATAGTGCTATTCATAGTGATTATGCAACTATACAAGGCAGTACCTTTACATATAATGTTGCTGGTAGGAATGGTGGTGCACTTTGTTGGAATAGTGCATGTTATAATGGTACTGTAATCAATTGTACTATTGAACATAATATAGCTAGAGGTTCTGCTGGTGGTATAGGATGGCAAAGTGATAATGGTACAATACGTAATACTATCTTCAGATACAATAATGCTACTGGTGAGTTCGGTGCTCAAAATCCGGGTAATGGTGGTGCAATCACATTCACTGGAAGTAATGGTTATGTATATGATTCCACTTTTGAAAGTAATTATGCTAACACTCATGGTGGTGCAGTATTCCTGAGAAGCAATCAGAATACTTTAGTACCTAGTGACAATACTTGGTTTATAGGTTGTAACTTTACTAACAATACTGCTGGTGTTAATGGTGGTGCTGTAGATTGGTATAAAGGTGCTACTAATGGTCATATTATTAATGGTACTTTCACCAACAATACTGCTAGAAGATCTGGTGGTGCTGTATTCTGGTTCGGTACTGATGGTGAAATCAAAGGTTCCAACTTTACAGACAACAGTGCATTAGGTGAGGTTCTGTATGAAAACTCATTTGGTAATATGACTTATGGTGGTCATGGTGGTGCTGTGATGTGGACCGGTGCCAGAGGTAACATTACCAACAGTGTCTTTAGGGACAACAATGCATCCGTTAATGGTGGTGCTATATTCCTTCAGGGCAGTACCGAAGGTAACTGTTCCGACATTACAATTGACACTTGTGATTTTGATGATAACTATGCGGGTGTTAATGGTGGTGCTGTTGATTTCTACAAAGGTGCTACTAATGGTCATATTTTAAATTCCGATTTTAACAACAATACTGCTAGAAGATCTGGTGGTGCTGTATTCTGGTTCGGTACTGATGGTGAAATCAAAGGTTCCAACTTTACAGACAACAGTGCATTAGGTGAGGTTCTGTATGAAAACTCATTTGGT
>NZ_JAFRKB010000028.1 GCF_017431965.1 Methanobrevibacter sp. | reverse complement strand
TAATAATATGTAGCTAGAAATTTATAAAAATATCTTCAGTTATATAAACAATAGCCGATTATGGCAATTAAAAATATTTAATTATTATAAATCTTAAAAAAAGTATTGTAGAGATGAAAGTACCACAACTATCGCATGAGTATCCATATAACATACCTCCATTATTTTAATTAATACTATTTTACTTTTTTAAATTAAGTTTTTCAACGATACCAAAGTTAAAAAAAATTAAGCTAATGTCTTAACCTTCGGGACGAGAGGGATAGCACAGCAATCCTAAATGCATAATCATCTACAGCCCGTGAAGTAAGAATCCTCAATTTCCATAAGTTGAGGTAGTTAAATAAATATTGTGTAAGCTACCAACAATTTAAATCATTGGCAATGGTAGAAAAAAATATCCTGCGTTTAAAATAATTTGGATAATTAAGTAGTCCCGAGCGGAGTCGAACCGCTGTCTCTGGGTCCAGGGCCCAGAAGGATTGCCACTACCCTACGGGACTATGCAATTATTTTTAGAAATCATCATATATAAATTAGATTCTAAAAAAGTAGAGTAAGAAAAAAGTAGCCAACTCTCACATGAGTTTTCATGCAAATCTCTCAAAAGTATTACCAATAATAATTTCATTAGGTTAATCTAGTTTTTGCAAAAAATTTAAATTAAGTGATTGTATTGTTATTTATGTCTTTCTGCAACTTTAATCATTAATGTAATGTTTTGAGGCTAACGAGATAATCTGATAAATCCAAGTCCTTTCAAACTCTTTTTTGTTTTAAATCCCAACAGTTTCAAAAGTATAATAAAAAAACTCAAAAAATAAAATTTATCAAATCAAATTCAACAAAAATATGAATTTTACAAACCAAAAAAAAAGAAAAAAAGGATATTATGCTATATAAACATCCTCTGTATATTTATTAGTATTTGAAGTTCCATTAGGTGTGAATTCTACGCTGATTTGATGTTGACCAAGGTAATCACCAGAAATCCAGAATATTGGAGTGGATACATCACCAGCAGTAATTTCATTAAATACTAATTTACCATCAACATAAACTAATAAATGCCCATTTGTAAAATCAGAATCAAACAGGTTGTTAATGCCTTGAAGTCTCAATGCATCACCAGTGCTTACTACTACATTATCCCTAAGTCTTTGGACAAAATGCTGAGCAGTACTCTCGGCAGGCTGTGAAACAGGAGCATAAGAAGTGCTTGTTACAACTTCAGGCACATCACTTACTTCAGGATTAACAGTTTCGTTAGTAGCATTGGTTGCATTACCACCCATCAATTTTGAAAAGATATCGAGAATTTGTGCGATGTCAAAATCAGTTCCGTTTCCGGTACCATTTCCACCTGTTAAACTACTAAAATCAAAACTACTACCGCTTCCAGAACCATTTCCACCTGTTAAACTACTAAAATCAAAACTACTACCGCTTCCAGAACCATTTCCACCTGTTAAACTACTAAAATCAAAACTACTACCGCTTCCAGAACCATTTCCACCAGAAGTTGTGCCTGGTTTAGTGTCATCAGTATTTGTATTAGTTTCTTCATTGTTTTGACTATCGTCAGCTTGATCACCAGCACCATCATCAGCGCCATCACCTACAACTTCATCTACTGGACTGCTTTGTAGTGTAGCATCACTGGAATCATCAGTGAAATCTGTTGCACTGAAAGCATTCATAGATAAAATTAAAATAATTAACAAAGCTAAAATATATTTTATTTTATTATCCAACATATGAATTCCTCCGTTTTTTTAATAATTAATGATAAATTTAATATGTATCCTCCTATTAACAGGAAATGCTTTTTTTAATCATTCTATGGAATATTTAATCCCTAAGATATTTGTAAATTAAATATATTCCAATAACTGCGCTTAATACGAATCCTATAAATCCGATTGCAGAGATATCCCAAACTTTTGGACCTTTATCTGCCAGGATTGCGATGGATGAACCCACAAGCAATGCAGCTACAATCAAGGATATGGACAACTGATTTTTCAAATCATCCAAACCTGTATGGTTCATATTTAATTCCAGCTCTCCTCTTTCAACCTTGTCAAGAGTGCTGTTGAGCCTGTCAGGCAAGTCTTTTAATAAATGTTCGATTTCCACAATATAGTTGAATCCCCCGCCGACAAGGTTTCCAGGTTCGAATTTTGTTTTTATCATGTCTTTAGCGAATTTTTCAAGTTCTCCTGTGAGATTGAAGTGTGGGTCTAATTTGTCTCCAGCTTCCTCAATGAGTATGATACCCCTTCCAATCATTACGAACTCTCTTGGAAGAACAATATTGTGGTTAATCATCACGTTCATCAAATCATCGAATATTCCGTCCATTTGATCCATGTCAACGCCGATGTATGAGTTCAACAGGTCGTCAACATCTTCCCTGAACTCATCAGTGTTCTGTTCTGGTGTAATGATTTTCATGTAAAGCAACTGATTGATTAAATGATGTGAATTTCCATCCAACAGAAGCAAGACTAATTGAGCGAAGTTTGAACGGAATGTGTCGTTGACAACACCCATCATTCCGAAATCAATGTAACAGAGCCTGTTGTCATGGGTTACGAACAAGTTTCCTGGGTGCGGGTCTGCATGGAAAAATCCGTCAATCAATACCTGTTTTAAATATGATTGGCATCCGTATTGTGCTATTTCTGCATTGTTGATGCCTTCAATTTCATTGTCGTATAATTCAGGCAATTCATATCCGTCAATGAGTTCCATGGTTATGAGCTTAGAGGAACAGTATTCAGGATATACTTCAGGAATTTTAATATAATCGACTTCTTCAAAGTTTTTTGTTATTTTACTAATATTTTTAACTTCTTCCATGTAGTTCAATTCTTTAAAGATTGACCTTTCGAATTCCTTGGCCATTGCAGGCAGGTTATATACCCTTGATCCTGAAACATGTTTGTCGACTGTTGCGGCCACTTTATTCAATACTACTACATCAGGTTTAATAACTTCATAAATGCCCGGTTTTTGAACTTTAACAGCGACATCCATGTCGTTTTCCTTTAATGTTGCCTTATAAACTTGACCGATTGATGCGGATCCGAGCGGTTCTTCATTAAATTCGGAATATACCTCTTCCAATGGCTGTCCGAGTTCGCCTTCAATGACTTGTCTTATTTCATCAAAAGGAGTTACTGGAGTATTGTCCCTAAGCAACTTTAAGTCATCAGCTATTTCATTACCGACCATATCCGGCCTTGTAGCTAACAATTGACCTAATTTAATGAATGCAGGACCCAATTCTTCCATTGCATATCTTAAATCTGAGATTTCAAAATCTTCATCATCTTTATTTTCTTTTAATAATTTTGCCAAGTGGTGCTTTTTTGCAACACCCATAATCTCATCAAAACGTTGCCTTGCAACTTTTTTATCTTCTTTTGCCATATGCGCTCAACCCATAATTCTAATATCAAATTTTATTTTCAACAGTTAACCATATTCTCCCTATGATTAGTTTGAATATTATCCCGTTGTTCACTAAAAAATCTTATAGCGAACTATTTGAGTGTAAAATCAAACATACATTAATGTCTATAAATTATATTATATATAAATATAATGATTTTATTGAAACATGTTCAATAAAAAAAATTCATCCAAATCCAAATTTAATATTCTAAAAAATACTTTAAAATTTTAAAATTAAAAAAAACAATTAAATAAAAAAATTCCCAATAAATTGAAATTTTTTCAAAATCAGTATTAAATTATTATTCAAAAATATCTAAAAAAAATAAAACAAATATAATAAAATAGACATAATAGAATATAAAATTGTATACTAAATTCGAAAATAATTATAAAAGAAACATTTTCATGAAAATATTAGAATTTTGTTCAGTAAAATAGTGCCAAATATTAAAAAAAAATAATAAATAAAAATTTAAATATAAAATATAATTAAAATAAAAATATAATATGGCTTATTGTATAATTAAACAAATAAGCATATTCATGAATGCTTTGATTTTACCATTAATAAAAAAAAATACAAAATTGTATACTTATTCTTCTCAGGTCAATTGTCCATTCATATATAAATAGCTATTCTACCAGTACCCACAGTTACATTCTCAAAAGCTAAAATATGGACAATATAACTTTTTGAAATATAAAAGCAAAACCGGATTTCGGCAATTCCTGCATATTAACATTTAAATAATTATCTCAAACATTACTAAAACTGTCAATTCGCTTTTAATCCATGAATAACAATCCCATTTTCGATAATCTCATTAAATTATAAATGAGGAGTTAATCCTCATCTACTATACAGATAATTCACAATACCAATAAGCCCTAAAATAAATGTTACCAGATAACCTAAAACTGCAATCAGAGGCATATCAAACAACATTGGCCCCCTGTCGATTGTCATCACTATTGAGGAGCTCATTAAAAGTGCAGCAATTATTACAACTAATGAAAATTTGCTCACAATACGGTCAAGATGGTCAATTTCAAATCTAAGACTCATTTCCCCATTATTTATTTTATGAATAGCATTTGCTAGAATTGGAGGCAATGATTTAAGCATATTCTTATAATAGACCAAACTGCCTTTTTTACTGCTTAAACTTTTTTTGATGTTCATTCGCTCTTCCATTGCCTGTTTGGCTATCGGTTCAATGGAAGCCATAATGTCCATATCCGGATCAAGCGCAGTGGCATCAGCTTCAATCATGGATACGCCCCTGGCCATTGAGACGAATTCATTTGGAAGAACAACACCATAATCCTGCATAAGATCAAGCAATTTGTTCAATATTTCATTTAATCCACCGGAACCTTGTGAAAAATATCTGAAGAATAAATCACGAAGGTCACGTTTTAAACGTGTGGTATCCATAGCGTAATTTAAAATACCCATGTACATGAACTGATTTATCACACCATTAACATCCTGGTCTGCAATCAACATCAACATGTCACAAAGGTCTTTTCTAAAGCCGTCATCAAGAATACCAACTGAACCCAAATCAATATAACATAAGACATTATCGTCCAAAATTATCACGTTTCCCGCATGAGGGTCCGCATGGAAAAATCCATCAAGAAGAACTTGCTTCATAAAAGAATCAATGAGACGTTTAGCCAAAAGAGGCTTATCAAATTCTTCACTGTCGCTTTCAGATACCTCACTTAATTTTGTTCCGTCAAT
>NZ_JAFRKB010000027.1 GCF_017431965.1 Methanobrevibacter sp. | reverse complement strand
AAAAATTACATGAAATTCAGAAGTATTTATATTGAAAGTCTAATCCCTCTTATTTTTTTCTCGGGATTATATTTAGTGATATATGAATTATTCAAGAATTAGTATTATTAAAGACTGTATTAGACTACTCTATAATTTAATTCGGGTAATCTGAACAGTTGTAATTAAATAATATTATGATTCAATGTGGATTATAATATATGCCGATGGATGGCATAGCCAGATGAAAAAGGAGGTATATTTTATGGCAAACATTTATGTAAAATTTGACACACCTGAAGAATTAGCTAAACAAGTTGAAGAAGCATTAGAAACCGCACAGTCTACTGGTAAAGTAGCAAAAGGTACTAACGAAGTAACTAAATTCATCGAAAGAGGAGATGCAAAATTAGTTGTTATCGCAGAAGATGTTGATCCTGCTGAAATCGTTGCACACATCCCTGTATTAGCTGATGAAAAAGAAATTCCTTACGCATACTTACCTACCAAAGAACAAGTTGGTGGAGCTGCAGGTTTAACTGTTGGTACTGCATCTGCATGTATTGTAGACGCTGGTGATGCTGAAGCTGCTGTTTCTGAAATTGTAGAAAAAGTTGCTGAATTAAAAGAATAGATAAATTCTTTTAATATATTACGGTGATTTACATGGAAGAAGGAACCCCTGCTGAAGTCATTGAAGTTTTAAAAAGAACTGGTATGACTGGTGAGGTAATGCAAATTAAATGCAGAATCCTCGATGGTAGAGATAAAGGAAGAATTTTAACAAGAAACATTATGGGTCCTGTTAGAGAAGGTGACATTTTAATGTTACTTGATACAATCAGAGAAGCTAAAGAAATTAAGACTCCATAAGAAGGTGTAAGAACATGAGAACTTGTTCATTCTGTAAAAAGGAAATAGAAGAAGGTACTGGAAAGATGTACGTCAAAAGAGACGGTTCAATTTATTTCTTTTGTAGCAGTAAATGTGAAAAAAATATGATTAAACTCGGAAGAGTTCCAAGAAAAGTTAAATGGGTTAAAGAATGATTCAAAAAAGTTTTGTAATGATGAAACCGGACGCTGTCCAAAGACGTCTTATGGGAAAAATATTATCCCGTTTTGAAGACAAAGGTCTTAAAATTGTAGCTGTTAAATTAATTCAAATCGATGAAGATTTAGCGAAAACTCATTATGGAGAACATGCTGAAAAACCATTTTTCCCAAGTTTAGTTGAGTATATTACTTCTTCACCAGCTTTAGCAATGGTAATTGAAGGAGAAGAAGCTATTACCACTATCAGAAAAATAGTTGGTGCAACTAATCCTTTAGAAGCAGACCTTGGAACTATCAGAGGAGATTTCGGTATGGATACCGGTAGGAATATTATTCATGCTTCAGATGCTCCTGAATCTGCTGAAAGAGAAATCGCTCTTTTCTTCAATGAAGATGAAATTTGCGATTATGAAATCGTCGACAATGATTTAATTTATGAATAAATTTAGATTTTAAATATTTATTATTAAGAAAAGATACTATGAAAATCAGATCCCCAATTGTATCCGTTTTAGGGCATGTAGACCATGGAAAAACTACATTATTGGATTATATTAGAGGCAGTACCATTGCTGATAAGGAAGCAGGAGGTATTACTCAACATATCGGTGCTACAGAAATACCTAATGATACTATTGAAGAAATCTGTGGGAATTTTATATCAAGATTAACTATCAAAGATTTGATTCCAGGTTTATTCTTTATTGATACTCCTGGTCACGCAGCATTCACCAGTTTAAGAAAACGTGGTGGAGCGTTAGCTGATTTGGCTGTATTGATTGTAGATGTCAATGACGGATTTAAACCACAAACATATGAAGCATTAAACATTCTTAAAATGTATAAAACTCCATTCATTGTTGTTGCCAATAAGATTGACATGATTTTTGGATGGGAAACACATGAAGGTGCTTCATTTAAGGAGACTTTCCAACAACAGGCACCAAGTGTCAAACAGGATTTGGACACAAAAGTTTATGAAATTGTTGGTACTCTTCACAAGGAAGGTTTCCAATCCGAAAGATTTGACAGAGTTAGCAACTTCGCTTCCCAAATTAGTATTATTCCAATTAGTGCTAAATCTGGTGAAGGGATTATTGAAGTATTGGCTATGCTTTTAGGCCTTGCTCAGGAATATCTGACTGAGCAGCTTGAAATTAATGCTGATGCCCCTGCTAAAGGTACTGTTTTAGAGATTAAGGAAGAAACCGGATTAGGTCTAACTATTGATAGTATTATTTATGATGGTGTTTTGCGAACTAATGATGAAATAGCTTTAATGACTTCTACAAATGAAGTTTTAACTACTAAAATCAGATCTATTTTAAGGCCGCTTCCACTGGAAGAAATGAGAGATTCTAAAAAGAAATTCCAAAAATTTGACGAAGTTGTTGCAGCTGCAGGTATTAAGATTGCTGCTCCTAATTTAGATGATGTCGTTTCTGGTTCACCGCTTAGGGTATTAAGCGAAGATGAAAATGTTGAAGATGAAATCTTAAAAGAAATTGAAGATATTACTATCACAACTGAAGATGAAGGAATTTTAGTTAAAGCAGATACATTAGGTTCTCTTGAAGCTATTGTTAAGTTATTAAGAGAATTGGATATTCCTATTCGTGAAGCGGACATTGGTGATATAAATCGTAGGGATATTATCAATTCATCCATTGCATTCAATGAAAATGATGCGCATGGAGCCATTATAGCATTTAATGTTGATGTTCATCCGAATTCAGAAGAAGACCTTAAAAATTCCGATGTAAAACTGTTTAAAGGTGATGTAATCTATCAAATCATTGAAGATTATGAAGAATGGATTGATGAAATTGAAAGGGCTAAAAAGAAAGCGTTTTATGATGCTATCATCAAGCCTGCAAAATTCATGTCATTACCGAAATTAGTTTTCCGTCAAAGTAAACCAGCTATTATTGGAATAGAATCAATTAGCGGTACAATTAAACAAGGTCAAACTTTAATAAATAAAAATGGTGAATATGTTGGTGTGATAGCAAGTATGGAAGATAAAGGCGAAACATTGCCGGATATTTCCAGAGGCCAGAGGGTAGCGATGGCTATTAAAGATGCTATTGTCGGCAAACATTTCGATGAGGGGGATGAACTATATGTTGACATTCCTGAAAAACATTACAAATTCATAGAAAGGGAATTTAAAGATAAGTTAACTGAAGACGAATTTGAAACTTTATATGAATTTTTAGAAATTAAACGTAAACAAGATCCCGATTGGGGTAAATTTGGTCTTTTTGAATAATAAATTGGGTTTATAGAAAAATTAAGGAGGAAATACCATGGCATTCAAAATAGTTGTGTCTCAAAAAGCTGAAACTCATCAATTTGAAATTGATGAAACTAAAGCGCTTAATGGTTTAGTTATCGGTGATGAATTTGATGGTGGAATTGTTGGTTTAGATGGTTACACTTTAAAAATCACTGGTGGTAGTGACAAAAATGGTTTTACCATGAAAAAAGATGTTTCCGGTACTAGAAGAATAAAAAGTTTATTAACTGGTGGTATTGGTTATCATCCTAAAGCTGATGGTGTTAAAAAAAGAAAAACTGTAAGAGGAAACACTATCGCAGAAGATATCGTACAAATTAACACCGTAGTTACTCAAGCTGGAAGCAAACCAATAGCTGAAATTATCGGTGCTGATGAAGAAGAGGAAGAATAGTTTTACTATTTTTCTTATTTAACTTTTAAGTTAATTAAATTATTAAAAAAGGTGGTTATCTGTGAACGTACAGTCAGATGTTAACATAGGTTTAGTTGGTCACGTAGACCATGGTAAGACTACTCTTACTAAAGCATTGTCCGGAATTTGGACTGATACTCACAGTGAGGAAACTAAAAGAGGTATATCTATTCGTTTAGGTTATGCTGATATTGAATTTAGAAAATGCCCTAACTGTGAAGAACCTGAATGTTATACTACTTCTGAAAAATGTGAAATCTGTGGCAGCGAAACTGAATTAATTAGAAAAGTGTCATTTGTTGATGCTCCGGGTCACGAAACCCTTATGGCGACCATGTTGTCCGGTGCTGCAATTATGGATGGTGCTGTTTTAGTAATTGCTGCAAATGAGTCTTGTCCACAACCACAAACAAAAGAACATCTAATGGCACTTGACGTAATCGGTGTTAAGGATGTTATTGTAGTTCAAAATAAAATTGATATTGTATCAAAAGAAAGAGCTATTGAAAGTTATAATGAAATTAAGGAATTTGTTAAAGGTACTTGTGCTGAAGATGCTTTAATAATACCGGTATCTGCTCAACAAGGTGCAAATATAGATATATTAATCGAAGCAATGCTAAAACAAATTCAACCTCCGGAAAGAAATATCGATGATACAACATTAATGCATGTTGCAAGGTCATTCGATATTAATAAGCCAGGTTCTGGTGCTGATAAAATTAAAGGAGGAGTTATTGGTGGTACCTTAGTCCAAGGAAAATTCAAACTTGGAGATACTATTGAAATTAGGCCTGGTCCTACTAATAACGGTGAGAGAATCACTCTCAAATCTGAAATTATCGGTCTTGAAGCCAATGGTAAGCAGGTTGAGGAAATCGGTCCGGGAGGACTTGTTGGTATTGCAACTAAATTAGACCCATCTTTAACCAAATCAGATTCGTTATCCGGAACTGTTGCTGGTGAAGAGGGTACATTGCCTGATGTATTAAATAGCTTTTCAATGGAAGCTAATTTGCTAGATCGTGTAGTGGGTACCAAAGAAGAACGTGATGTCGCTCCAATTAAAATCAAAGAGGCTTTGATGATTAATTGTGGTACAACAACCACTATTGGTGTTGTCACTTCAACCAAGAAAAATGACGTTGATGTTACTCTGAAATTGCCTGTCTGTGCTAGTCCGGGCGATAGGGTTGCTTTAAGTCGTAGGGTTGGAGCTCGTTGGAGATTAATCGGTTACGGTATTATAAAATAGAGGGCGAATAATGAACTCTAAAGAAGTTGTAATAGATACCAATTTTTTTATGGTTCCTTTTCAGTTCAATGTTGATATCATCAGCGAACTTGAAAAAATATTACCTTCTTATAAATTAACTACTCCAAGCTTTGTTATCAATGAATTGAAGGGTTTGAAAAGAAATAATAAAGGAAAAATAAGGTTAAATGCAAATTTGGCCTTAAAGTTAGCTAATTCTTCAAAAATTGAAATAAAGGATATTTCATTACTTGAAAATGAAACTGTGGATGATGCATTACTTAGAGTTTCAGAAGTTTTAGCTACAAATGATATAGAATTAAAAAAACGAGCAAAAGATAAAGGAATAACCGTAGCATATTTAAGACAAAAAAAATATATTGCAATTGATGGTAAAATATTATATTAATTAAACTTATTAACTATATGAGGGATTATTTTGTATTATAAAACAAAAATTGAGGACACTGTAAGAATTCCACCATATAAGTTTGATGAGCCTCTTAATAAAGTTGCTATTCAAACTTTAAATGAAACTTATGAGGGTCGTTTAGATAAGAAACTTGGTTTATTTATCTGTGTTAATGCTATAGATGAAATCGGCGAAGGTAAACTTATAATGGGTGATGGAGCCGCATATCATAATGTTATCTTTGAAGCACTTTTCTTTAAACCGGAACAATATGAGATTCTAGAAGGTGAGGTAATCGAAATAGTCGATTTCGGTGCTTTTGTTAGAATTGGTCCTATGGATGGTTTAATACATGTTTCTCAAGTCACAGATGATTATATCAATTTTGATGCTAAAAGAGGAGCATTATTGGCTAAAGAATCTAATAAAACTTTAGATGAAGGAGATTTAGTTAGAGCAAGAGCCGTTAGTGTTTCAATTAAAGATGAATCAACCAACAATATGGAAAATACCCGAAAGTCTAAAATCGGTCTTACAATGAGACAAAATAATTTAGGTAGATTCGAGTGGATTGAAGAAGCTAAACAAAAAAGTAAGGGGTAAAGAATGAAAGCTTGTACAGTTTGTAAAATGATTTCAGATAAAGATCATTGCCCATCTTGTGGAAGTCCAACTTCTGACAATTGGAGCGGTCTTTTGATTATCACTGACCCTGAGGATTCTGATATTGCTAAAGAATTAAATATTACAATCCCTGGTGAATATTGTTTAAGAGTAAGATAGAGGTTTTATTGTGTTGCGCTTGGATGCAGAATTGAATGAGGATATAATATTGGAGCTTAAAAAACCATTAGGCAAATTATATCCTGACTTTGAAGATGCTATTGAAGATATTAAATCTTCCGAGTTTTTAATTTCTGTTGGTGATGCGACTTTTGCAAATCTTACTAAATATGAATTATATCCCAATATTGGTATTATTGATAACTTAATTCAAAGAAAAAATCATACTCATGATATTATACGCGCAGATAACATTTTAAAAGTGAACAACCCTGCCGGAACTATTACTGATGATCTATGGGAAACCATAGGCCAAGCTCTTGAATTATCTAACAATGGCGTATGTTATGTAATTGAAGTTGAAGGGGAAGAAGATCTTGCAGTTCTTCCTTGCATCTTAATGGCTAATCCGGAAACAACAATTTTATATGGACAACCAAATGAAGGTTTGGTGCTTTTAAAAGTTTCTGATGTGAAAAATAAAGCTCAAAAGCTTATTGACGGATTTATTGAAGAATAAAATAAATGAGGTCTTATAATGGAAATTGAATTTATTGAAGAAAAAGAAAACAAATTGTTTAACAGAAAAGAAATTAAATTTTATGTTGATTATGATGGTGAAGCAACTCCTAAATTATTAGACATCAAATCAAAATTAGTTGCTTTATTAAACACTAAAAAAGATTTAATTGTTGTAGACAATGTACAACCTCACTACGGCGAACCTAAAGCTGCAGGTTATGCTAAAGTTTACGATACTGTAGATGATTTAAAATTCATTGAAGCTAAACATATTATTGCTAAAAATGAAGAACCTGAAGAAGAGCCTGCTGAAGAAGATGCTGAAGCAGAAGAAGCAGAAGAATAGGTGATTTAAATGGTAAGAAAAGCTGATCTTTACAAAGTTGATGGAGACAAAATTGAAAGAAAAAACCCAATTTGTCCTCGTTGTGGTGAAGGTGTATTCATGGCTGACCATGGTGACAGATTCGCTTGTGGTAAATGCGGATACACTGAAATGAAAAAATAAGATTTTTTAAATCTTCATTTCTTTTTTTATTTATTTTTATTTTTAACATACTTTTTAGAAGGGATTTCATTGGATAATATTAGGAATGGTCGTTTCAAGACTGGTATGACTGATGAAGCAGCTGAATACACTTCATCATATGATGCTGATAAGGTTCTTTTTGAAGCAGATATCAAAACTAATTTTGCACACACTTCAATGCTAAAGCATGAAGGGATTATTGATGGGGAAATTGCTGATAAAATATTATGTGCGCTAGATAACCTTAAGGAAGAAGGTTTTGATGCATTGGTGTTTGATGCTTCCGTTGAAGACGTGCACATGGCAATTGAAAATTATGTAACTTCTAAAATTGGTCCCGAAGCGGGTTACATGCACACTGCTAAATCACGTAATGACCAAGTTGCATGTGATGTGAGACTGGTTTTACGCGAAATGATTGAAGAGATTCAGATTGGCATTTTGGAATTTATGGAAGGCCTTGTTGAAATGGCCGATGAACACATGGAAGATATTTTCATAGGCTTCACTCACTTACAGCACGCTCAACCGATTACAATTGCCCATCATTTGATGGCTCATGTACAAGCCCTTAAAAGGGATTATGAACGTTTGGGAGATACATATAAAAGAGTAAATCTTAATCCTTTGGGTTCTGCTGCAATGGCAACCACAAGTTTTCCAATCAACAGGCAATTGACAACAGATTTGCTTGGCTTTGATGCTTATTTGGAAAATTCCATGGATGGTGTTTCAGCTCGTGACTTTATCACAGAAACAGTCTTTGATTTGGTGTCATTATCATCAACTCTTGCTAAAATCTGTGAAGAATTGGTGTTATGGAGCACTTATGAGTTCGGCGTTATTGAAATGGCCGATGAATATTCATCAACTTCCTCTATTATGCCGCAAAAGAAAAACCCTGATGTTGCCGAGCTTGCAAGAGGCAAAACAAGCATCGCAACCGGTGAGCTTATAACTATATTGACAATATTGAAAGCTATTCCTTATACTTACAATAGGGACTTGCAGGAAATAACTCCCCATTTATGGAATGCCGTAAAGGTTACTAAGGAAACTTTATCAATCGTTACAAAAATGATGTTGTCAGTTGAGTTTAAGGTTGACAGATGTGCGGAGCTTGCAGGCAAGAACTTTGCAACTGCAACTGACCTTGCGGATATTATGGTTCGCGAAAAACAGATTCCGTTCAGAACCGCTCATAAGATTGTTGGAAGGATTGTAAATGAAGCTACAGCCAATGACATGGCTGAAGAGGACATCACTTCCGAATTCATTGACGATATTGCAGTCGAACTTGGATTTGACAAATTAGGCTTATCAGATGATTTAATCCAAAGAGCTTTGAATCCTGCTGAAAATGTCAAAATAAGAGCTGTTCCTGGAGGACCTGCTCCTGAAATGGTTGAAATTGCTCGGGATAATATTAAAGCATTCTTGAATGAAGAATTTGAAAAACAGGGAATTTAATTTAATTCCTATATTTTTTTAGTTAAAAATTAATTTAGGTATTCCTAAACTTTATATACTTTTAAAAATAATATTATAATTGCAGATATAATCCTTGATTATTGATGCAGATTGTTGTAAAAAAAGATATTTGTAGAAAACTTTTTTGATACTCATCATGAATTCAAAGGTTAAGGCTCAGCTTCTATTAATATCTTACAACAACAATCCGTATCTTTAAATAAGTTTCATTCTTCTTCTTTTGATTTCAAATAGCTTTCGTGAATTTCGTCAGCCAAATCCTGGTTTCCTTCTATAATAGGTCCGGTATAGTCGCAGTCATAACAGACCCACCTTGACCAATTTTGCGGTATTATCCATTTCACATTTTTTGATCCGCATCTAGGACAAATCTTAAACATCATGTTATCACTATTATAAATTTGTTTCTTCTATTTGGTTTTATAAAAACTCCATATCAAATCCAGCGCCTCACCGGGTTCAAGCGCACTGGAACGTGTCTCCCTCAGTATTCTTTGTATTGAAAATTTCTTCATATGAGGGAACTTTCTGTGAACTTCATAAAGCAGAGGACAGCCAAACCCTTTGAAGGTCTTTAAATTATAGTTTCTGATTAATGATTTTATCTCTTGCTTGCCAACACTTAAACTTGCTGGAAGGTTCAGTCGATATAATGAATCCTCCTGCAGATTTATGCATTGACTGCCTGTTGCAAGCATATCTCCGAAGATAATTACTGGAATTTCGTTAGTTTTTGCATATTCCCTTACAAGTTTGGAAGTGTTTTTGGAACATCTTCCGCAGGGGTGAAGCTTGCCTGTAAATGATTCTTCAATAATGTCTGAATAATCGGTTTCGATGTATTCATGATTGATGTCAAGTGATTCGGTTAAAAGTTTAATGTTTTCCTTAAACTGCTTTGGTAAAATGATTGTTCCGGGGTCTACTGTAACAGCTGCTGGATTGAATCCTAATTTTTTAGCCAAAATAAGTGAAAAGCTACTGTCGACACCGCCTGAAAGTGCAACAACGGCTTCGACATTTTCAGATTCATCAAATTCATTTTCTTTAAAATAAGTATCAAAGTTAAAACTGTAGATGTTGTCTAGTTTGTTATCTATTGCTTTTTCCAGGTTTTTCAGGCCGACCAAATCCAAGTCCAGATTGTGCACAGTTTTTTTGGATAATTTCAGTTTATATTCCTTGTTTAAAAAGTCGCCATAAGATTCGACATGAATGCTGTCAAGGCCTAGCTTTTCACGCAGTTTTCCAACTACCCAACCGCCTTTGCCGATAATGGCTGATTTGTCAGGTCGGTCTTCTGTAATAATCCACAATTCATTGTTTTTAAAGTAAATCTCTTCAATAAAAATATTTACTTTTTCATGACCTATCTCTTCTCTTATGGTATTGATTTCATTTAAAAGGAATTCTTTTGTATACATTTAACTCATATCAATGATTTCTTTTGATTTTTCATGTTGCATTTTTTATTCAATATTTATATCACTTATTTTTTATAAATTGTTGTTTTTATAGGTTAATTAAAAGTTTTTTATGCTTCCATTAATTTTTTTAATTTTAAAATATAAACCTAATATTATTAACTTGAGGATTTTTTTAACATGAAATATAGGAAGTTAGGTAATACTGGCATTGAAGTATCTGAAATTGCATTCGGTTCCGAGTTTCTAGTTGAAAGGCCTTATGAGGATACTGAAGTGTTAATCCAGGCATGTGAAGAGAATGGAATTAACTTTTTGGACTGTTGGATGAGCGAGCCTGATGTGCGCTCACACTTGGGTCGTGCCATTAAAGGCAATCGTGATGCTTGGGTAATTCAGGGCCATTTGGGGGCAACTTGGCAGAATGAACAATATGTAAGGACACGGGATATGGATAAGGTTATTCCGGCGTTTGAAGATTTTATGCAAAGGTTTCAGATTGATACTCTTGATTTCGGCATGATTCATTATGTTGACCTGCTGGAGGATTATGAGGAGATAATGAACGGTCCATTCATAGAGTATGTTCGCAAATTAAAAGATGATGGAACAATAGCTCATATAGGATTGAGTACTCACAATCCGGATATTGGAATATTGGCAGCTCAAAATCCTGAAATTGAACTTCTGATGTTTTCAATCAATCCAGCATTTGATATGTTCGGGTCAATGCTTGATATTGAAGAGTATAGAAAGGAAGATGCTTATGATAGGGAGTTTTCAAGCATCAATCCTAAAAGGGCAGAAATATATGAACTGTGCGAGAAAAACGGAACTGCATTGACAGTGATGAAAGGATTTGCTGGTGGAAATTTATTGTCTGATGAAACTTCTCCATTCGGAGTGGCCTTAACCCCGGTTCAATGCATCCATTATGCATTGTCCCAAAAAGGCGTTTCAAGCATTTTTGTCGGTGTTAAAAACCCGCAGGAATTGGAAGAATCCCTGAAATATTGTGATGCAACAGAAGCGGAAAAAGACTATTCCCAAACATTAAAGAACGCTCCTAAAAATTCATATAAAGGCCAATGTACTTATTGCGGGCATTGCCAACCATGTTCCTCAGGAATAGATATAGCAATGGTTAATAAATTGTTCGATCTTGCAAAATATCACGATGAAGTGCCTGCAAGCATACATGAACATTACAATAACTTAAAATATGATGCAACCGAATGCATAGCATGCGGGGAATGTGAACCGCGCTGCCCATTTGATGTTCATATTGTTGATGTCATGTTGGATGCTCAGGATTTATTCGGATTTAAAATGTTTTAATATTATTAATTATAAATCTATATATGATTACTATGGCGTATGAAATTAAAAACAAAAAGAATATTTCAACAATTGGCGTGCATGCCGGTCAGGAAGAAGTGGATGAAACCGGCTCAAGGGTAACTCCAATTTATCAAACAACATCTTATGTATTTGACACTCCCGAACAGGCGGCAAACAGATTCGCCTTAAAGGAAGGCGGAAATATTTACACAAGACTGACCAATCCAACCACTGAAGCTTTTGAAAAAAGAATGGCAGCTATTGAAGGCGGAACTGCTGCATATGCAACAGCTTCAGGAATGGCGGCTATCTTTTATGCAATTATTAACATAACTCGAGTTGGAGACAACATCGTATCTGCAGATAACTTGTATGGTGGAACCTATGAGCTGTTTGAAAACACCTTGGAGGAATTGGGCCGTACAGTCACATTTGTTGACTCACAGTCTCCCGATGAGTTTGAAGCGGCAATTGACGATAGGACCCGTGCAATCTATGTGGAATCAATAGGAAATCCTAAATTGGATATTCCAGATTTCGATAAATTAGCTGAAATTGCACACTCACATGGAATTCCATTGATAGCGGACAATACAGTTGGAATAGCTTCTGTGAGGCCGTTTGACCATGGAGCGGACATTATTGCATCATCTGCAACAAAATACATCGGAGGTCATGGAACCACTCTTGGAGGAATCATCATCGAAAAGGGTGACTTTGATTGGATGAACGGCAAGTTTCCGACATTGTCAGAACCTGATGAAACCTATAACGGATTGATATTTGCCGAAACTTTTGGCGAATCTGCATTCACAACAAGAATTAGGGCTGTTGTTGGAAGGGATACAGGTGCTGTTCCTTCTCCTTTCGGGTCATTTTTACTCTTGCAAGGTCTTGAAACTTTAGGCTTAAGGATTGAAAGGCACGCTTCAAATGCGATGGCCGTAGCAGAGCATTTGGAAGCTCATCCTAAAGTGGCTTGGGTAACATATTCCGGTTTGGAATCTTCTCCAAACCATGAAGTGGCCAAAAAATATGCCGAAAAAGGTTATGGGGGAATTGTTTCATTCGGTCTTAAGGCAGGCTATGACGGTGCTTTGAAGTTCATTGAAAATGTGGAATTGTTATCCTTTTTAGCAAATATAGGTGATGCAAAGTCATTGGTAGTGCATCCAGCATCAACTACACATTCACAGCTGACTGAAGAGCAACAGTTATCCACTGGCGTAACTCCTGATTTAATCAGGTTTTCAGTGGGAATTGAGGATATTGAAGATATTTTGGCTGATGTGGATCAGGCTTTGGATAAAGTCTAAAAAAGAGATTAATGTTAAATAGGGGAATTGGGTGTGATATTGTGAATCAGAAAGAGATTTTTTACCAGGATAAAGAAAACTGTAAAGTTCCATTTTCCCATGTTATGGAACCCCTTCCAGACCCTTCGTTAAGCGTCATTGATGAAATTTATGGTGCTGCAGATACTTTAAGTATTCTAAATGCTAAAAAGCATGACAGAATTCTTTTATCATTATCCATTATTGGAACTTTGATTACTCTTTCTTTTCTTCTTTATGATGCAATGGATTTTTTTGGGCTTATTCTTGCATGTGCGGTGATGATTTTGTTTTTATTCCTCATCAATCATTTTGCAAATAAGTTTGATTGCCATAAAAAATACTTGGAATATAGAGTTCTTGCTGAATCACTTCGTGTTCAGTTTTTCCTTTCCATGGCCAGCATTAACTTACAAGTATCAGATATTATGCCATGGTTTATCAAAAAAGGCATTCCTTGGATTGAGGAGGTTTTATTGTCATTGCCTCAAGTTCAGATTGCTGAAAAAATGCCAATAGTAGATTGTTGGATTATTGATCAAAAGGAGTATCATAAAGGTGCTTTATCAAGAGCGGAAGCAAAAAAGCATAGGGATGAGATAATTACCAAATTAGCAATCGTGATTACTGTCGTGACTTATGTAATTGCAGTATTTTTTGAGATTTTTGTTTATGGTAATATATATGTGGATTCTAATGAATTTATGATTCGTTCAATCTTGAAGATATTTTTAGGAACAATGTCAGCATTTACTCTGTTTACCGGAAGTTACTATGGAAAATTGTCTTTATCAAATCGTATCGATGACCACAAAAGAATGATTTCACTATATGAACAGGCTGAGAGTGATATTTCGCAGCAGGGTGAAACTGATGAATTACTGCTATTTTTAGCACGTGAATTTTTAATTGAAAATAGTACTTGGTATGCTTATCAAAGCAAAAATAAGCCGGATATTGTTATTTAGGAATGGGGTATGGTGTGAACATGAATAAGAACAATTTTAGAAAATATGTTGATGATTTTTTCAACGAATTGGTTTTGTATGATGATTATCACAATGGTCATTATTACAAAGATTTGCTTAAAACGGGTATTGATGTATTTTTTGATAATGAAAATGCATACAATGCATATGAAATCTATAGGACTTTTTTCATGATTTATCAAATCACTGCTGAAGATAAATCAAATGAAAGTGATGAAATCACTATTACACACGAACCGAATACCCTACTTGATCTGGTAAAAATAATGAAAAAATATGAGGAAAATACTGGTGATTTGGTTGAAAAGCAAAGAGATCACTTTATTCACTCAGTCAATGTTTTTTTATTGGGTTTAGCTATCTATTCTCAAAATAAAAATTATAGAACTGTTTTCAAACAGTACATTCTTGAAAGCCCCTACGAGAAATTTTATAGAATTGACAATGAATATTCCCATGAGGAATTTTTATATCGTTGGGGAGTTGCATCTCTTTTCCATGACATCGGATATCCTGTTGAAATTATTGGAAAACAATTGACCAAATTTATGAATGATGGGGTCAAATCCATTTCAAGCAGTTATGAGGCTGATACTGCAATCGACTTTAAGGATTTCAATGAATTCAATACTATTATTAAAATGGATTCTGATTTTGCCGATAACTATACTAGCGTTTATCCAAAATCAAAATTTTTGAACTTGTTTAAGCCAACAGACATCATGGCTCATAAGATTGCAACAGATTTCAAAAATGTGGATGTAAATGATGTTGTAAAACATTTAAATTCATTTGTAAAGATTATGGGTGAAAATGGATTCATCGACCATGGATTTTTTTCATCAATTTTGGTTTTGAATTCATATGGTTATCTGATACAAAAATATGCAAAAAACCATGATTTCTTCTTTTATCCAATAGTTGACAGCGCAACTGCAATATTATTGCATAACTATTACAGAAATGTATTGCAGAAAGAACAGTTCGGATTAAAAAATTTAAACCCTTCCGATTCTCCTTTGGCTTATTTATTGATTTTATGCGATGAACTTCAGGAGTGGAACAGAAAACCCTTCGGCATTAAGGATAAGGAAAAAAGCCGTGTGAATGAACTGCTCTTAAAAATTGATGATAATGAAATAGATGTTGAATATATCGTAAAAAGCGGGTCAATGGGCCTTGGATTTTCAGAAGATAAGGAAAATACCCTTTATAACGTGTTAGATATATACGATATATTCGCTTCAGGTTTAAGAATAGTCACCGATGTTAAACATGAGAGTATTTTAAAAGCAATTGTTCACTCCGAAATTCAATCACCGGATATTCTGCTTAGAAATGTTGAAAAACTAGCTATTAAAATTCATGAGCAATATGTTGAAACAACTAAAAGGCAATATCAAGAAAAGATTGATAATAATGAGGAAATTGATAAAGACTTCATGGATAAATATAACGGATTATGCTCTTTTGATGAGTTGACTCCTCAGCTTAAAATAGCCAATATCAGGCAAGCCAGATCAATTCCAATAAAATTAAGCATGATTGGTTGTGAAATTGCAGATATGTCTGATGGAAGGGCGGCTATTGAAGAATTTTTAGATGATGAAATTCTTGAGTTGGCTATATTTGAACATGATGAATGGATGGCTGAAAAAATAGGTACCGGTTGGACTTATGGCCCTAAAAAAGATGTTAAAAAGCTCATTACTCCTTATTTGGTGCCATGGGATGATTTATCTGAGGATATTCAACAATATGATATTGATCCTATTAAAAACATTCCATCATTAATGCAATCCATTGGCCTTAAGGTTGTAAGAACAAAGCAAAGGTTGCTAACTTTCGAAATGCACAAATTCTATTCAAAGGCGGATGATTTCGATAAGCTGCCAGATTACATTAAATACTCCAACTATAAACAAGCGGATTTCTTATTGAAAATATTGTCGGAGCTTGGTTATGATGTTGTCGATGTCGAATCTCAAGGTTCAGCTATCAGTTCATTTGATGAAGTGGAAGTTGAATATCTTGCTGAAAGAGAACATAATGCGTGGTACAAGCTTAATGTTAACTTGGGATGGAAATATGGTTCGGTTAAAGATGAAAAAGCAAAAACCAATCCGAATTTAGTAATATGGGAGGACCTTAATCCCGATATTCAAAATAGCAATAAAAATACATTTAGGAATTTGCCTAAATTATGTGAAAACGTTGGTTTAAAAATTGTTAAAAAATAATTTTAACAATTTTATTTTATTATTTTAGGTTACTATTTGAAATAATAATGTAGTTCATACTTTTTTTTTCAAAAAAAATATTTCAATAATTATTAATATTTGAAATTTGAAATATATTATTGGTGTTTAGAAGTGGATTTCGGTTTTGCCCCAATTTTGGAATTAGCTATTGTAATAATCATTTTTCTTCTTTTAGTGGTTATTGGAATGTTCATATATGACAGACTTAAAAACAATTCCAGTTCATTATTGAATTCAGGAGAATATCTTCCGGAAGAAGAAATACATACACTAAAACAAGTCTTTTATCTGGCAATGATGTCATTTTGTTTTATAGATTTAATATATTCTATGGGGATAGCCCAATTTAATTTCATATATCTTGCGATATTTGACATTTTTCTTTCTCTATTCATTGCAGTTACATTAATTGATAAAAAAACTTTAAAGGGCAAATTACTAATTTTATTGCTGGTTCCTTATGGTTCCTTAAATTATATTCTATTCAATCAGTTAAATTTGCTTTATGTAATTGATATCATTCATATTTTAATGTTTATTTACTTTATAAAACTTTATTATTATAAATTTCGAGAGTATACGGATTCCAATGGTTTGGGGATTGCTGTAATATTGTTATTTGTAATAATTTTTCTTAGCTTTTTATTTACTCAGCTTGTTGAGGGAGTTAATCCTTTAGATTCATTAATTATGGTTTCCAATGCATTTACAAGTAATGGTTACGCCATTTTAGGTGACTCTATTCTGGGTAAATTGAATTCTCTTCTTTTGGTTTGGGGAGGTTACATCTTATCCGGTGTGGGTACTGCAACCTTAACTGCGGCCATTTTAACAAAACACTTCAACAAGCGATTTGATGAATTGGAAGCGTTAATCAAGAATAATGATGAAGATTGATTATGCCGAATGAGAATATAGATTCAATTACAGGCTCGCCTAGAAAAGCCATTAACAAACTGGCCTTTCCGACAATATTTTCAATGCTTTTGATGTTTTTGAATAACCTGATTGACAGCTTCTGGGTTGCGGGAATCAATGCCGATGCACTTGCAGCACTTGGTTTTATTTCACCGCTGTACTTGGTCATCATAGGTCTTGGTAGCGGTGTTGGTGCAGGTGCAAATTCAATGATTTCAAGATATGTCGGAGCCGAAAGATTTGAAGATGCAAATAATGCAGTTATCCATTCAATTATTTTAACAGTTATTGTATCACTTATAGTTTTAATCATAGGCATTTTCTTTTTGGATGATTTAATCATAGTGTTGGGTGCAAGGAGTGTCAGCACATATTGCCTAAATTATGGCGAAATCATATTTTTGCTGAATATTGTATTCTTGGCACCTAATGTAACATCCAGCATCTTCCGGGCTGAAGGTGATATTAAAAGAGCTACCAATCCACTTGTCTTAACAGCTATCCTAAACATGATTTTGGATCCGGTTCTGATTTATGGGATGAATCTGGGAATTTTTGGTGCTGGGCTTGCAACCGTGATAGCATCATTTGCGGGATTTGTATGGATGTTTTATTGGATTTATGTTAAAAAAGATACTTTTTTCAAGTTTAAATTCTCTTATTATAAACGTAAATTGGAAATCTATAAAGAGATTCTTGTCGTATCGCTTCCTGCCGGCTTTGAGGAAATCATATTTTCATTGGTTGCAATAATTTTGAATTATCTCATCATGGTTACTGCAGGAGTAAACGAAATAGCATCGTTTACGATAGCATGGAGATTTATCTCAATCATATTCATACCTTGCATGGCAATAGGAATCGCAACCATTACAGTTTCAGGAATAGCTTATGGGGCCCGCAATTGGGAAAACTTCAATGAAACCATCAGATACTCAACAATATTGAGTTTGGCAGTCACTTTGGCATTATCTGCAATTTTTTTAATATTTGCTAATCCGATTTGTGAACTATTCAATGTCCAGGCAAACAATTTCGCTCTTGTAAACAGGGCAGCTGAAATATTGCAGCTGCTGGTGTTCTATAACTTTTTGATTCCTTTTGGGGCAACTGCGGCGTATGTCTATCAGGGCGTAGGATCCGGATTTAAGTCTTTGGGTTTAACCATTTTAAGGGAAATTATCTTAAGCATGGCATTAGCATATGTTATGGGAATCACTTTGGCAATTGGCGTTTTTGGAGTTTATCTGGGGGCAATCATCGGAATGAATATCGGTTCCATAATCGGTTTTGTTTGCATTTGGATATTCAATCTGAAGTTTAAAAAAGAGATTTATGGCATTAATGGTAATTTAATGTGATTTAAACAAATTAACTAGAAAATTGTCTCCATTTTGTAAAATTGAAGTGATTTTAAAGGAAAATTATATTAATTGTTAGTGATATATTATGGTTTAGGTGATAAACATGGCAAAACCAATTGCCCCAACTCCTCTTTTTGAAGGGGAAGCTTTAGAGGAATTAATAAAATATATGAAACAACCATTACCCAAAGAAGAAGAAGAGTTTAATGATAAGGTTAAAAAAGCTAAAAAAATTTCTAGACCTAGTTTAAACTTTTTGTGAATAATGATTACAAAATAAAGGGATTTTCCTTTAAATTTTTATTTTTTTAATTTCTTTGTACATGGGGATTGATGTGGTTAAATTTCGTTTTGAAGTTCTTTTTAATTTTTTTGAATTTTCTATTTTCATCTGCTTAAATGAATTTTTTGAATAGAATTTTCTAGCAATACAATATGCATCAATTGTTATGAAAGAAATCCCTACATCATTTGAGATTTCTTTTATCATCTTGCTAATTGATATTAATATTGCACTTCCAATGCCATAATTGTGGTATTTTTCATCAACAGCCAATCTACCAATTTTTACTGCAGGATAATGGGAATATATTGCTGATTTTTTGTTGATTTTTTTACATTCTACTTTATCTGCTAAAATAGAAACATAACCAAGTATTTTATTTTTATAAATGGCTAAATAAGTTACACTTAAATTTTTCTCTTGTTGTTCGGGGGCATCTTCTTTTAGAAATTCATCAAGGTCTTCAACACCGCATGAGAAATTACTCAAGTCATGTTTTGAAGATAATTTTTCGTAGTGATAGTTGTTGATAATATCTTCAATAGTCATAATGATAGTTAATATGTTAGTTAAATATATATTTATTGTTCATTTTAGATAAATAGTTTATATAACTTATATTTTAATGATTAAAAATAAATAAAGCATTATTATTCAATTTTATTAATTTAAATCAATTTAAATAAATCGAAAGTTTTTTATATTGAAAAATTAATACTCCATTTGCAGAAGCAATTTTTGTGGGTGATGCTCATGAAAGAGGAATCATTTGATGAAGAAGAAATTAAAGTCAATAAAAGAAGAACTGACAAGATATATTTTGAATCTCCTTTAATACAATCAATTTCTGATAAAATTGATTTTTTAAGGGAGGAATCAAAAGAAATTCTTAAGGAATTGGATTCCACTGAACTCAAACAGCAATTTGATGATTTTGATCTTGAAGAGTTTAGTGAAGATACCATTAATCTCATTGATGACATATTTGACGATATCTCAAGATTCAAGGATGATGTGATTGATACAGAAGACATTCCGGAGGATGTTAAAAAACATTATCGCACCACTCAAATGTATCTTGACCGTGATGATGATTATGTAAGAAGGGCAAAAAGAAAACTGGAGAGACTGGAAGCCAATAAATTATCCGATTCATATGAAACAAGATTTAGAGCGATAGAGCTTTGTGATAAAGCCATTAAGATTAATGAAAATAATTTCGATGCACATTTCCTAAAGGCTCAAACATTGGTTGACCTAAAAAAGTATGGGGAAGCTATTGAAGAGTTCATCGCTGCACTTTCAATAAAAGATGATATTGAAGTTTGGTTGGCTATTGCGAGAACAAATAGACTTAATGGCGATTTGGAGGATGCTATTGATGTCTATGATAAAGTCTTGGTAAAGAATAAAAATTCATTTGAAGCTTTTAAAGGAAAAGCATACACTTATTTTGACTTGAAGGATTATACTAAGGCAAATTATTTTTTCAAAAAAGCGAATTCCATCCAACCTTTGGATGAGGCATCCGAAAAGATTTGGAGTGTTTGCAAAGAAAATTAAATTGAATATTATTGTTCAATTTAATTACTTTTTTTATTTTAACTAATTTATCTTTTTTATATATTGTTTTAATATTCTAGTTTTTTTTAAGTATTTTTAAACTTTTCATGTTTTTTGTCGAGTGGAACTCAAAAAACATTTAATAATGTTTAATTACATAGTTAATATTACAAAATATTTAGGTGAAAAAATGGCAAAAAACGCAATAATTACTGGTGGATCCAGAGGAATTGGTAAAGCTATGGCTTTAAAACTAGGCGAACTTGGATACAATGTAGCAATCAACTACAGAAGCGACTCATCTAAAAAGTTAACCGAAGATTTAATTGAAGAGATTAAATCAGAATATGGTGTAGACGCCATTGCTGTACAAGCGGATGTAAGTAAATTTGAAGACTGCAAAAAGTTAGTTGAAGCAGCTGTCGATGCATTTGGTGAAGAAATTGATGCATTGGTAAACAACGCTGGTATTACTAACAACTGTAACTTCATTGACTTAGAACCGGAACAATACGAAGCAGTAATCAACACAAACCTCGTAAGTATGATGCACATGTGCCACTTGGCTCTTCCTTACATGGTTGACCGTGAAACCGCAATCGTATGTACCGCATCTGTAGGCGGTTTGACAGGTGTAATCAACCAAGCTGACTATTGTGCCGCTAAAACTGGTGTAATCGGATTGTGCCGTGCACTTGCTTTAGAATTTGCACCAAGAAAAGTAAGAGTTAATTCCATCGCACCTGGTATGATCATGACTGATATGTTACGTGGCGTAAATCAGGATGAATTAAATGCACTTGCAGCAACAATCCCTCTCGGACACATTGGTGAGGTTGAAGAAATCGCTGGTGCTTTAGAATACATCTTGACTGCGGATTACTTGACAGGTCAAGTAATATCACCTAACGGCGGATTCGTATTACAATAAGGGTTTTAAACCTTTATTATTTTCTTTTTTTTTTTAAATATCATTTTTTTTGATTGAATGTCTGATGTGCAGTGGCAATATTTATATATAAAAAAATTTAAAGGTACCTTTAGAAAATTAAAAAAATAAAAGCCGGGGAATAATGAATCTAAGTAAAACACTAAAAACTATAAGAAAACTGCTAAGTCCATTAAAAAAGAGAGTAATTCCTCTTTTTCTCATTGTTGTATTCCTATTGGTTGATGTTTACTGCAACCTGACATTACCCACATACACTGCGGATATTGTTGATGTAGGTATACAAAACACTGACTTTAACTACATAATAAATGTAGGAACCATGATGATGGCCATGGTCTTGATAGGGGTTCTGGCTACAATAGGCCTTTCATACTTCTCAAGTAAAGTGTCAGCGGCATATGGAAGGGACTTAAGGAAGATAAGCTATGACAAGATTTTAAAGTTTTCAAATTTCGAGCTAAATAAGATATCAAGGGCTTCCCTTATTACACGAAATACCAATGATGTATATCAGATACAGATCTTTTTAGGATTATTCTTTACAACAATACTATTTTCACCGATATTGGGTATAGGAAGCATAATAAAGGCCTTGGAACTCGGAACCAATCTTTTATGGATTATTGGAGTGACATTCGCTGCAGTAGCCATACCTTTTGTCATAATATTTATAAGCGTTGTACCCTACTTTAACAGGATGCAGGAATTGACTGACAAAATCAATCAAACATCAAGGGAAATATTGATGGGAATTCCCGTCATTAAAGCATTCATAAGGCAGGACTATGAAGAAAAGAGATTTGAAGAAACAAATGAAGACTTTAGACAAGTAAACCTAAGGGTCTTTAGAGTCCTTTTGATTTTAATGCCTGCAATGACTTTATTGTTAAATCTGATGATTGTTCTTATCCTATACTTCGGAGCATATGATGCAATCAGAGGGGAAATATTAACCGGAACGATAATAGCCTTTATCCAATATGCAACACAGATTGTTATGGCATTTCTGATGATGGGCGGATTTTTGGTAATGATTCCAAGAATTTTAGTATCCGGCAGGCGTGTTGCTGAAGTAATAAATATGGAAATATCAATCAGCGATGGACCAATCGATAAAATAGATGATGACCCTGTCATTGAATTTAAAGATGTAACTTACATCTATCCCGGAAGCGAAAAGGAAATATTGAAAAATATCAATTTCAAGCTGGAAAAGGGAAAAACCACTGCAATAATTGGTGGAACCGGAAGCGGAAAATCCACAATTCTAAACTTAATCCCTCGTCTTCAGGATGTAAGCGATGGCGAAATCCTGATTAATGATAAAAATATCAAGGATTATAAATTATCTGTCATTAGGCAGAGGATTTCCTATGCTCCTCAAAAGGCAATTCTTTTTGAAGGAACAATAAGGTCAAACATGCTTGTTGGCAAAGAGGATGCAAGCGATGAAGAGATTAGAAAGGCATTGGCAATGGCGGAAGTCGATTTCATAGAAAGTTTGGATGATGAGGTTTCACAAGGGGCATCCAATTTCTCAGGCGGACAGAAGCAGCGTCTTCAGCTGGCAAGATCAGTAATATCTAAACGTGACTTTTACCTGTTCGATGACTGCTTTTCAGCACTCGACATGAATACGGAAGCGAAAGTCAAAGAAAACCTTAAATGCTTAAAGGAAGATTCATCAATGCTCATTGTCTCACAAAGGATTTCAACAATCATGGATGCCGATGAAATAATAGTGCTTGATGAAGGAGAGATTATAGACAAAGGAACTCATGATTACTTGAATGAAAATTGCACTATCTATATGGAAATAGTATCATCTCAAATGGAACAGTCTAAAGACCTGCTATATGATGAGGAAGAATCTTCCAATTTCATTATAGATGCTGATTATATCAAAAAGACTGCAGGGGGCAAATAATATGGCAAGAAAACCAAGAAGAGCACCTCCTGAAAAACCGGCAAATACCAGGCAGTCCATAAAAAACATATTAAGTCTCCTGGTTGGATATAAGTTTAAATTAATTTTAACAGTTATTTGCGGTATCATATCAACGGTATTTTCAGTAATAAGTCCTCTTTTAATCGGTTTTGCCACAACCGCAATATTTGATGGCATAAACTCCGGAAATATGAACCTTGAATATATAATCAGTCTGCTAATCACAGTCGTAATCCTATATGTTGTAAGCGGGGTTTTTTCATATCTTCAAAGCTATCTGTTGCTTGACATAACAACGGATATAAGCTATAATTTAAGAGAGGACTTAATTGAAAAGATTACTCATCTGTCAATGGGGGATCTGGATAAGAATACCAGAGGAGACATCCTGTCAAGAATCACAAACGATGTGGATTCATTGCAGTCAGGTATCGTGCAAACATTTAACCAGTTGCTGACAGGCGTTGTTACAATAGTCGGCGTTACAGTAATGATGCTGTCCATTAACCTATGGCTGACGCTCACAACAATAATACTGGTTCCAATCGCCTTTTTCATTATAATTAAAGTTACCCAATTTTCACAGGATTACTATCTCAAACAATTGGAATACAGGGGCAGGTTGAACGGACAAATTGAAGAGTCATTTACAGGCCATGAAATCATCCGTTCATTCAACCAGGAAGAGGAATCCATGAATATTTTTGAAGAGGAAAATGAGAACTGGTACGAGCAGGAATGGAAATCCAAGTTCTTTTCAAGTCTATCAGGTCCTTTTGTCCATTTCATTTCCAATCTGCAATATGTAATCATTTCAGTTCTTGGAGCAGTGCTTGTACTTCAAAATGCAATAAGCGTTGGGGACATTTTGGCGTTTATCCAATATTCCAAAAACTTCACAACCCCAATTGAACAGGTAACAAGAATCATGAACATGATACAAACTGCAATGGCGGCAAGCGAGAGGATATTTGAATTTTTGGAAATAAATGTTGAGGAAAATCCATCCAAAGAACAAATCAAAGGAATAAATAATGAAATCAGCTTTGAAAATGTTAACTTTGGCTACACTGAAGATGAGTTGATAATAAAGGACTTGTCATTTAAAGTTAAAAAGGGTGAAAAAATAGCTATTGTAGGTGAAACCGGAGCGGGCAAAACCACTATTGTAAAATTGCTAATGAGGTTCTATGACTTGGATGGTGGTGAAATAAAAATCGATGGTGTAAACATCAATGAATATGACAAACACAGCATCAGATCTCTTGTAGGCATGGTGCTTCAGGATACATGGCTGTTTAATGACACTATATTTAACAATATCCGCTATGGAAAACTGGATGCCAGTGATGGGGAAGTTATAGATGCGTCAAAAGAAGCTCATGCAGACAATTTCATCATGCAAAGTCCTGAAGGATACCAAATGATGCTTAATGAGGATGCAGACAACATTTCCCATGGTCAAAAGCAGCTTTTGACAATTGCAAGGACAATCCTTTCAAACAAGCAAATATTGATTCTTGATGAGGCCACTTCATCAGTTGATACAAGGACAGAAAAGCTAATTCAAAAAGCCATGGACAGATTAATGAAGGATAGGACAAGCTTCATAATAGCTCATAGGCTTTCAACCGTTAGGGATGCAGATAATATAATTGTAATTGATGACGGGCGTATTATTGAGCAAGGTACTCATGAGGAATTGCTGGAACAGAAAGGATACTATTACAATACATTGAACAGTCAAAATAGGAGGGTTTCATATGAATGATGCTGATGAAATAGACAATCAGTTGCTGTTCTATAAATTTGCCATGATTAATGAAATTCTTGATCAGAGAAATAAAAAGCAGAATCCGGAAATGAAAAGCATTACAAAGGGTCAGGGCAGATTGATTTTTCTTTTAAAGAGAAAGGACAATATATCCACTAGGGAATTATCCGAGATATTGAACATTAGTGTCACTTCTCTAAATGAGACCCTAAACAAATTGGAACAAAAAAACTTCATTAGAAAAGTTCCATCACAAAAGGATAAAAGGGTTCTGCTTGTTGAACTGACAGAAAAAGGCAGAAACCTTGAATTTAAAGATCATAAGGACATTGACATTTTCGATTCGTTAAGTGAGGAAGAAAAGGAAAACATGAATGATTATCTGAATAGATTAATATTCAATATTCATGATAAATTCAGGCAAGAGGAACCTGAAAAGTACGAAAAAATCATTAAAAATAGAAAGGAAATCTTTGAAAAATACTTTAAGGATGATAAACATCACAAGGAATGGGCAAAATTAAGGATTTGCAAATAAAAATAGAAAAACCTATTGGAATCAATTTCAACCGGTGAATGGAAGCCAAAAATATTCTTCATAAATTATAATAATTAAGAAAGTTACATATTAAATAAGTAAATATGGTATTATTTTACTTTTTCAATAGTGATTTTGCGAAATAGTGGCTTTCAAACCATTGGAAAGGTACTTATAATGATAATAAGAATGGGGGAATATCATGATTAGTGCAGAAGAAAAAGATAAAATCAAAGAGGAGATTGTAACTAAAGTAAACTCAGTTTTAGAGAAAAACAATGAATCATTCAGGATGGATAAGGTAAATATCCTGAATAAAAATGAAACAGTTAAGTTCATGGGAAACTACCGGGTTTATGACAGAAAAAATTACAATTCCGTTTCAAGTGAGATTAATACTTTCCTAAAGAAATACGGGGATGTTGACATAAAATCTAAAAAAATCAGAGACAGCGGCATGAAATTTACAACTGTAAGTTTCAATTTTGAACTATAGAAGTTTTACGAAGCATTAAAATTTTCTATAATCTCGAAAAGCAGCTATGGAGCATTTAATGGTCATGGTGACATCTTAAAAGTAATTTTTCACAGGATGTAACATCAATATTGTTTTTGTTAGTTTCAGAAATTCAGCGGAAAATTTCAAGAAAATATTTTTTATCATTTTTTCCAGAATTCATTTTTTAAATTATTTTGATTGAACAGTTTTTAGAATATGATATTATATCATTGTATATCTTTTACATATTTTTTTATATCTAAAAATAATTAAAAAAATTTCAAAAAACTGTAACATTTAAATACTACTTCGACAAATTATGATTAGGAATTTTAAAAGAGGTGAAAAATATGCGTAAAATTGCTATAGCTATAATGGCTTTAATTGTAGTCGGTATGTTGATTCCAATTGGATTTTCAACCGATTCAAACGTTGTAATAACTTATGGTGAAACTACACATGCAAATTCCAATTATAAGTCCGTTGTTGATAATTTCTTTAAAAGTCAAGCAAATATTGACATTAACAATGTTGATTCAAAAATTATCACAGCCGATCAAGTAAATAAAGTTTCAAGTTCAATAACTGGAAAATATTACGGTTCAGATCAAATATTTTCCTCTGCATTGGTTGATTTAAACGACAATGCCAAACTACAAGTAAGTGTGGACAAATCAAAAATCACCACAATTACAGGTGACATGTACATTTCAGCTTTAAAATCAGCAGGAATTACCAGTGGTCATGTTTATGTTACAAGTCCAGTACCAGCTACCGGTGAATCCGCTCTTGCAGGAATAATGAACTCTTATGAAGTAGTAACTGATGTTGAAATTCCGGAAAGTGTAAAAGAAGCGGCAAATGATGAAATCTACACCCAAGCAGAAATTGTAAACAATTCAGGTGTAAGCGCTGATGACTTATCAAAATTAGTAAATGAAGTAAAAGAGGAAGTTGCAAAAGATAATGTTACAGATCATACAACCATTGTAAACATTATCAACAATTATGTACAAAACAACAATATTAACATAACTAATAACGATATTGAAAACTTGGCAGACAGTATAGAACAAGTGCAAAACGTACAAGGAGATGTAAACTACTACAAAAACCAAGTTTCAGGATTTTTAAACGATACTGATACCAGCGGTTTTTCAATTGATTCAATCTTTGATTGGATTAAATCTTTTGTAAATGGAATTTAAATTCCATTTTTTCTTTTTTTTGGATTTGTATAAATCCTATTTGATTTTTGAAAAAATTTTTAAAAAATCCATTTTTATTTATATTTTTAATTAGAGTTCATAAACTCATCTGATAATTAGAATTTAAATTTACATAGAAATTTCACATTAACAATTACATTAAATTTATGGGGATTGATTCAAAATCCCCATCAATTGCATTCAATAATGCTACAAAACTTCCAACAGCATCATTTAGCTACTGTGAGTTGAAATCATACTTTGATTTGAAACTCTTATTTTTTCTAAATTAATTAAAGAAGAATCGTCAACATTTAATGCTGCATTTTCACCATTTAATGCAACATCATTTGTTCCATCTTCTGCAGTATTGTTCATGAAAGTTGAATTTTCAATATTTAAAATTTGATTATACACATATACGGTTCCAGAAGAAGATGCGGAATTATTGACAAATTGACAATTGCTGATATTTGTTATGCGATTACAATAAATTGCAGCACCTTTTTTTGCAGAATTCTGATAAAATTTAGAATTTTTAATGGTTAATTGGTGATTGGAATTAATTGCGCCACCTTCATTTTCACTAGCAACGTTATTGTAAAAAGTACAATTATCAACTATTGCATTACAGCACAAATCAAGTGCACCAGTATTTCCAACATTGTTCGTAAAGGTACAATTTACTATGATTATATCATCCCATGCTGAATTAACTGCACCGGCATCACCCCTATTATGGTCGAAATTACAATTAGAAACAATTCCACCATCGATGGATAATGCTCCGGAATCAAGCAGTGCAGTATTATTGGTGAAATTACACCCATCAAATATTTCATAATCCCCATAACATGAAACTACGGAATATCTTGCATTTCCATTAATGAAATTAATATTTTTTACAGTGATATTTTCTCCAAGCAAATATAATAAGCCTGCCTTGCCTGAACCGTCAATAATGTGTCCTTGTCCGTCGATTACATAATTATTGCGGGTTACTTTAATACCCCATTCCTCAAATTCTTTTCCATTATCTTTTGTAGAATTAAATTTATAATCCTTGTCTAATTTAAATTCGTTTACACCATTGTTGATTTTACCTTTTAATTCTGTAAAAGTACCAACATTGTCATTTACGCTCATATTTGATTTTTCACTTAACATATCCACATTATTATGTGCATCGTCTACATCAGCAGCACTCACACAGGATAAACTAATTGCAATGAAAATCAATGATATGAATAGAATTGCTTTTAATTTAATTATATTGCCTCCAAATTATTCGTTAAATTACTATTTACCTACTGATTATTTAAATATTTGCGAAAGTAAGCACTTACATGAGTGATTCATTCAAAAAACATTTCTAAAATAAATTTTAGCATAATCTATTAATGCGTATTGATTTTTAAGAAAATACGGAAATAGTTCAGTTATTTAACAAAAATAGGAGTTCTGCAAAATTTAGTTTATTTTTAATAATTATACACTTTTTAAACAAACTTTTTTAATAGGTTATCAATAAATTAATAATGATGGAGGTTTATAATGCCTATTAAGAAACATTGTCCAAATTGCGGAAATGAGATTACTTATGAAAATGAATTCTGTACTGAATGCGGTTATGACTTGATAAATAAAGTGCCTAATAATGTATTAAAGAATTCCCATGGATTTTTTGATAACTTGTCTGAAAAGGTAAACATTTTTGTTTTGATTTTTTCGTTTATAATCTTTGGAGTTTTCTTATTTGTTGGATCAATATTCTGGTCATCATTCATATCCAATGGGTCAATTGATTTTATAACATACTTGCTGTTAACAATCGTATTTTCAGTATTTTTTGCATCAATGTTTGTGGGATATTGCGCATGTAAGGATAAATCTTATGTTTTTCCGAACTTTTTAGCATATATCGCGGGAATATATGCAGCTCTGTTATCCATCATAGGATTGATATTCACATTTTTATGGGGGTTAATTTCAGTATTAGGCTCAATCTTTTCTTCTGGATCTAGTTCTGCATATCCTAATCCCTATCAGTCAGCAACTTCGAGTGTTACTCCATCTGCGGATTTAAGTTTTATTTTTAAGATAATATTGTTTATTTTATTGATTCCACTTGCATCCTATGCAGGTATCTATTTTGGATATTTTTTGAGAGATATTTAATCTCTTTTTTTATAAATTTTAAGAATTTTTATTTTTTCATCAATATTGTTTTTGAAAAAATTACTATTATTAAACCATTTAGTATATATACTTATAAAATACATAAATTAATTCATTAACAAATAAAATTCAATAATATAGGTTTGATAATATGGTCAGATTTTCACAAACATTGGGGGATAAACGTTCAAAAAGTAGAGAAAACCCTTATGAACAAGTCATTGAGAATCATTATTATTCTCAAGAAAGACAGCCTCAGGCAGTCCAGATGCCTAAAACTGATAGGTTATACAGCCAGCCTCCTAGAGGAGTTTATCAACAAGACAATATGGTAATGACTCCTCAAAGAGAAGAGCCGGCTGAAATAGTTTATGAAAGACCAGTTATTGAAAGAGAATCCGTAAAACCTGACTTATCAAAACCTGAATTGGAATTCCCACCTGATCAAAACATTCAGTTTGGTGTTGAGTATTCTCCAAATTCAAAGCCGCCTGTAGTTGGCAGAAACCACACTATCAGGTCAAATTCAATCATTTACAATGATGTTGTCATTGGAGATAATTTCAGGACAGGACACAACGTTGTCATTCGTGAAAACACCAATATCGGAGATAACGTTTTGATTGGAACAAATACTGTCATTGAAGGGGATGTGATTATTGGAAATGACGTCAGCATTCAGTCTAATGTATATATTCCGACCAATTCAGTAATTGAAGATAATGTATTTATCGGACCTTGCGCTTGTTTTACCAATGATAAATATCCTGTAAGGATTAACTATGAACTTCAGGGACCTAGAATCAGGCGTGGCGCATCCATTGGTGGTAATACAACTTTCCTGTCAAATGTTGAAATTGGGGAAGGTTCCATTGTCGCTGCGGGAGCTATTGTAATACATTCCGTTCCGCCATTCTACTTGGCCATTGGAACTCCAGCCCGCATCAAGCCGCTTCCGGATCACTTGAAAGTTCCAAACAGATTTTAGTTCGTAAATACCAAAACATTATATATTTTGATATTACAATATAAGATTAAGGAGATTATATTATGGCAATATATAAATGTAAAATTTGCGGATATGTTTTTGATGAAGATAACATTGAAGAGGGTTTAAACATTCCTGACGGAACCAGATTTGAGGATTTGCCGAATTCCTTCAAATGCCCTAAATGCCGCATGCCTAAAAGCATGATGGAAAAAGTTGAATAGTTTTATATACTCATAAGTTATAAAGTAATATTAATTAAATTGCATAATTTAATGAAAATTTTAGGAGATTGTTATCATGGCAAAATTTAAATGTAAAATTTGCGGTTTTGTAACTGAAGAATTTGAAGAACTCCCAGAAGACTACAAATGTCCTATGTGCGGCGCTACCGCTGACATGTTTGAAAAAGTAGAATAAGGAGGAAATAATATGGCTTTTGTTTGCAAAGTATGTGGATACGTTCATGAAGCAGATGAATTACCGGACGACTTTACCTGCCCAATGTGCGGTGTAGGTCGTGAAAACTTTGAAGAACAATAAGGTTCTTCACTTCTTTTTTTTAAATTTTTTCCAAAAACTGTTTGTTTTTATATTCGACACGGATTTTGCCGGAATATTTTTCAAATATTTTTTCAATGTCCCTATTGTCTCGGGATACGATATCATAGCTTACCTTATCGCTGTAATCCTTATCGATGGTGATTAGCTGATTGTTTCTAACTTCACTGTCGGCAGTTTTGATGTCTGAATATTCAAAAGTGATTTTATAAACGTCATATTCTTCAATTTCAACGATTTCAGCTTCGCCGATGGCTTCAAGCACTGATTTGGAGTAAGCCCTTACAAGTCCTCCGGCACCCAATTTGATTCCGCCGAAGTATCTTGTGACTATTGCAGTTACATTGTGAAGTTCATTTTTCCTTAAAACATTAATCATAGGCTTTCCCGCAGTTCCCCCCGGCTCGCCATCATCATCAAATCCTTCCCCATCACTTACGATATAGGCTGTACAGTTGTGTGTGGCATCGCTGTACTGTTCATTTAGCTTTTGAATGATTTCCTTTGATTCCTTTTTGGTTTTAGTTGGAAATAAAGAGCAGATAAACTGGGATTTTTTCACATTTATTTCACATTGAACCGCTTCTTTTATAGTTTTCATAGTACCCTATATATTTATATAATTAATCAAATATATTATAGTTAATTAATTTCGCAGGTGTTTATAATGACAAGTAGATCAGCTACTGTATTGGTGATATTTGTAATAGCAGTCATTGCTTTTTGTCTAGCTAGCGTTTTTGGCGCTATGACCGGACCGATATCAATTTTCCCAAATGAAACCGAAGGGGGAAGCATTTTAGATAATCTGTCAGCCATTACTGATGGTAGTGGGGATACTGGCAATAGTTATGGTTATGATGATTCTAATTATTATAGTAGTTCATCTAGCGATTCCGGATCAAGCAATGTAGAAACAACTACAGATGATTCCAGCGGATCCAGTCAACAATCTTCAGGTTCCGGAAGCGGACAGGGTTCTAGTTCTGGAGGTGGGCAAGGTTCTGGCTCTGGTCAAGGTCCTACCCCTAATGTAGAAACTACTGTAGGATAATCATTATCCTTTCTTTTTTTAAAAATCCAATAATTTTTCAACGTCTAAAATTACTGTGTTAATAGCTAGGTTAAAGAGTCTTTCTCCGTAAACTTCATCTACATAGACCCCATTTTCTTCAATGTCTATTGCACCATTTTCAATGTTTGGATCATTTTCACGTGCTTTCTTAAATCCATGTAGACCAACTTCCTCATATTCATCAACGTTTGCCTGATTTACAACTTCATCCTCATTTATGATGCCCAAAACTTTAGCCATTGACAGCTCACCGCTTCCTCCGTGAGGTCCTTCTGAGGAAATTACCTTGTTGTTGAATGTGATTGATAAACCTGTCTTATCTTCAATATCCCATAATTCAGTCATTAATGGGATGTTTCCGCCATGAGCATTTACAATAACGACCTTTTCTATATTCAAATATTTTTTAGCGGAGTTAAGTGTTTCAATAACATTATTTTTAAGTTCATCAAGGGATACATGGATTCCGTGGTCTATTTCATCCAATTCATAGGCTGGAAAGATTATTCCTAAAAATTTGGCTCCTGTCTGAAGGGATGACTGAAATGCGATATGGGCGGCAATTTTTGCATCCGTATCTATTGGAAGGGCCGGGCCGTGGTTTTCCATGTGTGATCCAAGTGCTATTATTCCGATTTTGTGAACTCCAGGGTCTCTGATTTTTCCTGCACGATATCTTAATTCTGCCATGTTATCACCTTATAGCTCAAAGTTCCAAATGTCATCGCCGACATAATGTTTGGTTGCAACAGCTTTTCCTGAGTCATTTTCAACCATCTCTTCGCCGCTTATCAGACTTACTCCGATGGCCAACGGTTTTCCATGTGTTTCGTCAATGATTAAAACGATGTCTCCTTCTTCAATTCCTTCATCGGCAGCTACGATTCCAGGACTCATAATGTCTGCACCATTGCTTACAAATCTGATGGCTCCCATATCGACAGTTACTTTTTTGCTGTCGATTTGATTTGCAAGAGCGGCTTTCAGGGTTGGGAATGGCTTGTCTTCAATCATTATGATGTAAGGTTCGCCGTCAACTAAAATGAATGAGTTAGGCTCTGCCTCAAGTATTTCTACATTCTTTTTATTTTGAAGTAAATCGCCGTATTCTCCCAATTCGGCTTTTATTTCTTTAATTTTCTTCTTTTTTAGGAAATTTCTTTTTTTAACTTTTATGCTCATGTTTTTTGCCCATATATTTTAATGAATAATATATTTATACTATGAATAAATAAATTTATTCATTTTTAGGATTTACTTCATATTATTTTTTCTTGAAAAAACGTGTTTGCAGTCTATATTTTCCCCCAAATCTGCAATGCTGAATGGAGCATCGTTTCTTATGTATTTTGCCATTGAACTTGCATTGTGGTTGATTAATTTGTTTATGTTTAGGTTTATTATTTCAAGTTCCTTTTCACTGAATTTTGCCTGTGGAATGATTGTTAGATAATATCTGTGGATTGTCCTGCTGTAGTAGGGTTCCTTTCTTAAAAATAGCTTATTTTTGTCAATCAGATCCTGAGTCACTTCTGAAAAATGTTTGGGCTTGATTCCCTTTTTGGATTTGATGTATGTTTCCTTTGTAAGCAATGTCCCATATTTTTCGTAATAACTGAAATCAATGAAATACAGTATGCTGCAGAGCACAGTCTTTCCTACATGTGGCTTATTGTAGCATTTGGACAAAATATATATTATTAATCTGATGTAGGTGTCTTTATCGAAGTTCATTTGATGGCCTGGTGATGGTTGTGTGGTTTAAGTTATGTTTTGTTTCATTTTTATATTGAGTCAAAGAGCAATTGAGAAATAATGTGTGTTTTCAAGATTTAAATAGTTGGAATATAATAATTGGTAATTAGATAATCTTTTTATACTTTTTATTAAAAATAAGGTAACCTTTATATAGTAGTGTAATTATAATTAATAGTATTAGTTTTAATTAGGTTTTGTCTTATCTTAACTTGATTATATTATGAGTACTTACTCAAATTTAATTCATAAAACTAAAATTTGTAATAATATAAGGTGATATAATGAGCGGACAAAATGTTCAAAGACCACTTGATGCATTAGGAAAATCTGTAGATGCTCCAGTTTTAATAAAACTCAAAGGAGATCGTGAATTTAGAGGCATACTTAAGAGTTTTGATTTACACATGAACTTAGTTCTTAATGATGCAGAAGAGTTACAAGACGGAGAAGTTACTAGAAGACTCGGCATTGTCCTCATTAGAGGAGATAATATTGTTTATATCTCACCATAAATATTATTCAATACTTATTTCGAGATTATATTTTTAGCGATAACTAGGGAGGTGTATCGATGTCAAAGGGAACTCCATCAATGGGTAAAAAGAATAAAAAGACCCATATCAGATGTAGAAGGTGTGGTAGAAACACTTATCATATACGTAAAAAAGTCTGTGCTTCTTGCGGATTCGGTAAATCCAAAAAACTAAGAAGGTACAGTTGGCAAAATAAAAAACCAACTACTAGACAAAGACTAGTATAGGTTGGTAATGCTTTGAAGATTATTTAAATAATCTTCTCTCAAATCTATTTTTCAAGTTACTTTTCAATCACTGTCTAATTTATTAACTACTTTTTTTAAATAATATACTTGATTAAGCTATACTTGGAGGTATCATCATGACTAGCTTAAGTGATGTTGCTCGGGATAATGATGTAAATTTGGAAGATTCCGTTGTTTTTATCAAGGACAATGATGATATACTGTCTGTAGACATCAGCAGTGTCGGAATCAAACAGAGAGCAGACGATACTATGGGCGTCAGATTTTCTTTAAGCCCAAAGCAGACTAAGGAACTGGAGAACTTTTTTAAAAAGTTTCAGAATGGTGAAAAATTCTATTTCAATATTTCACAAACAGGCTACAGGCCGGTATATTATAGGGGATTGTCTCCAATTACTAAGGAAGTAAGCCCAGAGTATGATTCAAAGTTTAACGTAACTTTGTTCATGCAGAAAGCTATTGTGGTTCCCGATGATTCATACTTCGAGCCAAGCTGTGAGTGTTGTGAATTCTGCCATATCGGATAAGTGATAATTATGTTAAATCAGGAATTTTCAAACAAGATTAAAATTACCAATGTTAAAACAAGGGAATTCATTGAAATTGATCAGAGAAGAACTCAAATAAGGGAAAATCAAAATGGTCTTATGGCTTTCAGCTATAAGGCACCATTATTTGAAACAATGGAACTTGAAGACTTTTTTGACAATTTGGATTCTTCCGGAAAATTGACTGTTGATATTGGTGATACAGGGGAATTCGGTGTAAACTTCAGGGGAATTATTGAAGGAAAAGAAAAGAACTTCTCTCAAAACCTGGACCACAAGATTATTCTTCTTGAAAACCATAAATGTCCAAAGCCTGGAGAGTTTATTCAGGTAAAAAGATCTTCAAAATTTGTACCTAGAGGCAAAATTTCTGAATGATCTTTATTTCATTTTTTTTAAAATTCATCTTCTACGGCTTCCCATAGCTCAGGGGCCCAACCCTGACCGCCATCGATTACCATATCCAGCAATCTTACCTTTCCATCTTTAAATCTGAATAGTCTGTAGTCCTGCTGGGGCTTTTTGGATGTTCCTTCCTTGTTGCAGTCAAGGTATACTCCTTCTTGGTATTCCTCTTCAAAGTCACCTGCCTGAACGAATTCTCCAACCAGGGAATATCCGTTTTTGACGCTTTTATCCAGTTTTTCAACTGTTTTAAGCCAGCCGCCTTGTGCTCTGAATTTTATGTCCGGGTCAATTCTTGTTATTTCTTCTTGCCAGTTTATAATCATATTACCAAATCCTTTTTTGATATTAATTTGTCCGGATATTAATATAAACGAAAAGCTAGAGCATTTGAGAAGAAATATTTATAACAATAGTTATATATGATTGCATGATATATAAATTATATATAACTAAAATTCAATAATATATATTGATATTAAATATACTTGGGCTTTTAATCATGAATTTATTTGAAAAATTTGGTATTGAAACTGAAAATGAACATTTATATGAGGTGGCTTTTACTCATGGTTCATATGGAACAAAGCATAATCTGGATTATACTTACGAAAGGCTGGAATTCTTGGGCGATTCGGTTTTAAGTTTAATCGTATCGGAGTATCTCTTCAAGAAATATCCTCAATATGAAGAAGGAAAACTTACAAAGTTAAGGGCAAACTATGTCTGTCAGAATGCTTTGATCTATTATTCTCATGAGCTTGGCTTGCCGGATTATCTGAACGTATCTGCCGAGGAATCAAATCTGACACATAATGAAGTGATATCCATTACTGCAGACATATTTGAATCATTCTTAGGGGCGATATTTCTAGACCAGGGCATTGAATTCGCACGGGAATTCATATCTAAAGTCATTTTCAAATACATTGATAACGATACAGTATTTTTTGAAGATTACAAGTCTACAATGAAAGAATATGGGGACGCTAAAGAGGTAGACATTTCCTATAAAATATTGCATGAATATGGTGTTCCTCATGATAAGACATTCATTATAGCAATTTTGGTTGACGGAAAGGAAATGGGTGTAGGCAGAGGAAAGAATAAAAAAGAAGCGGAACAGAACGCTGCTAAAGTAGCTATTGAAAAGTTAGGTGTTTTAAATGAATAAGGAATCTGTTGGCATTGTCGAAACAAAATATTTAAATATTGAAGAGCCAATTGAATTAGACAGTGGTAAAACTCTTAAAAATGTCACTGTTGCCTATGAAACTTATGGTGAACTTAATAAGGAAAAATCCAATGCTATTTTAATTTGTCATGCATTGACTGGCGATGCGCATGCTGCCGGATGGCATGAAGGCGATAAAAAGCCGGGATGGTGGGAAATTGTCATCGGTCCTGGCAAGGCTTTGGACACTAAAAAATATTTCATTATCTGTTCAAATGTATTGGGCGGCTGTAAAGGAACAACCGGCCCTAGCTCCATTAATCCTGACACTGGAAAGGAATACGGAATCGATTTTCCAGTAATTACAATAAGGGACATGGTAGAAGTTCAAAAGCAATTGGTTGATTCGTTTGGAATTGACCAGCTGTATGCTGTTGTAGGCGGATCAATGGGTGGAATGCAGGTTCTCCAATGGCTTGTGACTTATCCTCAAATGATGAAAAAGGCCATACCAATGGCTACCGCCGCAATGTCTTCACCTCAGCAGATCGCTTTTAATGAAGTGGGTCGCCAGGCAATTTTCTCAGATCCGGATTGGAACAAGGGAAATTATTACGAAACTGGCAAAAAGCCAAAAAACGGTCTTTCACTAGCTAGAATGATTGCCCATATTACCTATCTAAGCGATGAGTCAATGGACATCAAGTTCGGACGTGGCCTTCAGGACAAGGATGAAATCAGCTATGACTTTACAATGGACTTCCAGGTTGAAAGCTACCTTCATCACCAGGGTGAATCATTTGTAAAGCGTTTTGATGCAAACAGTTACCTGTTCATTACAAAGGCCGTGGACTTGTTTGACCTGTCAGTCAATGATTCTTTAGTCGACGGATTTAAAGGGATTGAAGCTAAAGTTGAAGTCATTTCTGTTGATTCCGATTGGCTGTATCCAACCGAACAGAGCAATGATATCGTAACTGCCTTAAACGCTAATGATGTTGAGGTATCATTTTCAGAGATAAGGTCCAACTATGGCCATGATGCGTTTTTGCTTGAAAAAGGGCAGCTAAATTTCATTCTATCAAAATTCCTGGCAAGCAATGTTGTTCGTGATGTGATGAAAGAGGTTGTAGTAACCATTAAGGAAGATGCGAATGTTGTTGATGCGGCCAAACTAATGTTGGATAAGCAGGTTACCCATATTCCGGTGGTTACCGAAAGCTATAAATTAATTGGAATCGTTACAAGTTGGGACCTGTCCAAATCCATTGCAACAGATTCCAATCAGTTGCGTGAAATCATGACCACAACAGTCAAGTACTGTTATGCCGACGATTCCATCGAATCTGTAGCTCGCATGATGAACGAATACGATATTTCTTCCCTTCCTGTTGTTGATGAGGATATGGAAGTATTGGGAATCATTACAACAGACCAAATTAGCCATTTATTAAGTTAAATTGCTAATTTTTACTTTTTTTATTATTTTTAAGGAGACATTGCTATTTCTAGAAAAGCCAAGTTTATTGAAGGTGCTAAAAAGGGTATTCCAATCACTTTTGGATATGTTCCAATGGGAATTGGTTATGCAGCAATAGCCATAAAAGCGGGCTTGACGCCTTTGCAGACAATCTCAATGTCTTTTTTAGTTTATGCAGGGGCAGGCCAGATTATTGCAGCTTCCATGTTTTTAAGTGGTGCGACTGCAATGGCCATTATATTAACAAACTTCGTTGTCAATTTAAGATATTTTGTAATGTCAACCTGCATCTTAAATCAAGTTGAAGAGTCAAATACTCCATTGAATATCTTGGCAGCCCATGTGACAGTTGACGAGTCGTTTGCAATGTTTTCATTAAGTGAGGATTCATCAATTTGGATATATCTTGGAATTGCGATAACTGCATGGTTAAGCTGGTGTCTGGGTGCGGGCATTGGTGTTGTTGTTTTGGATTTGCTTCCTGTAATTGTAACAAACAGTTTCAACATTTCATTATATGCATTGTTTGTGGCAATATTAACACCCGCCATTAAGGAAAACAGACAGATTGCCATTTTGGTTTTGATAACTGCCGTTTTAAATGTAGTTCTGGGTCAATTTTTAGGAAACTGGTCCCTGATTGTATCAACACTTGTCGGTGCCGGAATTGGAATGTATCTTGTTGATGATGAATATTTGCTGGCAGGTGATTCATGATGGATTATGTCAATTTGGTCATTCTAGGATGTGCACTTGTGACATTTATCCCCAGGTTGATTCCTGCATTATTCATAGATAAGCTCAACTTCAGCCCAAAATTTGAAAAATTCCTGAATTTGATTCCATATACTGCACTTGCCGCCCTGATATGTCCGGGAGTATTAACAGTGGACAATCAGTTATGGTATATAGGTTTGATAGGTGCGGTTGTTGCAGCCGGACTTTCCTGGAAAAAGGTGCCTATGGGAGCCATTGTAATTTTAACTGTGGTTGTATTGATTACTGTTTATTCAATAGTTCCGTTTTTTTAATTTTCTAAATGTTTTTGTAAAATTATTTCCACAAGACTGTTGCAATTAGTACAATGTCTATCACTTTTATTTTGATGTATTTAATTTGTTCTGTTTTTCTTAATGAAATTAAATGTTGTATATATAAATACAACATATTCTCATATATATTCATATCTTTTTATTAAAATAAGTATTTTTAATACGAGGTTGTTTAAATGAAATATAAAAAGTTAATATTATTGTCTTGTCTTTTACTTGCACTCTTGACGATTGGTGCTGTAAGTGCACAAGATGATGCAACTGTTGGAATAAATGATAACGGAGATGTACTTGAAGTTGATAATGATTTATCTTCTTCAAATGATGTGTTAAAGGAATCTTGGGCAACATTCACTGATTTGAATAATCTAATTAATTCTGGTGAAAATGAAACTATTTATTTAGACAGTGATTATCGCTATGATGATTATGAGGATTCCGATTTAATTGAAGGTATTGTTATCAGTCGTAATATGACTACTATTAATGGAAATGGGCATACAATCGACGGGTATAATGCTGCAAGAATTTTTACTGTTGATTCAGAAATTATTGTTGAATTTAGAGACATTATTTTTGTAAACGGTAATGCTGATAATTTTGAGGCTCCCGTTGCTGGTGCTGTCTGGGGTAGTGGTTCTGATTATACTAAAATGATAAACTGCACTTTCACTGGCAATTCTGCGGAGTATGGTGGAGCTATTTCTTCAGTCCATGCTATAGACTGTACTTTCACTGATAATTCTGCTTATTATGGCGGTGCTGCTCTTGGTTGTGTGGCTGAGAATTGTATTTTCAACAACAACACTGCTGATTTCGGTGGTGCAATATATCAGAGTGATGCTATAAATTCCAGCTTCAATGATAATCAGGCTTACTCTTTAGGTGGAGCAATATATGAAGTTTATGAGTGTGAAGACTGCAGTTTTACACATAACACCGCACAAAATGGCGGAGCAATTTATATTGCATATGAACCTGTCCTAAATGCCATATTTACAGAAAATTACGCGGAGCAATGTGGCGGTGCATTGGATACTGGAGATGCTTTAGAATCTACTTTCATTGGAAATACTGCAGAAAATTATGGTGGAGCAATATTTAACGGTTTTGAAACTGACTGTATTTTCGAGGATAACACTGCAGGTATAGATGGTGATGATACTTATATTGAGGATCCGGATGTCATCATTGTTGATTTAATTTATTATGAGGATGTTAACGGCACTGTAATTGAGTATTGGTTCCCTCAGTCTGCAGAAGGTAATATCAGTGTTTATATAGATGGAGCTGAAGAGCCATGCTATACTGTTGATGTTCCTATGCCAAATTATGGTTGGTATTATGAAATTTATGCAAATGAGTTGGAAGGATTTGAGCTTATACCGGGGTCTTATGAAATTGAAGTAGTATATTCCGGTGATGGAAGGTATGGAGAATACAGTTGGACAGATACTTTGGAAGTAACTGAAGAAGAGGTGGATCCGGACGAAAATATCACTGATGATTATAACATTACATTCAGTGAATACCATAACTTCAATCAGAATGTCATTCAAGGTCGTCAAACTTATGATGCTGCTTTTGAGTTCCCATTCATTGCTGAAGGTGTAGTATCCATATATGTTGATGATGTATATTATGGTGATGTAGAAGTTGAGTATGGTGACGCTTTTGCTGAAGTCGATACATCTGATTTGGATTTCGGAATGCATGATGTCCTGTTCGAATATTCCGGTGATGACTACTTTAAACCTTCAAGTGCTCATGATTCATTCAATGTGACTTACATTAAATTTGAAGTTCCAAGCATAATTACTGAGGATGGTGGAATGTCAGCTACTACAGCACTCGTTGCAATGCCATTTGATGCAACAGGAACAGTAAAATTAATTGTAGATGATATTGAAAATGCAACAGATCAAATTGAGGATGGAAATGCTGTATTTAGTTTACGTGATTTGGCTTACGGCAACCATACAGTAGAATTGGTCTATCAAAATGGTAATTATCCAGATGCAAGCAAAAAATTCGATGTTGAAAGTCTTATTGTAGTCTCTAAAAAGGATCCTAACTTATCTGTAAGTGTCGATGATATTAATGTTGGTGAAACAGCAATTGTCAATGTTTTAATGGATACATCAGTAAATGGTAATGTTCTAGTTGATGTTAATGATGTTGAATACACAGTAAATGTTGTAAATGGTAAAGGTAGTCAATCTGTTTCTGGTTTGACTGCAGGCAGTTATGAGGTTTTCGCATCATTTGATGGTGATGAAAATTATCTTGCTGCAAGTGATTTTACAGAATTTGCCGTAAATAAAATAGACACTGACATTTCTGCAGTTTATAATGATGGTACTGGTGAGGTTGTTGCTACTTTAACTAATGGTGCTACCGGTCAAGTCATTAAAAACGCTAATGTGAGATTTATAGTTGGTGATAAGAAATACACTGTCAAAACTGATGCTAGCGGTAAGGCTATATATTCCACTGCAAACTTAGACGCAGGCACTTACACTGTCACCGCTTCTTATGAGGGTAACAGCAAATATAATCCTTCCAGCGCAAGTGTTGATGTTATTGTTAAAGCAAGAACTGCTATTTCAATTGACTTCAATAACGGAGCTAGAGAGATTGTTGCTACTTTAATCAATGATGTTACTGGTCAGGTTATCAAGAATGCAAATGTGAGGTTTGAGGTTAATGGTGTGAAATCCACTGTTAAGAGTGATGCAAACGGTCAGGCAAAAGTTTCCGTTGCAGACTTGGCATTAGGCACCTACGAAGCCACAGTCAATTATCTGGGTAACAACAAATACAACCCATCCAGTATAACCGTTGATTTCACCATAACTAAGATTATGACCAGTATTTCTATATATTATGATGAGTCAACCCAGGAACTTGTTGCTACATTAATCAATAGTGAAACCGGTCAGGCAATTAAAGGTGCTACAATAGTATTCAATTATGATGGTGTAAAAACCTCTGCTAAATCCGATAAGTTTGGTCAGGCAAGGTTATATATTGGTGAGCCTAGCGCTAATAATGCTAGCCTTTCATATGGTGGAAACAACAAATACCTCAAATCATATGCATCAACAAAGATTGTAACCGACAAAATTTCAACCGTTATTTCCAATTTCTATTACAAAGAAACACAGGAAGTAGTGGCTACACTTATTAACAGGGAAACCGGCCAGGCCATCAAAGGAGCAACTGTAGTGTTCAACTTCAATGGCGTCAAAACAGCTTTAAAAACCGATAAACTCGGCCAGGTTAAACTGTCAGTTGCAGATTTGATTCCAGATGAATACTATATAAGCAGCTCATACGGCGGAAACAGCAAATATGCCGGATCAGTTGCAAGAATAAGCTTCGTTAAAATATAAAGGAGAAATTCCACTCTCTCCTTTAACTTTTTTTTTTAAAATGATAGGATAAACTAAATAAGTCAAAAACACTTTGTTAATGGTCGTCACTCTATTTTTATCTAATGGTGCACAAATGCCTCAACTTATTAGGTTGGAGGGGTTTGAAAATTAAAATCTATTGAATTGAAAAAATAATAGGTAATATTAAATATTATTTAAAATATATTTAATTTTATATAATTTAAATTATTATTCAACTGTTCATTAGGTGTTTAGATGAATAAAAGACTAATTGAATATTTAATTATTGCAACAGTAATTGTATTATTGATATATGGTTTTGCGACCATGATGGGTTATAAATACCCTGAAAGGGAAGATAACATAACTGATTCAATAGCCATGTATCACCCTACAAGCTCTTCTTATAAGGTTAATGGGGATACTGTCGAATTTAGAAATATTTTATACGATTTTTACAATATGGATGTTAGTAAATTAAACTCTTCAAACGAAAGGGTAACAAATCTGATAAATCATTATGCAAATTTCGGTAAAGGTGGTGTTGATTACTTAAATGAAAATAGTTATCTAGTTACAGTTGAATTTGATGATGGTTCTGGTTTTAAATATCATTCCATGGTTATCCCTATTGATTCATTCAACAAGAATGATTTTACATTTAATGATTCTGCAACAGTATATCTATTTGAAGGGAACAACAGGAATTTTGTTACAGATTCAGCATTTAACAGTCGGGTGGTATTATGAGTCCTGAAAAATCTTTCGATGATGATAAACATAAGGTATTTATAAGTTATTCTACAAGAAACAGTGAAGTTGCAAATAAAATACGTTATGCTCTCGAACAGAATGGTCTTCCATGTTGGATTGCTCCTAGAAATATTCCTCCGGGCACAGTCTACATTGATGCTATTGCAGATGCAATCAGGTCAACTAAAATTGTAGTTTTAATTTACTCCGAGTTTTCTCAGGCATCAAAATATGTTAACAATGAAATTAATATGGCATATTCTCACAATAAGCCTCTTTTGTCCGTAAATATTGATGATTCTCTTCCTAAGGAAGATATGGAATATTTTTTAAAGGTAACTCAATGGCTACCGATAGATCCTGATTCTAATGATGATTTAAAGGAAGTCGTTGAAAATGCATTTGAGTTATGCAAACAAAAAAAGGACACTCCTGTCACTGTTGATTTAAGCAATTATAATCAAAAAGATTTGTCCAGTCATAAAAAAGATATAATATCTCTTGTGTTGCTGGCAATACCTGTTCTTTATTGGGCTTCATTTTTCTATATGGGAATTGTCGCCACCAAAAAGTTATGGGTTCTGATGGGTTTACTCTATGCCATTCCACTTCTGATGTGTTTTGCATTTTATTTTGAAATAATAGATTTGTTGTTCCTTTATTATCCAATATTCGTATTGTTTGTCGTTTTGGCTTTAATATTTTGGATTATAGCCGTAATCCATGGACTGGTAATCAGAAATGAATTCTTAACAAGAAAATCAGTTTTAAGGTTCACTTCTTCAAATGATGAGATTTTCTCATACTTATATGATGAATATATTAGATTGTAACAGTTGTGATTGATATGGGTCATGATGTTTATATATGCTATGATAATGAGAATAAGGAAGTTGGTGAAGAGATTTACCGCGTATTTGAAAAGAACAACATTAAATCCTGGATTAAATCAAAACATATGTCTTCTGCTGACAGTGTTGATAAGATAACCAATGCAATTGCAGATTCTAAATGTTTTCTTTTGGTCTTTTCCAAGCATACGAAGGATACAAATTATGTCCTTACGGAAGCTGACATTGCATTTTCTAGAGAGATACCGATTGTTGTATACAAAATTGATGATACGAAAATAGGAGGAAATCTGGAATTTATTCTGGAAAACCAGGTTGTGGTAAATTCATTCCCATATTCCAAAAGGCAGTTAGAGACACTAGTTAAGAAAACTTCCGAAATCGTAGGAAAGCCTGTAAGCAAGGTAAAGATTGATTCTGAATCTGTCAGCTTTTTTGACGAGATCAATCCTCGAAAAAGGGAAAATAAAATTGAGAAATATATTAAAATAGCCATTCCGGTGGTTATAGCATTGGTTTTGGTTTATTTCTTCTTGATTTTGCCTATGGGGCAGAATACTACTGGTGATGGTTTGTTTTCCATGAACATTACTGATGTTGATGTCAGCGGAACCAACTACATTGTCCATGGCGAATCTTATAATTTGCCTTCCGACAGTCAAAATTATGTCATGAACATTAAGTTCTTCGATGCTCAGGACAATATGCTTTTTGAAGTAAACTCCACAGCAGATGAGTTTAAGTCAGGAATAATGTGGCAAGGAGATATAAATGCTGATAATGCAACACATGTTGGCTTTAAATTGATTGATTTAAACAATAACGTAATTTCCACAGATGATTATGTGATATCTTCCTGATTTTCATCTAGGAAATTATTACTTTTTTTTAAAATAAGGATTTTTAGATATGTAAGTCAATTTAAGCTATAAAAAAAGAAAAAAATAAAAAATTTAAGTTTTAATTTTATCGTAAGCAACAGAGCCGGATATAATAATTAGGAGCGCTATAAAAATCAAGATAGGAATTCTTGTATAATCCTGAGCTGAAATAGCTTTAACAACTTCTGGAGTTAAGTTATAATCAGAGGAATTTGAATTAAATATGTTCCTTATGGATACCAATGTATCTGAAATTGCATCAGTTAATGATTCAGTGGATTTGGTTAATCCGGAATTTTCATTTTCCCTGTTGTTGCTGTTTGAACTTGCTCCATTATTGTTGTAGTTGCTTTGTCCGTTATTGCTGTTGGAGCCTTCTCCGTTGTTGTTAGTTTCCCCGTTATTGCTGTTGGAGCCTTCTCCGTTGTTGCTTCCTTCGTTATTGTTGGAGTTTTCTCCGTTTCCAGATTCCTGATTTTGATTATTTGAGGTTTGGTCATCTCTTTTTACAACTTTAGGTCCATGATTGTTTCCGCGAAGACCATGGCTGGCTCCGCCCTGATCAGCACTTGTCCTAGTTGTATTTGATGAAATTCTTGTATTGGCTGTAATGGTAGATTTTAAATCATTGTTTGTTAAATCTACATCATCGGAATCTGTTGTTGCATTGACAAATATGAAAAATGTTCCAGACTTTTCCAGTTTTGTCAATATTGTCAATGTTGCACTAGTTGCACTGCCCATATCGCCAATGTGCCATATTCCACTTTCACTGTCATAGCTTCCAGCAGTTGCATCGGATGAAAGATAAATGAAGTCATCAGGAATGGTATGATAGACATTCACGTTTTTTGCAGTCCCATTGTTGGCGTTGACAGTTATAATCAACGGAATTTCAAAGGTCATGGATCCGATGGCAAAGGTTTCCCTTTTGATGTCACCAAGTTCCATATCAACATATAAATCAACTTCATCGTCGCTGGCATCCAAAGTGGAATCAACGGATTGACTCTGAAGGGTGATAGACGAAGAAGTATCATCTGAAGAACTTGCATTATAATCAATATTTTCACTGGCCGCTGCGGTTCCAAGTGATAATATGACTGTTGTGAGCAAGACTAATGCAAAAAAATACTTAAATTTCATATTTTCACCAGTCAATATACCAAATCGCTTCAGCATATTTTTGAATGTTCATCGATATTGTTAGATATTTAACAATATGATATTTTTATATAATTATTTGTGCATGTCCATTAATATACTTTTTTTTGGTTTTTGCTTGAGATGTAAAAAAATATGGGATGTTTTAAAAAAAATTCAAATTGATGTTTTTTGTATATTCTTTTCAGTATATATTAAAGTTATTAATTAAAAGTTCTACAAATTGTATTGATTTAAATATATCGAAAAATATAAATTAATTCATGTTTGATAAAAGGGTTTTTTTAATATTAGTTTTACTTCTAATAATAGGAACCATATCTTCAGTAAGTGCAAGTGATTTAACAACTGAATTCACTGATAAATTAGCAACCGATGAAGGGCATATTGCAATTTATCAAAGCACAGACACTGAAATTTTAAAAGAAACACAAAATACCTTTAAAGATTTGAATAATCTTATTAATGGCAATAGTGGCAGCGAAGTTTATTTGAACTGTAATTATACATTTGACCCAAATGTTGATGTTGACTTTAAGGAAGGGATCAATATTAGTCGTGTCGTGACAATTTGGGGTAACGGTTATACTTTAAATGGGAACAATGCTGCAAGAATCTTTTCGCCGACCAATGCGGATGTAATAGTGAGGGATATTGTTTTTATAAATGGTAAAACAGTTGATAACGGTGGTGCTATTGATGGTAAATGTACTTCCATAAACTGTACTTTCATAAGCAATTCTGCTCTAGGCTACGGTGGTGCGGTAAGTCAGCCATGACTTCTGATAAGCAGGGTCAGGCAAGGTTATACATTGGTGATCCTGTTGTTGAAAGCGCAAGTCTTTCATACGGAGGAAACAGCAAATATTTAGGCTCATACGGCTCAATAAAGCTTCAAATTGAAAAAATTTCAACTGTCATTTCCAATTTCTATTACAAAGAGACACAGGAAGTAGTGGCTACCCTGATTAATAGGGAAACAGGTCAGGCAATTAAAGGAGCAACTGTTGTATTCAACTTCAATGGCGTTAAAACTGCTTTAAAAACTGATAAGCTTGGTCAGGTCAAAATGTCAGTTGCTGGTTTAAATCCGGATGAATACTATATAAGCAGTTCATACGGTGGAAACAGCAAATACGCCGGATCAGTTGCAAGAATTTATTTCGTTAAAATCTAAAAAAGGAGGATATTTTTTCTCCTTTAACTTTTTTTTATTTCTATTCGTTTTTGGTCGTTGTTATTAAATGATACATCTTTTTTCAAAAATTGGGTTAGTTTAAATAGATTTATATTGAATAAGTTAAATATTATTAATCATGTTTAAAAAAAGGTATGTTTTTGTTTTAATTCTATTAATATTTACAATCACTACTTTATCAACAGTTAGTGCAAATGATTTAAACACTACAGATGAAGTGATTGCTGATGATGTATTGATAGATGATGAATTAGAACAAACGGAGGATGTAATTTTAGAAGCAAGTGGAAATACTTTCACTGACTTAAACAATATAATTTCTTCAAGTGGTCCAACTGTTGACTTAGACCGTGATTATTATTATACTTCTAACGATAAGAATCTCCAGTATGGTATTGAAATTAATAGTGATTTGACAATTAACGGTAATGGTCACACAATATATGCAAATGGTGCACGTGCTTTCAAAATTGGTGAAAATGCTGATGTAACTATTAAGGAATTACATTTTGTTAACAATGTTAATTATAGTGCTATTATGTCTTATGGTGGGACTATTCATAATAATGGATTTTTGAATTTAGAAGAGTGTACATTTGAAAATTCTACTGCAGTACGTTATGGGGGTGCAGTTTATTCATCAAATTTTCTTATAGTATATTCATGCAGTTTTATAGAAAATAGTGCATATGAGTATGGTATTGAAAATGTCTCTTCTCATGGGGGAGCAATAGCATCTAGTGGTGAATTAGATGTGTATAGTTCATATTTTCTTCTAAATTATGCAGGATATTCAGGTGGTGCTATTTTTAATGCGGGAGAAATGCTAATTGTAGGTTCAAGTTTTGATTTAAATATGGCTGAATTTGCAGGTGCTGTCGATAATGATGGGCACATGGAGGTTTATAATTCTAATTTTACTGGAAATGAGGCTTATTCAACTGGTGGTGCTATTTATTCATATGGGGTAAGTGAAATTTATTATTCTAATTTTGAGGATAATAATGCTGAAGATGCCGGTGCTGTTTATTCAGAAACTGAATGTTTATTTGTAAATTCTACTTTTATAGGTAATCGGGCTGAAGTTGATGATGGCGGTGCTATTGATATTGATATGGATAATGATGGAGATGTGAGCATTTACAATTCTACTTTTATAGGTAATTCTGCTGATAGTGGTGATGGTGGTGCTATTAATAATGCTGGAAACGTAAATGTTTACAGTTCAACTTTTGTTAATAATTCAGCAGGAAATGAAGGTGGAGCTATATGGTGTGGTTCTGCTGTGAATTGTAATTTCACTGGTAATTCTGCAAGTTATGGTGGTGCAATGTACAATGGTTCTGCTGATAGTTGTATTTTCAAGGATAATGCCGCTAGTGTAGAAGGAGATGATACATATGGAACTACCATAATAGGTAAACCAAAAACTAAGATAACTTTGCAGAATAATGATGGTACTTTAATTGCTAAATTAACAAGGACAGATTCTGGTAAAGGAATTTCTGGTGCATATGTTATTTTCAATATTAATAATGTTAATTATAAGGTTAAGACTGATTCCAGTGGTCAGGCTAAATTGGTTGTTCCTAGTTTGGATTCAGGTACTTACCGTGTTACTGCCACTTTCAAAGGTAACAGTAAGTATGATTCTTCTAGTGCAAGCATTGACATTGCAGTTAAAGCAAACTCTAACCTTTTAGCGGTTTTCAATAATGGTGCTAGGGAAGTGGTTGCTACTTTGACTAACGGTGTTACCGGTCAGGTTATTAAGAATGCAAATGTGAGGTTTGTGGTTGATGGTGTGAAATCTACCGTTAAGACTGATGCTAACGGCCAGGCTAAAGTTTCAGTTTCAAGTTTAGCCCAAGGCGCTCACGCCGTAACAGTTTCCTATGATGGAAATAGCAAATACAATCCATCCACTAAAACAATAAGCTTTACCATATCTAAAGTGATGACCAGCATTTCACAATATTATGATAAGGCGACTAAGGAGTTGGTTGCTACTTTAATCAACAGTGAAACAGGCGCAGGCATTAAAGGAGCTACAATCGTATTCAATTATAATGGTGTTAAAACAGCCATGACATCTGATAAGCAGGGTCAGGCAAGATTATACATTGGTGATCCTGTTGTTGAAAGTGCAAGTCTTTCATACGGTGGAAACAGCAAATATTTAGGCTCATACGGGTCAATAAAGCTTCAAATTGAAAAAATTTCAACTGTTATTTCCAATTTCTATTACAAGGAAACACAGGAAGTTGTTGCTACCTTAATTAATAGGGAAACAGGTCAGGCAATTAAAGGCGCAACTGTTGTATTCAATTTCAATGGCGTAAAGACTGCTTTAAAAACTGATAAGCTTGGTCAGGTAAAACTTTCAGTTGCTGGTTTAAATCCGGATGAGTACTATATAAGCAGTTCATACGGTGGAAATAGCAAATACGCTGGGTCTGTTGCAAGAATTTATTTCGTTAAAATCTAAAAAAGGGGATTTCACTCTCTCCTTTTTAACTTTTTTTTTATTTTTTCCCATAATTTTATCAATAATGTCTAGTTTTTATGGTTATTTCATAATTAATATATACTAATATTAATAAAGATATTTTTCATATTATAACTTTTTTGCATGGGGGAAAACATTTTGCGATATAAAAAGATAATAATGCTAACAATTATTCTTACTTGTTTGCTTGCAGTTTCTGCTGTAAATGCTGCAGATAATGTTACGGGTGATGTTGTTAGTGTCCAAAATCAAGATGGTAATATAACAAGTGAAATTGATAATGATTTAACTTCAATCATTGATGATGATGTTTTAAATGCAAATCCAAAAACATTCACTGACTTGAATAATCTTATTAATGGCAATACTAAAACTCATATTTATTTAAATTGTAATTATACTTATAATCCAGATACTGATTCTGATTTAGGAAGTATTGGCATTAATCGTGCCGTGACTATTCATGGTAATGGTTATACAATTGATGGAGCGAATGCTACCAGTATTTTTATGGTTTATTATGGTGTTTCTGATAGTAATGTTGTTTTTAGGAATATTGTTTTTATGAATGGTAACTCTCCATATAGAGGTGGCGGTGCTGTATTTGGTGGTTCTTTTGTGAATTGTACTTTTATTAATAATTATGCTAGCAAGAATGGAGGAGCTATTTATTCGGAAGGTAAGAGTTCTAATGTTGTGAATTGTACTTTTATTAATAATTATGCAGCAGGAGATGGGGGAGCTATTTCTTCAAAAGATGGAAGCGCTAATGTTGTGAATTGTACTTTTATTAGTAATTCTGCTGAATATTGGGGAGGTGCTATGTATGAGGGTTCTGCTGTGAATTGTACTTTTATTAATAATTCTGCCGATACTGGCGGTGCTATGTATGAGGGTTCTGCTGTGAATTGTACTTTTATTAATAATTATGCGGATTGGGCAGGTGGTGCTATGCGTGTTTCTAGTTCTAGTCCTGTTGTGAATTGTACTTTTATTAATAATTCTGCAAAAAATGGTGGGGCTCTGTTTGATTATGATTCTGATAATAATTATAGTTCTATTGCTGTGAATTGTAGTTTTACGGGCAATTCTGCCAAAGATGATGGTGGTGCATTATGCCGTGTGTCTGCTTCTAATTGTGTTTTCCAAGATAACCATGCAGATTTTAATGGTGGTGCTATGTTTGGTGATATGATTGCTGCAGATTATTGTGTGTTCATTAATAATAGTGCTACTAATGGTGGAGCAACATATCAGGTCACTAATAATTACTGTACTTTTAATGAGAATACTGCATTAGAAAATGGGGGAGCAGTTTATGGTCATGCTTCTTTTAACTCTAATTTCACAAAAAATCATGCTAATGATGGCGGTGCTATGTATGATGGTTCTGCTGTGAATTGTAGTTTTGTTAGTAATTCTGCGAAAAATGGTGGTGCGATGAGTAAAGGTAGAGCCACTGGTTGTATATTTTATTATAATAATGCAACAGCTTATGGTGGTGCAGTATATAATGCTAAAGTATCTACAAGTTCCAAATTTAAAAATAATTACGCCCCTCATGGAAAAGACACATATAATGTAACTTGGTTTGATACTATTAAAACATTCACTGATTTAAATGAGTTAATAAACAACAATGATGATAAAAATATCTATTTGAATTATGATTATGCTTTTGATGTAACTACAGATTCTAGTTTTAAAGAGGGTATTGTAATTAGTCGTGATATGACTATCCATGGTAATGGCCATACAATTGATGGAGCCTATTCTGCCCGTATTTTATTTGCTTCTAGTGGTAATGTAATTTTAAGAGATATTGTTTTTGTAAATGGGAACGCTCAAAGTGATGGTGGTGCGGTTTGTGTTTCTAATTCTAGTTCAATTGCTGTGAATTGTAGTTTTATGGGCAATACTGCAAGGAAAGGTGGTGCAATTTATGGTGGTTCTGCTGTAAATTGTAGTTTTGTTAATAATTATGGTTTCTGGTGGGCTGGTGCCATTTATGGTGGTTCTGCTGTGAATTGTAGTTTTGTTAGTAATTCTGCAAGGCTTTATGGTGGTGCCATTTATGGTGGTTCTGTTGTGAATTGTAGTTTTGTTAATAATTCTGCTGCGAGTGGTGGTGCAATGTATGAATCTGGTTCTGCTGTGAATTGTAGTTTTGTTAATAATTCTGCTAATGATGGTGGTGCTCTTGTTGGTGTTTCTGCTGTGAATTGTAGTTTTGTTGGTAATTCTGCAAGAAATGGTGGCGCCATGGTTGACGGTTCTGCTTTTAATTGTAGTTTTGTTGGTAATTCTGCAGACCGTGATGGTGGTGCTATGGATGGTGCTTCTGCTTTTAATTGTAGTTTTGTTGGTAATTCTGCAGGACATTATGGTGGTGCTATGTATGATTATGATTCTAGTTCTGATTCTAATATCACGGCTGTAAATTGTACTTTTATTAATAATACTGCTGCACTTGGTGGAGCGATGTATAGTGAAGCGGCCTATGATGATAGGGATGATGCAAATTACTGTGTGTTTATTAATAATAGTGCTACTAATGGTGGAGCAACATATCAGATCAGAACTTATTGCTGTACTTTTAGTGATAATGTTGCATCAGAAAATGGTGGAGCAATGTACGGCGGCATTTCCGTCAATTCCAATTTCACAAAAAATCACGCTAATAATGGGGGTGGTGCGGTTTGTGAGGTTTTAGTAGCTAACTGTTTATTTGAATATAATTCTGCAGAAAATGGTGGTGCAATGAGTAAAGGTAAAGCCACTAACTGTACATTTTATTATAATAATGCAACTGCTTATGGTGCGGCAATATATAGTGCTAAAGTATCCATTAATTCTAAATTTAAAAAGAATTACATCCCTAATGGAAAAAACACATATAATGTAACTTGGTTTGATAATGAATTGATCAAATCGTTCTGGGATTTAAATGAACTAATAAACGACAATAATGATGAGGATGTCTATTTGAATGATGATTATGCATTTGATTTAAGTACAGATTATAGTTTTAAATATGGTATTCGTATTAGCCGTGTTGTGACAATTCATGGTAATGGTTTTACTATTGATGGTGATAATACTGCGGGTATTTTTAATGCTAATAATAAAGTTGCTTTTATGGATATTGTTTTTGTGAATGGTAAAAATCGATATGGTGGTGCAATTAATGGAGGATCTGCTTTGAATTGTACTTTTATTAATAATTCTGCTACTGATGGTGGTGCTGTATATGATTTTGTGAGTGTTATCAATTGTATTTTCATCAGTAATTCTGCATACGATGGTGGTGCAATTTGTTCATATGAGGACTTTAATGTTTTGAATTGCAGTTTTGTTAATAATTCTGCAGGAAGTGGTGGTGCTATCACTGGGTATTGGCAGAAATCTAGGTCTGTTGTGAATTGTATTTTTATTAATAATTCTGCAAGTGATTCTGGTGGTGCTATGGATTATGGTGGTGATGCTGTGAACTGTACTTTCATTAATAATTCTGCTGAGTGGGGTGGTGCTATGTTTGGTGATTCTGCTAGTAATTGTATTTTTATTAATAACTCTGCAATGAATGGGGGTGCTGTAGAAGGTGGTGATTCTGCTTTTAATTGTACTTTCATTAATAATTCTGCTTCTAATGTATGTGGTGCTTTTGAGGGCGATTCTGCTGTTTATTGTACTTTCATTAATAATTCGGCTCGTTATGGTGGTGCTATGTATTATGGTGATTCTGCTGTGAATTGTATTTTTATTAATAATTCTGCTGAGTGGGGTGGTGCTATTGATAGTATTAATTCTATTTTGAATTGTGTTTTTATTAATAATTCTGCAAGTACCGCGGGTGCTGTTTATGGTGGTTCTGCTGTAAATTCTAGTTTTATTAATAATTCTGCAGAGAGTGGTGGTGCAATGAAATATGGTCACGCTAATAATTGTACTTTTATTAATAATTCTGCTAGGAATGGGGGTGCTATATATGATTCCAGTTCTAGGTCTAGTTATATTGCTGTGAATTCTATTTTCATTGACAATTCTGCAATTGATTCAGGTGGTGCTATCTATCATTCCCGTTATGACTATAGTTCTATTGTAAATTGTAGTTTTGTTAACAATTCTGCTTATTCTGGTGGGGCTATGTATGGCTCTAGTTACAAGTCTAATTCTGTTGTGAATTCTAGTTTCACTGAAAATTCAGCGAGTTATAGTGGTGGTGCTGCAGTTCATGGTTCTTTTAGTAATTGTATTTTTACAAGAAATTCAGCATACAGAGGTGGGGCAATTTCAAATTTTATGAACTTTATCATTGAATGTACTTTCGTTGAAAATTCTGCTAACGTTGGAGGTGCTGTAGATTCTGTAATCAGTGGCACTATTAGGAATTGTAATTTCACTGGAAACTCAGCATTATGGGAAGCAGGTGCAGTCTATGGTGTCAATTGTGTGAATTGTAATTTCACGGAAAACTATGCGGATTACGGTGGTGCAATGAAAGAGGGTTCAGCTAAAAATTGCATTTTCACAGGAAATTACGCAATTTTTGGTGGTGCATCATATGCCAGTACTTCTATTGATTGTAGTTTCACTGAAAACTATGCTGATTATGGCGGAGCAATATATGATGGAATTAGCACTGAAAATTGCAGTTTCATTGAAAACTTTGCTGATTTCGGCGGTGCAATATATGGTATTGATGATACTGCAAATGAATGCAGGTTTATAAATAACACTGCCAGAAATGGTGGTGCCACATACCAGGTTAAAGCTAAAGATAGTTACTTCAAGGATAATGAAGCAACAGAAAACGGTGGAGCAATGTATGGCGAATCCGCAACCAACTGCATTTTCAAAGACAATAAAGCAGGAGGTCATGGAAACGATACATACAATACCATAATTCCAGACTCTTTATATGATAACAATATTATTTACTTTGATGCATCCGCCCAACAGGACGGAGACGGATCTGAAAACAATCCATACAAATATTTATACCCTAGCAGGATCACTCCTGGAGTCACTGCTTACTTTGCAAAGGGAACATATGATTTAAACACTACCTGTATAATTGACGGAGCAAAATTAATAGGTAAAACTTCTGATGCTGTTATTAACTCTAGAGTGTCCAATCAGTATGATTTTATAATCAAGGAAAACTCATATCTGGAGTTAAATAACCTACAATTGAATAATATAAATATTCTCAATCATGCTACATTACTTGCAAAGGATTCCTATTTTGAAGGTAATGATGTATTTGATTTGAAAAATCTTCCAAAAATCGAATCAGGTTCCGGCCTATTTGACAGCTCTTATGGTGGAGTGATTGTTTGTGATGCTCCAAACAATGTTAGATCTACCTTAATTTTAGACGGATGTTGGTTTGATGAGGTCTATGATGCTTTCAACGGAGGGGTTATTGCTGCTATAAATTCAGATATTTCCATTTCAAATACTGTGTTTATGTATTATTCCGCTACTTACAAAGGTGGTGCAATATATTCTGTTAACTCTAATTTAAATATCCATGATTCTCAATTTACTCCATTTACCATTTCCAGTGTTGGGGATTCCAATGTAGGCAGGTATGATGATTATACTTCTTATTATGGCGGTTCAATCTATTGTGAAAATTGTGATATTTATATGCACCAATCTAATTTTAACGGTTCAGTATCTTTCAGTTTTGGAGGATGCATCGCTTCATTAAATTCATATATCTCTATTGAAGAAAGCAATTTTGACAATTCTTTATCTTTAACCGATGGTGGCGGGGCTGTTTATAATTCAAAAGGTAAATTAAGCATTTTCAATTCAATTTTTGATGGCAATGATGCTGAATTTGGTGGTGCCATCTGTAATATAAATTCAATCTTAGATTCATATAACTCCAATTATAGTGATAATTTCGCAAACTATTATGGAGGAGTAATCTATGATATTTATGGCACTCTAAACTTTTTCAAAAATAGGTTCAATCTAAGTCACGCTTTAATCGGAGGGGCCATATATACCAGGATTACAAATAATATTAGTTTATATTCCAATGATTTTGGTGATTCTTTTGCTCAAGAAGGAGCAGTAATATTTTTCGATGGAAAGAAAGAAAGTTTGGGTTCTTATTTTAATTCATTTGGTAATAATTATCATCTTTTTGCTGAGTTTAAGGCAACTTTAGATGATGAGAATTATTACTTAATAAGTAATCCTTTGTATTATCAACTGTCTTCTGAAGAGAATCCGAAGTTGTATTTGCCATACCCTATTTTTGAGGTGGATGATGGTTTGGTCAGTATTGTGATTTATGATAATGATGATGCTTCAAATATTTCTTCAATTGCTACTGGTAATGTGATTCGTAACGTTTCTGCTAAAGTTAGCTTTAGTGAGGAGTTTGACAATCCTGTCTTGAATCTTTATTTGTTGGAAGATTTCAACAGTGGAGTATTTTTTGATAGAAAAGATGACACTAATGTATATTCCGGTTCAAGAGAAAGTCTCTTTGATGGGTATAATATCATTAAAACTTATAGTATAGATTTGTCTGATAACAATCTTATAGAATCCTATGCAGTAGACTTTAGTATCAAATCCGATAACCTTTATGAGGATAATTCCTTCTCGCCGGTTACATTAATCAATGATTCATCTTCCAACTCCTCTGATGTCAGGACATTGCCGGCATATTACGATTCTAATGATTATGGTTTTGTTAGTTCTGTTAAGGATCAAAAGAATGGTGGTAACTGTTGGGCTTTTGCTGGTCTTGCAACTCTAGAAACATGTATTAAAAAGGCAACAGGAGTCACTTATGACTTTTCAGAAGAAAACGCTAAAAACCTGATGGCTGCGTACTCCGTTTATGGTATAAAAATCGAAACCAACTTTGGTGGATATGACTCCATGATGATGAGTTATCTGACAAGCTGGCTGGGTCCGATTGACGAGTCTACAGAAAGCTATGATGATTATTCAACAATATCCGTTCTGGAAAATCCGATGTTCCATATTCAAAACATTAAGTTTCTGCCAGCCCGTTCAGACAGCAGCGACAATGACTTGTACAAAATTGCAATTATGGATTATGGTGCTGTTTCAGTAATCTTTAAATGGGGCAAGGATTATCACGCAGTTTCCCTTGTGGGATGGGATGATGATTACGTTGGATATGACTCCATAGGCAATAAGGCAAATGGTGCCTGGATATTTAAAAACAGTTTTGGTGAAGATTGGGAAAACAACGGTTTCGGATATCTGTCCTATAATCAGAAAATATCAGAACAGATTGATCCGGGCATGCATGCCTACACTTTCGTTTTCAGTGATGCAAATCCTTATGCTAAAGTCTATCAGTATGATTTTGCAGGCGTAAGTCAGTTTTACCATTATCCTGGTTCAATCTATTTCAAAAATACATTTGTAGCTGAAGATGATAGTCTATTGTCTGCGTTTTCAACTTATTTTGATACACAAACAGATTATACCGTAAGTGTTTATGTTAATGACGAGTTTGTTTTCGCTCAAAACGGAACTTCCGCTGCAGGATATTATACAATTAGGTTCAATAACTTCATACAGCTAAATAAGGATGATAAATTCAGCATTGCAGTTCATAATCACAATGCTAAAGGTTACAGTTGCATTCCTCTTTGTTATGCTGAGGAAATTACCAAAAAGACATTTAATGATAATGTTTCTTTTGTAAGTTTGGATGGTGAAACATGGTATGATTTGCATGATTATGTTGACAGTTGCCATGTGGCCTGTATAAAAGCTTTCACTCAAAACATCAATCCAAAAAGAATAAGGATTAGCACAAATGATGTTAAAACAATTAATACTAAGAATTTCAATATTAAAGTCAGTTTTGATGATTTCGAGGATATAAGTTCCATCAATTATTGTTTGTTGAAGTTCATTGTTGACGATAAAACTTATTATGCTCAAATTAAAAATGGTGTGGCTTGTCTAAACCTTAATTTGGATGACGGAATCCACACTTTATCTGCACAGTATAAGGATAATTTATACGAATCCAATATTGTTAAATTAAATTTCATTGTTGATGCCACTAAGGAGTCATATTCATTTAATGCTATCCAAGATATTGTTAACAGTGCGCCAGACAAATCCGTAATCTCCTTGAACCATGATTATGTTTATGATGAGTATGTGGATGATGGTGATTATGGTGTCCGTATTGATAAGCAGTTAACCATTAACGGTAACGGACATGTTCTTGATGGATTGAACAAGGCCACAGCTTTATATATCTCTTCCAATAATGTCGTTTTAAATGATATTGTATTTGTCAATACCTCTTCCGTCAATGGTGGTGGAATATATATTGCCGGACGCAATGTCACTTTAAACAACTGTATCTTTATCAATTCTTCAGCAACCCAATCTGGAGGAGCAATCTATTCATTATTCGATATAAACTTAAACAATTGTAAGTTTATCAATGATTCCGCTAATATGGGTGGAGGATTATATTTGATGAGTACTGAAACTAGCCATATTGAAAATTCCTGCTTTGAAAATAACTCTGCTGATGTACATGGGGCAGCAATTTATATGGTCGGTGCTGGAAATGTTTTGGTTTCATCTACTAATTTCACTGATAATGCGGCGAATTATAATGGCGGTGCAGTATTTTCCAGTGTTTCATCCAATTATTTCACTGACTGTAATTTCGTAGATAATTGCGCCAACTCCGGCGGTGCAGTATTTTCCAATGCTCGGGTAAATGAATTTATTAATTGTAATTTTGTAAATAATTCTGCAAATGAGTCCGGTGGAGCTTTAAATGTCCATAATAAAGTCAATGTGCATGATTCACATTTCATCAACAATTCAGTCACAGGAAAAGAGTCTCCTGATGGCAGTGGTTTAGGTGGCGGTGCAATTATTTCATATAATGAGTTGAACATTTACAATTCCGATTTCATCGATAATCATGCTGTAACTTCCGGTGGAGCTCTTTATATTACCAAATATCTAAATGTTTACGGATCCAACTTTATCAATAATTCTGCTTCCAAGTCTGGCGGAGCCGTTTATACTACTCCGCTGCAGATGATAAAAGAGGATTCTTCAGAAACAGAGATGGCCGTTACAAAATTCGCTGAGTCAAACTATTATGATTCTACATTCATGGGCAATCATGCTGAAACTGGTGGAGCTATTTATAATCCGAATTTAGTGGAAAACTGTACATTTATGGATAATGTTGCTAGTAAGTATGGCGGTGCTATTGAGAATGATGGAATTATGGATGTTTACGATTCCAGTTTTATTAATAATTCCGCTATTTATGGTGGTGCTATTGACAATGAAGGAAATATAAGTGTCTATTCATCTTATTTCGCTAAAAATTCTGCTGATAAAGGTGGTGCGGGCATCTATTCCGGTGGAGAATGTAATGTAGCTGAATCTGACTTTGTTGATAATTCCGCTATTTATGGTGGTGCTATCTATTTACAAACTGATGGTGTTATTGAAAACTCTAGTTTTGCTGATAATTCGGCGGATAGTGGTGGTGCTATCTATTCAAAATCTGAATGCGTTATAGCAAATACAAGTTTTGATAATAATTCCGCTAATTATGGCGGTGCAATCAATAATTTTGGAAATTTAAGTGTTTATTCTTGTGATTTTACTAATAATTCTGCTGATAGGTCCGGTGCGGGCATCTATTCCGGTGGAGAATGTTATGTAGCTGAATCTGATTTTGCTGATAATTCTGCTAATTGGGGTGGAGCTATCTATCTACAAACTGAGGGTGTTATAGAAGACTCTAGTTTTATCAATAATTCCGCTTCTAGTGATGGTGGTGCTATTTATTCAAAATCTGAATGCATTGTAGAAAATTCAAGTTTCACTGATAATTCTGCTAATTGGGGTGGTGCTATTGATAATGAGGGAGATATGAGAATTTATTCTTGTGACTTTACTGGTAATTGTGCTGATAAGTCTGGAGGAGGCATTTATTCATCTGAATCATGTTATGTTGTTGATTCTGATTTTGTTGATAATTCTGCTCTATCCGGTGCTGCTATTATTAGTTTTGGAAATCTAAGTGTTAATTCTTGTGACTTTACTAGTAATTGTGCTGATAATTATGGTGGAGGCATTTATTCCGGTGGAGAATGTTATGTTGTTTTGTCTGATTTTGCTGATAATTCTGCTAATTATGGTGGTGCTATCTATATGCAAAATGATGGCCTTATAGAAAACTCTAGTTTTATCAGCAATTCCGCTGGTAGTTATGGCGGTGCTATTTGTTATGGTTATGCTGATTGGTGTTACTTCCAGGATAATGTTGCAGGTTTAGATGGAGATGATGTCTATAATACTGAGATTCTTACCCTTTTAAGTGTTTCTGATTTCACATCTTATTATAATTCCGGTGATAAGTTGATGGTTAATTTAACCAATTCAAAAGGAATCCCAATTGCAAATGTCAATGCTTCAATTAGCGTTTATAAAAATGATGATCTAGTAGGAACTTATTATTGTTTGAGCGGTGACGGATGGGTTGTGGATTTAGAGGACGGTGAGTATGTTGCTGTTGTAAATGTAAATCCAGCTTATCTTATTGATCCTGCTTATTCAAATATCCTCATCGCTAAATTAAAAACAGATATTGCCGCTGAAGATGTCATTGTTGGATATGGCAGTGATGCTACATTGGTTGCTACTTTAACCAGTGAGGCTTCAGGTCAGCCTATCAAGAGCGCTAATGTTAAATTTACAGTTGATGGCCAAAAATACAGTGTTAAAACTGATTCTGATGGTCAGGCTATGTTGACCATTTCTGGTTTAGCTTCTGGCACTTATCCAGTTGTTGTTTCTTATGGTGGTAATAGCAAGTATAGTTCATCTTCTAAAACCCTGAATATTGTTGTAAATAAGATAGCAACCGGTATTTCAGTGGATTATGATAATCCGGCTAAGGAATTGACTGCTACTTTAATTAACAGTGAAACAGGTCAGGCTATTAAGAGCGCTAATGTAAGATTTGAGATTGATGGTCAGAAATATAGTGTTAAAACTGATTCTGATGGTCAGGCTAAGTTGAACATTTCCGATTTAGATTTTGGCACTTATGAAGTTGTTGTTTCTTATGGTGGTAATAGCAAGTATGTTTCATCTTCTATAACTGAAAATATTGTTGTAAGTAAAATAGCAACTGGTATTTCAGTGTATTATGATAATCCTGCTAAGGAATTGACTGCTACTTTAATTAACAGTGAAACAGGTCAGGCTATTAGGAGTGCTAATGTAAGATTTGAGGTTGATGGCCAGAAATATAGTGTTAAAACTGATTCTGCCGGTCAGGCTAAGTTGACCATTTCCAACCTGGCTTTAGGTGCTTATCCTGTTACTGTTTCTTATGATGGTAATAGCAAGTATAATTCATCTTCTATAACTGCGAATATTGTTGTAAGTAAAATAACAACCAGTATTTCACTCTATTATGATAATTCCACCAAAGAATTGGTTGCTACTTTAATTAACAGTGAAACAGGTCAGGCCATTAAAGGCGCTAATGTTGTATTCAATTATAATGGTGTGAAAACATCTATAAAGACTGATAAGCAAGGCCAAGCAAGATTATTAATCGGTGATGCGGATCCTAACATTCAAAGTGCAAGCATTTCATATGGAGGAAACAGCAAATACCTCAAATCCACAGCATCAATAAAAATTATTGAAGGAAAAATAGCAACTAGACTTTCCAATACCTATGACAATGAAACCCAAGAGGCAGTAGCTACATTAATCAACCACGAAACCGGCCAGCTCATTAAAGGAGCAACAGTAGTATTTAACATAAACGGTGTAAAAACTGCTTTAAAAACAGATAAATTGGGTCAAGTCAGATTGTCAGTTGCCGATTTGGATTTGGTTGTAAACTCCATAAGCAGTTCATATGGTGGAAACTTTAAATATTGCGGAACAACCGCAAATATAAATATCGTTAAAATCTAAAAAGGAGAATTTCACTCTCTCCTTTAACTTTTTTTTTTAAAAATTTTTTCCAAACAGAATTATATTTTTCAAGAGGAAATTGGGTTGATGTTTTGGTTCATTTTTGAATTCTGTCTGGAAATTGTTGTGTAACATGAAAATCTGTTATAGAAATGTTACATATGTTAAAGATGTTTTACTTAATATATAAATATTTCGCTTTTAATTTTATAATATAAAAAGCATTCATAAGCAATATTTTTTTATTTAAACTATAATTAATTAATTAAATTTTAATCTAATTTTAAATTAATTTATATAATAAAAATAAACTATTAATAATTATTTATTATTGAATTTAAGTAAAATTATTTATTTTATTAAAAACCATAAAGTTTAAATACTATGTAATATAACATTAACATAAGTAATTAGTTTTTAACATAATTACTTTGGTACTTAAATACTTTTGCATAAAAGATAACGTTATTATGTGGGATACTATGAGAACCATGATTAAATATTTAAGACAAGAGCTCAAGATGAGCCAGAAAGAACTTGGGGATAAAGTTGGCGTTACCCGTCAAACCATTAATGCGCTGGAAAATGGTAGATATAACCCATCTTTATTTTTAGCTTATGAGATAACCCAAGTCTTTAACAAAATGATGTTCAAAGGTGATCGGGAAAAGTATTTCATTATGGAAGAAATCTTCATCTTTGACGATGATTACTATTAGGAGTTTGAAAAAATGATTTTAGACATATACAAAGATTCATTGGAATATTCAGCAAAAGACTGGAAGACATTAGTGATATTGGGTGTAATCTGTTTGTTCAGTTTTTTATTGCTTCCAGCTTTTTTAATTACAGGATATAATTACAGAGTCATCAATACAGCCGTTCATGGGGTAATCAACGGAAGGGATCCTTTGCCTGGCTTTGAAGATTTGATAGACATGTTTGTAGATGGGGTCAAAGTGGTAATAGTTCAAATAGCCTACGTGCTTGTCCCTGTAATCGTGTTTTTGATATTTGCAATTGTTGCAGGACAACTGACAGGCATCTTGTCATCCGCATTAATGATTGTCGGATGTTTGATAACATTTGCCCTTTTTGTAGTGGCATGCCTGATGGACCAAATGGGAATATGTCACATGGCATATAACGAGGGGGCATTCTCAAAAGCATTTGCGATAAAGGAAATCAAGGAAGTAATTGACGAAATCGGATGGTTCAATTGCATTGCAACATACTTGGGATTAATCATAATTACCTTAGTCATATCACTTGTTGTAACTGCAATCGTTTATGGAATATTTACAGTATTTGGAGTTTCAGGTGCAGTTTTAGGTGTTGACCCAAGCGGAATATTCATTTTGGGAGCGCTGATAAATTCAGCAATAACCCTGTTCATCGTCGGGCCATACTTAAGCATATTCAATTCAAGATCCATCGGATTGTTATATTCAATGCAGATATAAAGTGATTTCATGGCAAGCATAACAGATTGTGTTGTTGAAGGGTTGAAATATCCTTTCAACGACATCAAAAAACTTTTAGGATGCGGCGTTCTGTTTGCATTGATGAGTGCGATATCCGTATTCATCGGTGCCAAGTCATTTGATATTTTCAGAACAACCATACATATAGTTGAAAATACTACAGGGTCCCTGTCACAGGTTCCGTTTTCACAACTGCCTGCAGGCGACATTTATCTTGTAGCCGGTTTGGCTATTATCGGATTTATTATATCTCTGTTCATATTCGGATATCAATACAATATAGTAAAATTCTCAATTGATAAAAAAGAAGACCTTCCGGGCTTTAGCGATATATTGGGAATGTTTATCAAAGGAATAAAATATTTCATTGTAACAGTTGCCTACAATATTATTCCAATGCTTGTATTGATAGGCGCAATAGTGCTGGTTGGCGATTCATCAATGCTGATGGTCATTTTCCTAGTCTCAGCGGTACTGTTCATAATTGCATATTTCCTCCTGGTCATGGCATTAAACAACATGATTGCATATGATAGCATTAAAAAGGCATTTGACCTAAGGGAAATCATTGATAACATTGCTAATCTTGGATGGGGCAAATATATTGGAATAATCCTCTTTACAATTATAGTATACATGATTATCATGGTTGCGGTAAGCTTCATATTAAGCCTCATAACCGGAGTATTCATAGCAGTTGTATCAAACCAGGCTTTCATCATATCAATTTTCATTGCAATAATTGAAGGATTATTCGTTGACTCCTATGGAACATTATTCTTCAACAGGGTATGCGGATCAATATACAGGGAATCAATTAAATAGTTAGGATGTTTTCAAAACATCTACTTTTCTTTTTTTAAGTTATTATTGGAGGTTTTATCAATGCCAGACTATGTCATCGAAACAAACAACTTGTCAAAAATATATTCCAAAAATAAGGTTGTAAATTCAGTCAATATGCATGTTGAAAAAGGAAAGATATACGGGCTTTTAGGAAAAAATGGGGCTGGAAAAACCACTACCATGTGCATGCTCTTAAACCTTACGTATCCGAGCAGTGGTGAAGTATATCTTTTTGGAGAGAGTCCTAAAAATTCAAAGGATGTATACTCAAAAATAGGTTCCATTATCGAAACACCGGGATTTTACGAGAACCTGACAGCTTATGAAAATCTAAAAATCATCTCCAAGCTGAGGGGTGAATATAATCCGGTTAAAATTAAATTGGTTCTTGAAATGGTTAGCTTGGAAAATGCCAAATCAAAGAAATATAAGGATTTCTCATTAGGCATGAAGCAACGCTTGGGGATAGCGGCCGCAATTATGCACAATCCGGAATTGCTGATATTGGATGAGCCAATAAATGGTCTTGATCCATTTGGAATCAAGGAAATAAGAACATTGCTTAAAAGGCTGTCACGTGAATATGGAATAACAATTTTGATTTCAAGCCATATCTTAAGCGAAATAGAAAACATCGCCGATGTCATCGGATTCATGGATGATGGCGTATTGATTGATGAGATTTCAAAGGAGGATTTATATAAAAGATTGAATAAATTTGTTGAATTCGAAGTGTCCGATATTGATTTGGCTGTTATTGTCCTTAAGGAATTGGGGCTTAGGGAAAACAGGGATTTCACTTTTACAGATAATGAGATTCGGCTGTATTCCAATCTGGAATTGAGGGACAAGTTCAATGCATTGTTTGTCAATTCGGGAATTGATGTAAGAAAAGTGAATCTGTGTGAGGAAAATCTTGAGGATTTCTTTACAAGGTTTGTTTCAAATAATTAAGGTGATTATATGTTGACTTTCATAGAGATGGAATTTTTAAAGCTTAAAAGATCAAAGATATTTTTATTGAGTTTGATGGGAGCCATTCTGCCGCCGTTGCTGATGTTTATTGCTGTCACTTCCTTTGATGAGGGCCAGACTTTTGAAGCATTGTTCAGCAATGTGAATATGTACATGTCTGCAATGTTTGCGGTTCTTATCTTTGCGATAATCATATCATACCTGTTCGGCAGGGAATACAACGAGCACACATTAAAAACCATGCTGACCATTCCGATATCAAGGGGAAAGTTCATACTGTCTAAGTATGTAATGTTTTTGGCGTGGATTTTGATTTTAACGGTTGTTACAAGCTTGTCAACACTTGCATTCGGCTTTGCTGCAGGTCTTGAAGGATTTGCATTAAAGATATTTGTCGATAGCTTTGCCCAACTTCTCTTCGCAAACGTTTTGTTATTCCTGACATTCTCCCCGTTCGTATTTTTATCACTATTCATTACCAATATGGTTCCTGCAATGGTCGGGGGAGCCGCTTTGTCACTGGTAAACCTGATGGTCTATGGTCAAAGCTGGGCTCCGTTCGTGCCATGGGTATGTCCGTATCTGATTGCATCAGGTGAGATAGCCGAATACGGCACAAGCGTTTTTGTGTCTTATGGAATTATTTTGACTACTTTCATTATCGGGCTAGCTATTTCATACATTTACTTTACTAAAAAGGATGTTTCACTTTAAAACATCTTTTTTTTTAAATTAATTTTAAGTAATATTAAGGTTTAATATTAAATCATGTGTTCAATTGTAGGTTTACAAGGTAATTTTAATGGCAATGATATAATAAGAATGTTAAAAACCTCAAAAAATCGGGGTCCGGATGCATCCGGTGTTTATTTTGATGATATTATTTTAGACATTAATCTGGATGAGTTTCAGGATGACAATGAGTATAAAATAGCTTTTGGCCATAATTTGCTTTCCATTTATGATAATAATGACAGGGTATCAAAACCCCAGCCGATTTCAAACGGCAATCTGGTTTTGGTTTTCAACGGTGAGCTATATAACTTCGCAACAATCAGGAATCTGGTTAAGAAGGTTGGTGTTGAAGCGCAAATCACTTCAGACAGTGAAGCTTTACTTTATTTAATTGATTTTTACAATAAGGGAGATTTGCTGAAAGCGGTTCAGATGGCAATTAAATTAATCGATGGGGATTATGCCTTTGCGGTGTATGACGGTGAAAATCTGGCCATTGCGCGAGATCCGTTAGGGGTCAAACCTCTGTTTTATGCAGAAAATCAAAATTCAAAAGGATTTGCCTCTACAAAAGATTCCCTGAAAGAAGCCGGATTCACTGACATCAGCACATTAAAGCCGGAACACATACTTTATAACTGGGAAGATATATCTCCAGCACAGGCAATTTATGAAAAGGTCTTTGACGGTGATGTAGATAAAATAGACAAACTATTAAGATTAAGTCTGGTCAAAAGGGTTGACGGATTAAGGGAGGTCGGTGTAATATTTTCAGGTGGTGTCGACAGTTCGTATCTGGCATTGCTTTTAAGGGAAATGTCTGAAAATATACCATTGAAAATCACTCTCTATGCTGTAGGGGTAGAAGGCTCAAAAGATGTCGAGGCGGCAATTAAAGCATCAAAGTCCCTAAATTTGCCTTTGGAGATATGCGAAGTCACAGAAGACATGATTCGTGAAAGCCTGCCTCAGGTTGTTCATGCAATAGGCGACGATAATCTCATGAAGGTTGGTGTCGGATTAACAACTTATTTTGCAACTAAAATGGTTGCCCGTGATGGAATAAAGGTAGCCATTTCAGGTCAGGGTGCAGATGAACTCTTCGGAGGATATAAAAGGTATCTTAAAAGCTTCATTGATGAAACCCTGAATTTTGAACTAAGGCAGGACATTTCAAACATGTACCATGTCAATCTTGAAAGGGATGATGCATGTTCCATGCTCAATTCGGTTGAGTTGAGATTGCCGTTTTTGGATGAAAAGTTAGTTGAATTGGTATTGAATATTCCAGATAACAAAAAGATAGTTTCAATGCATGATGATATGAGAAAAAGCTTTTTAAGAAAATTGGCTTTTGAAGAAGGCCTTGATTATGATATAGCATACAGGCCCAAAAAGGCGGCCCAGTATGGAACGGGAATTGATAAGATTTTAAGAAAAAGGATTTTGAAAGACACCGACATTAGCTCTTACTTGAATCTTTAACTTTATTAATATTAAAAAACATAATAAATATATTATTAATTAATATTTAAGGAGTTTAATTTATGACAATCGAAAAAGATGCCGAAGAAATTATAGAAAAATTCTCAAAAATCTTGGAAGATATTCCGGATTCAGATGAAACCTGGTATATTACCGATAATTTAAATTTAACCCGTGAAGATGAATCTCATGAGAAAAATCCGGAAAAAATATTGAGAAATGCTAATATTGATAAAGATGGAAATCTCAAAGTTAAAATTGCAGAATGGACTAATTAAGAGTGATTTATATGAGAATTAACTTAGTTCTAGAACTTTTAGATGCTCCTGGACAATTAGTTAAAGTATTGGAACCAATCAGTACTATTGGTGTCAATTTAGTAACTATTATCCACAAAAGGGACTATAAAAATGATGATGGTAGGGTTCCAGTTCAACTTACTTTGGAAGGAGAACATGAAGACCTTAAAAATATAGTTAATAAGTTTGAAGAGTTAGGATTCACCATTATTGAAATGGATGGTGTTGTCAAAAAAGAAAAGATAACTACTATTTTATTCGGCCATATTGTCGATCAGGATTTAAGGGACACCATGGATAGAATCAATGCGCTTGACGGTGTTGTAATAGTGGCATTCGATATTAAATTGAATGGTGAAGAAAAGTCTACTGCACTGATTAATATTGAAGCTGATGTTGGTTTGAAGAAAGCTGTATTTGATAGAATTGCAGAAATTGCCGAAGAAAAAGAGTTATTAGTTATTAATGAAGTTTAAGTGATTATTATGGATGAATGCAAAGTCATTATCATGGGATTTGGTTCAGTAGGTCAAGGTGTAGCCAATGCAATTTCCATGAAGAAAGATTTAATTAAAGATAAAACCGGAGTGGCTGTTAAAGTAGTTGCAGCTGCCGACTCATCTACATCTGCAATATCACAGGATGGATTGGATGAGAAACTACTTGTTGAAACTAAAAAGAATGAAGGAAAATTATCCGCTTATCCTGAATTCGGATGCGATACTAATGGTTTGGATGTTTTGGATGCTGTTGAATATGATTGTCTTATAGAAGCAACTCCTACAAATATTAAAGATGCAGAACCTGCATTGTCATTAACACTCAAGGCATTTGAACAGGGTAAAGATGTTGTGACATCAAATAAAGGACACTTGGCACTCAAATTCAAGGAAGTTGTTGGAGCTGCCGAAAAGGCAGGAGTTGAATTTAAATATGAAGCCAGTGTCGGCGGTTCAATGCCGATTATTAATTTCACAAGGGATACATTGGCATCATGTGAAATCAAGTCAATTAAAGGTATCCTGAACGGTACTACAAATTACATCCTATCAAGAATGACCTCTGAAGGTTCCGACTATGAAGTCATTTTAAAGGAATCACAGGAGCTTGGAATAGCTGAAACTGATCCAACCCAGGATGTCGAAGGTATTGATGCGGCCTGTAAAACTGTAATTTTAGCCAATTCACTTTTGGGAATTGATGCGACTTACAGTGACGTTAAGGTAGAGGGCATTTCAAATATAAATGCACAAGCTATTGAACTGGCTAAAAAAGATGATTATCTAATCAAATTGATAGCTGAAGTATCTCCTGAAAACTTACAGGTATCCCCTCGTTTGGTTAAAAGGGGAAGTTCCTATGACGTAAGCGGAACCTTAAACATGGCTACAGTCAAAACTGACTTGGCTGATGAGGTATCTGTAATAGGACTTGGAGCAGGTTCACTTGAAACCGCTTCTGCGATGTTGACTGACTTAATTAGTATTTTGAAAAACAAAAACTAATTAATTATTTTTTTTTTTACTTTTTTTGATAACATGAAATACGTAATTTTTATCCCTGACGGGTCAAGCGATTACCCTTTAGATGAATTGGATGGAAAAACTCCTTTGATGGCGGCAAAAACTCCAAACATTGACAAACTTGCCAAAGGTGGTTTTGGAGGATTTACAAACAATGTTCCGGAGCAATATGATCCAGGTTCTGATGTGGCAAATATGAGCATTTTCGGATTCAATCCCGCCTGTTACTATACCGGTCGAGGACCTCTTGAAGCGGGCAGTGAAGGAATTCCAACAACTCCCTGTGATGTGATATTCAGATGCAATACAATATACAGTGAAAATGGTGAAATGGATGACTTTAATGCAGGCCATATTTCAACTGAAGAAGCTGATGAATTGTTGAAAGGATTAAACGATTATTTTGCAGAAAAATATCCTGATTTTAAGGGTAAGTTCTATACTGGAGTAAGCTATAGGCATTTATTTATCTACTCCTGTGACAGTGTAGAGGAGGCAAAGGTCTTATCTAGCATCAGAACAGTCCCTCCTCATGACATGGTTGGTGAAAAGCTAGTTGATAATTTATTTGGAGACTGTGAACTGGCTAGAGAAATCCAACAAATCATGTTTGAGTCAAAAGAGTACCTTAAAGATGCTGAAGTTAATCAAAAAAGAGATATACCTGCAAATATGGTATGGCTATGGAGTCAAGGCGTAACACCTAAATTGCCTAACTTTGAAGAAACTTACGGAATAACCGCTTCAGTAATCACAGGTGTTGACTTGCTTAGGGGGATTGGAAACTTCGCAGGTATGAACATTGTAAACGTGCCTGGAGCAACTGCATACTTTGATACTGATTACAAAAAAAAAGGCGAATATGGAATTGAAGCCTTAAAAGAGACAGATTTATTGTTGATTCATATAGAAGCTCCTGATGAAGCGGGACATGCCCAAAATATCGAAGAGAAAGTAAAGGCCATTGAAAGAATCGACGAGTTTATTGTCGGGCCTATAATTGAAAGTTTGGAAGGTGAAGACTTCAGGGCGGCAATTTTGCCGGACCATCCGACCCCAATCAGTGTCGGAACACATACCCGTGATGATGTGCCTCTTGTTATTTATGATTCTGCACGTGAAGGTGATGAATGCGAATCCTTTGATGAGGAAGGTGTTAAAAAGGGTTCACTTGAATTTAAAAAAGGTCATTTCCTGGTTCAAAGATTAATTGATGGAGATTATTAAAATGAAAGTTATATTGGTTAACGGCAGCCCTCACAAAGAGGGTTGTACCTATACTGCTTTAAGTGAAGTTGCAAAGACTTTGAATGAAAATGATATTGAAACAGAAATATTCTGGATTAAGACAAAACCTATTACCGGCTGCATTGCCTGTATGAAATGCGGTGAAAAAGGCCAATGCACATTTGACAATGATGTCGTAAACGAGTTTGTCAAAAAGGCATATGATGCGGATGGATTTGTATTCGGCTCACCGGTATATTATGCTGGTGCAAACGGGTCAATGGTTTCATTCTTGGATAGGGCATTTTACTCAAACTCCCATGGTGACGGTGCAAATGCATTCAAAAACAAGCCTGGGGCAGTAGTATGCTCTGCAAGACGTGCGGGCACAACCTCAACTTATGACCAATTGATTAAATACCTGGGAATCTCCTGCATGCCAATCATTTCATCTTACTATTGGAATATGGTTCATGGAAACACTCCGGAAGAAGTGCTTCAGGATGAAGAAGGCTTATCCACAATGAGGCAATTGGGCCGCAATATGGCATTTTTCTTGAAATGCATTGAAGCTGGTGTTGAAAGTGGACTGACTTTGGAAGAAGAGCCTAAAGCACGTACAAACTTCATTAGATAAATTATGAATATATTCAAAACTCCTGAAGGTTATATTTATTCAAATAGAGCATTACTTGCTTTATTTATTCCTCTTTTAATAGAATATGCTTTGGAATTCTGTGTCGGCCTAGCCGACTCCATAATGGTTGCATCTCTAGGTGAAGCGGCCATTTCGGGAGTTTCTTTAGTTGATTTTTTAATTCAGCTTGTCATTTTCTCGTTTTCCGCTTTGGCAACAGGGGGTGCCGTTGTAGCGGGCCAATACTTAGGTGACAATCAGGTTGACAAAGCGCAGAACTCCGCAACGCAACTTGTATGGTTTTCCACAATTTTGTCTACAGTCTTGATGATTGCGGTAATTATCTTAAGGCAAGTTTTAATCGGGCTTTTGTTTGGCCAGATTGAAGCGGACGTTTGGGCAAATGCCGAGATATATTTATATATTGTTGCATTGTCAATTCCATTTTTGGCAATTTACAATGCAGGAGCAGCCATTTTCAGAACAACCAATAATGCATCACTGCCGATGAATATCTTGCTTGTATGTGATGTCTTAAATGTTATTGGTAATGCCATTTGCATTTATTATTTGGGTTGGGACGTGCGTGGAGTAGCTATTCCGACAGTAATATCAAGGGCATTATCTGCAATTTTGATTTTATACTTTGTTGTTGATGAAGATTATAAATTGCATATCAAAAGAACCTTAAAACACAAATTTGACATTAAAATCCTTAAAAAGGTATTGCAGGTTGGCATTCCATATGGTGTGGAAAATGGACTGTTCCAATTGGGAAGAGTGTTGGTTTTAAGTCTGGTTTCAACATTCGGAACAATGGCGATAGCTGCAAATTCAGTAGGATACGCCATTGGAATATTTTCAGTTTTACCCGGTTTTGCAATTAATCTGGGATTGACTGCGGTCATTTCAAGATGTGTCGGTGCTAATGACTATGAACAGGCAAGATATTATAACAAGAAATGTCTGATTATTGTAATCGTTTCGCACATTTTCATAAATCTGCTGATTTTTGCAGGATTGCCGTTTATATTGGGAATTTATAATTTATCTGCTCAAACTGCTGCAATGACAACTGAAATGGTAATCTGGCATGGTATTTTTGCAATCATAATTTGGCCAATATCATTTACCCTGCCTTCAACATTCAGAGGTGCGGGAGATTCAAAGTCAGTAATGTATATTAGCCTTGCGGTAATGTTTATATGTAGAATAGGATTATCCTATGTTATTGCAGATTGGATGGGAATCGGAGTATTTGGAACCTGGATAGCTATGTTTATAGATTGGTATGTGCGAGCGGGAATTTATGTTTACAGATATTTCTCAAACAAATGGACGGAATATAGGGTGGTTTAGTGACAGAAATTGTATATAAAGAGATTCATGAATTTGAAAAAGAGGATTTAAAAGATCTGTTTTTATCTGTTGAATGGTCTTCAGGACATTTTCCGGACAAGCTTCAAATAGCTATGAGAAACTTTGAAACCGTAATCTCCGCATGGGATGGGGACAAATTGGTGGGCATGATTTGTGCAATGGATGATGGAATCATGACTGCATACGTTCATTATTTGCTTGTGAGGCCTGAATACCAGGACAGGGGAATAGGAAAGCATTTAGTTAATAAGGTTAAAGATATTTACAGGGATTATCTAAGAATAGTCGTCGTAGGATACGATGAGGAAGTTGGATTTTACGAAAATTGCGGATTTGAAAAGGCTGATGATGCCAGTCCGCTTTTCATCACTGATTTATGGACATAGGTGTTTAGATGGTATTGTTTAGGGGAGATATAAAGTGTAAAAGCTTACAGAGAAGAACAACAATAAGTGTAATTTTGCCGGCGGACAATATTCATTTCCTGCAGGACACAGAGGAAATCGTTCCGCAGCCTTACAAGACATTATATCTGCTTCATGGTTTGTACGGCAGCGATGACATTTTCCTGGCAAACACTTCAATTCAGAAATTTGCTGAGGACAATGGGATAGCCATTGTGATACCGTGCGGTGAAAACAGTTTTTATGTTGACAACGAACAGGCTCATGCCTATTATGGCGAGTATGTTGGCCAGGAACTTCTTGACATTACAAGAAACATATTCCCGTTATCTCATAAGAGGGAAGACACATTTATTGCAGGCTTTTCCATGGGGGGATATGGAGCCATTCGAAACGGTTTGAAATACTCACAAAATTTCTCCAAAATAGGAATGATTTCAGCCGCATTGATAACTGATGAGATTATAAACTACACAGATGACACCAATGTCCTGCGCTCAAGACAATTTTATGAATCTATCTTCGGGGATTTAAACAAACTGAAAGGTTCTGATATGGATCCGAAAGCATTGATTGAAAACTGCGAGGATATTCCGGATATTTTTATGGCCTGTGGCATTGACGATTTTCTGTTTGAAAAAAATGCAGATTTCTATAGGTTTTTAAATAGTAAAAATATTGATGCCACTTTCATTGGCGATGAAGGGGAACATACCTGGGAATTCTGTGATAAATATAGTAAGGAATTCATTAAAACATTGATTTAGGGTGATATTGTGAGATGTCCTAATTGCGGAAATGAGCTTGATGAAGATAATTATTGCGATGAATGCATGCAGTTTATGGATGATTCAGATTTAGACTGCAGTGATGATTCATATGGTGATAATGAATCATTTGGATTTGAAGAAGTGGATTATGACTCAATGATAAACAATGGGGATGAAATTTGTTTAAACTGTACATTCTGGTCTGTAAGTCCTTATGGAGCTTCCCATGGTATGATTTGCAGAAAAGGTTATCCTACAGAAGGTCCGGGGGATTCCTGCTTTGAGTTTTCACCGGAATCCCATTTTGCAAGTTATGGTGATAGCGGACAGTATCAGTTTAATGAAACCGGAAGGTCTATTTCAAATAAACTGTATCATTGGAAAAATAGTAGGTAACTAATTTTTCCTTTTTTTTATAAGTTTAATTAAATTTTTATATATCATAAAAAACTAAAATTATAAATGTATTTAACTCAACAAGGAGAGGATTTATCTGACAAAATATATTATTATAACTGGTGGGGTAGTTAGTTCCATAGGTAAGGGTATTACCTCTGCATCTATGGGAAGAATTTTAAGGTCATACGGCTTGAAAGTTTCAGCTATTAAAATAGACCCTTATTTGAACTGGGATTCAGGTACACTCAATCCATATCAGCATGGAGAGGTGTTTGTAACTCATGATGGTATGGAAACTGATTTGGACCTTGGTCACTACGAAAGATTTTTAGATGTTGAACTTGATGGAATAGCTAATATTACTACCGGTAAAGTTTATGAATCTGTAATCGCCAAGGAAAGAGAAGGAGGATACTTGGGAGAATGTGTTCAAGTAATTCCACATATTACAAATAGAATCAAGGAAATGATTAGAGAAAATTCCGAAAGCTCTGATTATGATGTGGTTTTAGTAGAACTTGGTGGTACAGTTGGAGATATTGAAAGTCAACCTTTCCTTGAAGCATTAAGGCAGCTCAGAAATGAGGAAGGCCGTGAAAATGTTATGTTTGTCCATGTTACATTTATTCCCTACCTAAATGCAGCTGGAGAATTCAAAACCAAACCAACCCAGCACTCTACAAAGGAATTGAGAAGTGTCGGTATAAATCCTGATGTTATTGTGTGTAGATCTCAAGTTCACATTGATGATGCTCTTTTGGCAAAAGTGGCTCACTTTTGTGATGTGGACTTCAAGGCAGTAGTAAATACTCCGGATGCTGGAACAATTTATGAAGTGCCTTTGGTTTTGGAAGAAAAAAATATTGGTTCGTTGATTGTTAATAGAATAGGTTTGGATATTGAGCCGGATTCTTCTAAATTGGATGAATGGAGAGAAATTGTAGATTCTCTTAGAATTACAGACCCTCAAGTTACAATAGGTATTGTAGGAAAATACGTTGAGCTTGAAGATTCCTATATCAGTATTCGCGAATCATTGCTTCATGCGGCTGCCAGCATTGGCGTAAAGGCCAACATCAAATTCTTAAGTTCCGATGTTGAATCATTGGATGAAAATGACCTTAAGGACTTTGACGGAATTTTGATCCCTGGCGGATTTGGTGAAAGAGGATTTGAGGGCAAATTGGATGCAATCGATTATGCGATGGAGAATAATGTGCCTTTATTCGGAATATGTCTCGGAATGCAGTCCATGGTTACTCAATTTGCAAGGAAAAACGGATATCCTAATGCAAACAGCTCAGAATTTGACGACAATTTGGAGTTCCCTGTTATCGATATGATGGAGGAACAAAAGAAAATCAAAAATATGGGCGGAACCATGCGTTTGGGATCTTATGATTGTAAAATCATTGAAGGTACTAAAACCCATGAGGCATATGGTGAATTGGACATTGAAGAGCGCCACAGGCACAGATATGAATTCAACAACGATTATAGAGAAGATTTGCAGAATAAAGGTTTAATAATTTCCGGTACCAGTCCTGATGACTTTTTAGTTGAAATTATTGAATTGCCAAATCATCCATGGGCTATAGGTTGTCAATTCCATCCTGAATTTAAATCTAGACCTAATAGGCCTCATCCATTATTCAAATCATTTTTAGAAGCTATTTATGAGTATTCTAAAAATTAATTTTTTCTTTTTTTATATAATTTTATATTATAAAATCAATTTTACGAGTTTATTTTCTATCTAATTAATATTATAGTTCCTATAAGATTATTATCATGAATTATGGTCTTATATTTTTGTTTCAAATAATAATTACAATTCTATTTTGTATTTTAGCCACAATTTTTGATGTTAGGAAGGGTATTGTTCCGAACTGGTTAACATATAGTCTTTTATTTTTCGGGCTGATTTCTAACGTTGTTTTGGCATGGTTTTCATCTAACGTTAAATTCATTTTATCTTCAATTATTTCAATAAGCATCACATATACTATAACTTATTTGATGTGGCAATTGAATATTTGGGGAGGGGGTGATGTTAAGCTATTCACTGGGATTGCTTCAGTAATACCATTTGGCTTCAATATAGGCTTTTTGAATATTTTTCCTCAATTGTCCATTTATCCGTTTTCATTCAGCGTTGTGATTAACAGCGTTCTGGTTTCATTTCCATTTTTGCTCGTTTTTGTTTTGTATCTGGTAGTTAAAAATAATGCTTTTAAAAAAAATTCGGACTTGTTATTTAATGTTTTCAATTTAGCAAGCGTTAAAATTTTAATAGAGTCTACACTTAACAGGTTAATCTATGTAAAGGATATAAAGGAGGGAGCTATTGTCAATAAATATTATTTCAACAATGACTACATTTGCGAGCTGATTATGGAGATTGACGGCAATTTGAAAATCTATAGAAGTGATGATGAGGACTATCGATTTTATTTTAAGTCTCAGAGTGCCGGCGGGATAACGGCCAAAGAGATGTATCTATTAAAAATTTTATCTGACCAGGGGTTTATTTCAGACCAGATTTCGGTTAAGATTTCATTTCCTTTCACTCCTTCAATCCTTTTGGGGCTGATGATTGCAATTTTCTATGGGGATATAATAATGCTTTTTACAAAAAATGTTTTTCTGGTGATTTAGATGGTTGGGGATAATCGCGGTCAGGTGTCATTTGAGTATTTGCTGATATTTTCAATCTCTTTAATAATCTTGATTGTTTTTACCCTGCCACTGGTAAATCAGAGTATGGAAACTGCATTTGATGTTTATGATTCTATAAATGTCAAGTCTGATTTATCTAAAATAGCTTCAGCCATTAACAATGTGTATGGAGAGGGCCAGGGATCAAAACAAACAGTTAACATCCACACGGCCAAATCTTTTAAGGTAAATATTGCTGGGGATTGCTTATATTCAAATCTAAATCTAAAAGACACTAACAAAATGTTAAAGGTTTCATGCAGGTCTAATTTAAAATCATCTTCGATATATGTTCATGAGGGTGAAAATACAATAGTTGTTGAATGGCCTATAAATAGCGAAAAAATGTTGATTTATAGTCAATTTTAGCAAAAGTTATTTTAATGTAGTTATTTAAAATATTATGTATAATAGTTATATGGCTGTGAATATATGGATATTATTATTTCAATAATTTATATCGTTTTATTTATTATAATGATGGTATTTGTTTTTTCAATAGGTATGCTCAGAACATTCATGCCAAAAAAGGAAATTGTTTTAGTACTTCTCGTATCTTTTTTGATTGGATCTATTGGAGGGGCATTTTTTTTAGAACCTATTTATCAGGAACTGCCTTCAGTCATGAGCCTAGTTGAAAAGAACATGCCAGACAATGACGAGACATTATATTTGGATTTGTCTTCCTCAACTGATTTAAAGGAACTGTCCCGAAATCTATCAGGCACCGAAGGTTTTAAATCTTATAGTGAAGAGAGCATTACGATACCGATGTGGCGTTTTTCCGAAAGGGAAATGAATTATTATAATAGCGTTATTGGAAACATAGATTCCCATTATAAGGATTTTAAAGTAAATTCTTCCGGCAGCATTACCATAGAACTTGAGGACAATTATTCAGCTACTGAAGCTTTGAAATCTTTTTCAAATTGGTATAAGTTAGTTTATGGCGGATCACTGCATTATGCACAGGTTCACGCAAAACTGGTTATTTCCTCTTCATCAATTGATTTATTTAAGGATAACTTGCTTGATAGGGGTATTGTTCCAAGTAGGATGGAAGGGCCTGTTCAAAGCAGTATAGACTCTACAAATGCATCAATGCTTTCCAGTTCTTACTTTGTTTTAGTTACAGGCGCAGTTGGTCTTGCAGTAGGTTTAATGGGAATTTATTTCGACTCTATCGTTGTTTATTACAGACGTTTCAAAAAGTTCTTAAACACTAAACGCAAACGGTAATTTTATGAATGTGGCTGTTCTGTTTTCCGGAGGAAAAGATAGTACTATGGCTCTGTACTATGCTTTAAAAGAGAAAGAGGATGTGAAATATCTTCTTTCCATGAAATCCATCAATGATGAGTCATACATGTTTCATGTCCCAAACATTCATATCACCGATTTGCTTGCAGAGGCACTTGATATTCCCATAATTTCCGCAGTGACTCAAGGAGTTAAGGAAGAGGAACTTCAAGATTTGAAAAGGGAATTTGAAAACCTTAAAAGTTTAGGTGTTGAAGCTATATATACTGGAGCCCTTTATTCCGTTTATCAAAAATCGAGGATTGAAAAATTAGGTTCGCAAGTCGGATTGAAAATCATATCTCCCTATTGGCATGTCGATGAACTGGAGTACATGAGGGAAATTGTCTCTTTAGGTTTTAAAGTTATTATTTCAGGTGTTGCGGCATGGGGTCTTGATGAATCCTGGCTAGGCAGGGTCATTGATGATGAAGCTATCGATGAGCTTGTTGAAATCAATGAAAAGTATCAGGTTAACATTGCCTTTGAAGGCGGTGAAGCCGAAACATTAGCTGTTGATGGTCCAATATTTAAAAAGAGACTTAAAATATTAAAAGATAAAAAGGAATGGCATCTTGACAGTGGCGTTTATATTATTGAAGATGCGATTCTTGAAGAAAAATAATTAAAAATTAATTTCTTCAAAAAATTCATTTATTTTTTCTTTAAAGCTTTCTATATCGCTTTCGTTAATGAGTATCTTATCGGAAAGTGCAATCACATAACCCAAACCGAAGCCCAATTCCCTGAAATCTCGTACTAAAAATCCGTCATAATCCTGGGAATCGTCTTCTCTCATTCTTTCCTTTAGTCTGTTAAAACGTAAGTTTGAATTTGCAAATACGGACACTATAATGAAATCTTCAAAGCTTTCCTTAAACATTTCTACTTCATGATGGCTTCTAATGCCTTCAACAACAATGGAATTTTTTATTCCTTCTTCTTGAAGTTTTTTAATTTTTTTAATTGTTAGCTCAGAAACGATATATTCTCCATATTCCTTTCTTAAATTGGTTGCAGTTTCGCCAGTAGTTTCTCCTCTTTTTTTAGCTTCTTCTCTAATGATATCTCCCATACTGACGATAATGGCTCCTTTTTCAATAGCCATTTCAGAAACTATGCTTTTACCGGATCCTGGCATTCCGGAAATTCCAATAATTCTCATTATTCTCCCTCTTTAATTTTAATCTGTTGTAATGATTCTTTTAGGTTTTCTTCATTGTCAAATTCATTGACTAAATCGATTAAGAATTTCTTGTCCTGAGTCTTTAAGTCTTCAGCGATTTTTGTCATAAATGGAATCGCTCTTACAATATTGTCCATAATGGATATATCGGACATTTTTGATGTTCTTGAAAGTGGATTTAAATCAATTGTAATAATTTTTTTGCCGGATTTTTTTAGGATTTCTGCTCTGTCTCCGTCTTCGAGTGGGACCAGCACGGTATCGGCTGAATAAATTCCGTTTTTGCTTGCTGAAGCCCTATTATTTTTGATGTCATCAATATATTCCATGTCATCATCCAATGATCCGAGTATGTCTTTATATCCATGGTCCTTGTATAGTTTTGTTATTAATCTTACTCTCTCATCAGTCCTATAAAACAAGTTGATTTCGATTTTGGCATTGATTGCTTTTGCTAAATCGATTATTTCATCAATTGCAAGGGCTGTAGCATTTCCATTAACAGAAATGACTGGATTATTGGATAGGAGCAATGCGGCAACAGCAACATACATTGCCCTTTTTGCAGGGTAAGTTGTTTTTTCACCAATCAGATAGTCAAAAGCTTCTCCTCTGCCATGAGCAATCATTCCTGAATCAGCCAAGTATCCTTTTTGAGCGGCTTTGACAATTTTATCTCTTAATAGTAATGATTCGTAACGGGGATGTGATTTAGGTATCATTTTTGATATCTCCTTATTATTTTAAATCAATTTTCATTTGAGCCAAGTATCCTAAAAATGTTGTTATAAGTAAAGTTATTATAATCATTGAAATAAGATGAATAAAATAATTCTCAACAATTATATTTGTATGTTGTGGCAAAATAAAGACTATGTAATCAAGCATTATGTCAATTATAATAAAAACCATTCCAATCAGAATTCCTTCAACAACCTCATTTTCTTCAATATTTCTTATATAAAGTATTCCAAAGAATCCTGTTACAATAATAATGATTAATGGAATGGCTATGTTGAAATTTGGAATGAAATTTATAAAAAGGGGGTAAAAAACTTCTGTAAGAAGATATATTAAAACCCAAGTCAACACTCCATAAACAATGGCCAATTTCATATTCATATTTTAAACCTTAAAAAATTACTAATATTATTTTTGTTTTAGAAATATTAAATACTTTTCTAACTTGATTTAAGGCGGTAATTTTTAGTTGAATTTAAAAAAAGTTTTGGGATGGTTAGGTAAATAATTATGCAATTATCTACCTAACAACTTGTTTTTACAAGCTTTTAGAGAAATGAATTTTAAAATTTGGCTGTTTAATCTATCTCTCCGGCTACGTTGTAGCCAATTATTTATTATATTTGTTCAAGTATATAAACTTATTTATATTTTATTAAAATTCAAGTATACTTTACTAAAAAATTATATATCCTGGAATTTACTAAAATAAACTTGAAATATGTATAATGAAAATCAAGAAAATTATTATCAAAGAATACTTGCAAACTCAATTTCTTCTAGAAATCCTTCCGAAAAAGCAAAACAAAGGGCTCGGGAGAAATCTCCATTATATTTTGAGGATTTGAAGAGAAGATTGCTGTTGGATTTTGAAGGAAAAAAATTGACGGATATTAAAAACTCCGAAATAATTTCAACAAATTTTGGAGATACATTAAAAATCACCACAACAGAAAAAATAGATTTTAAAATTGAGGACAACGATTTTAAAAATCAGATAAACCATAATTTGAAGTTGCTTCCGAAAATTGGTATAAAAAAAGAGGAAAACCTTAAAAACAATGGTTATGACACAATCGAATCCCTTAAAGGCCATGATGCCTACGGGGATATTGCATCCAAATTTTTAGATGAAATTGATGAAATGCCTTTTTGTGAAATAATGAATTTGCTTGACCGGAATAAATACTCAAAAGGATGCAGGGACAATCTATTGAAATGCATAAGCCTTACTGATTGTGAAAACTTTAAATTTATGGATATTGAAACCAAAGGACTGTCCAATGTTCCAGTAATATTGATAGGTGTTGCAGAGATAAAGGGCAAGGATATAATATGCTCACAATATTTTTTAAGGAATTACACAGAAGAGGATGCCCTTTTGGACGCATATTTGTCACATTTGGATGAAGATTCAGTTCATGTTACTTTTAATGGCAAAAGTTTTGATGTACCATTTATTAAGAATAGATGTACATATAATAGAATAGAGGCCAATTTAGATTTGCCGCACTTGGACTTAATGCATTTTGCAAAAAATTTGTGGAAGGATGAGCTTCCTAATTACAAACTTCAAACAATTGAAAGAGAATTCTTTGGCATTGAAAGACACGATGACGTTCCGGGCCAGTATATTCCGGGATATTATGACACTTACTTGTCTGAAAATAATATTGGACCTATTGTACCTATAATCGAGCATAATAGGCAGGATATTGTTTCGCTTGCAGCCTTTTTAGAGAAAATGTATATGGATGTAAATTAAAATGGGACTTTTTGACAGATTCAAGAAAAAAGAAAAAGAAGAGGCAAAATCCATTCCAAAAGATATGGAAATAGAAGAAGATCAGCTGTTATTAAAAAAGATTGCTACAACTGATAAGGATAGAAATAAAAGGGCGGTTGCAGCAAATAATATCACAAATCAGTATGTGGCTTTGGACTTGTCTAAAACTGTAAAGGATAGGGCTATCCGTTTAATAGCTATAAATAAGGTTAAAGATGAAAATTTGCTTTGGGATGCAGCTGAAAATTCACCGTTTTTTGATGTTAGGAGTTTTGCATATGAGAGGCTAGGCGAAAACAATAAGTCCATTGCTGAAATTGTAATAAATACAAAGAAAAATCCCAATGTGGATGAAATTTTCAATAAGATTGCAGATGAGGAAACTCTTGAATGGATTGCAATCGATGCTGAGGATAAAAGATATAGAAATGAGGCTGTTGAAAGAATAGAATCTCCGGAAGTATTGCAGGATTTAGTTTTCAAGGCAAATGATAATCTTGTTAAAAAGGCAGCAATAAATAAAGAGGCTTTCAGTGATGAGGATGTTCTTCAGGAAGTAGCAGTCAGTCAAAAGGATGAAGGGGTTAAAATAGCCGCCATCAATAAAATTGCAGATAGCGAAAAACTGGCCATGATTGCCAAAAGCGAAGAAAATGCAAAAATCAGGTCAATTATTTTTGAAAAAATAGATGACGTAGACATATTAAAGGATATTGTTTTAAATTCCGACAAGTCTGATGTTCGCTTAGATTTGGTTTCTAAAATTGATGATGAGGATTTGCTTACTCGCATTGCATTGAATGATGACGATAAGATTGTTAGAAGCGAGGCTGTTAAAAAGATTACGGAAGAAGAAACATTGCTGAAGATTATTAATTCCGATGATGATAGATTTGTTCGCCAAATTGCAGTAAATAACCTTAAAAATCCTAAAGATTTAGTTAACATTGCATTAAATGATGAAGACCAGTTTGTCAGAAATCATGCTATCAAAAATCCTAATTTAGTTGATGAAAGTGACTATTTGGACATTGTAATTAATTCGACTCATGAGGATACGGCCAGTGAAGCAATGAAGCATATAACTGATGAAAAGGCATTTATTAAGATTCTAAATGAGGCTCAGTTGGAAAATATTAGGAAAAGCACTTTGGATGATATTGATGATTTAGAAACGTTAATTAAAATTGTTTTAGCCAATAGGGATGAAGAATTTTCATTAAAGGCATTAAATAAAATCAATATTGAAAAATGTCTGATTAAAATTTATGAACAGGGCATTTCTGAAAAAATTTCCGTAAGGGCAGTTTCCAGGGTCAAAGACCAGAAATTCTTAACGAAAGTGGCTAAAGAGGATCCCCAATGGAGGGTTCGTGAAGCTGCCGTTAAGCATATTGTCAGTAAAAAGGTTTTAAAAGACATTTCTATTAATGATGACAGTGAATATGTAAGAAATGTGGCAAAAAAGAGAATGAGTTTATAGATAAAACTCCGGTTCTTTTCTTTTGCTATTTGCTTGTTCAAAGGCTGGTTTTTTGCTTTCAAATGCCTCTCCTGTAAATTTACGAGCATCTTCAGAGCATATGCTGATGCATGCGGTACATCTGCTGCATGACTCTAAATCAGTGTTTATTGGATCGTCATCAGGTATGGCCTTCTCAGGACAGATTGAAACACAATCATAACAGAATGAGCATACTGCTTCATCACAATTTATTATAAAAGGCAACTGCTTGTATGGTGTGTATTCTTCATTTCCGGGTATTTCTGAAGTTAAGCTTTCTCCGGATTCTATTTTTTCCTGACACTTTTCGGCAAATTCATTGATTTTTTTGATATCTTCACTGTCGGGCCTTCCGACTGCAACGCCGTCAAATATTGAGTGGTGGCTAACTGTTGTTGCAGCTGCAATCACATCAAAATTATTTTCTTTTAAAATGTTTACCAATTCAAGCAATGCGTCTTTTACCTGTGCGTTTCCATAGTTTGCAATAGCTATTGCTTTTGTATTGTTTCCTTTTAATTTGGCTAATCTGTCACGTCCGCTTTTTGGAAGTCTTCCTGCAAAAATAGGCATTCCAACAATTGCAACATCATCCTGTGAAAACTCTTTTTCGGAGTCAAAATTCAATAAATCGTATGTTTCGCCTTCTTTTTTGAAATTGCTTGCAACTTGTTCTACAACTTTTTTTGTGGTCTGCGATGGACTGAAGAAAATTTTAATGATATTTGACATTCTCTCACCTATTTAATATATTATTCAATCAGCAAACTTATAAATTTCGAATATTTCTTTACCTTATTTTTCCATTCATAATTTTTAATTTCATATTTTAGAAACTATTTAATATAATTAAATTAATAAAGAATATTTGGTGATACGATGGAATTAATGAAAGAGCTTTCTTTAGCACCGGGAGTATCCGGCTCTGAAGAGGAAATAGCTAAAATTATTACACGTGAATTAGAAGATGTAGCTGATAAAATTGAAAAGGACAGCATGGGAAACTTGATTGCCACTAAAAAAGGTGAAAAGAAAGCCCCTTCTGTAATGCTTGCAGCTCATATGGATGAAATTGGCCTAATGGTTAGATACATTGATGATAACGGTTTTATTAAATTCTCAAATATTGGTGGAATTAACGATCAGATGTTAATGAACCAAACTGTAACTATTCACTCTTCTGTGGGAGAGCCTGTTGTAGGAGTAATTGGTTCAAAACCGCCTCATGTCACTAAAGCTGAAGAAAGAAACAAGGTTGTTAAATCTGAAGACATGTTTATCGATATTGGTGCAAAGGACAAGGAAGATGCAGAAAAGATGGTTAAAATAGGAGATAAGATGACCTTCAATGCACTCTTTGCGGAATATCCTAACAATTTAATAATGGGTAAGGCACTTGACAATCGTGTAGGCTGTTATGTGATGATGGAAGTTTTAAAAAGAGTCGATACAAGAGCTACAGTTTATGGTGTTGGAACCGTTCAGGAAGAGGTAGGTCTTAAAGGAGCTAAAACTTCTTCATTTAAGCTAAACCCTGATTTAGCTATTGCGCTTGATGTGACTTTATCTGGAGACCATCCTGGAATCAAACCGGAAGAAGCGCCTGTAGTAATGGGCAAAGGTCCTGCCATAATATTGGCCGATGCTAGTGGAAGAGGCATTTTAACTCAGCAATCAATAAAAGACATGCTCATTAAAGCAGGGGATGAAAATGATATAGATTATCAGTTGGAGGTAAGTGATGGGGGAACAACCGATGGAACTGCAATTCATTTAACCCGTGAAGGAATTCCAACTGGCGTTTTATCTGTTCCTACCCGTTATATCCACACTCCTGTAAGTGTATGCAGTATGGATGATATTGAATCAACAATCCAACTGATTACCGCAGCCATTAACAATTTGTAAGCTAATGGAAGGTGTTAACATTAACAATTTTGAAGACCAAAAATTCTGCCAGTCATGCGCAATGCCATTAGCCGGCGAGGAACTATATGGAACTAATGCTGATGGCTCAAAAAATGAGGATTATTGCATTTATTGCTATAAGGATGGGGAATTCACTTCCGATATGTCCATGGATGAAATGATGAATTTCTGCATTGACAAAATGGTTGAACTTCATCCTGATATCGATAAAAAGCAGGCAACTGCAATGATGCAGGAAGTTTTTCCTAATCTAAAAAGATGGGCGGCGGATTAAAACTTAAATGATTGTATTTAATGGGTTAATCATTCAATACTTTCCTTTTTTTTATTTTTAATATTGTTTTTTAGTAGTAGCTTGCTTTTGAATTTCAAAAAAATGGGCTGCAAACAGATAAAAAAGTAATTGGATAGATTTCTATTTAAATCTATCGTCTGATTTTTGTGATTTGGCTTTTGTATGTTTAGTTTCAAACCAGCCGATTTTAAGCTCGTCAATTGTATCTTCATATAATTGAGGCACGTAAGGTTTGATATCTAAAAGGGGTGTTCCATCCAATACATCAATATTTTCAACATGTATGGTGTTTCCTTCAACTTTATTAATTTTAACAACACTCATTCCAATTCTGTTCGGTCGTTTAGGAGATCTTGTTGCAAATACTCCATGTGTGTCATTGTCCATAAAAGGTTTGACTTCAAGCATATATCCTTCTACTTTATGGAGCAAATAGATTATATGGATATGGGAGAAGTCTTCCAGATCTTTTAGACCGTCAACATATTCATCTTTGATTTCAATAGTTCCCTTGATTCCTTTTGCACCTGTCGGTTGAATAGGCATTCCCTCAATTTCTGTAAATTCTGTATGGATTGTGCCTATTGATTCCATTTCGATTTTCATATTTCATAATCTGTAATATTTTTTTAATAAAATTTTCTAGAAATGGAAGATACTGTTTCGATAGTATTTTATGAATTTCGATAAAATTTAATATAACTTATTATTATTTATCAAAATTATTAAAAGATACTTAATTATTTTTTTTATTATTTTTTAAAATTTTTAGTTAGTTATAATTAATTTATAGTTTTATTATTAATTTTTTTATTTTTCATCTTGTTAAAATTATATCGATATGTAGCATTTTAGGTAATCGATTTAAAAATTCTTTATTTGTAAAAAACCGAAACATTTATATACAATTCGATACAATTTATTATTGTGAAAACACAAAGAGGTATTAAAATGAAACTTAGTGCAAGAAATCAATTAAATGGAAAAATTACAAATGTTGAACTTGGTGCTGTAATGGCTAATATTAAAATCGAAATTTCAGAACCAAATGTTATTACTGCAGTGATCACCAAAGAATCTGCCGAAAACTTAGGGTTAGCTGAAGGTGATGAAGTAGCAGCTATCATCAAATCAACTGAAGTTATTGTAGGAAAATAAATTTTAAATCAAGGAGGAATATAAAATGAAACTTAGTGCAAGAAATCAATTGAATGGTAAAGTTACTGGTGTTGAACTTGGTGCTGTAATGGCTAATGTTAAAATTGAGATCGCTGAACCTGGAGTTATCACAGCAGTGATTACTAAAGAGTCTGTCGAAAACTTAGGGTTAGCTGAAGGTGATGACGTAGTCGCTTTAATCAAATCAACTGAAGTTATTGTAGGAAAATAGATTTATTAAAAGGGAGGAATCGAAATGAAACTTAGTGCAAGAAATCAATTGAATGGTAAAGTTACTGGTGTTGAACTTGGTGCTGTAATGGCTAATGTTAAAATTGAGATTGCTGAACCGGGTGTAATTACTGCTGTTATCACTAAAGAGTCTGTTGAGAAATTAGGTTTATCTGAAGGCGATGATGTATCAGCTATCATAAAATCTACCGAAGTTATTGTAGGAAAATAAATACATTTTTATTGGATAATTATTAATATATTATATAAAGGAGGATTTCGAAATGAAACTTAGTGCAAGAAATCAATTAAAAGGTAAAGTTACTGGTGTTGAACTTGGTGCTGTAATGGCTAATATTAAAATTGAGATCAGTGAACCTAGTGTTCTTACTGCTGTAATTACTAAAGAGTCTGCTGAAAAGTTAGGTTTAGCTGAAGGTGATGACGTAGCAGCTATCATCAAATCAACTGAAGTGATCATAGGAAAATAGATAAATTGTTTAAAGGAGTTATTAAAATGGATATTAGTGCAAGAAATCAATTGAATGGAAAAATTACAAATGTTGAACTTGGTGCTGTAATGGCTAATGTTAAAATTGAAATTTCAGAACCTGGAGTTATCACTGCTGTTATCACTAAAGAGTCTGCTGAAAAGTTAGGTTTAGCTGAAGGTGATGATGTAGTCGCTTTAATCAAATCAACTGAAGTAATTGTTGGAAAATAAGCAATTTAAAAAAATCTATCATTAAATTTGTCAAAAGGTTTAGGAAGCGGATTAAAATCCTGCTATTCCTAACAATAACAATATTACAAATATTATCACTGCTGCCTTTAAAAGTGTTTTTAGATTTTTAATGACAGCATATATTATTAAAAACAATATTATTAACCTGATAATATTCATTATCATGGTTTAGCCTCCTGCAAGAATGGTTTTTGTACCTTCTTCGGAGATCTCTTCTTTTTTAAACTCAACCTCATATTTTACGGTTTCAATCACTTCTTTTAATGCGTCAAGGGTTTCTGCCCTGTGAGCGCCTAAAACCGCAACCAAAAACAGCAGGTCTCCTGTATAAAATTCGCCAATGTAGTGAACAACTGATATTTCATGAACGTTGTATTTTATTTTAGCGTTTTCGACTATCTTTTCAATTTCTGATTTTGTTTTTTCCTTATCTGGAGTGCTGAGAATGAGTTTTTTTAAGTTCATGTTTTCTTCTTTTCCACGTACAATTCCTTCAAAAGTAAAAATAGCACCAGAATAGTCTATTTTATTGCTTTTTTTTAGTTCATCTATTAAATCTGCTGTTGTCACTTTATCTTCTTTTGCTTCTATAACACGTACAACCATTTTATCACTCGTATAAATATTATGCTTTCATTTATTAAATAACTATTGTTATATATCACTAACCTCTTTTACGGATAGATTTTTTAATCTTTCAACACCATTTATCTCAGCAATCAAATCGGCTGTTGCCTTTGGAACCAGCTCCTGCCAATTTTCATCTTCAAGCATTCTGCGCCTAACCTCTGTTCCGGATAAATGTAATCTGTCATAAAGTGGGGGCTGTCTGACTTCAAAGCCCTCTTCACAAAACAATTGCTTTACTAAAGGATTTCCTGAATAAACTATTGAAAATGGAGGTGTCATCATTTTAACATGGGAAGGCCAAATGGCATTAAAATTTATATCTTCCATAGGGATAATGTAATATCTTTTGGGGTCTATATCGCTTTCGGCCAATGCCTGGTTCATCATAAGGATTCTTTCACCTGCTGTAAAAGGATCTTTTAACTCATGACTTAATTGAGCACTGCCAATACCTATGATAATTTCATCTACTTCCTCTAAAATTTTATTAATAACTTGAATATGTCCATTATGGACGGGCTGCATTCTACCAATTAAAATTCCACGAACTTTATCCATAATATCCCTCTTTAATGTTTTATTCACTTAATTTTCCACAGTTATTAGGACTGATAATATCCTGTATTGAGCATTTTTGATATAATAGCCAATTTATTCTTTTTAATAAAAATACTTTTTTGATTAAACTTATTAAAGAGTATTTACTTAAAAGTTATTATAATAAATTATGGAGTTTTCATAATGGAAAATAAAAATTTAATTATAATAGCAGTGGTTATTGTTGCAATCATTGCGGTTATAGGTGTTGTGTTATCCACCGGATTTTTGAATAAGACTGCTGATGGATCAACAACCCCTTTCAGCAATGCATTTATGGAAGGCACATTCACAGGAAATGTCAAATTGGCAAACAACTCTTCCGATTTCATGCAGTCATATGAAGATTCTCAACATGACATCACTTATAATATTTCAACAGTAGATAATTCTTCTGCACTGATGGATGTTTATTACCTGCAAGGAATTAAAAACCCTGAGAAACGTACATTCAATGGTAATGAATGGAATATCTATTTCTCCCAGGCATACCATGCAAATAATACAGAAGATATAATTAATGTTGTTATCTGTCAGTCTCAAGGTGAAAATCAGGGATACTTGGTTTATATGATTGTCGGTCCTGAAACCGATTTGAACGTGACATTAAACACCTTCGGTGAACCTTATATAAGCTATGTTGAACCGTTGCTTAAAAGTTTAAGCTTAAAAGAAAGTAGCAATGTTCCAAAGATTAATGAGGAATTTGGATTGTCCGAATCTGAATTTGCACAACAACTGAATCTTATTCAACAGGTAAAATCAGGCAATACTTCTGCATTACAGGGAGATTAGAAAAAATGCGCATTACAGTTTTTCATGCGGATGAATGCGACAGAAAAAAATGCACTTCCATTAAAATGGAGAGGCTGGGCAAATGTAAATTGGTCTATAACATCAATAAAATACCTGGCGGAGCTATTGTTCTTAATCCGTATGCTGAAAAGGCTGTATCATATGAAGATTATAGATATGTTAAAAGAAGGGGAATTGTAGGGCTTGATTGTTCATGGAATGAGGTTTCAAGTTCTAAAAAATTCTTTTCCTTATCCAAATATCACAGATCGCTTCCATTTTTGATAGCTACAAATCCTGTCAATTATGGAAAGCCCTGCATTTTATCGACTGTTGAAGCTGTTGCAGCCACTTTATATATCACTCGCTTTAAGGATGAGGCCCGCGAGCTTCTGAACGGCTTTAAATGGGGCCATACTTTTCTAGAGCTGAACCATGAGCTGCTTGAAGGATATTCCGAAGTTGATACAAGTGCGGATGTTGTCAAAGTTCAAAATGAGTTTTTAGCTGAAAAAGGCATTGATTCACAAGATTAAAATTTTAATCTTTTTTTAATTTTCAATTAAATTGAAAGTCAATTTTTTATAAAATAAAATCGATGTTTTTTTTAATTTAGGGGGTTTTTATCTAAACCTTTAAATACTATTAAGATAATATAATTTATTAATAGTTATGAAAAGTGAATTTTTCTCATTTTATTTCATAACATGTTATTTTAATTAATTTACAGGTTTCATGATTATAGGAGGAGTTATTAATGGCAAGATTTGAAGAAGCAGAAAACAGAATGTTCAATGTAAAAATCTGCTTAAAATGTAATGCTCGTAACCCTGCTGGTGCAACTACTTGCAGAAAATGTGGTTACAAAGGTTTAAGATTTAAAGCTAAAGAACCAAGAGGATAGATTTATTCTCTTTACTTTTTTTATTATTATTTTTTATTTTCATATTTTTTTTAAAACAATTAATTTAATATATCATTTTCAATAAAACTTATTTTAGGTATTTTTATGAAAGACGTTGAAAATTATATTAGAGATATATTAAAAACAAGGAAATTACACTTTACTTTAATTGATCCTGATGAACAAACTCCTGAAGAAGCTCTTGAAATAGCTACTTCGGCTATTGAAGGTGGAACCGATGGAATCATGATTGGAGGGTCTACCGTTAATGGTGACGATGTAGACAACACCTGCAAAATCTTATCTGAAAACATTGCAGTTCCAATTATTATTTTCCCTGGAAATACTAGTAGTGTAAGTAAGTATGCTGATGCGATTTTTTACATGAGTTATGTTAACTCCAGAAATCCTCATTGGATTAACGGCGCACAGGCGATTGCCGCACCTGCAGTTAAAGCATCAGGAATGGAAATTTTGCCTATGCATTATATGGTTGTCGCACCTGGTGGAACTGTCGGATGGGTTGGAGACGCAAATTTGGTGCCTAGAAACAAGCCTAAAATACCTGCCGTTTATGCAATGTCAGCAGAACTGTTCGGAATCAAATTTTTCTATCTTGAAGCAGGATCCGGTGTGGATGAACCAATTCCTGCAGAAATGGTTGCTTATTCCAAAAGAGCCGCTCCAAAAAATATTCTTGTTGTTGGTGGAGGGATTCGTGACGGCAAGGCAGCTTATATGGCAGCAAAAGCCGGTGGAGATATTATCGTAACAGGTACTGTTGTAGAAGAAGTTGAAAATGTTCAAGCTAAAATTCAAGAAATAACTGGAGCTATTAAAAAAGCTTCACTAGAGTAGTTTTCAACTGCTCTTACCACACTTTTTTATTAATTTATTAACATAGGAAATATTATGTTAAATTCACTGTATGAAAAAGCCATCGCTAAAAGAGGATATATTCAGGAAATTGAATCGGATAACAATCTGGAATCTCAACTGGAATATAACTGGTTTAATAGGGTTTTCAGCGAAAGCACTGATGATTTTTCTATTGCTGCCGGAGACGGGAGTTTCAACAAAAAGAAATTCTTAACTGTTAACTTCTGCGCTGTTGGGGCTGAATCCATAATATATGATGGTGATATCAAAAAAATTGATGATTCGGATATTTTCGAAATAGCCCATATTCCGTTTTTAGATGAGCTTTTAAGCAATTACATGTCAATTTATGAATTGAAATGTGCACTAAGGGCAATTAACGAATATGATGTAGATTATTATATGTTCGATGGATCCATTTTGGGGGATCTGGAAAATGCATATCCAAGAGGGGTGGAGCTTCCATCCAAAATAAGGGATAATCTGGATGAAACATTACTAAATGAATTTGAAAGAAGATTGGATATTACTCCATATGGATTCGTATTTCCGCAAATAAAAGATAGAATACTTGCTGATGTCAGTGTTGATGAAAAATATGAAAACAAGGAAGATTTTGACCTTCATCTTGCATCTGTAGAGAAGATAATTTTATTATATAAGTTATTGCAAGAGAAAAAAAGGATAATTTCCATATCAAAAACATCTTCCGACAATGATTTGTTCAATTGGAATATTCCGGATATTGCAATTCTGGATAAGTTCACGGATAAAAAACAGGGAATTTCAAAAATAGAATATAGGCGCGTTTATAAAAGTGCAGCTTTTCCGTATTTCAATGACTTTTTCAAGCAGTTGCAGTTTACAGTCTTTTACGTAAGGCTTCAGGATAATAAAAATGTATTGAAAGTTGAATTGCCTTACAAGGCATCCATAAGCGAAGTTGTCAAAATCGTTGAAAAAATCAATGTTTTGTCAGTTCAGGGTTATCCATATCTGCTCAGTAAAGCGCATAATGATGTTGTAATTACGGATAGAAATATCAAAGAGCTATTGAAGATTGCTAAAATTTATGAAACAACCAACAGGGAAATGTTATAGGAGGTTTGAATATGGTAGTTGGAATTTGTGTCGGTGAAACATCACTTTCCGAAGTTACTTTTATCTCTGATAAAATGCCGAAAGTCGGCGAATATGTTACAATAGAATATGACGGAAAAAAAGTTTTAGGAATGATTGAAAATTTAGTAAGGGGTAATGACGCTTTAAATGTTGATATTAATGACTTTAAAGCTATTCAAAAAATTTCCAAAATTGGTGTTGAGGACAATTATATTCGTGGCAAGGTTAAGATCCTTGGGGATGTCAATGATAATTTAAGATTGCCTAGAACTCCCGTGCTTCCGGGAACTGAAATTCAATTGGCTGATAATGAAATTTTAAAGGAAATCTTTAAGGTTAAAAATCCTATAAAGTTAGGTTCTCTAGTCAATCAAAGTGATGTTGATGTTAATGTTGAAGCAAATCCTATTCTATCAAGGCATTTGGCCATTTTGGCAATGACTGGTGCGGGAAAATCAAATACTGTTTCTGTATTGATAGACCAGCTTTTAGGATATGATGTGCCGGTATTTGTATTTGATATGCATGGGGAATATGTCGGTGCGGATTTCTCGAACGGTGATATAAATGTTATTAAGCCTAAATTAAATCCCACATACATGTCTTTTAATGAAATCAAGAAGTTAGTAAAAATTCCAAGCAATGGTTACATTCAGGAAAGACACTTCCGAAAAGCATTTAACGCTGCTAAAAATCAGGTTAGGGATAGTACAGCACCTACTAATAATTTCTTGCAGTTGATTTATGATATTCTGGAGGTAGAATCTAAAGAAGAGGGCTCAGATAAACAGATTGTTGATGTCATGAATAAAATCGATGATTCAATGGAAAAATATTCCAACTTGTTCGACAATAATATCGGAAACATTTTGAGCAACATTAAAATAGGATATGTAAATGTATTGGATTTGAGTCAAAGCGATGAATCTGTCGCTAATGTTTTGGTAAGTCATGTCATGAGAAATTCTCTTCAAAAAAGAAAAAATGCAGTCCATGGAAATGATACTGATACATTAGATTTTCCAGTATTCTTTATTTTGGAAGAAGCACATATTTTGGCTCCTAATAAACGTGATTCAGACTCAAAACGTTGGATTCAAAGAGTTGCAAGGGAAGGCCGTAAGTTCGGTTTGGGTTTGTGTTTAGTAAGTCAATCTCCAAAGACAGTTGACCATGATGCACTGTCTCAAATGAATAACATGATTATCTTAAGGCTTGTCGAGCCTGAAGACCAAAGGCATGTCCAATCAGCAAGCGAAAGCCTATCACAGGATCTGGTTAATCAGCTTCCTTCCTTAAATGTGGGTGAAGCTATTGTTTTAGGTTTAATGAGCAAAGTTCCTACTCTTGTTAAGATAGATGAGTTCAAAGGTCGTCGCCATGGTGATGATATGGACATAATTTCATTTTTTGCAGACATTAAGAAAAAGGAAGAGGATGAAATTAAACGCCAGGAACAATTAAGTTTGGAAATGGGTTATAATTATTAACCTTATTTTCTTTTTTTTCATTTATTTTTT
>NZ_JAFRKB010000026.1 GCF_017431965.1 Methanobrevibacter sp. | reverse complement strand
TATAACGCAAGCTGCCAAATATAAAATCATAAGGAGATTAACTTATGAAAACTTTGAATGTCGTTGCAGCCATTATCAAAAAGGACAATAAAATCCTTGCAACCAAAAGGGGCTATGGCGAGTTTATAAACATGTGGGAATTCCCCGGAGGCAAAATTGAACCTAACGAAACCAAAGAAGAAGCCCTAATCCGAGAAATCAAAGAAGAATTGGACTGCACAATCAAACCCACAAAGTTCGCTTTAGACCTAGAATACCAATACCCTACTTTTTACTTGAAGATGTCCTGCTTTGAAGCACAAATCACCGAAGGAACTCCAAAGCTTCTAGAGCACAACGACGCCAAATGGTTATCAAAAGACCAACTGGATGAAATCAACTGGATTCCAGCAGACCTTAAGATTATCGATTATCTAAAAGAGACAATGGAGGATTAAAATGTCTGACAAGAGATTGGAATTGGCAATAAGCAAAAAAGCAGAACTTGAAAAAAAATTTGAAAAAGTCAAAGGCACTCCAAGAGAAGAGGAATTCAAACTCCAAATTGATAAGCTTGATGAGCTCATAGCTCATCTAAAAGAGGATAATTAATGAACTCACAAGACATCATCAAAGGCGCTGAAACCGCATTCATAAACAGTAAGGTCAGCTCCAGCTCCGGCTTCAGACCAAAACTATTGTACAACAACAAAGAAAACAAGGTCATAAACTCAATCAGGGACGAGCTTCAGGACTGTGATGAGTTCATCATATCATCTGCATTCATCACCCTCGGGGGAATCACCCCGCTTCTTGAGGAATTCAAAAAGCTGGAAGCAAACAACATAAAAGGAAAAATCCTCACCACAGACTACCTGACTTTTACAGAGCCGAAGGCATTAAGAAAACTGAACGAATTCAAAAATCTGGAAATCAAGCTCTACAGCCAGGAAAAGGAAGGCTTTCACACTAAGGGTTATATCTTCAAAAAGGATGACATCTATAGGGGGATTGTCGGAAGCTCCAATTTGACAATGAACGCCCTCACCATCAACAAGGAGTGGAACGTTGAATTCACATCCCTCGAAGAAGGCGAAATGCTTCTTGAAATCAAAAAAGAGTTCAATGATTTATGGCAAAAGGCAGATGACTTAGAAGACATTTTACCGAAATATGAAAAGATTTACAATGACAACAAAAGCTTCAAGGACATTAGAAAAATCACAGAAGAGCTTAAGGACCAAAACATCAAGAACTTAACTCCAAATGTCATGCAGGAGGACTTCATAGCCAACTTAAGAAAGCTAATCAAAAGAGGAGAGTCCAGAGCTATTTTGGTATCAGCAACCGGTACCGGAAAAACCTACGCCTCAGCATTTGCGGTCAAGGATTTCAATCCTAAAAGATTCTTGTTTTTGGTTCACAGGGAACAGATTGCAAAGCAATCAATCAACGCCTATAAAAACGTTTTCAATGATCATGACAAATTCGGCCTGCTTACAGGCAATTCTAAAAATTATGACTCACCATACCTTTTTGCAACAATCCAGACAATGAGCAAGGATGACGTCTACACCAAATATGACAAGAATTATTTTGACTATATCATCATCGATGAGGTTCACAAGGCTGGTGCATTGAGCTATCAAAAGATTTTCAGGTATTTCGAGCCTAAGTTCTACCTTGGAATGACCGCTTCGCCTGAACGTACAGACGGATTCAACATATATGACCTTTTCGACAACAACATTGCCCATGAAATCAGGCTTCAGGAAGCCATGGAAGAGGACTTGCTCTGTCCTTTCCATTATTTTGGAATTACTGATGTCGAGTTTGAAAATGACACAATCGATGACGATTTCAGGGACTTTAACTTGTTAGCGTCAGATAAAAGGGTAAGCTATCTATTGGAAAAGTCTGAGTTTTACGGATACTCCGGCGACAGAATCAAAGCGCTGGTATTCTGTTCAAGAAAAAGGGAAGCCGAACTTCTCTCAAAGGAATTTACAAAAAGGGGCCATCCTTCAGTAGTCTTGACAGGTGATGACTCACAGGAAAAACGTCTTGAAGCAATTGACAGGCTCACAAACGATGACAATCCGGACAAACTGGAATACATTTTTACAGTCGACATCTTCAACGAGGGTGTAGACATTCCCGAAATCAATCAGGTCATTTTAGTCAGGCCGACAGAGTCTCCAATCATTTTCATTCAGCAGTTGGGAAGGGGCCTGAGGAAATACAAAAACAAGGAGTTTGTCGTAATTTTGGATTTCATCGGAAACTACAAAAACAACTTCATGATTCCGATTGCTCTATCCGGTGACAGGTCCTATGACAAGGACAAGTACAGGAAGTATGTCATGGAGGGAAATAAAATTATTCCTGGCGCTTCATCCATCAACTTTGATGAGATTTCAAAAAAGCGTATATATGATTCAATCAACAACACTTCATTTTCCAAAAAGGCTCTGTTTAAGGAAAAGTACAGTCAATTAAAATACAAGTTAGGAAGAATCCCTATGTTAAATGACTTCTTCCGTCAAGGAGAATTCAACCCAGAATTGATCCTAAATCACAAAGATTTTGGAACATATCACAAATTCCTTGAATATGTTGAAAATGACTATCGCAGTACTCTTACAGATAAGCAAAACGCTTCCTTGAAGTTCATCTATTCAAAACTGATAAAGGCAATAAGGCCTCACGAGCTTGTAATCCTCAAATGCCTTAAATACAATAAGTACTTCACAGTCAATTCAATTGAAAGAGTTTTGGAAAGTGAATTTGGACTTACAGATCAATTTGTGTCTATTAAAGGTGCAATTAACTTTTTAAGCACGGAATTCTACAGAAAGGAAACAAGTGATGACTATCAGGCAAATACTGTAACAAGTTTCATCGGTGATTTTGAGGAGGAATTCTACCAAAATCTGTTCTTTAAGATGGATTTAAACGTTTTAAATGATTTAAAAAACAATAAGGATTACAAATTTGAAATTTCACCTTATTTCAGGGAATTTTTAACAAACAATGTTTATTCATGCTATCTTGAGGATGCACTTGAATACGGATTTTTAAAGTATGAGAATGTCTATAAGGATGAAAATCCATTCAAATTATATGAAAAATACTCAAGGGAAGATGTATTGAGGCTTTTAAACTGGAAAAGATTCATGAACGGCCAGAACATTGGCGGATATAAAATCAAATATGACGCCTGTCCTATTTTTGTAACATACGATAAAAAGGAAGACATTTCAGAAACAATCAATTACGAGGATCACTTCATTGACAAGGAAACATTCAATTGGATGAGCAGAAACAACAGAAAAACATCTTCACCGGAACTGGAACCGTTAATTAACTATAATGGTGTGAACACTCAGCTGTTCATTCAAAAAAGCAATGACGAGGGAATCGAGTTTTACTATATCGGCAAACTGACTCCTATTTCTTATAAGCAGGTTTTCAGAAACATCAACGGAAAAGACCAGCCAATCGTCAACTTCAAGTTCAAGATTGAAAATGAAGTTAAGGATGAACTGTATTCCTATTTTGTCAATGATTGATCCAATCATGTAAAATTGATTTTAAAAAACCATTTATTAAATGTTTTGCCTTTTAATTTAAAAATAAAGTTTTATAAATTCTCAAAATTAAGTTTAACTTATGTATCAAACAGATTTTGAGAAGTATATTAATTTAAAAATTGAAGATGTTTCATCAATTTCGGTTAATGATTTGCCTGAAGAATTTTCATTAAGGGCATTCAAAACGGTTGATGAGTTTATTAAAAAAACAAGAAATTCAGATTATGAATGGGTAATATATTTTGATTATGTTACTGGAGAAATTTTAAGATGCGTAATGGGGAAGGTAAATACAGTAGTCATTGTTTTTGAAAAGGATGAATTTTTAGGTAAAAATGTAGCTTCAATTCATAATCATCCTGATGAGGTTTTCTCACCACCATCTGGTAAAAATTTTGGCATATTAATGAGGGATTTTGAAGAATATGAATTAATTGTGGCAAAGAGAGGATTATGGATTTTAAAAGCTAAATGTGTTAGTGAAAGACTAATGATAGAACTTAATGTTGCATCAATAGAATTGTTTAAATCGGCACGGGATCAAGCTAATATGATATATTCTGATGAATATATGGTTGATGAATTTTGTGATATGTTATATGGCGATTTTTTGTCAAAATATATTAATGATAAAAAAATAAAATATATTCAATTAACAAAAAAGGAGTACAATCATGACTGTTGAATATCCAGTTTTTGCGGAATTCGAATCTTTTCGAAAGATTACTGCTCCGGAGAAACGCAATAAAATCAAAGAGGACATTAAAAACCCGAATATTTTAACTGGAATGGATAGATTGCGCGCATTTTATGAAGAAATGGGTTTGGAATTCGATGAAGCAGTCTTTGAAAAGATGGTTAATGATTGTAGGTCACATTTTTAAATCTTTTTTTCATTGGAAAAATACGGATTTTCCATCAAATATATCAAAACCAAAAGCAAATATATCACTATGGCAAGTCCGATTGAAGTTATTATGATTCCAGCACTGATGATGCTTTTGGGGTTCATCCTTAAATACGTGGGCTTTTTTGAAAAGTCAGATAGGGATTTAATCTCAAACATTGTATTATACATTGCACTTCCCGCAATGATTTTTACAAACCTCAGAAGCGCAAACATCTCTCATGACATGCTGTTTTTGCCAATTATAGGAATCATAACAAGCATCCTGCTTTTAATCCCGGCATATCTTTACTGCAGAATCAGAAATTATGACAAGAAAACAACCTGGACAATACTCATCGCATCATCAATCATGAACACAGGTTTCATTGGCTTTCCGGTATGTATGGGAGTTTTTGGCCAGCAAGGATTTCTCAATGCGGTATTCTATGACCTTTCAACCTCGGCGATGGTTGTTGCCTACGGCGTAATCCTTGCAAGGAAATTCTCTGGAAACGCCAGGGAAGTGATAATAAACACCGTGACATTCATGCCGCTCTGGGCGGTGATTTTCGGACTCATATTCAATGCGTTTGACATCTCTTTGGGATACGTTCTTGACAGCATACTGAATTATTTAAGCGATGCCACAATTCCGATGATCATGCTTGCCCTTGGAATATCACTTGATTTCAGCAATGTGGCAGACAACATCACAGATTCGGCGGTTGTGGCAATAATAAAGCTAATAATTTCTCCATTAATAGTTTTCGCTTTACTAATGCTATTGAACATTAAGGGGCTTGTTTTCAACGTTGCAATCCTTGAGGCGGGAATGTCAACTGCGGGTAACGCACTGGTTCTTGCAATAACATATGACCTTGACAAGGACCTGATGGGTTCGATAATATTTACCAATGTCGTGGCAAGCGTCATTACCCTGACCGCAATAATTTCCCTTCTGACAGGCGCCATTTAAAAAGAGTTTTTTTTAAGTTAAAATATTTCATCAGGATTATTTTTTAAATACTGAGTGAATGACTTTTCGCTTAGATATCTTTTCTGGCCCAACATTTTTTTCCAGAGTTCATTTCCTTCATGTTCCGTTATGATTTCATGATGATATGCTTTGACAAGTATGTCTCCGGTTTTAATTCTTGTCAAATCATATTTTTCAACAGCTTTCATAATATCTCGGGTATTGTTGCTCGCTATTATTCCATTGTTTTCAACAGCAAGTGCGATGGCGGCGGCTTCGCCACGACCCATTTCCTTATCGAACAGATATCCTCTATGCAGTTCAACAAATAATTTGTAAACATCTGATTGGATATCAAAGTCAATGACATCAATAAAGTTTTCTTCAATCAGCTCATCAACACGTTTTTTCAATATCAATACTCTTGAAAATTCATTGTACACTTCATATGGTATTATAACTTTGTCAAATAATATTTTTAAGATTGAAACATCATTGATGCTTATAAAGCAGCTTAAGCAGTCGGTATCATAGAATATCGGTTTTCTCATAAATCCTCCATGTCATATACCAAATCGCTTAGGAATGCATCAAGGAGGTATTCGTCTTTTCGAGCTTTTGAAATCAAATCCTTTTCGAATACTTCCCCAACCAAGCGTGCATAATTGCCGATTGTGTAATTTTTTGAAATATACGGTTCATATAAACTGGTGTCATAGCCTCTGCGCAGTGCGTTCTGTTTTACATTTGGCTTATATTCATCATATTCATCATTGCTTATATCTCCTGCGTTTTTCAATCTAAAAAGCAATGCCTCATGAGATATCTGATAATACTGTTCGCATTCGATTATATTATCAAGGTTCCATTTTTCAATGTTGTTTTCTTTTTTGTATTTGTATAATGCCGGGGTGGGTATCAATAGGAATGATGCAAATGCATCGGCTGTTCTTTCTATTTCATCTGCATTGTTGAGATTGCAGATTGTGAATTGTTCGTCCTCGCAGCTTAAGTGATATATTTCATGTGCTGCCGTGAATGTTTGCCTTCCTTTTGAATGGTTGGAATTGATGAATATTATTTTTTGCGAATCAAACTTGCAGCATGCTCCGCTAATGTCTGAATCCATGTCCAGAAAGACTATTGTCAGATCTTTTATTTTATGGGTGATTAATGGGAAAAAATCGATCGGATCAAAGTGGCTAATGTCAATTTCTGATCTAAATTCCATGGCTTTTTCATTTAGTTGGTATTGATTCATCTAATCACCGTTTATCTTATGGAGATGTTTCATATTTCTGATTATCCGGTTCATGTCTGCCAATGTGTTTAAATCTAAATTGTTTTTACTTGAGCGGAATTTAAATTCTTCTGTGGAATAATTTCCAATACCTTCTAAAATATATTCTGGAGAGCAATTATACAATTCACATAGTTTATTTAATGAAGAAGATTTTAATGTTCGTTCATTACTTTCCAATTTAGCAATTTGACTTTGTTTAAATCCCAAATAGTTTGCAATTTGTTGTTGATTTAATCCATTATCGGTTCTTAGTTTTTTAAGCCTATGGCCAATTGTTTCATTCATTTTTTCACCCTTATTCAATTAATTAATATTTTTTGGAATAAATATTATATAAATTTATCTTAAATATTATTCCAAAATTTATTTTCGAGCATAAGTCTTCATGGATAAGTCAATTTTTAAAAATAGATGATATGGATTAAATTATAATATAATCCATATTTGCAAATTGGAAGTTAAATCTCCACAATCCTCAGATAGTTGGTTGTTTTTGCCTTTCCTAAAGGAAATCCTCCGGTAACGGCTATCAAATCACCCTTATTCAAATCAAATTCCTCTTCGGCTATTTTTCTTGCATTCTCGATAATCTTGTCGGTGCTTTCATAGATTTCAGTTAAAACAGGCTTGACTCCGAAGTTCAAAACGACCTTTTGTGCAACGTGGCTTGATGTGCAGCATGCAAGAATAAGTGAGTTCGGACGCAGATTGCTTATTTTTGAGGCGGTAAATCCGCTCATTGTTGGTGTCACTATGAGCTTGATGTCAGCGTATTCATCGACTCCGACAACCAGTCGGGCAATGGTGTCCTCGATTCCTATGGTGCCTTTGTAGGCGACGTGCTTTGTATAGTCGATTGTGGATTCCACATACCTGCATATCCTTCCCATTATTTCAACGGCCTGTATAGGATACTTTCCGACTGTGGTTTCACCTGAAAGCATCACGCAGTCTGTTCCGTCCAGAACGGCGTTTGCAACGTCTGAAACCTCTGCCCTTGAAGGCCTTGGGTTTTCATACATTGAGGCCAGCATTTCGGTGGCGACGATTGCGAACTTTCCCTTTTCGCGGCATTTTCTTATGATTTCCTTTTGAAGCATCGGAAGCTCTTCCATTGCAACCTCAACTCCCAGATCTCCGCGGGCAACCATGATTCCGTCTGACTCATCAATTATCTCGTTGATGTTTTTGATGCCCACTCCGCTTTCAATCTTTGAGATGATGCATGCGTCCCCGCCCGCTTCCTCGATAATCTTTCGAGCGGAAATCACGTCTTCTTTGGTATTTACGAATGACAGTGCCAGATAATCGCAGGAATGTTTGGCTGCAAAGGCAATGTCTTTTGCATCGGTTTCGCTCATGAATTCAAGCTTCAGGTCCACTCCCGGAACGTTGATTGTCTTGTGGTCCTGGATTTTTCCGTTGCCAAGTGCCTTCAATACAACGAATTCATCTTCCTTTTCAGTCACTTCAAGCTCAAGCAGGGCGTTGTCTATGAGCACCCTGTCGCCGACGTCCATGTAGTCAATGGCTTCGGAGTGGTTTACTCCGAATTCGTTTTCATCACCGAGTATGCAGGTCTTGCTCATCTGTATGGTATCTCCTTCTCTGAGCTCGACTCCGCCGTCTTTGAATTTAAGGGTTCTGAATTCAGGTCCCTTGGTATCATACATGATGGCAATCGGGGCGCGGCATTGCTTTCGCACCTGCCTTACGGTATCTATTGTTTTTAGAATTCCTTCGCGGGTGGCATGGCTGAGATTTATCCGAGCGCAGTCCATGCCCTTTTCGACCATTTGCCCCATGACCTCAACGGAATCTGAGGCGGGACCTATGCTGCATATGATTTTTGTCCTTTTCATTTTTACATATCCGAATCATTTTTTTCGCTTTAAGCTAAACAAGTCAAGTTGTATCTATGGTAATAGTTATGGAATCTGACAATATATATCTAACTTTCAATTTCATTAAAGATTGCAAAGCAAAAACAAAGAAAAATTGTAATAAATTTATTTACTCGGAAGTTCATATTAAATAATATGAATACGAACAGATTTGAAACATTTTATGATGCCGTCCTTGCGATTGTAGTTACGATTTTGGTGCTTAAGATTCCCCAGCCATTAGGTCCCGGATGGGGAGCCTTCTTTTCAAACTATATCAATATTATAACATATCTCATTGTCTTTTTGGCAATAATCAACATATGGTACAGCAACCAGAGGCTGTTCCAGCACATTGAAAGCATCAACAACAAGTCCCTGATAGCTTACGGCTTTTCGATTTTTCTCTTTTCACTGTTTCCGTATTTCGCGTCATGGCTTTCATTCAATCTGTATTCCCTGGCTGCCGAGGTAATCTTCGGGCTTTTAATGATTTTTTCAAACATTTCCCATATCATATCCGTCGTTGTGGTTTTCGGAGCCAACCATTCAAAAGAAAAGCTTGAGGAAATGAACATACAAAGGAGCTATTTCATTATCCCTATCCTAATCATAGCCATAGGTTTCATCCTCTCATTTACCCTATTCACTCCGGGAATCTATGTTGCAAGTTTCGTTTCCATACTTTTAAGCATCCTCTTCCACAGAAGGGAGGCTGCGGAACTCGAGGATACTGAAAGGTTTGAGGCCCTGATTGATGCAATCATTGCAATCATAATAACAGTCATCGTGCTTGAAATTCCGGCTGCGGCAAACGGCAGTCTTGCAGCCCTTCTTGAATTGAGAATTGAGTTCATTGCATATGCGGTCAGCTTCATTGTCTGTTTTCATGTGTGGAACTTCACATATAACCTCTTCAACATCGTCAACAAGATTAATCACAGGGCAATCTGGTCGGTAGCTTCAGCATTGTTTTTCCTGTCTTTGATACCTTATCTGACAACTTACGTCGCCATGAACTTCCATGATTTCGTGCCGCAGTTCATCTATGGCGTAAACTTTATCATCATCAACACATGCTCATTTTTGGCCACATATGAGATGAAAAAGATAGATGAGTCAAACAAATTCCTTAATGCGTCATTCGACAATTACAACAGGTTCGCTTTAAACATTGTAATCACATTCATCTTCATGGCCATAGGATACCTTTACTATCCGCCGATAATAATCATATCATGTCTGTTTTCAATTGTCCTGACATGGATATTCATGATAAAGCAGATTAACCTGCTTGACATGCTCTAAAAAATAATTTTGGGGAAGTTTCCTGATTAGAGGAATATCAGTCCCAGCCGTATTCCTCTCCAAGCCATCCCTGATTGACGTCGGGATATCCGCATTCATCACAGTAGCCGTCATAGTACGGCGCACCGCATGAGGGACACTCGGAATATGAAGGGCGAGAGTAGGAAACGTTTCTCTTAGGCGGGTTGCTTCTTTTTTGTGTGGTGTTGCTGCTCTCAGACGGACTGTCAATGGCCGCACAGCAGAATATCGCAATGATTATGAAAAATATCATTCCTGCTATTGAATCTATCATGGGTAATAATATGTGAACAACTTATATATTATTTTTTGCCTGTTTTCTTAGGTTCATGTGTTGAAAATTGGGGTTACTTTAATTTTTGAAGATGAGTGCAGATATTCATTCTGACTCATCTTCCTCATTATCTTTCATTTTTTTCTTCAGGTTTTCGATACCTATGATCATATTCTTCCTCCGTCATCTAAGTTTCAAATTGAGGTCGGCAGTGTCCGGCTGCCTTCACATTAATGTTTGAAATCATCATATATAAATATTTAGGTATGCCTAAAAATTATAGATTTTCGAGGTAAAATCCACAAAAACCGCATCAAAATGAAAATTTTAACCAAAATTTCAAAAACCTCTAAAAATTCCCAAATCATAAAAACAAGCATTTTAAGCAATTTCCTATAAAAAATTTCTTTTCGAGAAAGACACATCCGAGCCTTTAATCACTATTTTTTCAGATATTTTTCACCCTTTTGAAAATAATAATCAATATTTTTCACCCGTTTGCCGTATCTGCTCACAACAGACATAATCGAAAAATCAGTAATCTTTTATGAAAATGCATGGAGACTAAAAATTTCGCATGGCCCAAAATTTACCTCAATTTTAATTACTCGTCATTTCAATATAATCGAAGAAAAAATCCCTGCCGAATGCAGGTTTTTTTAAAACAATCAAATCGGAAATTTTTTTGAAAATTTGGGAAATTATAAAAACTTTCTTGAAAAATTTTTTTTTCAAATAACGAAAAGCTTTTATATGATATCAAAGTTACTATGTATTACATGATGTATTACAGGTGAAAATCATGCTTAAAATAAGGAACCTGACCCACTATATCGATGAAAAAACCCATGAAAAGAGAACGAAATTCACCTACATTATTGGAGACAACGGATATTTCCAAAACCTTGATGTAGAAAATCACGTTACACTTGAAATGGCCCTCTCTATTGTAAAGGATATGATGGCCGAAAGGCTGATTCAGATTTCACTTAAGGAAACCGTTTCAAAAATTGATGCTGCAGAGGAGGACTATGAGTTCATGGGACTTGACTTGAGGGACATGATTTTTGACATTGACATTTTCGATAGGGATTCCGAACTCTACCAGTCATTCAAAAGATTGATTGTGAAATACTGGAACCGCGATTTTCCGCTGGTGTACCATCTTTTTTTAAACATCGAAGGGATAAAGATCCATGACGACAGCGACGGAAAGACACTTTTCAAGCACTACTTTGAAGGGCTCAAGGAATTCAAAAATCAAATCAGCTTTATAGAATACCTCAACTCAAGGGTCACCCTGCCGGTGGTAAACGACTATCTTCCCTACATCGACACTGACTCCCTTGTCGACTACTACATCATAGACCCGACCGTCAGGAGGTCGGATCTTGATTATGTGCTTCGCAAAAACAACGTCAACATCAAGTTCACAAAGGACAACTCCTCCCATTGGCAGGCCTTTGGATATTGCTATGCAAAGGACAATGACCTCACAGACCTTGAGGCGTTAAGCTTTGCAAAGCTCATTTCAAGATACATTTCACGCACTGATGATGCACTAAGCAAAAACAGATACATCAAGGAGTATCTGATAGAGGAGGAGATTTCCAAAAAGGACCTGGAGTTGGAGTCACGCAAAGTCCCGGCGGATGAGCGAATAGAAAAGATATTCTATGAGCTGTTTGACATCTACCAGTCAAGGATTGCAGATTATGAATACAGAAACAGGCAGCTGAACTTCCGCCTCACATCCAGAAAGCATGATGAGTTCATGAAGGCTCCGGGAAAGACAAACACAGAAAAAATGGAATATCTGATAAACTTCTATATTGAAAATTCATCCAGAAATGACATCGACTTTGCATCATGGATAGGTGATGACGTCATGGTTATAGATTCCAAAAAATGAGGTCGGTTTTGATGAGTGAAAAATATATCCGAAGCAGTAAAAATTCATATAAGATTATTAAGAATTCACATGTATTTGCCAAGACCGACACTCTGGAAGATGCGATTTTCATAAGGGATTTGCTTGTAGGCAAAGATTGGAATATCGATAATTTTACACTTGAAATGCACCTCTCTCTGGACACATACATTGTTGTAGCTAAAATTGATGAAAAACTGCACTTGTTAGGTAAATTCGACACCAAACCAAACGATAAGTTGGTCGAAAAACTCATCAAAAAAATAAGGAGAAATCCAAATAACTCAAAGTATGGCCTCAACATTTCAAGGGTTTA
>NZ_JAFRKB010000025.1 GCF_017431965.1 Methanobrevibacter sp. | reverse complement strand
CAACTGGCAAAGAGTATAAATTACCTTCATGATAAAAGTAGAATTCTAGTTTTTAATATCTACACATTAATGACAATATTGTTAATATATATTTCACCATTATCTATTAATTCCTATTTTTTGTAGCTTCCAAAATAGCTATTTATTTATAATTTTAAAAAGTAAAATAGTATTAATTAAAATAATTGAGGTAGTTTTATGAAAACTTATGCGATAGTTGTATCACTTACCTCTCTACACTACTTTTTTTTTTTAAACCTCATGATAATTATTTATCATCAGTGATTTTTCCACTCCGACTCTTTCAAAAAATCAAGTGAAAATTTTCATTGAAGATTACAAATGGTTAATGGATATGACTTATAATTTCTTTAAGTATTTTTTAAGGAATCTTTTGCAATTTTCAATTTCTTCATCATCAAAATCTCTTAATGTATGCTGGTCATACTCTTCTAATTTATGAATCACATCCTGTGTCACTTCTCTTCCAATTGGAGTTAGCTGGACAATTTTTTCCCTTTTGTCATCAATATTCTGATTTCTTTTGATGAATCCTCTTTTTTCCAATCTTATTAGTGACCGGGTAACAGTAGCATTATTATATTGGACTTTTTTTGCCAGATTGTCCTGGGTTAAGTTATTTTCATGATACAATATGTTTAAAAAAGCAAAATCGGATAATGTTACATTCAAATCCTTTAATATTGAATTAATATTTTTAGTGTAATCTTTTTTAATTGATGAACATAATGAGATTATATAATCGTATTCCATGTATTTATTTTGGATTAATAGATATAAAAATATTATTTGTCTAGACAAATATTTATTTAATGGAAAATACAAATTATAATCAGAGGTGTTAATATGACATTAGAAAATAAATTACAAGTGGTAACCGGCGGAACTTCAGGAATGGGGCTTGCAACTGCAAAAGCCCTCAGCGAATTTGGACCAGTTCTTATAGGTGGAAGAAACGAGGAACGCCTGAATAACGCACTTGAAGAACTTAAATCAGAAGGCATTGAAGCATACGGAAAAACATGTGATGTATCAAAACCTGAATCATTAAAAGAATTTGCGGACTATGCAGAAACAATTGCTCCAATAGGTAGCTTAATAAATGCTGCAGGAGTAGATTTTGATGTTGCCAGTCCAGAAGCTATTGTTAAAATTAACATGCTAGGAACACATTATGTGCTCGAAGCATTCATTGATAAGTTAGATGATTCAACAGTTGTGAACTTCTCATCAATCACAGGTTACTACTATCCTGCAAAACCGGAAGATTTTGAGGTATGGATGAATCCTGACTCCGATGATTTCATTGAAAAAACATTGGAATTGGTTCCTCCAATTCAAGATCAAAGAGCGGCACATCTTGGAGAGTCATATATGCCATATTGCTGCTCAAAACGCTTTGTAATGTATTATACAATGGCAAATACACAAAGAGTGGCTGAAAAGAATAATAGCCGTATCATATCTATTGCCCCAGGTTCCTTCATGACACCTATGCTCGCTACACAGGAAGAAAATCTGGAAATAATTAGAAAAGGAACAGCATTTAAAAGATTGGGCGAACCGGATGAAATGGCAAGTTTAATAAAAGCATTGCTCTCTCCGGGACATGAATATCTAACCGGTTGCGATATTATTATGGATGGTGGAAAATATGCAACTTCCATGATAAAACAAATGGAATAGGAGTTTAGATACTCCTATTTCAAATTTAAATCAAAACATTTTCAGTAATTTTTTAGACTTGCTGATAGCATTTCCAGATATTTTACTAACTGTAAACAGTCTTCATCATCAAATTCTTTAAAAATGTCTTTTTTAAAGTTTTCATATTTAATTAATATTTCAGAGATGATATGTATATCAATTGGCTGAAGTTGGCATATTTCATTTCAAGCCCTCAATTTCATTTTTACTTTTGATGAATAACACTGAAATCATTAAAATAATCAGCGTTAGGATTATCATTACAAAAGAGGTCATGCTGAATGCGTTTACAGATGTCTGGTTGTGAGTGATATTTCCATTTGCAAGGATTTGCATTATCACCACGGTCATTGATGATCCTATTGCTCCTATGATTTGTCTTGTGGTGTTGTTAATTGCAGTTGCATCTTCAACATCCTCTACAACAACACTTATTGTCCAGGTTATTGCCGGAGTCAAACCTAATCCGCACCCTATTCCTCTAATTATTTGAGTGACAAACAGGTATTCAAAACTTGAAGTCATATCATAGGTCATCATTGAAGAAAATGATATGATGTTTAAAATTGAAGCTATGATTAAAGTGGGTTTTATTCCAATCTTATCTGATAATATCGGACCAATGAAATTAAATGCCATCAGGACTAATGCGGATGGAAGTAATATTAATCCTGACTGTGTAGGGGTGAAATTTGAAATGTTTTGTGCGAATAATGGAACCATAACATTTATCCCGCTCATAGTGTAGTATAAAATTGCGGCAAAAAGTGTTCCATAAACAAAGTATTTGTTTTTTAGAACTTTAAGGTTCACTAACGGCTTTTCAAGTTTGGTTTGGCGTTTTACAAATAATGCTAGGGTTATCAGTCCGATTATTATTGGTAATATTACATAGATAATGTCTAATCCGTGTTCTGCAATGTTTGAAAATCCAACCATTATTCCAACACATAATAAAATGGACAATATAAGTGAGGTGATGTCTAAAGGATAGTTTTCTGTTTCTAATTCGAATCTGACAAAGAAAATGGACAATATTAAAATTGCGAACGCAAATATTGCAAATACTTCAAATATGAATCTCCAATTCACTAAATCAACCAGCATTCCTCCAATTGTAGGTCCCATTGCAGGTGTTATTCCAACGATTAATCCATAAAGCCCCATGTAGATGCCCCATTTTTCTTCACTCACCACTTTAAATATTAATATCTGGCATATTGGCATTAGTATCCCAGTTCCCATTGCTTCGAGGATTCTTCCAAGAATTAGAATTTCAATGCTGTCTGCTGAAAATGCAATCACTGACCCTATTATGAACAGAATGAGTGAAGTGTTTAATATGCTTTTAATTTTGAATCTTTTGGTTATGTATGCTGTTGGAGGAATCATCACTCCCAGCACTAAAAGGAATACTGAGTACGTCCATTGTGCCGTTGCGGAGGATATTGAAAAGTCATGCATATAGTGACTTAAACTTGTGGTTAAAATACTTTGGGAGGTTATTGTAACGCTTGCAGCTATTATGAGTATGATTAGAGTTGTCAATCCGTTCTTATTTTCAAATTTCATAATTGGTCTATCCTAATTTTAATTGTCTAAGCAATTATTGTCTGGGCAATAGTTATGTTCTGCTTTGTATTTAAAGGTATGACATTATATCGTAGGAAATAAATTAAAAAACATTGTATTTCATGTTATCCCTTTGGAACGGGTAAATTTATGAGTTAAAATAACTTAATGAATTTAGATTATATAACTGTAATTTTTTTCAAATAGCTATTTATATATAATTTAAAAATGAAAAATAGTATTAACTAATAATTGAGGTTATTATATGAAAGGGCATGCGATAGTTGTCATACTTATGGTCTCTCTACACTACTTTTTTTAGAACTTATAATAATTAAAGATTTTCATTCGTATAAAACGTATGATATAGTTCGCAACATTATCGATTTGAACCACAAAACTCTACTAAAAAATTTATTTTTTGATAATTATAAAATTTTTGAGCTCCTCGAATAAATCCATTAGACTCTTAAAAAACTTTGTTGAAGAAAATTGATTTTGAAAATTAGTTGAAATAATTAAAGCTCAATATAATATGGACAGATGTTTGCATATTCCCCGTTTTTTAATCTGAAACCTTTTGGAATTGTTCCAAGTTGCGTAAAACCTAATTTTTCATATAGATGCCTTGCCGATGCATTATTTTCGACAACAGCATTGAACTGCAAAATTAAAAATCCTAAATGTTTGGCTTTTTTAATCGAATCAATAACCAATTGTTTACCAATATGTTTTCCTCTATGCTTTGAAGATACTGCATAACTTGCATTTGCAATATGGGCACATCTTCCAACATTATTTGGATGCAAAATATATAACCCGACAATTTCATTGTCAATTAAGCAAATCCCTGTGTAACTTTGAGAAGAGAAAAATTCCAATCCTGATTTTGAATCCAGTAATGTTTCCTGTGGAAATGCAATTCCTTCATCAACAATTTCATTCCAGATTGAAATCATTTGATTCAAATCATTTAAGTTAAATTCTCTGATTATCATTAATGTTATGTTTATTTTTTAGTATACAAATATGTTTTGTTTTTAATTAAGAAAACAAAAAATAATAAGAACATTTCGTATAAAACTTATAAAGTTCAGATACTTATCGATTTCAAGTACTGAAACTCTATACAATTCATTTCGCATATTATAATTACTAAAGTAATTCAAAAGATTAAGGCATTATATCAACTTACAATTTCTTTACATACATATTTTTCCAACTCCACCATATAATCTCATCAATATATCATCTTAATTATCCCATTTGCTAATATACCACTTGTTATTTATTTTTTCCAATGTTTGTTGTGAATGAAGAGTCCATGTTCCTTTAATTCCGTATACTTTTGCATCAAGGGTTACATCTGCCTTAAATATTGCTTTATTTTCACCACATACTTTTATATCAGGATTGTTAATTGTTGATTTGTAATAGTTTAGTGTTCCATACATGATCTCATCAATGAATTCTTGTTTTGTCTGTGTTTTTCCGGACATATGTGTTAATGTATAATTATCACATATGATTTCATTTAATTTTTCCAGATTCTTTTCAATCATCGCTTCCTGAAAGTCCATAAATCTTTCAAGGACGTCTTCCTGAATGTCTGTCAAATTTCTTTTATTAATTACAGATACATTCATATTAAAACCTTCTTATTCAGGAAATTTATCTTTATCAAGTGTTTTAACAACTTTTGCAGGCACACCTACAGCCACAGAATAATCCGGAACATCTTTTGTAACAATGGCTCCCGCTCCAACAATTGCATATTTTCCAACTGTGACGCCAGGCAAAATACTCACACCTGCTCCAATCCATGCCCCTTTTTTAATAACGATTTTCTCGCATAAAAGTACCTGTCTTTCATATTCATCATGATTATTGGACAATAATTGAACGTTTCCTGCAAGCATTACATCATCTTCTATTGTGATTCCGCCTCTGGCCATTGCAAGGCAGTTGCTGTTGATAAACACATTATTTCCAATTTTCATTTTGTGAAATGCTGCACCGGCAAATGGTGCAGTGATAGTGCTGTTTTCTCCGATGTTGCCATCGAGCAATTCATTAAGCAATGATGCATATTCTTCAGTCATAGGCTCTGTGTGGTTGAATTTAAACAGGACTTTTGATTGCTTGATTGACTGTTCCAATTCTTCCTGTGAAATTTTATCCAAATCTACTCTCTCCATTCTATCATCTCCTTAATTTATTTACTTTGTTGTGGCAATGGAATTCCCTCTTTTAGACTTAATTCTTTTATTTTTAAAAACCACGCCATATTTCTTGCAAGAGTTGTCATTGTCCTTAATCCTTCCAGATCCTCCAGTGCCTCTTCCGCTTTGGTACCATAGATTACATTCCAGTATGTTGAGCTGATTATTGGCATTTCAGCCCATGTGAAAAATCTGTTGATTGTATCGATTGCGGTCATAGTTCCCGCTCTCCTGGCACTTGCAACTGCAGCTGCAGGTTTTAGGCGAAATATCCGTTTTCCGCCAAAAAATGAAGAGAAAAACACTCTTGTCATGAAGTTTGTCAATGTCGGATTGACTGTACCGTAATAGACCGGTCCACCAAAGATGAATCCGTCAAATTCCTCTGCTTTTTCAACAAAAGCATTGACTTCATCATTAAAAACGCATTTTCTAAGTTCGCTGCATTTTCTACAGTCAATGCATCCCCTAATATCTTTATGTCCCATACGATAGATTTCAGAATTTATGTTTTCTTCATTGAGGGTTTTTTGTATTTGCTTTAATGCTACATAGGTGCATCCTTCTTTATTTGGACTTCCATTTACTAATAATACTTTCATGATTTCAACTCTTTTTGTTGAATTTAATAGTTAATTTATATTGATTGTTATATAAAGTTAACTATTAACTATGATTAACTATTTATACTAGCATACATAAAATTATGTTTAGATATTATGACATTCGATGAAAATCCAGAAAACATATTCATTTACCATTATGTTGAGGAATTAATCTCAAGTTATGGATCATATTATGAATCCAACCTTAATTACAATGATTTGACACTAAAGGAATTTTCTGTTCTTTTAAGAATAAGATTCCAGGGTGTTGCAACCCAACATGATTTGGTGGAATTGTTTAAAGTGAGCGGAGCATACATTGCAAAGCTTTTAAGAAAATTTGAGGACAATGGATATATTGCACGAAAGGAGGATCCGGAAAACAGGAGAAAAAAACTAGTCAAATTGACAGATGACGGAATCAAAAAGACAGATGAACTAATAGAAGTCATACAAAACTGGGAAGATAAAGTTACAGCCGGCATTAGTGAAGATGAAATCAAAACTTTAAAAGAGATATTATTTAAAATAACAATGATTTAAAATATGGTGACAACATGGAATATATGAAATTAAACGATGGATTGGAAATTCCAGCAATAGGATTTGGAACATTCATGATTCCTGCAGACGGAACAACATATGAAACCGTGAAAACTGCAATCGATTTGGGAATAAGACACATCGACACAGCAACAGCATACTTCAACGAACAGGAAGTGGGTCAAGCCGTAAAAGACAGTGAAGTAGAAAGAGAAGATATTTGGATTACCTCCAAATTATGGCTACAGGATTATGAATATGAGGACGCCAAAAAAGCCATTGACCTGTCACTGGAAAAATTAGGCACAGATTATATGGACTTATATCTACTTCATCAGCCATACGGCAAAGTTGATGAAGCATGGAGGGCATTGGAAGAGGCCAAGGAAGAAGGAAAAGTTCTCTCAGTCGGCGTGAGCAACATGACACCGAAATTATGGAACAAATGGGTTCCTGATTTTGATTCAATACCTTCAGTCAACCAGGTTGAATTCAATCCATATATCCAGCAAAAGGAATTAAAAGAAATTTTAAATCCATTGGATGTTAAAATCCAAGCTTGGGGACCATTAGGCAGAGGAAATGCGGATTTATTAAATAATCCTATAATCTTGGAACTTGCCGAAAAATACGGCAAGAATGCAGGCCAGATAATCTTAAGATTTGAAAATCAGGAAGGAATAATCGTGTTTCCAAAATCATTGAACCCTGAAAGAATCAAATCAAACATGGAAATATTTGATTTCAAGCTAACTGACAGCGAAATGGATAAGCTACGTGCATTGGACACTGGAAAAGGTTCACATGACCCTGATGCTCCAGGCGTAGGTGAAATGTTAATGAATGCATTTGATGTGCATGCAAATGAATAGAATGGAGGCGAAAACATGGAATTTAACTTAAACGAAAATAGGGAAGTAGTTGCATTGCTTGGTGCAGGAAGCATGGGAACCGCAATAATAAAAAGAATAAGTACAAATAGGATAATACTTTTAGGAGATATCAATGAAGATAACCTTAAAGCAAGAGAAGAAGAGCTTAAATATAATGGATATGCCGTGGAAACACAGGTTGTCGATGCAATGGATGCAGAATCCGTTGAGGCGTTTGCCAAAAGGGCCAGTGAGCTTGGAGATGTTAAATATTACATACACACTGCGGGCGCATCACCGAACCAGGCAAGCCCGGAGCATATCATTAATCTGGATCTTGTTGCAACATCCCTTGCAATTGACATATTCGGAAAATATATGGCCAAAGGAGGTGCAGGGCTCATCATCTCAAGCCAAACTGGATACATGATGAATTTGCCTCCTGAAGTCGAACAGCAAATTGCATTGGCATCAACTGATGAGTTAAAGGATTTGGATTTCGTTAAAAATGATGCAATGGTCAATTCAGGTGTGGCATATGTAGTTGCAAAAAGGGCAAACCATCTAAAGGTCAGAACCGCCGCAGCAACATCCTGGGCAGACAGAGGTGCGAGAATAAACTCAATTTCACCGGGAATCATAGTAACTCCACTAGCCTATGACGAATTTGAATCAGCAGGTGATGCCTATCAGGAAATGATTAATTCATCCCCAGCAAAAAGAGTAGGAACATCAGAAGAGATTGCAAGAGCTGCAGAATTCCTATTGAGCGATGACTCATCATTCATCACAGGAATTGATCTCCTGGTTGACGGTGGAGTAATAGCATCAATAGCCAGTGGAAGATACTCCCTGGAATTACAATAAAAAAACAGGAGGCATAGATTATGAAATATTTAAACAAAGAAGATTTTGAAAAGGCAAATATTTTTGGCATGGGCAGTCCAAACGATGCCTTTGCACAATATTTTATCGGAAACTCATACCTAAATCCCTTAAATGAATTTGGAGAATCTCCAGTATTTGTTGCCAATGTCACTTTCGAACCAGGATGCAGAAATAATTGGCACATTCACAAGGCAAGCAATGGAGGCGGACAAATTTTGATTTGTATAGCAGGTGAAGGATGGTATCAAGAAGAAGGCAAAGAAGCTAAAAGTCTTGTTCCTGGCACTGTAATTACCATTCCTGCAAATGTAAAGCATTGGCATGGTGCAAAAGCAGATTCATGGTTTTCACACATTGCTGTTGAAGTTCCAGGTGAAAATACAAGCAATGAATGGTTAGAAGAAGTAGATGAGGAACACTATAATAATTTAATCGATTAAGATTAGACATAACTATTGAACCATCACCAACAACAAATCTCAAATATGCGAACAATTCGTATAAAACGTATGATATAGTTCGCATGATTATCAAATTCCAGAACTAAAACTAGGATAGGGAATTTATTTTTCTGTAATTATTAAATTTTTGAAAGTTAACCTACACCATAAATCTATAGGTAATTTTCAGTTATTTTAGTTGCAGATTCAATCATTTTTGGACAAAACTCCTTGAATATATTATTATCCAATGCGTATTTAACACCTTCTTCGGTTCTAATGTCACAATTAAGTAACTCTCTACAGATATATGATCTGTTTTCCTTTTCAAATTCATCTAAAAATTTTTCACACACTTCATTGCTTTTGGTTTTACTATCACCATATTTAAGGCCTAATGCCATTAGTGCACCTGTGCAAGCACCGCAAACTTCACCTTTACGCATACCTCTGCCAAAGCATGCGCCGATTTTCAAGGCTTGTTCTTCTGAAAGACCTAAATTCTGTGAAAATGTTGCAAATACCGCTTGTGAACACACATATCCGTTTTCAAATAATTGAATAGCATTTTCTATATTTTTCATATATTATAATTTAATTATTTTGACTTATCAATGTATAGCATTAACTGGATGGCACTACGGGCATTACCTACTAGGCATGTTTCATATGTTTCAAGGATTTAGAAATTTTCAGACAGAACATATAAAATAATTCCGATACTTATCGATTTTGCCTCTTAAAACTCTTTAATTTATATGAAGAACCCCTATAAAAATACGAACATTTCGTTTAAACAAAGTTAATTCTCAAAACTTTCATTTGGTGAGCTGCTGACATTAACGCCAGAGATATTGAAAATCAAACTTGATTCAACTCATATAGCAGGGTTTTTCAAAGCAATTTTCAAATCTCAAATGGCTGATGTTAATGTCAAAATCAACTGTTAAATGAAAAGAAAAAATAGCTATTAATTATATATAACTTGAAACTTAAAATATTAATTAAGTATTATTTGGAGAGGTTAAAATATGAAAACTCATGCGATAGTTGTATAACTTTTCTCTCACACTACTTTTTGAAATTTAAAATAATTAAATATTTCATTCACTTGTTTATTGTGTGTTGGAATTAAAAAGAGTATTATGTTTCCAATTGGAAATGAGATAGTGTATGCTATGTGGCTCTTGTTAAATGATTTTCATATAATTCTATTTTAGCATCGCTTAATTACATTTTGTATTTTATTGAATTTTGTTAGTATTAATCATAAGTCTTGTTTTATGTAAATTTACTTGATATCTATATTATTTTCATGTTTGAAGCAATAGTTGTATGAGTTTGTAAGATTGATTTCATTTATAAGCAAAACTACTTAAATGGGGGAGTATAATCTATTATTTAATTATGAATTTGTATATTGTCGAGTGTATTCGACAATTACATTAACTTTAAATATATTGTCGATTGTACTCTACAATTGTATCAATATTATTATTTTTGTAGAATGTAATCGACAAAATTTATATATTTTAAAATACAAAAATGCAATACAGAGTATTGTGCGGTGAAAAAATGATTAAAAGGGAACTATACTTAAACCAAATCGAAAGAATGATAGATAAGGAACCTATCAAAATCATAACTGGCGTTAGAAGAAGCGGCAAAACATACTTATTAAAAAGTATTCAGAAAGAACTTGAAAACCGTGGAATAAAAGGGGAAAACATATTCCTGATTTCATTCGAGTCCATGAAATACAACAAGATAGAAAACTTCAAGCAGCTCGACGAATGCATAATGAACCTGACTGAAAACACAAATGGCAAAGTCTATCTGCTGTTTGATGAAATACAAAACGTGGAAAACTGGGAAAAAAGCATAAACGCATGCAGAGTCGACCTTAACTGTGACATCTACATCACAGGATCCAACTCAGAACTGCTGTCCGGTGAAATGGCAACACTCATATCAGGCAGATACTACCAGATAAACATCTACCCATTCTCATTTGCAGAATTCATACAATACAAAAAGGAAATAGAAAAAACAGACGCCAATGATTTGGAGGAACTGTTTAAAGAGTATGTGGAATATGGTGGAATGCCACCAATTCAACAGGTTGCAGCACAGGACAAATATTCCTACTTAAGTGACATCTACAATACAATACTTCTAAAAGACATAGTAACAAGACACAACATAAGAAACACCGACATGCTGAACAGAATACTCGACTATGTGATAATGAACCTTGGAAAAAATTTCTCAGCCGGAAACATAGTCAAATACCTGAAACACGAAAGAAGAAAAATATCAAAGGACACAATACTGGATTATCTATTATACTCAAAAAATGCATGCTTCATACACCAGGCACCAAGAGAAGACATAAAAGGAAAAAAAGTACTCAAGCACAACGAAAAATACTTCATAGTTGACCATGGATTTTATCAGGCAAAATACGGAGAAATAGAAAACATGGGCTCAATCCTTGAAAACATAGTCTACATAGAACTTCTCAGAAGAGGCTATGATGTAAAGATAGGAATGATAAACGATAAGGAAATCGATTTCGTCTGCACCAGGGATAAAGAAAAAATCTACATTCAGGTAACCTATCAATTGGAAAGTGATAAAACAATAGAGCGAGAATTTTCAGGACTTGCAAAAATCAACGACAACTTCGATAAATACGTCTTTAGCATGGATAAAATGGATTTCTCCGGCAGCGGACTGAAACACAGAAACATCATAGACTTTCTAACATCTGACTACATATAAATTACTATTTTTCTACCCATCATAATTAAGTTCTATAGTCAACTAGATAAGTTTATTTTATCAGTTTTTGATATTAATGTTTCCAAAGACGAATTGTGTTATTGCATTGCTAAAGTATTATATATGCGGGTATTAATTAAATAGCTATTAATTATATATAACTTAAAAATTAAATTATTAATTAATTAAAATTATTTTGAGGAGAGTTGTAATATGAATACTTATGTGATTGTTGTGTTACTTTCCTTTCTACACTACTTTTAAGATTCATTCTAATTTAATATTCTAATCTACTTTCAACAATTATTTTTCTAGCCTCAAAATTTTAGTTGTCAATTGAAAATCTGCTAATTTGATATTCTAATATTCAGCATGTGGATTGATATGATGCTAAAAGTTATATATTTGAAATGATATAAATTTAGGCATACCTAAAAGAGGTGTCTGTTTGGATTTGATGGAAAAGCTTGAACCGATAATAATATTCATAACTATAATCATAGGTTTGTTTTCCTCCAATATTCATATAATCTCTTGCTACAGCGAAAATCTGATTAATATATTCCTATGCTTGATGTTACTTGGGGTATTCCTTGAAATTCCTATAAATAATATTAAAAAAAGTTTTAAAAATGCTAATTTTACTATTGCAAGTTTAATTATTAATTTCCTCTGGACACCTCTTTTCGGATACTTTTTAGGGTCACTATTTTTAAATGGAAACATTGATGTATGGATTGGATTTTTCATGATGATATTGACTCCATGCACCGACTGGTATCTGGTGTTTACAAAAATTGCAAAAGGAGATTTGACACTTAGCTTATCAATACTTCCAATCAATCTGGTCTTACAGATAATATTGCTGCCGATTTATCTTGTGATATTCTTTTCAAGTGGAAATACAATGGAATATGCACAATTATTATATTCTCTTTTAATTGTTATTGTAATACCATTCGTGCTGGCTCAAATCATAAAATTCATCTTAAACAATGATTTAAAAGAAAAGGTTACAGATTTATTTTCTGATTTGGAAATCTGGTTTTTAGCATTGGCGGTATTCTGCATATTTGCAAGTCAGGGTGAATTGCTGTCTGCAAATCTTGATTCAGTAATCACAATATTTTTTCCATTAATCATATTCTTCATAGTTAATATTATTCTTGATTTGATTGTTGCAAAAAAGATAAATTTCACATATTCAGAATATGCAAGCCTGACAATGATTACATTGGCACGCAACTCACCATTGGCATTGGCTATCGCAATAAACTCTTTTCAAGGTCATGAGCTAATCACAATAGCTTTGGTGATTGGGCCTTTGATAGAACTTCCTGTGCTTTATATTGTATCAAAATTCTGCTTATGGGTTAAAAGCTATGAATTGATTTATCATTAAAATTTAATGTATCATTTCCTTGCTGTCACTGTCACCCATTGCACGAATCTGTCTGAAACGGATACGTGATTATAATAATCATCAACTGTTTTTTCACTGCCGTTTGATTTGATTATTTCTTTTTTGTTTTTTCCATCCCTTAGATAAACTGTGATTTGGCTATAGTCATTATTCTCTAGGAAAGATGTGATTTCTTCATCGTTATGCATTTCCATGTCTATGAAATGGTTCCAGAATTTCATTATCCAATTATCTGATCCGTTTGTCTCCATTCCAATTAAAAACATTCCGCCGGGTTTCAGGACTCTTTTTACTTCGCCGAAGCATTTTTCAATGTCTGGCCAGAAGTAAACGGTTTCAAAAGCTGTTACAATATCAAATGTGTTTTCTTCAAATGGAAGGCTTTTAACATTTCCTTCATAAATTTCAACTTTTCCTTCACTGATTAATTTTTCATTAACTTCTTTGGATAGGTTTACGCTTTCTATACTGTAGTCAACACCGTAGACCTTTTTAGCCTTTTCAGCCATTCTATTTATGTTTATTCCACCGCCGCAGCCAACATCCAGTATGATGTCATCAGGTTGGATGTCCAGATGTTTCAGTCCCCATAGTGAAACGGGTGTATGTTCTTTGTTCATTGATTTTAGCTGTATGTTTCCTAGCTTTCCTTGCGGTTTGCGCATATTGTCAAAAAATCCCATTCATATCACCTTTAGTATAAATCTGTTAACTTTCTTTGAGTAGTTGATATGATCATTGCCATATAAATCAATCAGCCATGATTTTCCTGTTTTTTTCATGGCTGTTGTTAGAAATGCCCAAAAAATAAGTGGGAGGATAAATAGCAATATATTTCCATACATTATTATTACCCTAGTTGCCATGATTGTAAGTTTAGTTTAATGATATATAAATTTTTAGGTATACCTAAATTTTAATTAATTTAAGTCACATGTTGAAATATTTTATATAAGAGTCAATATAACTAAAAGCATGAATGAAAATCTTTACGGTTTATTTGATGATGTTTTTGTCACAGAATTTTCCATAACTGGTGACGATTATAAAAAAATCATTGATTTAGGAGAATATGGCAAATTTGAAACATATTCTTTGTTCCCTGGAGTTATCCTGGCATTTATCGATATCAATTTAAAAAATCATGAGGAAATATATGTTGAAGAAAAAATTTCTTCAAGATTGCTTGAAATAAACCATTGTCTCGATGGTAGGTACGCTTATAGTGTCGGTGATGATAAAATAATTTATTTTGGAATGGGGGATTTGTGCATTAGCATATATGAACTGACAAAAACATATTCCGATTTTCCGTTAGGTTTTTATAATGGTTTGGAGATTTTCATTGATGTTGATGTAGCTAATGGTTATGTAAAGCAGTATATTCCTGATTTTGACTTGATAGAATTTTATGAGGATTTGGAAAAATCTCAAGGGTATGTATTGCTTCGCTCAAACGATAGAATAGATCATATCATAGGTGAACTCTATAATGTGGACAATAGGATTAAATTGTCTTATTATAAATTGAAATGTCTTGAATTATTGCTGTTTTTCTCGATTACAAAATTTACTGTCCATGAAAATATTTCCCTTACACCACAGCAGGTTAAAATTGTTGATTCTGTAAAAAATGAGTTAATCAGTGACCTTGAAAGTAAAATTACAATAGATGAGATTGCAAGCAAGCATGGCATCAGTAAAACAACATTGAAAAATTGCTTTAAAAAAGTTTACGGCAAACCTATTTTTAGATGGAGAAAGGAATATAAGCTTGAATATGCCTGCAAATTAATTGAGCAGGAGTCTTATACTCTTTCTGAAATATCTAAAATGGTAGGTTATTCATCACCTTCAAAGTTCACGCAGGCATTTAAAGATTATGTTGGGTGTACTCCCTCAGAATATAAAAAATGAATTTTGTCTTTTTGGTATATTTTTTGTCTTTTTAGTTCAAAAATATTTATATATTAATTTTTTCAATACTTTATAGTGAGTACTGGTTTATCTAGTTATTTTTTATTAAAATACTTTTAATTATTTCTTAATTATTTTTTTAAGATATTTTTAGTGTTTTGTCCTTTTAGGTCAATTTTAAATTTTTAGGTAAACCTAAATTATTATTTAAGGCGATAATAATGTCAGAAACTAAAAATAAAAATAAATTTATAAGATTATTAAATTACTCAGGTAATTATAAATATTTAACAATCATAGGCATGTTTTTATCAGCTTTAAGTGCAATATGTTTATTAGTTCCATTTATTTATATATGGGATGTGGTAAATGCCCTACTGACAGTTGCCCCGGATTTTGCAAAAGCCCAAAACTTGGATGTTTATGCAATAAACGCATTCTCTTTTGCGGTACTGGGAATTGTCTTAAACTTTTTTGGACTTATGGGTACACACTTATCTGCATTTAAAAATGAAAAGAACATGAAGGACGCTGCTGTAAAGCATTTGCTCAAGCTACCTTTAGGTTATTTTTCAAACCGTACAAGCGGTGGCCTTAGGAAGATAATTGATTACAGTACAACAAAAACTGAAACATTCCTGGCCCATCAGCTGTTTGACTTGACAGGTGCTGTCGTAACTCCGATAGCATTCTTAATACTGCTGTTCAGTTTTGATTGGCTATTGGGATTGATATGTTTAATTCCAATCATATTGTGTTTTGTATTCATGTATCCTATGTTTTCAAAAGAATCCCAAAATCTTATGGAAGAATACCAGAAATATTTGGAAAAGATGAATGCAGAAGCGGTAGAATATGTAAGGGGAATTCCGGTTACAAAAGCATTTCAACAAAGTGTTTATTCATTTAAAAACTTTATCAGCGCCATTAAAAACTATGGAAAATTCTCTTCGGAATACTCACTTTCAACTCAGCTTCCGATGACGGCATTTACAGTATCCATCAACGGATTTTTCGCATTATTGATTCCTGCGGGAATATTGCTTGCAGGATCACTTGTAGATGTAAAATTCTTTGCAAACTTTATGTTCTACATTATTTTCACACCAATTTGCGCCGTAATGATGAATAAGATAATGACAGTTTCACAGGACTGGATGCTTGCAAGTTATGCGTTGGACGGCATCGAAGCTATTCTTAATGAAAAACCTTTGGTTGAGACAGCCAATCCTCAAAAACCCAAAAACCATTCAATAGTATTTGAAGGTGTGTATTTTGACTATGGGGAATGTGACGGTGATGAACATATCTTAAATGATGTGAATCTCGAGATTAATGAAAATGATTCCGTTGCATTGGTCGGTCCTTCTGGTGGAGGCAAAACCACAATTGCATCACTGATTCCAAGATTTTGGGATGTCAATCAGGGGTCAATTAAAGTTGGTGATGTTGATGTTAGAGACATTTCAACAAGGGATTTGATGGAAAACATCTCTTTTGTATTCCAGAATACAACATTATTTAAGGATTCAATTTACAATAATGTCGCAATCGGTCGAAAAGGAGCATCAAGAGAAGATGTTAAAAAAGCATTGAATTTAGCCCAGTGTGATGACATCATTGATGAGCTTCCGGATGGAATAGATACTATAATTGGAAGTGAAGGAACATATCTTTCTGGAGGACAGCAGCAAAGAATTGCACTTGCAAGAGCTATTCTTAAGGATGCTCCAATCATTATTTTAGATGAGGCAACTGCACTGGCAGATCCGGAAAACGAATACCTGATTCAAAAAGCAATTTCAGAAATCACTAAAGACAAAACCGTAATCATGATTGCGCATAGGCTATCCACAGTTAAAAACGTGGATAAAATCTTTGTAGTTGAAAACGGAAGAATTGTTGAAGAGGGCAATCACAATAGTCTGGTTGATAGTGAAGGCCTTTACTCCAGAATGTGGGATGAATTTAACCAGTCCATACAATGGAAAGTTAAAAGCGAGGTGATATGATGTTATCTGAATTTTTTACTGAAAGATTCGGACTTACAAAAGCAGGTTCAGACAATTTGATTAAAGGCATTCTCTACACTGCACTTCTGGATATTTCATTGATGTTTCCCGTTGGATTATATGCTCTGCTTGTCTACATGTGGGTAGAACCGTTGACCGGCGGTGAAATAATTGACCCTAATCTTGGAATGTTTATTGTATTGATATTAATCGTTTTAGGAATCATTTTCGCATTTGCATGGAAACAGTATCACTTTGTCTTCAATACAACATACGTTGAAAGTGAAAACAGAAGGATTAATCTTGGTGAGAATTTAAGGAAACTTCCATTATCCTTTTTTGAAAACAGGGACCTGGCTGACTTGACTGCAACAATAATGAATGACTGCACTGATTTGGAGCATGTTTTCTCACATGCAGTTCCGCAATTGTTAGGTTCAATCCTCTCATTATGCATTGTTTCAATCGGAATGATTGTATTTGACTGGAGATTGGCTATTGCGCTTTTATGGGTAGTTCCAGTTGCTTTTATAATATTATTCATATCCAAAAGACTTATTTATAAGGGTGGCGATATAGTGATGGCCGATTTGCTTAATTGTGGGGATGCCATGCAGGAATGCATTGAATCAATTAGGGATTTGAAATCCTACAATTATGAAGATGAATATTTTGGAAAAATCAGCAGTCTAACTTCAACAATTGAAAAATCAAGGCTTAAAGCTGAATTGATGTCTGCTGCAGGTGTAATAACAGGCAAAGTTGTACTGAACTTAGGAATAGTTTCTGTGATTCTTTTAGGTTCATATCTGATAGTAAATTCACAAATATCAATTTTTACCCTTTTGATATTCTTGATAGCTTCTGCAACAATTTACTCTCCTCTGGAAAACGGACTGATGTTTTTGGCTGAAATATTTATGATGGACAATAAAATCACAAGAACTCAGGAAATTGAAAGCCTGGTGGTTGAAGGGGGCCTTACAGATTATTCACTTGATTGCTATGATGTTGAATTTGAAAATGTTAATTTCAATTATGATGATTTAAAAGATGTTTTGACTGAAATTTCATTTACCGCAAAACAGGGTGAAGTTACAGCACTTGTTGGTCCTTCCGGTGGCGGTAAAAGTACTGTATCAAAGCTTGCTGCAAGATTCTGGGACCCTGTATCAGGTACAGTATCACTTGGAGGTCAGAATTTATCACAATTGGATTCTGAAAAGCTTCTGGAAAACTTTTCAATTGTTTTCCAGGATGTTATACTTTTTAACAATTCAATTCTGGAAAACATTCGCGTCGGAAGAAAGGATGCAACTGACGACGAAGTGATTGAGGCTGCCCGTCTTGCGGAATGTGAAGAGTTTGTATCCAAGCTTCCAAACGGATATGATACTGTAATAGGAGAAAACGGCGAGTTATTGTCTGGCGGTCAAAGGCAGAGAATCTCAATTGCAAGAGCACTTCTAAAAGATGCGAATGTAATTCTATTGGATGAAGCGACATCATTTTTGGATGTTGAAAACGAATCAAGGATTCAAAAAGCTTTGTCTGAGCTGATTAAAAACAAGACAGTTATCATTATCGCTCATAGAATGAGAACAATAGCCAATGCAGATAAGATTGTTGTTTTGGACGAAGGTAAAATTGCCGAGCAGGGAACACCCGAAGAGCTAATTGCCAATGATGGCTTGTTTAAACGAATGGTTGATTTACAGAACTTAAGTGGAGAATGGAAAATCTAAATTCTCCATGATTATTTTCATTATTATAATATATAGGAGGTCATATTATGAGTGAAATTCTTAATGTAAAAGATTTAATCACTGTAGGTATTTTTGCAGTGATATTGACAGTTTTAATATTTCTTTTTGGAATGTTAGGTTACATTCCGATATTGATGATTGGATTACCAATCATTGCAGCATTAATTGCCGGAATTCCATATATGCTATTTTTAACAAGAGTTGATAAATTTGGAATGACAACACTGTTAGCTTTGGTATTGGGAATTGTAATGTTTTTAAGTGGTCACACTTGGATTCCAATTGTGGTTTACACATTTTGCGGATTGATAGCGGATGTAGTCTTAAAAATGGGTGATTATTCATCTATTAAAAATTCAATTATCAGCTACGGATTTTTCTCATTGGGTGTATTTGGTAACATGTTGCCGTTTTACATTTTAAGAGATTATTTTGTCGAATCAATTCGTGCATCAATGGGAACTGACTATGTAAATGTGATTTTGCCGTTTTTAACAAATGAGATGTTGATTGTCTTAATAATTGCAACATTCATTGTCGGTTTGATAGGTGCATATATCGGAAAAATTGTTTTGAAAAAACATTTCGAAAAAGCAGGCATAGCATAAAGTGATATTATGGGATTAAAACTAAATCTTAAATTGGATCCCAGAACTAAAATAATAATATTGGTTCTGATAAGTTTCATGGTTTTTAATGAAGTGCCATTATACATTAGTGGAATTTTAGTTTTAGTTCCATTTATTTGCTTGTTTTTTTCAAACCGCATTAAACTTGCTTTAAGTTATATTTTAATATATATTGCTGCAAAATATGTTCAGGTTTATCTTCTTCCAACTGCAACAGGCATAATTGCAATTTTGCTTGTAATGTTTAGCTATACTGCCACTAGAATGTTGCCTATTATGATTATGGGATATTATACAATAACAACAACAAAGGTAAGTGAATTTATAACTTCCATGGAAAAAAGCAATATTCCAAAAGAAATTAGTATTCCCCTTTCGGTCATTTTCAGATATATTCCATCAGTTTATGAGGAAATCAAATCAATAACCAATGCGATGAAAATGAGGGGATTCGGTTTGAACGTTAAATCTCTGAAAAATCCTTTAAAGTTAATTGAATTTTATATGATTCCTATTTTGGTCAGTACCATCAAAACGGCAGATGAACTGTCTGCAGCTTCACTTACAAGAGGGTTGAGCAATCCTAAGGGAAGAACTCATCTAATTGAAGTCAAATTAAATATAATAGATTATTCATTGCTTGCCATTTCATTCATTGGTTTGGGAGTTTATGCATATTATTTTTTAGGAGGTGTTTTATTTGCTTAAGATAGCAGATGTTTCATTTTCATATGATGATGATAAATATAATTTGGTAAACATTAATCAGAATATTATGGAAGGGGAAGTCATTCTGCTTTGCGGTGAATCAGGTTGTGGAAAGACAACTCTGACACGCATGATTAATGGACTCATTCCTAACTTCTTTGATGGAACAAGGCAGGGAAATGTATATCTAAATGATAATTTGGTAAGTGAAATGCCAATTTATGAAATTTCAGAACACATCGGTTCTGTTTTTCAAAATCCAAAAACCCAATTTTTCAATGTGGATACAACAAGCGAAATAGTTTTCGGATGTGAAAATCTTGCGATGAGTGTTGATGAAATAAAAAACAGATTGGATCATGTCGTATATGACTTTAAATTACATAATCTTCTCGATAAGAATATTTTCAAGTTATCTGGTGGTGAAAAGCAAAAGATTGCTTGTGCGTCAGTATCTGCAGTTTCTCCGGATATATTTGTTTTGGATGAGCCTTCATCAAATTTAGATTCAAAATCCAGTTGGGATTTGGAAGACATTATCAAAAAATGGAAGGAATCCGGTAAAACCGTTGTTATAGCTGAACATAAACTGTTCTTTTTAAGTAATGTTGTGGATAGGGTTATATTTCTTGAAAATGGGCAAATTACTAATGAATGGTCTATTGAAGAGTTTAAAAAAATCAATCATAGGAATTATGGGTTAAGGCAATTGAATTTAGAAAATTTAACTGCAAATCATAAAGAGTATTATTCAGATAATTCAGAACTTATTGAATTTAGGAATTTTAATTTCAGATATGGTAAAAAGCAAGCATTAAATATTGATGGGATTAAAATCCCAAAAAATGAGATAATTGCAGTTATTGGAAAGAATGGTGCTGGAAAATCCACTTTTGCAAATTGTTTATGCGGTCTTAAAAGATCTTGTAAAGGCGAAGTTATTTTGGATGATGTTCGTTTAAAAAGAAAAGATCTTCTTAAAAAGACTTATATGGTGATGCAGGATGTGAATCATCAGTTATTCACAGAAAGCGTACTTGATGAAGTACTGTTAAGTATGGATGAGGAAAATATAAGCCGTGCTGAGGAAATATTGACAAACTTAAATTTGATTCATCTAAAAGATGCTCACCCGATGGCATTATCAGGCGGTGAAAAACAGAGAGTTGCCATTGCATCAGCCATTGCTTCAGGTAAAGAGATATTGATTTTTGATGAACCGACCAGTGGGCTTGATTTGAAAAACATGCTTAAAGTTAGTGAAAATTTAGTTTATCTTCAAAAGTTAGGCATCACTTCATTTATCATAACTCATGATTTTGAACTGATAATGGAAGCATGTTCTCATGTTTTACTTATGGAAAATGGAAAAATTATCGACAGTTATAAACAAAATGAAGAAAAATTAAGAAATTTCTTCTTAAAACATTAATCCAAATCAAATTTGGATGATATCTGCCGTTTGCAAGTATCTTTGTATAGTTACTGCTTCTTGTCATTTTACAATTAATTTTGTGGAAAATAAAGGTTGCAATTGTTTGTGGAATAGTGAATGAACAGATTTTTATTTACATGATGGCCTAAATGATTTATTAATTTTGTTGTCTAAAATATTATCATGAAAAAGATTATAATCTTAAACGGAGCCGGAAGAAAAAATGGCAACACTGCATCATTAATAAATGCATTTAAAGAGGGTGCCAAAGACAATGAAATAAAAGAATTCTATTTGCATGAAATGAATATCAAGGGATGTAAAGGATGTCTTGTATGCAAAAACAAGGGTTTGCCATGCGTTCAGAAAGATGACATGTATGAGATTTATGAAGCATTTAAATTGGCTGATGTCGTGGTATTCGCTTCACCGTCATATTTTGCACATATTTCAGGCCAGCTCAAAACCGCAGCAGACAGGTTATATGCAATGTTTAATAGTCTGCCAGAAAGTGAATTTAAAAAGGAATCGGTTTTACTGATGACTGCCGGAGCTCCTTATTTTGATGGAGCCGTTTTCTGGTACAATGTCTTTTCCCATATGGGTTGGACCAGTTTGGGGGAAGTTTTAGGGACTGGTAAAGAGGCTGAAGCAAAAGCTTTAGGTGAAAGTATAGAATATAGTAGTTAGTAATTCGGCTTTTTTAATCTTTCTAATATTGATATGGGGGATATGTTTTACTGATTTAACCATAGTTGACATTAATTTCATTTTTCAAAAAATAAATTATGAAGTGAACTAAAGCAATATAAAAAAAATCCTTGAATGATGTTGAATCAATTAAAAATAGCTATTTATATATAATTTAAAAATGAAAAATAGTATTAATTAAATTAATTGAGGTTATTTTATGAAAGGGCATGTGATAGTTGTCATACTTATGGTCTCTCTACACTACTTTTTTTGAAATTATAATAATTAAAGATTTTCATTCGTATAAAACTTATAAAAAAGTTCAGATACTTATCTATTTCAAGTACAAAATGCAAATATAATTTTTGCAAATTATTCCAAACTATTAATTAAATTGTTATTTAATGTTTCATAATCAAAGTCTGTTTCCCATTCCAATTTTGCAAAACTGACAGTATAATATAAAAAATTTTAAATATCACTTCCGAGTTATTAATATAAAATTAATAGGTGATGTTATGAAAAAGTTACATTTAATTATAATTGCCATAATAATTCTAATATCTATTGTGGGAGTATTTTTCCTAACAGGTAACTCGACTCCAACAGGCGAAGGACCATCATATAATGCAAGCGCATTAACAAATAATCTTTCAGTTGACATGAATAATTGGCAATATGACGAAACAAATGACATATATTATCAAATTGGACTTGTATACTGTATGAATCCTAAAGATACTTCATATGAATCTTGTGGGATCTACGTTCCTGGAAAATACTTTGAAGGCAGTAAAAATTCCAATGGAACTTACAGTTGTAAAATAAATGAAAATGCTAAAGTTGGAAATTATACCTCTAATTCCGCACCTATAGTAATGCCAGTAAATACTCCAGGTTATTCTGCATGCAAAGCACCAACTAGTTACAATGCAGGTGAAGTCAAAAATTACACTGATGCTGGTTTTATCTATTTAAATGCTGGTTGTATGGGAAGAGACAATGCAGAAGCACCTGATGGTGTAGTTGACTTGAAATCTGCAGTGACTTACTACAGATTTAACGGAGATGTTTTACCCGGAAACATTGAGAAAATATTTACTTTTGGCCATAGTGGAGGAGGAGCACAATCTGCAATAATGGGCGCTTCAGGAAACAGCGAATTATATAATCCATATTTAGAAAACATTGGTGCTGCAATGGTTGACAAAGATGGAAAAGTTTTATCAAATGCTATTGCTGGTGCGATGTGCTGGTGTCCAATAACAAATTTAGATACTGCAGATAGCGCATATGAATGGAATATGGGACAATATGTGAGAAATTCAAACTCATTCACAGGTGCCTTAAGTAATGATTTGGCAGCAGAATATGCCGCCTACATTAACGCATTAGGCCTAAAAGATCCAAACGGCAAAACATTGACACTTGAGGAAAGTGACAATGGGGTTTACACATCCGGCAGCTACTATGATTACATGTTAAGCGTCACTGAAGAGTCATTGAACAATTTCCTGAATGATACAACATTCCCATACACTCCAAGCTCCAATGCTATGGGGACCATGCCGTCTGGAGGAACACCTAGCGGAGAAATGCCAAGTGGAGATGCACCATCGGGTGAGGTGCCATCAGGAGATATGGGAGGTGAAATGCCAACCGAAAGCAGTGATTCAGGCTCCTCAGCAACTTATCAAACCGCTAAAGAATACATTGATTCATTAAATGGAAACGATACCTGGATTGAATATGATGCAAATACAAATACCGCCAAAATTACCAGTCTGGAAGCATTCGTCAAACATTGCAAAAATCCATCTAAATCAGTACCTGCTTTCGATGATTTGAATCGTTCTCAAGCTGAAAACGGATTGTTCGGTCTTGATGCAAACAGTTCATCACATTTCGACAAGACACTAAGCGATTTGCTCAACAACAACAGTGAAAAATACTCCAAATATGGTGATTACTCAAGCAGTTATGCTGAGGAATATAAAAATGACTTGGCCGCAACAGATAGCTTAAATACCAGCATGGAAACACGTGTGAACATGTACAATCCAATGTATTACCTATGTGACTATTATGATGGTGCAGGAAGCTCAGATGTGGCTAATCACTGGAGAATAAACACTGGTATTGAACAGGGAGACATTTCCCAGTGTGTCGATGTAAACTTATATTTGGCTGTTTTAAATAAAGTCGGCAATGATAATGTTGAGTTTTCAACAGTTTGGGGTCAAGGACACACTCAAGCTGAAAGAACTGGTGATTCCACCAGCAATTTCATCAATTGGGTTAATGACTGTTTAAACTAAAATGGGTGAATAATTTAAATTATTCACTTTTCAATATTTTTTCATGAATTCAGGTTTAATTAATTTTTAAAGATGATAATCAAGAAACATTAAAATTATGAATAAAAGGTAGTTTTTTAAATAGCCTAATTATATATAATTTGAAATTAAAAATAATAATTAACTAATAAAATTATTTGGAGAGGAAGAGTATGAAAGGTGATGTATATTACGGTAAAGGTATACGGGAATTAAAAGATGAACATCCTGATTTGTATGAGTTAGTATCCAACATTAATGAAACAGTATGGGATGGCAAAATCTTGGATTATAAAACTCAAAAATTAATAGCTATTGGCATTACCGCTTCTCGTGCAGATCCAAGAGCTACCAAAAAGCAAATGAGAAGTGCAATTGAAGTATTGGGCATTACTAAAGAGGAAATTGTTGATGTTTTGAGAGTTGTCTTATTAACTTCAGGTATGCCTGCATTTTCCAAATCACTTCAAATATTAAATAGTGTTACTGAAGCTATTGAAGAAGAAAGAGAAGATAAGGCTTAAACTCTTCTCTCAACTATTTTTTAAGAATTCTTTTTTTTCTGTTATTAGACTATCTGATTAATGATTAGGAATGTGAAGAATAAAATAAAACAGACCATTCCATAATTTAGGAAAATTGTTTTTAGTGGAATTTGCATTTTCTCCTTAAGCAGTTCATCTTTTTTATAGTGAAGTAAATTAAATGTTCCGATAAGCAATAATGTCAATATTAAAATGGTATATATTAAGACAGTAATTACCTCCGTGATAGTGAATGCGCTATTCATTATTGCTGTTAAGCTACCATCAGATAATAAGCTAACAACAGACCCCATTAGATTAAGAACCATGTGAATGATAATGGGATAAATGATTCTGCCTGTTTTTATATAAACATATGCCAAAAATCCTCCCAGAAGAAATGTATAAAAGAATTGACTTAGGTTTCCATGGAAAAATGCAAACAATATTGCGGAAGTGATTATTGAGGCTTTTGCACCATATTTTATTGTTCTGTCAATTAATAATTTTCTAAAGAATAACTCTTCAAAAATCGGACCGATAAAACTAATCAGAACTACATTCAATAAGATATCTGTTGAATTAATTAAATTTTCCACAGGATTTACAATAGTATTATTGGTAACAAGTAATATCAGGGAGGTTATAAAAACCCCAATCAGGTTTCCAAACAAAATAAGTGTGAAGCTAATTGATAGGTAAATTATGAATTTCTTAATTCCTAATCTTTCTTTTTTAATTTTTTGTGAATCCAGTTTTCTCATTAGATAAATAAAAATTGGTAGAGGTAGGATATAATTGCAAAATGATGATAAAATGGATAAAAAATTAATATTGTTAATCAAATCACTGTTTATAAAGTATATGATGTTTATAATGAGTATTTGAAATAATATTGCAGTTAAACCCATTGTGAAATAGTTAAATCCTATTTTTGAGAAAAATTTTTTATCGGCATTCAAGTTTACACCTGTTATTTGTTTTAAACAATATTTCATTTCTTATATTATTTAATGATTGCTATAAAATTTAGGTTTGCTTAAAACTTAAATATTAGGTATGCCTAAATATTAAATAGCTGAGCATTTATTTTTAAAAATTTAGGAGAGTTGAAAAATGGTAAATAAAGAGTTTTTTGATAAATGTGTTGAACATAAACATGCATTGCTTTTTGCTGCAGGAATTGCAACTGCAGTAGTGGGTAAAAAAGTATTGGAATCAAAAGCTGTAAAAGATGCAGCAACACAAGGTATGGCTACTGTAATGTCAATTAGAAAAGATGCTGAAGAATGTTTCCAAGACATAAAAGAAAATGCTGAAGATATTGTCGTAGATGCTCATGAAGAAGATAAAAAAGAAATCTATGTTGAAGCAGAAGAGGAATAAATTAATGTTTAAGGTTAAAAAATGAAGTATCAAGTAATGTATGATAGGGGGAATCGTTTAAGACTCCGTTCCGGTCAATGGGCTTTCACAAAAAAAGAAGGCTATGGGATTGCTTCATTACTTTTAGACCAAGATTTTATCCAGGAAGTTCTCACTTCTCATAAAAATGGCAGTATTTTGATATATTATGAAGAAGGCGAAGAAAACAAACAGAAAATATTTGATATTTTAAATAAAATCACGTTGGATGACCTCTTTGAGGCAGAACCTACACAAACCCAAGTTTCAAAAGAAATTACTGATGATTTTTATTATAAGCTAATGGGTATGGTTGTGAATAGATTTTTGGGAAGAATGTTCTTGCCGATACCTGTTAAAAATTTTCTGGCTATTTATCGCTCTTTAAAATATATTTGGGCTGGTTTGGATAGCTTGACCAGTTTCACCATCGATGTTGCACTTCTTGATGGTGTGGCTGTTGCCGGTGCATTGATGCAAAAGCAATATGCTCCTGCAGGCTCAATGATGTTTTTACTGTCAATTTCAGATGCTCTTGAAGACTACACAGTACAGAAAGCAAAAAGCACCTTAAAAGACAGTTTGGCTTTGAACATTGATTCTGTATGGGTAGTGGGAGATGATGGTGAGGAAAGGCAATGTCCTGCTATTGAAATAGATAAGGGAGATAAAATCAAAGTCCATATGGGAGATATAATTCCTGTTGATGGAAAGGTGATTGATGGTGAAGGAATGGTTAATGAAGCCTCAATGACAGGTGAGCCGTTGGCCGTTCATAAAAAACCAGGAAAAACAGTTCATGCAGGTACTGTCATTGAAGAGGGAAACATTGTTGTTGAAGTTTATTCAATGAATAAGGAAACAAGATTAAATAAGATTATAGATTTAATTGAAAATTCCGAAGAGCTGAAAGCCGAAACTCAAAGCAAGGCGGAAAAGCTGGCGGATTCAATTGTTCCATACAGTTTCCTTGCAACTGCTTTAACTTATCTTTTCACTGGAAATGCTTCAAAGGCATTGTCCGTATTGATGGTTGATTTCTCATGTGCAATCAAACTCACAACTCCGTTATCCATTATTTCTGCAATGCGTGAAGCATCAGATAATAGGATGATGGTTAAGGGCGGAAAATTCTTGGAAAATTATGCAAATGCTGACACAATCGTATTCGACAAGACAGGAACATTAACCAATGCGACTCCAAAGGTTGTTAAGGTTGTTCCAATGTCTAGAAGATACAAACGTGATGAAATCTTGAGAATTGCGGCCTGCATTGAAGAACACTTTGCTCATAGCATTGCTACAGCTATTGTAAAACAAGCTGAAGAAGAGGGTCTCAAACATGAAGAAGACCACAGTGAAGTTGAATATATTGTAGCTCATGGTATTGTAACTGAGTATGAGAATAAACGTGCAGTGATTGGTTCAAAACACTTCTTGTTTGATGACGAAAAAGTTAAAATAACCAAGACACAAGAGAAAAAACTCAAAAAAGAAGAAAAAGAGCACTCAGTTGTTTATTTGGCTATTGATGGAAAACTTGAAGGAATAATATGTATTGATGATCCTGTGCGTGAAGAGGCAAAGTATGTCATTGAAGAACTTAAGCAGTTAGGCATTGAACATGTCATAATGCTTACGGGGGACAGTGAAAGCGGTGCTAAATCAAGTGCAAAAGCATTGGGTATCAGTGAGTATAAATCACAGGTTCTTCCTGAAGATAAATCTAGAATCATTGAAGAGCTGAAAGAAGAAGGCAGAACTGTAATTATGGTCGGGGATGGAATAAATGATTCACCAGCTCTGGCTACTGCAGACGTGTCTGTTTCTATGAAACATTCATCGGATATTGCTCGTGAAGTAGCAGACGTTTCATTGCTATCAGATGATTTGCATGACCTTGTAACGCTTAGAAAATTAAGTGAAGCAATGTTGGATAAAATCAATAACAATTACCAAAATATCGTTGCAGTAAATGGGTCTTTACTTGTTTTAGGTGTTTTAGGTGTTATTCCACCATCAACATCTTCAATGATTCATAATTTGTCCACAATGATATTTGGTGCAATGAGTACTAAATCTGTTCTAAAAGATGAAGACTATACTGAAGCTATAGAAGTTGAAGCTATTGAGGTAGCTTAAACTTCACTTTATTTTTTTTTTAAAGTTTTTATATGATGATAACCTATTTATTAATGTATAAAAATTTTTATTAAGTGATTAAATGTTTGATAATTATAAGAATAAATTCATTCCATTAATTTTACCAATTCTGATAATCTTATTTTGGTATTTTATAACTGATGGTATAGAGTTATTTTCTTCATATATATTGCCAAGTCCTGTTGATGTGGTAAACTCAGCATTGGTGGTAATTCAAAATGGAAAGCTTCTTACAAACACAATAGATACATTATTTAAAGTATTTTCAGGTTTGATTCTAGCGTCTGTAGTCGCTATCCCTTTAGGAATTTTACTTGGATGGTATAAGACTCTGGAAGATTTATGTACTTTTGTAATCAGTGTTTTAAGACCGATTCCACCGGTTGCATGGATTCCATTTTCAATTTTATGGTTTGGAATAGGAACAGTTCCTGCGGTATTCATCATATTCATGGGATGCGTGTTCCCTATTTTGGTATATACTATTGATGGTGTGAAGAGAACCGATAAGGTTTTAGTAGAATCTGCCCAGACTTTAGGCGCTAATGATTGGAACGTCTTAAAACGTGTAGTGGTACCGTCTACATTTCCATATATAGTTTCCGGTTTAAAAGTAGGTATTGGAATTGCTTTGATGTGTACAATTTCAGCAGAGATGATCGGCTCAAGCAGCGGTTTAGGTTATATGATTTTAACTGCAACAAACCTCTTTGATACAGGTACCACAGTTGTAGGTATGCTTGTAATAGGTTTAATAGGTCTTGCTTTTGACTTTGTATTTACAAAAGCTCAAGACAGGATATTTTGGTAGGTGTGTTAAATGTCAATAGAAATTAAAAATATTAATAAATCCTTTGTAAGTAAAAAAACAGAAAAGCTATCTGTTTTGGAGGATATTAATTTAACTATTAATGATGGGGAACTGATTTGTCTTTTAGGCCCATCCGGCTGCGGTAAAACAACACTTCTACGTTTAATAGCTGGCCTGGAACATCCTACCTCCGGTGAAATAATTGCTAATGGTGAGGTTGTTAAAAAACCATCAGGAGACAGGGCAGTGATTTTCCAACAATATTCACTATTCCCTTGGTTAACTGTTTTGCAGAATGTAACTTTTGGTTTGGAAATGACAAAACAAGGATCAAAGGAAGAAAATGTTGCTGCCGCTGAGAGATATCTTACAAGTGTTGGTTTAATAGAGTTTAAGGATAGCTATCCTCATGAACTTTCAGGTGGTATGAAGCAAAGGGTTGCAATTATCAGATCCTTGTTAAACCATTCACCAATTTTGCTCATGGATGAGCCGTTTTCTGCAGTGGATATGCAAAATAGACACAAGCTTCAAGAACAGCTGATTGGAGTTTGGAAAAGATTTGAAAATACGATTGTTTTTGTAACTCACGATGTTGATGAAGCGGTCTTTTTGGCTGATAAGATTGTAATTCTTGATAGAAATCCTGGCAGAATTGCCGAAATTATTGAAGTTGGTATAGAAAGACCAAGAAAAAGGGAATCAAAAGAATTTATAGCTCTTCAGGATTCCATTGTCAGCAAATTAGATATGGGCCAATAGTTACAGTTTAGCTATTAATGTCCCATAATTTCCATTTTTTATGCTTTCATAGACATAATCAAGTGATTTTAAGATAGAATCTTCTAAAGTATTTCCCTTTGCAAGATAAGCTACAATTGCTGCAGATAAATTGCAACCGGTTCCATGTAAATTATCAGTCTTTATCAATTCTTGTTTTTTGATTTTAACATTACCCTCAATATTGATGGTATTTATTCCATCTAGGTGTCCGCCGGTAATGATATTGTTGCAGACAATTTTTTTGGATGCTTTGATTGCATCTTCAGCGGTTTTAATTTCAAAATCAGTTAATCTTTCAGCTTCTGTAATATTTGGTGTTGTTAAAATTGCTTTTGGGAGCAGATATTTATTTAAGGATTCAGCCAGATCATGTTTTGTCAAATCTCCACCGGATGTTGCCACCATAACTGGATCAACAACCGCTTTTAGATTATATTCCTTAATCTTTTTTGAAATTAGTTTAATTATTTCAGGAGAATATAACATTCCTGTTTTTATAAACTCCACTTCATAGGCATCCAAAACAGAATCTATCTGCTCGGATATGTATTCTTCATCAATAGGCAATGTTGAAAAGAATTTATAAGGATTTTGGGCAGTCAGTGCAGTAACAATTCCGGTTCCATAAACGCCAATTGCCTGGAATGTCTTTATATCGGTTAAAACGCCTGCACCTGCTGACGGGTCAACACCTGCAATGCTCATGACAATCATTTAATCAGCTCTTGTAACTTTCAGTCTTTCAGACCCTCTGAAAGGTTCAACGTTAACTTTAAGTTCCTTTAAGTATTTTCTGGTATGGGTTTTTTCACCATGTATCATTATTTCGCCCAAATCTTGAGCGGTATTAACATCCAATGCCATGAAAAATGAATCATGAACCTGCGGATTTAATTTTTTCCTTTCAGCGGCTTTTACATGCTCCTTATAGCTGAAACCTTCAAATCGGGTATGAATTGCCAAGGGCTTCATTATTATCAAATTAGTTCCGCCACCTTTTGATGGCACAATGATGAAATCCAGGCTTTTTGATGCATCAATAAGCATTTTCAAATTGGTTTTTCCAATCAAAGGAATGTCTGATGGAACAATGATGACTTTTTTTGCCTTTCCTTTGCAATATTTCATGGCCTGTTTCAATGCCTTATTCAAATTGGAATTGTCATCTTCAAGAATGGTATTCAAGTTTAGGCTTTCCGCATAGCTCAATACGTCTTCATCTCTGCTTATGATGAAAATTTTATCCACATGTTTTTTCAAAGTGTCGGTTACATCCTGAAGCATTACTTTTAATAGTTTTTCTCTTTCCTCTTCTGATAAGAATGGAGATAGACGAGTTTTTGCATTTTTAAACTTTGAAACTGGAATTATTGCATATATTTCATCCATTTAAATCACTTAGTAAGTTTTAGCTATCAGGGCAATGTATTTGGCATCTCTTCCGCTGCCTATGCATTTTCCTTCGGATACCTCTTCCTGAATACCTAGGATATCATAACCTGTTTTTTCTTCAATCTCTTTTCCGACTGCTTCGTCTCCGCACCATAGGAATTTAACCACATTTCCAGCTTCAACAAGTTCTGGAATTTCATCAAGGCTTTCTGTGAATTTGACATGTTCTTTCTGGAAGTCCCATGCGCAATCGCGGAGATTTTCTGCAGTTTTGTTTAATAGTTCAACAACATTGTCTGCAAGTGCATCATCAAGGGACAATTCTATTTTCTCTCCTTCATCTCTTCTCATAGCTATTGTAATATTGTTTTCCAAATCTCTTGGGCCAAGCTCGAGTTTAACTGGAGTTCCTTTCAATTCCCAGTCATAGAATTTCTTGCCTGGTCTGATGTCTCTATCGTCAATGTTAACTCTCAAACTTTTTGCCTCTAATTGTGATTTAATTTCATCACATTTGGCTAGAACTTCCTCTTTTCCTTTTTTAAATAGAATTGGGATGATTGTAACTTGGTTAGGGGATACTTTAGGTGGAAGGCGTAATCCTTTCTCCTCTCCATGCACGGAAATAACAGAGGCGATAACCCTGTCTGATACTCCTGCACAGGTTTGATAGACAAATTTGTGCTGACCATCTTTGTCTTCAAATTTAATGTCAAAGGTTTTTGCGAATGTTTGGCCTAAATTGTGTATTGTACCAACTTGCAGGGTTTTGCCGTTAGGCATGATTACATCAAAAGCCATGGTGTAGTCGGCACCCGGGAACTTGTCCCATTCAGGCCTTTTTGAAATTAGATAAGGGATTCCCAAATCATCAAAGAATTCCTTATAAATAGCAATAAAATCCTGAATCTGTTCATCAGATTCCTCTTTAGTTGCATGGGCAGTATGAGCTTCCTTGAATGTGGTAATTTCACGAACACGGATTAGGGGTCTGGTGTGTTTTGTTTCATATCTGAAAGTGTTTACTATCTGATAATATTTTATTGGAAGGTCGATGTGTGATCTAATCCATAAAGCATACATAGGATACATTGCGGTTTCGCTTGTTGGTCGTAATGCCAGCTGTTCATTTAATTCAGTCTGACCGCCTTTTGTAATCCAGTATACCTCATCTTCAAACCCTTTTACATGAATTCCTTCTTTTGCAAGTTCAGTTTCAGGAATAAGCATTGGAAACAATACTTCTTCATGGTCCTTATCCAATAATTTTTTTATTATTTCCATTGTGTATTTTCTTATTTGAAAACCGTATGGCATCCAAATAGCCATTCCCTTAATAGGATATCTTGAATCAGTAATGTTTGCTTCTTCTAAAATATCATGAAACCATTCGTCAAAATTTTCCACCATATCACCTAAAATAATTTTTATAATATTAAATTATCTGTTTTTAATCAGTATTAAATCTATTCGATATCTTTTTTAGCATATTATTTATATTAAAAAATTTAAATTTATTATTGGTGATAACTTGTTAGAAGAATTTTTACCTTTTGTAGGATTAATTATTTTTGGAAACATTGAAAACCTTATTTTAGCTTCACAGGGTGTTGTTCAAGGTGTGGATGCTAAAGTTTTAGGTGGATTGAGTATTATTGCAGTTATTATATGGCTATTTATTGGGACCGTTGCAACAGAGATAGCTATACAATATGCAAATTACATCACATTTATTGGCGGCCTTGCTATTGTAATATTGGGTATTATAGCTATTCGTGATGCTGTAAGACATATTAGGTCAACTAAAGGAAGTGAATAAGATGATTGATTTAAAACCGTATGTTCCATTTACAGGATTAATTATTTTTGGAAACATTGAAAACCTTATTTTAGCTTCACAGGGTGCCGTTGCACATGTAGACCCATATATTTTAGGCGGATTGAGTATTATTGCAGTTATTATATGGTTATTGATTGGTAATTTCGGAACAAAAATTGCCATTAAGTATGCGGATTATATTGAAATATTCGGTGGTGTGGCAATAATTGTTTTAGGTGTTCAATCCATGCTTGAAGCGATGGGTTTATAGTTTTTTAGATATTGGGAATAATTTCTCATTATCATCTATTTTTTTTAATAAAAATTTTTAAGAAAGTTATTTATAATTATCCCTAACATATATATTAATGTATAATTTAATTTTAGGAGATATTATGAGTAATAGGAAAATACAAATGCCGCGTGAAGTTTACATTGATCCGGGCATTATTAAGGATACTGGTGAAATCTGCAAATCTTTACATTTAGATAATAAGATTTTAATTGTTACTGGTTCTCATACATATGATGTAGGTGCAGTTCCAGCAATAGAAAGCCTTGAAAGAGATAATATTGAATATGATGTAATTAAAGTTGACAATGCATCACAAGAGTCAATTTCTGAAGTTGAAGAATTGATCACACCGGATACTACAGTTTTAGGTATTGGTGGCGGGAAAGTTATTGATGTGGCTAAATTATCTTCATTTAATCAAGGCGTATATTTTGTATCCATGCCGACTACCGCTTCTCATGACGGTATTGTATCTCCTATGGCATCAATAAAAAATCCTAATACTTCCATATCAGTTAATGCACACTCTCCGATTGCAGTCATTGCGGATTCTGAAATTCTCGCACAGTCCCCATTCAGATTGTTGGCTGCAGGTTGTGCAGATTTAATTGCCAATTTCACAGCCATTAAGGATTGGGAATTAGCACACAGATTAAAAAATGAATCATTTAGTGAGTCAGCAGCGGCATTATCAATAATGTCAGCTCATTTGATTACTGATAATATTGCCAACATTAAACCTAATCTCGAGCCTAGTGCACGCATAGTCATGAAATCCTTGTTCAGTGGAGGGATGGCTATCAGTATTGCAGGATCATCCAGACCTGCCAGCGGATCTGAACATTTATTCTCTCATGCATTGGATAAGATTCTTGAAAAGTCAGCTTTGCATGGTGAACAATGCGGTATTGGAACAATAATGATGATGTATCTCCATGGAGGAGATTGGAAAGCTATTAGAAATGCACTTAAAGCGGTTCAAGCTCCAACTACTGCAAAGGAATTGAATATTGCCGAGGAGGATATTATCGAAGCGCTGATGATGGCCCATGAAATCAGGCCTGAAAGATATACAATTCTAGGAGATAATGGAATTTCAAAAGAGGCGGCATATGAGCTTGCCCATAGGACAGAGGTGATTTAATGATTACATTAATAGGAAAGGATTTGGCTAAAAAAGGTCAGGAATTCGTTTTTTTAGGTCCTGCTGAAGATTGTGAAAGCTGCAGGTTTAAATCATCTTGTGTTGGAAACTTGGAAATAAACAGGAAATATGTCGTTGTTGATATTAAGGATAACGAACAGAAATGCCCAATCCACTCAGGAGGAGTAGTTATTCCTGTTGAAATTGACAGGGCAAAAATTGATATTTTAACCGATTCAAAAAGTATTTTTGAAGGTTCAACTTTTACATATACTCCTTTAGACTGTGATGAAAAATGCGATTTTCATGATTTCTGCTTCCCTGAGGGGCTTTTGGAAAATGATAAATGCATTGTTTTAGAGAATAATGGAAAACATAAAGAGGAATGTAAAAAAGGTTATAAGCTTAATAAACTTACTTTAGGATTTGTGATATAATGAAAAATGCCAGTAGCAATGATTCTAGTAAAAAAAATGCAGGTTATAAAGCCGCTGAATATGTAAAAGATGGAATGGTTTTAGGGCTTGGTACAGGTTCTACTACTCATTATTTCATTGAAAAAGTAGGTATGAGAATCCGTGATGAGGGAATTAATGTTTTAGGTATTCCAACTTCATTCCAGTCATTATTGATTGCAAAAAAATGGAATATTCCAATCACTACTTTGGAAGAACATGACATTGACCTGTCTGTTGATGGGGCAGATGAAGTGGACCCTCAGTTCAATTTGATTAAAGGGGGAGGAGCTGCCCACACTAAAGAAAAAATTGTCGATTACGCCGCAAAAGAGTTTATAGTAATTGTCGATGAATCAAAATGTGTTGATTCACTCGGAACATTCCCAGTGCCTGTTGAAGTTTTGCCTGATGCATCAAGAGTGGTCATTCAAGCACTAGAGGATATGGGTGCCGAGTGTGAAATAAGGATGGCTCAAAGAAAGGACGGGCCGGTCATCACTGATAACGGCAACTTTGTCATTGATGCCAAATTTGATGAAATTGAATCCCCTGCACATTTGGAAATTGATTTAAATTCAATTCCGGGCGTAGTTGAAAATGGAATATTTTCACAGATGGTTGATAGGGTCATTGTAGGAACTGAAGATGGCACTAAAGAATTGTAGGTGATAGGATGCCTATTCCAAATGGTATGTTTCCTTTTTATGACTTAAAAGATATTGGTTATAAGATAGCTATTTTATTCGGTGTTTTAATAGTTATCTATGGCGTATTGTGGTTACTTGCAGAATTGGGTGTTATTCCAGCCATATTCTTTGCAATATTTCCACAAATAGTTTTGATTTTAGTCGGTATATTCATTATTTATACCGCAGTAAGCAGAAAAAATGCTTACTAAACTTATTTTTTTTAAAAATAGAACCTGTAAAATTTTAATTATTGGATATCAAAAAAAATAAAAAAAGTTAAAGGAGAGATGAATCCCCTTTAGATTTTAACAATATTTATGCTTATATTTGATCCAGCGTATTTGCTGTTTCCACCATAGGAGCTAGCAACAGAGTGCACATCCGGACTTAAGTCTGCAGTTGAATATTTAACTTGACCTGAAGCGTCTGTTTTATAACTAACTTTTGCACCATCTACATTAAATACGACTGTAGCGCCTTTAATGGCCGCGCCGGTTGCAGCGTTTGTTAAAGTACTTACTACTTCATCGTTTTCTTTATCATAGACAGTGGAAATAATTGTTGTTGTTTTATTTACTACTGCACTTATTTTTCCAGTTGATTTGAGATATTTGCTGTTTCCACCATATGAGAATGCGGCAGTAAAGCTGTTTGGATCCACATCACCGAGTGAAAGTCTAGCTTGACCATCTTTGTCTGTTTTTACAGTAGTTTTTACACCATTTAAAGTAAATACAACATTAGCACTTTTAATGGCTGCTCCTGTTGCAGCGTTAGTTACTGTAACAACCATCTCATTGGTTTCTGTGTCATAAATTCCTGAAGCAATTGTTGTTGCTTTAGTTATAGTGACTTGTACGGTTGTGGTTGTTGCTTCATATTTGCTGTTTCCTTCGTATACGATTGTTGCTTCGTATGTGTCTGGAGTTAATCCGTTGAGGAATAGTGCTGCTTTACCTTCTTTGTCTGTTTTTACAGTTGTTTTTACATCGTTTAAGTAAATACGTACATTAGCACTTGTAATTGCTTTACCGGTTGCATTGTTGGTTAGTGTAGCAACTAATTCGCCGTCACTGTTATATTCAACAATAATGTCTTCAGCGGAAATAACTGTTGTTGCTTTTTCTATAGTGACTTGTACGGTTGTGGTTGCTGCTTTATATTTGCTGTTTCCTTCGTATACGATTGTTGCTTTGTATGTGTCTGGAGTTAATCCGTTGAGGGATAGTGCTGCTTTACCTTCTTTGTCTGTTTTTACAGTTGTTTTTGCATCATTTACATAGAAACGTAAGTTAGCACCTTTAATGGCTACGCCATTTTCTTTGTTGGTTAATGTAGCAATTAATTCGCCGGCACTGTTATATTCAACAGCAATGTCTTCAGCAGTAATTTCGGTTTTTGTTTTGATTGTTTCAACAACTGAGATAAATGCGGTTGCACTGGTTTCTCCATAATTGTCACTGCCCGCATAAGTAATTGTTGCAACGTATTCGCCTAAATCTAAGTCTAAAGGAATACTTACACTACCTTCGTCATCTGTTTTGACAACGGTGGAATTAAGAGTATCAATATCTACAGTAACTTCGGTATTTTCTAGCTTTTTACCATTTTGGTCAATTAATGTGAAGTCAAGTTGGCCGGTATGAGGTAAAGTGTCCACATCGTCAACATCGATGGTAACAAGTTCTTTATCAGAGTAAGTTCTCATTACATCATCTGCTGTTTGATACATACTTTCTGCTCTAGCGAGGTATGTTACAAATGTAGGTGGGAATGGTAAGAAGTTTAAATTGTATGAATTTTCACCAACGGTTACGTTGTAGTATCCTCCGCCCATCAATATACCGATTCTGCTTCCGGAAATTGAGTTGTTAAATATTTTTTCATTTCCAGATCCGTAAGCTGTAATTCCACTTATTTTTGAATTTAAAACAGTGTTGTTGTAGACAGTGTGTCCTTTTGAGTGCATTAAGTAGATACCTTCTTTTGCACCGGAAATGGTGTTAAATGCAATTGTAACATTTGGTCCGGTTCCGTGTCTGGTGTCAATACCGTGGTTTACGGCATCGGTAATGTTATTTTCTACAATAATTGCATTAGGAGAACCGAAGTTCATAATACCGGTTGTATATATGTCATGGACATTGTTTCTGCTAATAATGCTATTTGAAGAGTATTGTCCGAAAATACCCCAGGATGCACCAGTAACGTCACATCCGGTGATTACTAAATTTTTATTCTCGGATGCATAAATTCCAGATGTCTTATATTCGTCAGTGTTTGCGCCTACTTTTGTGGTGTCATATCCAGGATATTGAGCTTGGATGTTTAATCCGGTAACAACAGCTCCAGTAGTGTTAATGACGTATAATACTGAACGGTATGCAATTGCATAACCTCCACTTGTTGTGGATGCTCTGACTTTTTCTGGTACATTATTTAAGTCAATATTGTCAAATCCTATTAATGTTGCATTATTACCGAATATTTTAATGTTTTTATCGGTATAAATTGAAATATTGGTATAAACTGCATTTTTATAAAAGATAATGCTGTCTCCATCTTCCATTGCTTCAAGCATAGTTTGGATTTGATCATTGGTATACTCTTCAGGAACGGTAAATTGAGTTCCTGTTTTTTTCATTATTGTGTTGTAGTCGATAGAAATGTCTGCAGGTGCTTCAATTTCGGTGTATGCTATATAATTAGGACTGTTTGAGGTACTGTCACTGAAAGTACCCATTATATCTTCCGCATTTTGATAGTCGCTTTTTGCTTCAGCGACATAGTATACGAATGTAGGTGGGAATGGTAGGTTATCTAAGCTGAATTGGTTTTCTCCGATAGTAATGTTTGTGTATCCTCCACCTAATAATACTCCTATTCTTGATTTTTGCATTTTGTTGTCTCTGATATCAATATTGGATGAACCGTAACAGCTTATGGAACTGATTGTACAGTTGATTAATGTGTTATTGTATGCGCTGTGTCCTTTTGAGTGCATTAAGTAGATACCTTCTTTGGAACCGATTACTGTATTGTTGATAACTTGAACGTTAGGTCCGGTTCCGTGTCTTACATCAATACCATGGTTTGCAGCATTAATAAATGTATTTTTTTCAATAATGGTTCTAGCTGAACCAAAATTCAGCAAGCCGGTAACGGCCTGATTTTGAATGGTATTTTCTGAAATAATTCCATCATTACAATATTGTAGGTATAATCCCCAGGATGATCCGTCAAGGGTATTGTTTTCAAAGATTAAACTGTTGGATTTTGTCGCATAAACCAATGCGTTGGAGTATGTGGCTGAGCTGTTTTCTCCTCCAACAACAGTCAATCCGTGGATAACGACATTATTTGCATTCACAACATATAATGTTGCGAGGTTACCTATTGCATATCCACCGCTTGAAGTAGGATTCCAGATAATTGAAGGGGTGTTGTTTTTGGAAGGATTGTCATATCCTATTAATGTCGCACCGTTTCCGTTTATTGTAATGCTTTTGTTGACATAAATACAAATGTCTTTATATTCTCCTGTTTCGAAAGTTAATGTATCTCCATCGCTTAAACCATTGATTATTGATTGGATAGCATCACTATCTGAGCCAATAGGAACGGTTTGTTCTGAAGAGGATGTACTTTCGTTGGTTTCACTTATTGTTGCTATATCATCAGCTTCTTGTAATGAATTGGCATATGCTGTATCTTCTGCAGATACTGAGCTTACACTTAAAATTACAATAAATAGTAGTAATATAGCCATTATTAAGCCCTTTTTATTCATTTTTTTCCCTCTTTATTCATTTTTCATTGCTTTGTTAAAATGTAAAAAATAATCGATAAGCAATATAGTTTATATTGTATTTTTTATTCTATTTAAATTAAAATGTTTTAATTTCTTGATATAACATTGTTATTAATATTATAATGGAATATAAAGTAATTTGCATTGTTATTTTTTCAAAATAGTAATAAACTTTATATATAAACTATCACTAAATATAAACTTATAATCAATATGAATATATTTGGTCATATCGTTACTTTTTTAAAGGTAATTAACTCTTAATTGTTGTCGATTTTTTTATCGATAATAAAAATTTTCATATTTGATGGTACAATCAATTTGTAATTGTATTGAACTAAATTAATAAAGTATAGTCGTGGTAAATAATATGAATAAAAAAATAGCTGTTTTATTCACATGTTTAATTAGTTTATTCCTAATGTCCGCAGTAAGTGCAACAGATGCTGTGCATGAGGACAGCACAATTGCTTCGGACAATACTGTTTATCAAATCACTTCCGATTTGTCAAATGATGATATCCAGTATATGTTTGATAATGCAATGGATGGAGATACCTTTGAGTTTACAAGTAAGGATTATCAGGATATATCTTTGGTTGTTGATAAAACGCTGAATATCGTTTCAAAAAAGAATTCTGTTGTCCATGCATCCAATCAACTTTCTGATAAAGCAAAAAATTTAGGGATAACTAGCACATTCGGATTTTACTTTACTCCAAAAAGCAGTGGAAGTGTATTGTCAGGAATTACAATTATCTCTTCTGGTTGTGATTACGGCATTGTTGTTGATTCATCAGATAATACCACAATAGAAGATAATGTTATTGCCGGTGGAAAAAATTGTGTTTTAGTTAAAAATTCAAATGCAGTTAATGTTTTAGGAAATAACGTTTCAAATGCGGAGATTAATGGAATTCAACTTCAAAATGTTAAAAATTCTTTAATTTCAAATAATACTGCGTCATATAATGTAAGGTCTGGAATTGAAACTTCCAACATATATTATTGTAATATAACAAATAACACAGTTCATCACAATGCCTTTAATGGAATTTCCTTGTTTGATGTTTCCACAGGGAATATGATCAAACATAATTCAGCTTATGAAAATCCAAACGGCATCTACATTGATTCCCAATCAACTTATGATGTTATCAATGCAAATTCATTCACATATAACAGAATTGACACCAGTTATGAATTGGGCGCTTTTGAAAGTGGAAACGGATTATTGTTCGGTCCGGACTTTAAAACTTCAAAAAAGAATAGTCCTTCTAGATTGGAAGTACAATATAACGTTCTAGCTCATAATGAGGGTTATCAGGCTAAAAATAATCCGGAGCTTCCTGAATTTAAATTAGGAGATAACTGGTTTGATTCAACTGATGATGAAAATACTTTCGTATGTCCAATGCTTTTTGCCGGAATCATGAAGATGGGAACAATATCTGTTAAAAATGGTATCGGCCTTCAAATGTATGATACTAATGGCAATGAAGTTAAAGAATTTGGAACTTTCGATACAAAAGTATCAGTTAATGGAAATCAATATACCGCAAAATTCGTTAATGGTAAAGCTATTATAGATGCTAATTTGGATCCGGATACTGAATATGAGGTTGAGGTGATGGTCGGTGGAACTCCAGTTAAGTATGCCTATAAAACTGCTGCCGGAGAAAAAGATGATAACCAGGATTCCCAAACAACTGACACAACTGAAGGAGAAAACGGTGCATCAGGATCTACCAATCCGGAAATTCAAATCAATTCAACTGATGATGTATCTCAAAGTAAAGGCAATTCAAACCCTGTAAATGGAACTTCCGATAGCGCACACTTTTCCACAAATGATAATTCAAATGCATTTGGAACAAATGCATCTGGAAGTTATCAGGATTCATCCGATATGGGTGAAGATGCTCAGACAAATGGAAATGTGAATGCAGGAGATTCAAACAGTGGTGAAGTATCTGAAGAAGGAAAATCCTATGAAGTAATACCTGAATCCAAAAAGTCCAATAAGGTTACTGATACTTCAGGACTTGTCGTTTTGAGTATAGTTGCTCTATTGGGTTGTCTGATTTTTGGGTATAAACGTAGAATTAAATTCGATTAAAATTTCTCTTTTTCTTTTTTTTTATTTATACATGTTTTAACAAATATGGTATCAATGACAGTCAAATCTTATTCTTTTAAAATTGATACTAATAAAAACTTTGAAATCATTGATATAACCTCTAAAATTAATGAGCTAATTGATATTGATGAAGGGATAATCTCCATTTTTTCAAGACATTCAACTTCAGCAATTGTCGTAAATGAAAATGAGTCTGGTTTATTGAGTGATTTGGAGTTAATTCTTAATGATTTGGTTTCAGATAAATTCAGCTATCAGCATGACAGAATTGACGATAATGCAAAGTCACATCTGAAATCATTTTTACTTTCTTCAAGTGAATGTCTGCCAATAAAAAATTCAAAACTTGATTTGGGCACTTGGCAATCCATTTTTTTCATAGAATTAGATGGGCCAAGACATCAAAGAACAATAACTTTGACAATGGTTGGTGAATAATTGCAAAGATGGACAATAATTTTAATAGGAATAATAATTCTATTATTAATTCTTATATTTGTTTTTAATAATTATGGTTCTCCACCTGCAGTGGACAATTACACTCAAATTGAAATACAGATGAGAAAATTGTGGTATTGAAAAAGAATCTATTTGTTGATAAATTCAATTTCAAATGCAATAACAGGATACTCTAAAGTGAAATTAGTTATGACTTCAGGTGATACTTCACCGAAGAATCCTTTAATTGTACCCTTTTGAGCCTCACCGACAACATCAGCAACTCTTCCTTCAATGAATGTCTTGTTTTCACTGTCGGAAATTTCCATAGTGTAGCCTAAATTGCCTAAGACACTTGTTACAACAGATTTGATTTCAGTAAAGTTTGCTGTTGAATGGCAAATCAAAGCGGCTAATTTTTTAGATGACCTTGTTTTATTTTCCTTTTCATCATCTATGTATAGGATGTCCCCGATTTCAAATATCTTTTGAGGCAAGTCTTCATGCTTGTTGTCTTCTAAAAATTCCATTAAACTGTTAATCAAACTGGTTCTAATCATTGTTCTGTCGATTGTTATAGGTCTTGCAACCTGGACATGGTCTTCTTCAGGTTGGTTCATCTTTTCATAATGCGCCTCTTCATTTGTAAGCATTAGGCTCATTACCTCTTGAAAACCCATGCCGACCATCACTTCACGGATAGTACTTTCTGCCTTAAACCAGTTGTTTTCATAAGCTACAGTATTTATGTCCGGCAATTTTGCTTCAACTGAGTTGATGTGGTATTGCACTGCAATATTTTCAACGACATCAACTTCGTGTAGAATGTCAACTCTGTAAGATGGAATAATTGCTTTGACTTCATTGTCATTGATGATTTCAGCGTCAAAACGTGCTTTTAGAAGCAATTCTTTAATATCTTCTGCAGTAAGGTCTGTTCCACCAATCAATTCATTTGCAGTATCGACGTGAACACTTTGCTCTTGAGGAGTTAAGTCAGGACTTACTATTGTTTTATCCGCATATCTTACTTCCATGCTTTTGATTTGACCGCCAACTTCTGCAAAGGATGAGCATATGATATTCAATGCCTGATTGACTGCCCTTTCATCAGTTCCAGTCACATCAACGATAATGTTTTTGGTGTCCTCCTTGATTTTGGTTAACTCGCCGTTGATGATTGGCGGCATTGAAAGAACATTGTCTTCACAATCAAGGATTAAAGGATATTTGTCAAACTCTTCAATCAAATGAGCATAGGCTTTACCTTTGTCATGTTCGGTCAGGATTTCATGTGGAGTCATTGGAGTATCTTTTTCAAGTGCAACAAAGGCATTCGCATCTTTTTCGGTTGCAATGTATTTAAATGGAGCTTTAACAACATCTGCATTGTGAATACCTATAGCTACCTTTTTCCTGTCTCTTCCGATTACCCAGTGAAGGTTTTCCTGGAAATCCATGATGTACTTGAGTTTGTCTCCGGTAAAATCTACATCATCGATTTTAGCAAATCCTATGTAAGGTCTGATTTTAGCGACATCAGCGTCCACTTCAACATATTCTCCGGAATCTTCAACTTTATAATCAGGAAGACCAGTCTCTTGACCAATAAATCCTTTAAAAGATCTGGCTACGCCTTCAACAGATAAGTTGTCCGGACGGTTTGGGAAGAATTCAACTTTAATTTCTTCGTCATCAAAGTCTTCAATATCACTGGACATCATAGGTAAAGTGTCTATTAATTCGTCTTTTTCCATATCTATTCCTAAATCTTTTAAATCTTGATACTTAAATGTAATAACTGGCATTTAATAACTCCAATAAACTATTTTTAAAATCCAAATATTATAATGAAGAATAGAGATTCAACAACAAAGTGAAGCGCTCTATGTTCTAGTTCTCCCATATTTCGTATGAGTACGGTATGGGTTATATCGATTACAAAATGAATAAGGGCCGCTAGAATTCCGATAATTGGATTTAAGAACACTATTGATATGACTACAAGATGAAATCCGGCTTCCATTATTTCATGTGCCAACCAGGTCTGCCAGGTTGTTTTTGTGGTTTGCTGAATTAGCCCTCCTAAAACGACGTAAAAATTATTTAAAACTTTCCACATAAGTGTTGTGTGCAATACATCGCTGATAGCCAATACAATAGCAACATAAAACCATAATAAGTGCATTTTAAACAGTCCTTTTATTTTTTTAATTTATAATATTATTATTTATTAATTTTTGTATATAATATAATTATCTATTATTTGATTTGATTAAGTTAATATTTTTAAATAATAAAATACATATTTAATAATATTATTTTTACTTAATTATTTTAGGAGAAAATATATGTCAAACGAAGAGATTCCTAAAGACTATGATTTCAAAAAAGAAAAAGAATGGGAGAAGAAATGGGAAGATGAAAACATCTACAAATACATTGGTGATGGTTCTCGTCCTAGATATGTTATTGACACTCCCCCACCATACCCAACAGGAGCAATTCACTTAGGACATGTCCTGAATTGGGTTTATATTGATATGAATGCAAGATATAGGAGACAAAAGGGATTTGACGTTTTATTCCCTCAGGGATGGGACTGCCATGGTCTTCCAACTGAAGTAAAAGTTGAAGAAACTCACAACATCAATAAAAATGATGTTTCAAGAGCTCAATTTAGACAATATTGTATTGATTTGACCACTAAAAACATTGCAAGCATGAAAGCAGACATGAAGGCAATGGGTTATTCACAGGATTGGACACGTGAGTTTGTAACTATGAATCCCGAATACATGAAAAGAACTCAATATTCCTTTTTAAAAATGTATGAAGACGGGTTAATCTATCAAGGGATTCACCCAGTAAACTGGTGTCCTCGTTGTCAGACAGCTATTGCATTTGCAGAAGTTGAATATTCAGACAATACCACATTTTTAAATTATGTTAATTTCCCGCCTGCAGTTGAAGATTCATATGCAGACATTGCTTCATCACAAGAATCCGGTAAACAGGCTGACCCTAAGGATGAAGGTATTTTAATTGCAACCACCCGTCCGGAATTAATGTCTGCATGTGTAGCGGTTGTAATACATCCGGAAGACGAAAGGTACACTCACCTTTTAGGCAAATATGTGGAAGTGCCTTTATCTCACCAAAAAGTAAAAATTATTGCCGATGAAGAAGTAGACCCTGAATTCGGTACTGGTGCAGTAATGATTTGTACATTTGGGGATAAGACTGACGTAAGCTGGGTACAAAAATATGACCTGGAAATCATTAATGCAATCGATGAAACAGGTACATTAACCAGTGCTGCCGGAAGATATGAAGGAATGGACTTGCAAAGCTGTAAAAAACAAACAATTGAGGATTTGGATAGCGAAGGCTACTTGTTAAAGCAGGAACAAGTTGACCAAAATGTAGGTCAATGCTGGAGATGCAAAACCCCTATTGAAATTCTTGTTAAAAAACAATGGTTTGTGGCTGTAAGGGATTTAATAGAAAAAACCAAAACTGCAGCAGATGAAATGAAATGGGTGCCTGAGCATATGAAATCCCGTATGGTGAACTGGGCAGATTCCATGGAATGGGACTGGTGTATTTCAAGACAAAGAATATTTGCAACACCAATTCCGGTATGGTATTGTAAGGACTGTGGAAAAGTTATTTTGCCTGATGCAGAAGACTTGCCTATTGATCCAACTGTGGACACTCCAAAACATGCATGTGAATGCGGATGTGAAGAGTTTATTCCGGAAGAAGACGTTTTGGATACATGGATGGATTCCTCAATCTCACCATTATCCATTGCAGGATGGCCTGATGAAGATTATGTAAACCATTTCCCATCAAACATCCGTCCGCAAGGACATGACATCATCCGTACATGGGCGTTTTACACTACTTTAAGATGTTTGGCTTTAACCGGTCAAAAACCATTCGACGATATTGTAATCAACGGTATGGTATTCGGTGAAGACGGAAACAAAATGAGTAAATCAAGGCCAGAATTCGTAGTAGGGCCCGAAGAGGTCATTGAACAGTACGGCGCTGACTCCTTGAGAACATGGGCTGCCAACAGTGTTCCTGGCTCTGATGTAATATTTGACTGGAAGGATATTAAACATGGATACAGGTTCCTCAGAAAATTCTGGAATGCATTCAGATTCATTAGCATGCAAATCTTTGATGAAGAAGTTTCATATGAAGATGTTAAGGATAATTTAGGACCTCTTGATTTATGGATTTTATCCAAATTGAATAATTTGAATAAAACTGTTGATGAAGCATTTGCAGATTATAACTTTGCAGAAACCATAACATCCATTGAAAGGTTCTTCTGGCATGATTTCTGTGATGAATACATTGAAGCCGTAAAATACAGGCTATACACTGATGTAAGTGACGAGTCAAGAAGAGCTGCAAAATACACTTTAAGAACTGTAGTTGAAACTTCACTAAAATTATTGGCTCCAATTGCCCCATTCTTTACAGAAGAGGTTTACCAATACTTTGGTGATGAATCAATTCACAACACCTTATGGCCTGAAGTTTATGATGAATTGATAAGTGAAGAGATGGAAAACAAGGGTGAAACTACCGTCGAGCTGATTGATGAGGTCAGAAGATTCAAGTCCGCCTCCAAAATCCCATTAAATGCGGAGCTTGCTGAAGTGAATGTGTACACTTCTGATGATTCTCTTGTTGAAGTATTCAATGATTTTGACGATGACATTAAAGGAACATTAAAAATCAATGATTTGGCAATCAGTTCCGGAAAACCTGAAGTTCATGAGAAAATCATCGAAGTTGAACCGGACATGTCTCAAATCGGACCTAAGTTCAAAGGGGATGCAGGCAAAATCATCGGTTATCTAAAATCAACTGATATTGATGAAATCGGTGCGGTTTTAGAAGAAAACCATGAATTGACAATTGGTGAAATTGTAGTTCCTGAAGACATGTTGAACATCAAAAAAGAGATTGTCGGAGCATCCGGTAAAAAAGTGGATATCCTACAATCTGAAAACTTAGACATGATTGTGGAAGTAATTAGATAATTACTTCTCTAAATTTCTTTTTTTTATAAATTATTAAATATCATTTTCTATTTCTTTAATTACTTTTGCTGGAACTCCGACTGCAAGAGAATTATCCGGGATATCCTTGTTTACAACTGCCCCTGCACCGATTACAACATTATTTCCAATTGTAACTCCAGGAAGAACTGTCACATTTCCCCCTAACCAGACATCATCGCCAATGTGTATTTCGCTTGCTTGAGCTAAATGGTCGCGACGTCCTTTTGGGCTTAAAGGATGGCCAACGGTTGTTATTAAAGTATTTGGGCCAATCATTACATTGTCCCCAATATAGACTTCTTTAATATCCAGAATAGTTAAATTAAAGTTTCCAGTAAAATTATTCCCAATGAAAATGTTTTTACCGTTATCAAAACAGAACCGTTTGGCAATCCAAACCTTTTCACCCACAGAACCCAATATATCGGTTAAAACTTCATGTTGTTTTTCTAAATCGTCTTCATCAAGTGAATTGAATATATTGGCATTTTCGATTGCCTTTAATTTCATTAAGGATATTTCTTCATCATCGTAGCAGTATTCAAGTCCGGCCTTCATCTTTTCAATTTCTTTCATAGTTAAATATATTATTAATTTTAGTTAAAAATAATAGTGATAAAATGATTCTTAAGGTTAAAAATATTTCAGAAATAGGTGGAGTTGTTAAAGCGCCGCCTTCCAAAAGTTATTCTCACAGAGCAATAATTTTGGCTTCTTTAGCTAAGGGCACTTCAAAGCTATATGACATGTTATACTCTGAAGATACTTTGGCTTCAATAAGGGTTTGTAAGGCTTTGGGAGCGCAAATAAATAAAACTGATGAATATTTGGAGGTTGTTGGTACTGGAGGAAAATTGCATAATTCTCAAAATGCTCCAATTGATCTTGCCAATTCTGGAACTACCTTAAGGTTAATGACATCAGTTTCGGCCATAAGCGATAATGAGGTTATTTTAACCGGTGATGAATCGTTAAAAACAAGGCCTATGGGATTGTTGATGGCTGCATTACATTCTTTAGGGGTTACAACAGAATCCTTAAATGACAATGAAAAAGCACCAATATTGATTAAACCGGGTTATCTTGGTGGTGAAACTAACATTTATGGTAATGTTAGCTCACAATTCATTTCATCAATTTTAATATCTTCACCATTATCTAAACATGGTGTTACATTGTACGTATTGCCTGAATTTAAATCAAGGCCATATGTCAACATGACATTGGATATAATGAGAAAATTTGGTGTTAAAACGTTAAAAGGATATTATTTAAAGCATGATAATTGTGATAAGCAACATCAAAGCTGCAGAATTGATGAGTTTAAAGTTATGAAACAGGAGTATATTTCATGTGATTATACTGTTGAAGGAGATTACTCATCCGCATCTTATTTGCTTGCGTTAATAGCCATCAATGGTGGAAAAGCTAAAATAAAAAATCTATTCAGAAATTCTAAGCAAGGGGATAAGGCAATTTTGGATATTCTACAACAAATGGGTGCCAAAATTATCCGTGGCGAAGATTATGTCGAAATAGGTTCCAATGGTCAGCTTAAAGCTATTGATGTTGATTTGTCTAATGCTCCGGATTTATTGATTACCGTGGCAGTGCTTGCAGCGATTGCTGAAGGAACTACAAACATTACAGGTGTTGCTCATGCAAGAGTTAAGGAAACCGATAGAATTGATACTACTTGCAGAGAACTCGAAAAGTTAGGATGTAAATTGGTTGAAAGAGAAGATGGAATGAGCATAACTGGCGGCGTAACATCAGGTGTTGTAGATTCCCATGGAGATCACCGATTGGCCATGGCATTTTCACTAATTGGTTTAAAACATGACATCACAATTACAAATGGAGAAGTATTTGACGTGTCTTTTCCAAATTTCATTGAATCAATGGCAGAACTTGGATTTGAATTGGAGTTGGTATAATGAATAAAGAAGAAAGAGTGATTGAACTTGTCAATCAACTGGATAATACTTTTGAGATAAGAACATTTTTAGACCAAGACCCTTATCGGGTGCTGGTTAGAACAATTTTGTCCCAAAGAACAAGGGATGAAAATACTGATCAGGCTACTGAAAACCTATTTTCTAAATATAAAGACATTTATGAAGTTGTTGATGCTCCGATTGATGATGTAAAGGAACTAATTAAACCTGCCGGCTTTTATAATGTTAAAGCTGCAAGAATTCAGGAAGTTTCACAGATTCTAATTGATGAGTATGGTGGGGAAGTTCCGGATACCTTGGATGAACTCGTTAAACTTCCGGGCGTTGGCCGTAAAACCGCAAATTGTGTTTTGGTATTTGCGTTTGACCTGCCTGCAATTCCGGTTGATACTCATGTTCACAGAATTTCCAATCGTTTAGGTCTGGTTGATACTAAAGAGCCTGAAGAAACTGAAGTTGAACTTTCAAAAATAGCTCCAAAAGATTTGTGGGTAAAATTAAATGATTTGATGGTTCAGTTTGGTCAAAATATTTGCAAACCAATAGGGCCTAAGTGTGAAATTTGTCCCTGTACTGAAATTTGTGATTATTTTGATGAAAATATTTAATTTTTTCACATTAAAAATTTAGTTTTTCCAAAACATTTATAAACTAAAACATTGTTATATAACAATAGTTATTATAACAAATGTTATATTAACTAAAGATAACCCTTTAAATATGCCTTTAAAAACAATTAATATATAGGAGAAATAAATTATGGCAAATATTCCAAAATTAAAAAGAGGAGTTTTAGATAGCATAACTGATGCTATTGGAAACACTCCAATCGTAAGACTAAACAATTTAACAAAAGATTTAGAAGCGGAAGTTGATGTAAAAATAGAATCATTCAACCCGACAGGTAGTGTCAAGGACCGTGTTGCAGTTGCAATGATTGAAGATGCAGAGGAAAAAGGTTTACTCAAAACAGGTTCAACTATCATCGAACCTACAAGTGGAAACACTGGTATTGGACTTGCATTTGCGGCGGCAGCTAAAGGTTATAAATTAATTTTAACAATGCCTGACACAATGTCCATTGAAAGAAGAAAATTCTTAAGCGTTCTTGGAGCTGAACTTGTTTTAACTCCTGGAGCTGATGGAATGGGTGGAGCAATCGCAAAAGCTAATGAATTACAAGATGAAACTCCTGACTCAATTATTTTAGGTCAATTTGACAATCCTGCTAATGTAAAAATTCATGCTGAAACTACTGCTCAGGAAATTTTAAGAGATACTGAAGGAAAAGTTGATATTGTAATTGGCGGTGTAGGTACCGGAGGAACAATTACCGGAATAGGTAAAGTTCTTAAAAAGGAAGTTCCTGATGTAAAAATTGTTGCCGTTGAGCCAAAAGACTCACAAACATTGGGCAAAGGTGAAAAGGGACCTCACAAAATCCAAGGTATTGGAGCAGGCTTTGTTCCTTCCATCTATGACGCTGATGTGATTGATGAAATTATTCCGGTTGCAAATGAGGATGCTGGAAACACTTTACTTGCTTTAGCTAAAAAAGAAGGTATATTTTCAGGTATTTCCTCTGGAGCCGCAACTTGGGCTGCTTTAGATTTAGCTAAAAAAGAAGAAAATAAAGGTAAAAGAATAATAGCCATCTTACCAGATAATGGTGAAAGATATCTCTCTGTAGATTGGTTATTTGAATAAGAATAACTATATATACCATATGTTATATAATTTTAGTATATCAATCTTTGAGGTTTACTAATGTTCGATAATTTAAGGGATGAAATTAAAGCTATTAAAGAAAAAGATCCTGCAGCAAGATCTACATTAGAGATTTTTCTATGTTATCCAGGATTTTATGCTTTGTTATTCCATAGGGTCAGTCATTGGCTATGGAATCATTCTTTAAAGCTATTGGCTCGTATAAATTCTAATATAGCAAGATTTATTACAGGAATTGAAATTCATCCCGGTGCAACATTTGGTAAACGAGTTTTCATTGATCATGGAATGGGTGTTGTTGTTGGTGAAACAGCAATTGTTGGTGATGATGTATTGTTATATCAAGGTGTTATCCTTGGAGGAACCAGTACAGAAAAAACCAAAAGACATCCAACTCTTGAACGTGGAGTTATTGTTGGTGCAGGCGCTAAAGTAATGGGAAATATTACAATAGGTGAGTATTCCAAAATTGGTACTGGTGCTGTTGTGCTTAAGGATGTTCCTCCAGATTCAACTTGTGTTGGGGTTCCGGGACGTATCGTAAAACGTAAAGGTGTTCCTCACAAAGAAGTTGACCTTGACCATGATAAACTCCCAGACCCTGTTGCTGATGCAATCAGAACTCTTGAACAACACCTCAAGGAAAATGATGAACGCTTTAGAATATTATTCGATAAACATGAAATTTGTTTAGCAGATGATATTCGGGACGAACAAGAAGATTTAGAGGATTTGTTTAAAAAATAGAAGGGATTTTATGAAACCACCTTGTGAAGTAGTTGTATGGTATGTAATACCGGCTATTAGGTCAGAATTAGCCAAAGAACTTTTAAATTTGGGTATGAGACAAAAAGATGTTTCTGAACTTATGGACATCACACAACCTGCTGTATCTCAGTATATAACTGATAAAAGGGGTAGCGGTATTAAACTTGATGAGAATGTCAGAAAAATGGTTAAGGATTTTGCTCAAGAGTTGGCGGATGGAACAGCTACAAAAGCTCAATTGATTGGAAGAACTTGTGCTATATGTAGGCATGTAGAAACTGCAGATGTTTTAGAACAACTCAACATTGATAAGTCCGAACTTGGGGAAGACTGCCAATCTTGTTTAGGTTCTGAAACAAATAATTGCTAAAATATTGGATTTTATAGTAAAGTATTTAAACTATTAATAACCAATATTTTATTATACTTTAATTTTAGTGGCAAGTTTACCGAGTGGCTTAGGTGTGTGGCTGCAGACCATAATACGGGGGTTCAAGTCCCTCACTTGCCTTTCTTTTAATTAATAAATTATTTTTTTTGCGGAGATATTTTTATGGATGTTTATTCAACATTAACTCGTAGTAAACAGACTTTTGAAACAATAAATAAAAACAGAGTTAACTTGTTTGTTTGTGGCCCTACTGTTTACGACGATGCTCACATAGGTCATGGAAGGACTTACATATCTTTTGATACAATTAAAAGATATTTGGAATATAAAGGATATGCAGTATTTTATATTCAAAACATTACTGATATTGATGATAAGATTATTAACAGGTCAAAAGAAAGCGGAATTCCTGCTAATGAATTGGCCCGCAAGTTCGAAAAAAGATACATTGAAGACATGAATAAATTAAATGTCAATGGTGTCAATTTATTTGCAAGAGCAACTGATCACGTTGATGAAATATTGGACCAAATTCAAAGATTAATTGATAAGGGTTACGCTTATGAAACTGAAGACGGGGTTTACTTTGAAATAGATAAATTCCCTGAATTTGGTAAGTTATCCAATAGGAATATTGAAGAGTTGGAGTCTCACAGAGACATTGCCGAAACCACAAAGAAAAATCCACAGGACTTTGCACTCTGGAAAAAACGTGTTGGAGTTGATGAGCCTACCTGGCCATCCCCATGGGGTGATGGAAGACCTGGATGGCATATTGAAGATACTGCCATTACTGAATACTACTTTGGACCTCAATATGATGCTCATGGTGGAGGCCTGGATTTGATTTTCCCTCACCACGAAGCGGAAATCACACAAATGGAAGCGGTTTCAGGCAAAGCTCCAATGGTTAAATTCTGGTTACACACAGGATTTTTAAATGTAAATGGAGAAAAAATGTCAAAATCACTAAATAACTTCATTACTATTCGTGATTTGTTAAAAGACTATGAAGCTGAAACCTTCAGATTCTTTGTGTTATCTACTCACTACAGAAGTCCGATTGACTTTTCAAAGGATTCACTTCATCAATCTGAAAGAAGCTTAGAGAGAATCAGAAAATACTATGAACTTTTGGATGTTGAGGTTACAGAAGAGTTTAATTCTGATTATGATGTGTTGGATAAATGGTCAGCCGAATTCTTTAACAGTATGGATGATGACTTTAACACTCCAAAAGCTATTGCAGCTATTTTTGGATTAATCAATGATTCCAAAAATGAATTGGATAACTTAAGTGTTGAAGATAAAGTAGCTATCAAGGCATTTTTGGATGATGCAAGCCATATATTCGGCGTTAGCTTTGAAACTGAGGAGGTCAGTGCGGCTTCAGACGATTTGCTTGATGTAATTTCTGAAGTGAGATCTGAGCTAAGAGCTAACAAGCAATATGATTTATCAGATAAGATTAGAAATGATTTACAATCTTTAGGTTATGAGATTAATGACTAGGAGATTTTTCTCCTTCCACTATTTTTTTATAATTTTTATCAATAATTATTTAATCAGTAATTTTCTAAATATTAATTGATGAATGAAAAATGGAATAACTATTATGAATTTGCCTTATCCATATGGATATTACTTGACTTAATCTTTTTAACTAGTTCATTAGTTATTACTTTATCTACTAAATCATATTATAATTTAATTATTTTTGATACATGCTTATGTGCGGTATTGCTTATTGAATTCTTCTTTAGATTCTCTAAAGCCAAAAATAAAAAAAAGTTCTTCAAATCTAATTTCACGGAATTTATTGCAGGAATGCCATTTGATTTGTTGCTGTTTCCATTTCTACCATATGCAGGTGTACTATCCGTGCTGAAAGTTTTAAAGTTCATCAGAATCCTGATTTTGTTTGTACAATTATTTGAAGTCATAAACGTATTTCTAAAAGATACCTATTTGGATGAAATTTTTGGTATCTTTTTAATTATTATCATTTCATTCACTCTTGGTTTGTATTTGTTTGACCCAAGCATGAATAGTCTTTTTGACTCTTTATGGTTTGTTTTATCTACATTAACAACGGTAGGCTATGGCGATGTTTTGCCGAATTCAATGATTGGAAAGGTAATCAGTTTAATTCTTCTTATTGGTGGTGTGTTAATATTCAGTGCAGTCACAGGATCCATGGCATCATATTTCAATAAAAAATTATTAAATGAAGGTAGTGAGGAACTCAAATCGATTAACGAAAAATTAGATGCAACTCAAAAAGAGCTAAAGGAATTAAAAGAAGAAATAGCTAATTTGAATAAAAAATTAGAAGAAAAATAATTTTTTTGATAAAATATAACAACCTTTATATACTAAAAATAACAGATGTTATATTTGTATAACATTGTTTTATTTTTTACTTTGCTAATGTTTTTTAGGTATGCGAAACATTTATATATAAAAAATAACTATTGTTATATAATAATATAACGCGTGATATATTATTGATCAAATTAAATTATTAAGGTGATTATTAATGGCAAATAAAAATTATGGATTAGCAACATTAGGTGTACGTGCAGGACAACAACCAGACCCCGCGACAGGGGCTCAGGCGGTTCCGATTTATCAAACTACTTCATATGTATTTAAAGATTCAGATGAAGCTGCAAGGAGATTCGCCCTTCAAGAGTTTGGACAAATTTATTCCAGACTTACAAACCCAACTAGTGATGTATTTGAAGCAAGAATTGCTGCTATAGAAGGTGGTAACTCCGGTCTTTCAACATCAAGTGGTCTTGCAGCAATTTCATATGCAATCTTGAATGTAACTGAACCTGGAGACAATATCGTTTCTGCAGATAACCTCTATGGTGGAACATATCAGTTATTCAATTATACTTTCAAGGACTTGGCACGTGATGTTAAGTTTGTCAACTCTCAAGATTTACAGGCTTTTGAAGATGCAATCGATGAAAAAACCAAAGCAATTTATGTTGAATCAATTGGAAACCCGAAATTGGATGTCCCAGATTTTGAGGCACTTGCAGAAATTGCACATTCTCATGATATTCCATTGATTGTGGACAATACTGTAGGTGTTGGATTAGTCAGGCCATTGGAGCATGGAGCTGATGTAATTGCGGCATCCGCAACTAAATATGTTGGAGGTCATGGAACTGCAGTTGGAGGATACATTGTAGATTCAGGTAAATTCAACTGGGGTAATGGTAAGTTTGCAAACTTCACTAATCCTGATCCAAGCTATCACGGACTGGTATTTTGGGATGCATTCGGAGATGTTCCTGAGTTAGGAAACATTGCATTTACTGTAAGGGCTAGAGCAAGACTTTTAAGAGATTTGGGAGCAACCCAAGCACCTGTTCACAGTTTCATTTTCTTACAAGGGCTTGAAAGTTTAGATGTGCGTGTAAAAAGACATTCTGAAAATGCTTTAAAAGTAGCTAAATTTTTAGAATCCCATCCTAAAGTTAAATGGGTAAACTATCCTGGTTTGGAATCTCACCCTACCTATGAAGTCAACAAAAAATACTTGAAAGATAACTTCGCAGGTATTTTAGGTTTCGGTGTTGAAGGTGGAGAGGAAGCCGGAAGAAAAGTAATTGAAAAATTAGAGTTATTCTCAATTCTTGCAAATATTGGTGATGCAAAAAGCCTTGCAATTCACCCAGCAAGTACAACACATCAGCAATTGACTCCTGAAGAACAGGAAGCTACTGGTGTAACACCGGACTTCATAAGACTTTCAATAGGTTTAGAGGATGTGGATGATTTAATAGAAGACTTAAGTCAAGCATTAGATAGTATTTAAATAACTATCTAATCACTTAAAATATTTGAGGGTGCTTTAAAATTAATTAAAAATTGAAAATTTGGAGATTAAGGATGTATTTGGATAACTCAGCAACTACACAAGTTAGCAAAGAAGTTTTTGAAGAAATGAAACCATATTTTACTGAAGAGTTTGGAAACCCTTCAACTCTTTATAAAATTGGTCGTGAATCTAAAAAAGCATTAGATCAGGCTCGCCAAAGGGTGGCTGATGCAATTAATGCAAAACCTGAAGAAATCATATTCACAAGCGGGGGATCAGAATCTGATAATTTGGCCATCAAAGGAATAGCCTTTAAATTGGCTAAAAAAGGTAAACATATCATTACAACCAATATTGAGCACCCTGCTGTAAAAAACACTTTGGGATTTTTAGAATCTCTTGATTTCAAAGTTACCTACTTGCCAGTAAATGAGAATGGTATTATCAGTATTGAAGATTTAAAAGAAGCGATAACTCCTGAAACCATTTTAATAACTGTAATGCATGCAAATAACGAACTTGGTACAATTCAACCTATTGAAGAAATTGGTGAAATTGCCCGTGAAAAAGGAATTAAGTTCCACACAGACGCTGTGCAGAGTTTTGGTAAGATTGAAGTGGATGTTGAGAAATTAAATGTCGATTTGCTATCCTTATCCTCACATAAAATCAATGGTCCAAAAGGTGTTGGTGCATTATATATCAAAAAAGGAACTAGAGTTGTTCCTCTTATCCATGGGGGAGGTCAGGAAAGAGGCATCAGGTCAGGAACTGAGAATGTTCCGGGAATTGTTGGATTTGGAAAAGCTTGCGAGTTAGCTAGCCAACAATTGGATGAGCATTATGAAAAATTATCTTCAATTAGGGATGAAATCATTGATAAGGTGGTTACTACTATTCCTGAGGCATATTTAAATGGGGATAAAGAAAATAGATTACCTAACCTTGTCAACTTCAGATTTAAAGCTATTGAAGGTGAATCATTAATTCTTCTATTGGATGCTAAAGGTTATCAGGCTTCTACTGGTTCAGCATGCTCTTCCAATACTTTGGAAGCTTCCCCAGTATTGACTGCTTTAGGTCTTGACCCAGTGGATGTTCATGGATCTTTAAGAATATCATTAGCTCCTGAAAGCGAAAATTTTGATGTAGATGAATTTGTTAATGTTATTGCAGAATCCGTTTCCAGATTAAGGGAGATGTCACCTCTTTGGAATCAGGAACTGGATTATGATGGAGTAATGTGTAAAAAACATGGTGATGACTGTAGGATGTGTTAATTATGGATTATTCAGAAAAAGTTATGGATCATTTTGCTAACCCAAGAAACTGTAGAAAAATGGAAGATGCCAACGGTGTCGGAACTGTAGGAAACCCGACCTGTGGAGATTTAATGACAATTTACATTAAAGTCAATGATGATGAAGTCATTGAAGACATATCTTTCCAAACATTCGGTTGCGGAGCAGCAATTGCAACAAGCAGTATGATTACTGAAATTGCTGTTGGAAAAACATTGGATGAAGCTTTAAAAATATCTAGAAATGATGTTGCAGATGAATTGGATGGTCTTCCTCCAATTAAAATGCATTGTTCAAATCTAGCGGCAGATGGGCTTCAGGCAGCAATTGAGAATTATTATGAAAATAATCAATAATAATAAATACTTTAAGATATAAAATACTCTTTAATTAAATACGGAGATGTTTTATATGGCAAAAATATTAAAATGTGAAGAATGTGGAAGTATCATTCAAGTTTTAGCAATCGGTGATGAAAATACCTGCAATGACCATATGCTTGAAATTCCAGTACAAACTGAAGGAGAAAAATCTCCTAAACACAAACCGGTTGTAGAAATTGATGGTGACAAAGTGACCGTTAAAGTCGGTGAAGCTGCTCACCCAATGGATGATGACCATTACATCCAATTCTTAATTGTAGAAGCTGGTGATGAACAATTTGCAAAATGCTTCAAACCGGGTGATGTTGCAGAAGCAACTTTCACTGTTTCATCAACTGATGATGTAAAAGCATGTGCATTCTGTAATTTACATGGCCTTTGGTCCAGTGAATAAGTTTAAAATTCAATTTTAAACTTCTTTTTTTATTTTTTCATTAATATAAAAAATTTTAAATAACTTATTTTATATATTTTATATCGTGTCAAGCTATACTAAAGTAATAATTTTTATTTTCATTTTAGTTCTTATTTCAATAGCCATTGTCTTTATTGATAGTTCCATTGATAATATGAATAAATTAATGCCTGAAATCAGTGACGGCATTGTTAATGGGGACAATGATTATAATGAAGCTGTTAATTTAGTTAATGATAAAAATTATGGAGAATCAATGAACAAGGCTATTTCAGCCGGAAATAATTATAATGAAAGTCTATCTAAGTTGTATATTATAAGAGACAACTTCACTTCTGATGTTAATAGTGTTCATAAGGAGTATATTGATGATGCGATTTCAGAATTGGAACTGAAATTATTGGCTGTTGATAACTTGAAAGAAGCAATTAATTCTTTCAAAACACATTATAATTATACTGGCACAAGTTATGGTAATGAGGCTAATAGCTATATGGATCAAGCTATTCTTTATCGGGATGCAAGAGATGCATTGTTAAGCGATAATCCGGATTTATTTAAACAAAATTTTATTATTTAATTGAGGTTATAAAGTGAAAACTAAATGTCCGAAATGTAACGGTTTAGGTTCAGTTGTTGTGGATTATAGAGAATGCGATGCCTGTGGGGGAACAGGCTATGAAGATGATGCTTTTGATGTTGGAAATCATTTCAAAGGAGTTAATAGTAAAGCAAAAGCTAAATTTGACTTAGGTTCAGACCAAGATATCCCCTGTGAAGCATGCAATGGAAAAGGCCAAGTGGAAGTTTATGATGATTGTCCGCATTGTAAGGGAACCGGTCAGGTAAATGTCTGCCGCGACTGCGGAACATTGCTTGATGAAAAATATGATGTATGTGAAGAGTGTAAAGAAAAAAGAAAGGTTGAAAAAATGAAGCATGACGAATATGTGGCTCGGGAAAATGAAGTAAGGAAGGTTTATGTTTTAGATTCCCTATGTAAAATGGGTGATTTGGATCAGGATAAATTATACAGAGGAAAAATTACTAGAATTGAACATTATGGTGCTTTTGTATCTTTAAATAATAACGTTTGGGGATTAATGAGAGGTGATGTTTCCGAATATAAGGTCGGTGAGGAAATCATCGTATTCATCACAGCTATTAAATCAAGAGAAGGAAAAATTGATTTGGCTCCGGCTTATGTAAGCAAATATAAACTTGTTCGACTAACAAAATCTTTCCCAAGAACATTAATCGGAAAATTGGAAGAAAAAATGGGAAAGATGGTCCGTATTGATGGAGAGGTTCAACAGATTCAACAGACTTCAGGACCTACAATTTTCACCATTAATGATGAAAGTGGCGTTACATGGGTTGCTGCATTTGATAAGGCCGGTGAAAGGGCTTATCCAGAGATTGAAGTCGGGGATGCTATTCAAGTTGTAGGTGATGTCAATGAGCATGGCGGAAAAACTCAAATTGAGTCACAGTCAATCATTAAGTTAAGTCCTGAACAATCAGCAAAATTACATGATTTAATCGATGAGGCATTAGACAAAAGAGCCGAGCCTAATGATGTCGATTTCTTAGTCAAGAGTGATGTATTAAACAGACTTAAACCTAAGATGAGGGAAGCAGCTCATAAAATCAGAAGGGCTATTCTTGATGGAAGAACAATTCTGCTTAGGCATCATAATGATGCAGATGGTATCTGTGCAGGCGTTGCAATGGAAAAGGCATTAATTCCATTAATTGAATATGCAAATCCAAGTAATGATGCCCAATATTATTATTTCAAAAGGTCTCCAAGCAAGGCTCCATTTTATGAATTGGAAGATGTTGTTAAAGATTTATCATTTGCATTAGAAGACCAGGAAAGGCATGGTCAAAAATTGCCTTTAATCGTCTTATTGGATAATGGATCCACCGAAGAGGACATTGTAGCTTTAATGCAAGCAAAAATCTATGATATTGAAGTTGTTGTAATAGACCACCACTCCCCAGGTGAATTATTAACTACAGAGATAAGAGATGGTGAAATTGTTGGAGCGACAGTTGCTGTAGATGAATATGTGGATACTCATGTTAACCCTTATTTGGTTGGTGGAGATTCACAATTGACCGCCGGTGCTCTGGCCTGTGAAGTTGCACACATCATTAATCCTGCTGTAAAGGATTTGATAATGCATCTTCCGGCTGTTGCGGCGTTAGGTGACCATGCTGAGTCAGGTGAAGTTTATCAATACTTAGAATTGGCGGCTCAAAAAGGATTTACTAAAGAACATTTGGCACAAATTGCAGAATGTGTTGATTTTGAAGCTTACTTTTTAAGATTTATGAATGGTAGAGGAATAATGGACACAATTTTAGCTGTTGATAATTTGGACAAGCATGACAAAATGATCGATGCTTTATATAAGGAATATCTAAAAAGGGTCGATACACAACTTAAAGCAGCGATGCCTAATATTCAAAAAACCCAATTTGAAAATGGAATTTACTTCAATGTTATTGATGTTGAAAAATACGCACATAAATTCACATTCCCTGCTCCGGGCAAGACCTGTGGTTTTGTCCATGATAGGATAATTAAGGAATTGGGAGAGGATAAGCCAATTGTTACATTAGGTCATGGGCCTGATTTCGGAGTATTTAGAGCAACTGATGCAGTAAATGAAGAATATGGATTTAATGTAAATGACATAGTTTCTGTACTTGCTCAAAAAGTCCCTTCAGCAGGTATTGATGGCGGAGGACATGAATGTGCAGGATCAATCAAATATATTGAAGGGTTAAGCGAAGAGGTTTTATCTGAATTACTTAAGGAAATTCAGGCAATGTCTAAAAACTAATTGATGAGTATGGTTTTGGAGAATTATTGTCGTAAATGTGGTTGCAGGATACTGCCGAATGAACCTTTCTGTTCAAATTGCGGATTGAAAACAGGTCGCAGGGCATCTGATGATTTACATATTTTGACTCCTCCAATTCATAATATCGGTTTTTTTAATTTTGATATAGACTTTTCCCCATACATCTTAAGCAAAAGAAAAGACTTTAAATATGAAATTTGCACCTGCGGATATTTGAATGAAATTGATAATGAGTATTGTTATATGTGTGGAGCTAAACGCTCAGAAAGCAGGTTAGCCAGAATATTAAAAAACAAGTCCAAACCCCAATTTACAATTGGAAATATATTGTGTGAATGCGGGACAGTAAACTCTGAAGAAAATATATACTGCGAGATGTGTGGAAAGCAATTGAGGGTTGATTCAAAAAATAATTTTGATAATTACAGTAATTTTAATTTGGAATTCGAAGATTCGGTATTCTGTTTTTGTGGTGAAGAAAATGAAAGATTTGCATTATTCTGCAAAAATTGTGGTCTTCCATTAAAAAATTATGGAATATCTTCTGATATTTCACTTCTGTGCACTTGTTCCACTTTAAATGAAATTACTTCAGACTATTGTACTGAATGCGGGTCTAATTTAAAAAGGGAAAATTCAATCTTAATCTGTGTTTGCGGACATAAAAATAAAAGGGGATCTAAGTTTTGTGAAATATGCGAAAGACCTTTAAATCCTGTAAGAGTTATAAAATCAAAAATCGTTTGCAGCTGTGGTGAAATTCTTGATTGGAATTCTGATTTTTGCCCAAATTGCGGAAAAAATATAAAAAGAACAATTCTTCGTAAAAAATCAATAAATGGTACAGTTAAAAATATCAAAAGTATTTTGAGGTAATAATATGAGAAATTGCGATGTCTGTGGAACTTTAAACCTTAAGGAAAATAATTATTGCACTCATTGTGGCAATAAATTCATTACAGAACACATCTGTCCGTTTTGTGGTGAGATTAATCCAGACATTGCTGATTATTGTGTTAAATGTAAAAAACAGATTAATCCAATAACAATTGATGACTTTGACACTTTATTCACGGAATATAATGATAACCTATTAAAAAATGCCCATTTTAGTGATGAAGAATATAATGGAATTTTAGCAAATATTTTTGCAAGAGCAAAATATAGCAATATTTATGGAAATACTCCAAAGGATAGGATTTTGAGGCTGGCAAGTATTTTCACTGACTGTAAACCTAAATCAAGGGGATATGAAAGAGGATATATTTTTATTGATAATTGCATATATTATGATGATCGATTAGATGATTCGGTTCAAATTGCAACTATAATTCATGAATTGACTCATTATTTATTGTTTAGCATTATTGAAGATTTGTTATGCAATATCTTTAAGGTTAACACTTCAACAACTTTACAAAGCTTTGTCTGGTTTTATCTAACATTTCCTGAGTTTAAGATTATGAATGAATATTGCGCCCATACTGTTGAAGGAAGATTTATCCCTTATGGATATCAGAATTACGGGTCTTTTAATAGCTTGGTAAATGAGATGGGTTTTGATAGGGATTCCATAAACGATATGGTTGTTTTTGGAAATACATTTGCTAATGAAATCATTGTTTATTTGGAAAAGTACATCGATGCTGATTTAAGGGAAGATATTAAATTACAATATAAAAAGGATTTAAAAGCTCCGTCTAATGACTCCATTACCATTGAAACAAATGAATGTTTTTCACTTGGTATAAAAAATAGTGTTTTATTAAAATCATTATATGATATCTTAAAAATAGCTTCAAGAGAAGATGCCCGCAAAGAATTAGAAAATATTAAAAATGGTGTGGAGATATTCTAATCTTGTGTTTTCTCTTCTCTTTCTTTAATAGTATCTAAAACTTCTTTTCCGGTATCGGTTAGTCTGTATAATCTGCCTTTACGAGCTTCTTCATTTATACATTCAACAATCTCTTTACTTTTTAATTCACTTAAAACCTTTGAGATATGATTTGTCCTAATGCCACTGTCTTTTGCGATAGTAGTAGGAATTTTTACATCATCTCCAATTGATTTTAGTGTTTTTTCACGGTATTTAGAAATTTGAACATAGGAAGTTAACTTCAATAGTTCATCATTTTCTTTTGACATAATAAAGTATATAGTCTTTTATGTATAAAAGTTTTTATAACATGTTATTAGTTTGATATAACTATTTTAAACACCTTTTAAGTAGGTATGGATAATTTTTTTCATTATATAAACTTGATTGTATAATGGTTAGTTTAATATATATCTTGTGTTAAAAATTAATTTAAGAAAAGTTTTTTTTGTTGATAAAAATGAAATGTCCAAGTTGTGGTTGTGAAAATAGGGATGATGCAAAATTTTGTACCAAATGTGGAAAATCATTAGTTCAAAAGGCCGCTTCAAATCCCGTTGAAGAAAAGTCCAATACTTCGAAATATATTATTGTAGCCCTGGTAATTGTTATTGCACTTCTTGTAGCTACCATAGGATATTTTGCATTAAATATGCATTCTACTTCAGGAAATAGTGCTAATGTAGAAAATGCTTCTTCAAGTCAATCACAGGAAGTGTCCTCTTCTCAAAGTTCTTCCGCAACAACTCAAGAAACCAGTTCAAAATCATGGCAAGTAATTGGCAGTTATTCAGGTTCGGGTTCCGGTTCAAAAACTATCAATGTTCCTCCAGGCCAGATAAGAGTTGAATTATCAGCATATCCTATAAAAAATCATGCTACAAATCATCTATATGTAACAGGCTCTAGTGCAAGCGGTGGCGTTGATTGGGGTTCACATAGTGATGTGGAAACTAGATCAGATTCCTTTGAGTATACTTCATCTTCCTCGCAAACATTTACTATTGATTACTATGAAACCGTAAGTTGGGAAGTAACTTTTTACAAGTACCAATAATTTCGAAAAATTATTAATATTTTAAATAATAAACTATCTAGTATGTTTTTTGATTTAAACATTAAAGGCAGTAGTTTTGAAAATAATATTATTCTAGCTAGGGAAGCTTCAAAATATGGATGGTCCCATATTAATTTTTCATATAATCAAAATGATTATTCGGATGCCTTAAATTTTAAAAATGAATTGATTAACGAATTGGCTAGTGATATAGATATTGATTACACTTTGGAAATTAAATCAAATAACATAAACGAAATAAGGAACATTGTAAATAAATTTAGAAATAATTCTTCATGCATTTCTGTTATCGGTGGCGATTTGAAAGTCAATAGGGCTACTTTGGAAAACATCAAAATCGATGTATTATCAAGACCATATTTAAGACGTTATGATGCAGGTATTAATCATGTGCTTGCTAAAGAGGCTGTAAAAAATAATGTGGCTATTGAATTATGTTTTAAGGATGTTTTAAGAACTTACCTGTCTCATAGGTCTAAGGTAATCTCTAATTTTAATGATATCTTTACATTATATAGAAAATATGATTTTCCATTGATTCTGTCATCAAGAGCAGAGTCTGTTTTTGATATTAAAACCCCTTATGATTTCATTGCATTTTTCAAACAGGCAGGTTTGTCAGATGAAGAAATTGAAAAATCTTTTGAATCATCTGCAAATATTATAAAATTTAACAATAATCGGGATAAACTGATTTTCAAAGGTGTTAGGAGGGTTGATGATGGCTCTTAAGGTTTTGCCGCCTACACTTAGGAAAAACAATAGGTATCTGACTGTTGAAATCAAGAGCATGTCTCCAATTGTAAAGGATGATTTGGTTTCAATTGTTTGGGATGCGTGCGTAAGATTTCAAGGAGAACTTAATACGTCCAATTTTAACTTATGGGTAATGAGATTTTATGAATTAGGGAAACTGGATGAATATTATAATTACAAAGCAATCATCCGCTGTCAGAGGGGTTATGAAGATGAGGTGAGGTCTTCTCTTGCTTTGGTGAATAAATTCAAATCCGAGAGGATTTCATTAACGACTATCGGTTTGTCCGGAACAATTAAGGCATCACAAAAATATATTTAATTACTTTTTGTTAGTTTAAAATAGAAAACTTTATAAATAATATATATTATATATAACAATTGAATTTATGGAAAAATGTGTTAAAAAGTATTTTAATAAACTACTTGGTAGTGATTAAAAGTAAAAATTGCCATTCATGGAGATTGGTTTTATTTTTTATGTTGTTGAATTTAAAAGTTAATTTTTATTAAAATATTTTAGAAATAAGAGGTATTAATATGCAACCTTTACAAAATGCTGGATATGACAGGGCTATTACTGTATTTAGCCCAGATGGAAGACTTTTCCAAGTAGAATATGCAAGAGAAGCTGTAAAAAGAGGAACTACATCAATCGGTGTTAAAAGTTCTGAAGGAATTGTTTTAGCTGTTGATAAAAGGACTACTTCTAGTTTAGTTGAAGCATCATCTATTGAAAAAATATTCAAAATAGATGAACATATCGGAGCAGCTACTTCAGGCCTTGTGGCAGATGCAAGGGCTTTAGTCGAAAGAGCAAGAGTGGAAGCTCAAATTAACAAAATCACATATAGTGAACCTATCAGAGTAGAAAGTTTATCTAAAAAATTATGTGATATGTTACAGCTGTATACCCAAAATGGTGGTGTAAGGCCTTTCGGTTCCGCATTAATCATTGGTGGAGTATATGAAGATAAATGCAAATTATTTGAAACCGATCCTAGTGGAGCATTAATTCAATATAAAGCAACTGCTATTGGTTCTGGTAGATCCGCAGCTATGGACATCTTTGAAGAACAATATAGTGATGATATCACATTAGAAGGTGCAATTGCTTTGGCGATTACTGCCATTAATGAAGCTACTGACCATGATACCACTTCAAATAATGTGGAAATTGCAGTTATCAAAAAAGACACTGGCAAATATGAAAAACTTTCCCAAGATGTAGTACAAGGATACATTGATGAAATCCTAGTTGAAGAAGAGGAAGTTGAAGAAGAAGTAGAAACTGAAGAGTCTGAAGAAGACTTGCAGGATGATGAAGAATAAATTTTATAACTGTTAGTTAGGGGATATTTCAATGGTAAATGTTGATGAAGCTATAATTGCTAAATATGAATACTGCGGTGAACATTTTGAGATTTTAGTTGACCCTGATTTAGCAGCTGAATATAGAAATCCAGATGGCCAAGATGTTGCTATTGAAGATCTTTTAGCTGTTGAAGAAATTTTTAAAGACTCCAAAAAAGGAGACAAGGCTTCTGATGAAGCTATGAATAAAATTTTCGAAACTACAGATCCTATTGAAGTTTCTAAAATCATACTTGAAAAGGGAACTGTTCAGTTAACCGCTGACCAAAAAAGAAAGATGCAGGAGGATAAACGTAAACTAGTTATTAATAAAATAGCTAAAGAAGCAGTTAATCCTCAAAATGGTTTACCTCATCCGGTTCAAAGAATTGAAAATGCATGTGATGAGGCAAAAGTTAAATTTGATCCATTCACATCCGTTGACCAGCAAGTGCAATCAGCCCTAAAAGCCATCAAGCCACTTATTCCAATCAGATTTGAAAAAGCCAAAGTAGCAGTAAGGCTTCCTGGGTCTGCTGCTGGAAGTGCTTATTCTGTTATTCATGGATTTGGAGAGATAATAAATGAGGAATGGCAACAGGATGGCTCTTGGATTGGTATTGTTGAAATGCCTGGTGGTCTTCAAAATTCTTTTGCTGCAAAAATGGCTGAAATTTCAGGTGGAGAAGCAGAAACTAAGACAATTAAATAAAATTAATCTTATGGGATTATTATGATATATGTGGAAAATAAAGATTTGGTTATTCCTGGACAGGTATTAGCTGATGATGAATACTATTCAGGAAGAGGTACCTTTAAAGAGAATGGTAAAGTTTGTTCTTCTTTAATGGGACTTGTTTCTTTAAGGAATAAAAAAATTAGAGTTATTCCTCTTAAAAGTAAATATGTTCCTAAAAAAGGAGACGTCGTAATAGGTAAAATTAATGATGTGCGATTCTCAATGTGGGATGTAGATATTAATTCACCTTATTCCGGAATTTTACCCGCTTTTGAAGTGTTTGGTCGTGAGAAAAAGGAACTCAACAAAGTATATGATGTAGGGGATGTGCTATTTTTAAGAGTTGTCGATGTTGATGAAATCAAAAAGGCAAAACTCGGTTTGAAAGGAAGAGGAATGGGTAAATTTAAAGGAGGAATAATTGTAGATATTGCTCCTACTAAAGTTCCAAGATTGATTGGTAAAAAAGGTTCTATGATCAACATGATTAAGGACAAAACCAACTGTAAAATTGTTGTTGGTCAAAATGGTCTTGTCTGGGTAAAAGGTGACGAAGACATGGAACAACTTACCAAAGATGTTATTCATTTAATTGAAGCTGAAGCTCATACTTCTGGTTTAACTAATAAAATCAAAAACAAATTATATTTAGCTATTGATGGTGAAATACCACCTGAGGAAGTTCCTGAAGAGGAAGAAGAATTTGTTTTAGAAAAACCTAAACTTCAAAATTTTAAAGAAGAATTAGAACAAGAAGAAAGAGAAGCTGAAGAAAATAAAAATGAAAAAGAAGAAAAGCCTAATATAGCTGAAGTTATTGAAGAATTGAAAAGAAAAACCAAAAAGGATAACCCTTTATCATATGGTGATAACTCAAATAATTCTTTTATTTTGAATAATAAATGATGGTTATTAGTTCTTCGAATATTAAATGAGGTTGATATAATGTCAGAAATGATAAGACAAGATGGTAGGAAGTTTAATGAATTACGTCCTATTAAAATTGAAGCGGGAGTTCTTGAACGTGCAGACGGTTCCGCTTATTTGGAAGTTGGAGGAAATAAAATTTTAGTTGCTGTTTATGGGCCAAGAGAATCATATATTAGAAGATTGCTTGAACCTAATACAGGTGTAATTAGAGTTAGATATAATATGGCACCATTCTCAGTAGATGATAGGAAAAGACCAGGACCAGATAGAAGGTCATCAGAAATTTCTAAAATTACTGCTGATGCATTAAGGCCAGCATTAATGTTAGAAAATTATCCTCGTTCAATGATTGATATTTATATAGAAGTAATCGAAGCTGAAGGTGGAACCCGTTGTGCAGGAATTACAGCAGCTTCCGTTGCTTTAGTTGATGCAGGAGTGCCTATGAAAGATATTGTTGTAGGTTGTGCTGCTGGTAAAGTAAATGATGAAGTTGTATTGGATTTATCTGAATATGAAGATAAAGAAGGTCAAGCTGATGTTCCAATAGCTATGATGCCAAGAACTGGTGAAATTACCTTATTACAAAGTGATGGTAATTTAACTGAAGAAGAATTTGCAAAAGCAATTGATTTAGCTATGGAAGGATGTCTTGAAGTAAGCAAGCTCCAAAAAGAAGCTTTAATGAAAAAATATTCTACAGAATAGTGGGTGGATAATATGGATATAGTACCAGAAATTACAAGACAAAGTATTACCAACCTTGTCAGAAATGAAAAAAGAGAAGATGGCAGGGAATTAAACGAATATAGGGATATCTCTATTGAAACTAATGTTATTTCAAAAGCTGAAGGTTCTGCTCGTGTAAAAATTGGTGGAACTCAAGTCATTGTAGGTATTAAACCACAACTTGGAAGCCCATTTCCAGATACTCCAGAATTAGGAGTTTTAATGACTAATTGTGAAATGTTGCCAATGGCTGATCCTACTTTTGAACCAGGACCACCTAGCGATGATTCAATTGAACTTGCACGTGTAGTTGACAGAGGTATTCGTGAAAGTGAATTAGTCGAATTGGACAAATTGTGTGTTGAAGAAGGAAAACACGTTTGGATGCTCTTTATTGATTTGCACATAATTGATAACTGCGGAAACCTTTTCGATGCTTGTGAATTAGCAGTTATGGCTGCACTCAAATCTACTAAATTGCCTGTTGCATCCATAGTTGATGATGAAGTAGTCCTTAGTGAAGATGAAACCTTTGATTTACCAATCAACAACGAACTAGCTTTATGCACTTTCGTTAAAATTGGCGATAAAATGGTTTTAGATCCAACATTAGATGAAGAAAGAGTAGCTAGCGCTCGTTTAAATGTTGGTGTTACCAAAGATGGCAGAATCTGTTCTATGCAAAAAGGCGGTTCTCAACCATTAACTAAAGATGAAATTCTTTATGCTGTCAATATGGCAGTTTCAAAAACAAAAGAATTAATAGAACATCTCTAAATGTCTGATGGACGATTTAGATTTCTAAATTCTTTTTTTAATATTTTTTTATTATCAATTAAAACAAATTTTGTTTCTATTTTTTTTATCAGTCCCTTAATGTGAAGGGTATCTTTTGAAATCAAATCTTCAATTTCGGGAACTATGCTTTTACTGTAAATTGAATGTAGCGGTTCTGAAGTTTTAAGCTTGTTTTCACTGTCATGATATGGAACAATAGCCTGGTAATCCTCATTTATTTCATTAAAAATAGTGTTGATATAATTTTTTGTAACATAAGGGCTATCGCAAGGCAGCACCAATGAGTACTGGCCGGTGATATTTTCAAGGCCGGTCATTAATCCTGGAAGGGGTCCTTTATTTTTTATCTCATCTTCAACAAAATTTATTTTGTAGGTGTAATCATTGGGGTCGATGAATTGCATATATTTGGCAATTCTTTTTTTATCATTTAAAACAATAATAGCTTCATTTATTTCATTGTTTAAAGTGGAGAGTATGTGTTTAATCATAGGTTTGTCTTGGATAATCATTGATCCCTTATCCTGACCCATTCTTCTGCTCTGCCCTCCACATAAGATAATGCAAGATTTAATATTTTCATTTTTTTTATTTTCATTACTCATATTAAATCTCCCTGGAATCTATTTTACATACACTTCAGCATCATCATCAAATGGGTTGGTACGTATAATCAATGCAATCATATACGGGTAATGCTTATTGAGGTATCTTAAATAATAAACCCATTCATAAACTAGTTTATTATACACTCTGTGCATATCTCCATTTAAATGTGCGAAATCAGCATCAGTTACCAAACTTAAATCCTTTCTGTGCTCTAGTTCTTCATCCAAGTGAAGAATAGCATTAATTAATCCTGTAAACTCTTCCTTTTCAAGTAAATTTGGATTGTTTATTAAGTTAATGATAAATTCTCTTTTGCTTACCAATAGATTTCTTAAATTTTCTAAAAATTCCTCTCTATTTTCAAGTGCAATATCTGCTTGAAAATCAATTGTAGTATTTTTAAGTTCATCCAACTTGTTTTTGTAGTCTTTATCTTCCCAATTTTTGATTGATTTTAGATTTTCAGTACTGGCTTTGTATTTGTTTGCAGCACTAAGCTGGCTGATCAGTTCATTTCCAACTTCAGAAAAGAATGTGCTCATCAGCATATCCAATTTTTCAAGCATTGCTTCCTTTTCTTTTTTCTCAATGATTTCATCTAGTAAAAAGGCAACTACTAAAATATCAACTGGGATAAATCCTAAATGTGTCCAAATATATGATATGATATGCTCAGGATCTCCTAATACAAGATAGTTTGAGCCATATATTATAATTATTAGGATAACCATTATTATGGAAAATTTTATTTTCCATCTTTTATGTGAATCCATTTTTTAATCTCCAAAATTTCATTATCTTTTTTTAGCAGTTATTATCGCTATTGGGTTTTCACTTATCATCATGACCCCTCGATCAAGGACTCTTCCATTTGAAATGTTCACTTCCATGATTTTCGGATTATAATTGAGTTCTTTAAGCTTATTAACAGCTTCAATTTTTGTGTCAACTAAAATAGCGGTGATAATAATTCTGCCATTCGAGTTTAGCTTTGAATTAATGATTTCCAAGATATTTTCAAGTTCTCTGCCACTACCTCCCACAATGGCAATATCAATGTTTTCAATATCTTTTAGAGCATTGGCTCCGTTGTCATTAATTAAAGTGACATTATCTCCAAGTCCAAATTTTTTAAGATTTTTCCCGGTTATTTCAATCGCTTCAGGGTTGGTGTCAATTGAAATTACCTCACCTGCTCTTTGAGCAAATTCACAAGTAATTCCTCCGGTTCCACATCCGCAGTCAACAACCTTGTCAGTTTGTGAAACTTCGGATTTATATAATATTATTGCCCGTATGGCTTCTTTTGTTGGGCCTGGAACATCACAAGATTTGATAAAATCCATATCTTCTAACATTTATTCCCACCTTTTAAATAAATTATTTTCAATTTTCAAGGCATCTAGAATCTTTCCAACAATAAAGTTGATTTGGTCATCAACGCTGTCATGTGTTGAATAAAATCCCGGCATTGCAGGTAAAATTATAGCGCCTTCCTGTGATAATGTCAGCATATTTTTTAAATGAATAGTTCTGAGTGGAGTTTCACGCGGAACAATTACTGTTGGCCTTCTCTCCTTTAAACTTACATCGGCAACTCTTGTAATTGTATTATCTCCATATCCATTGGCTATTGATGATAAAGTTTTCATTGAACATGGAACGATTGCCAGAGCATCTGCTTTAAATGATCCGCTGTTGATTGAAGCTGTCAAGTCATTGAATTCATAATAGCTATCGGATATTTTTATGATTTCCTCTATGGCATAATCGGTTTCAGATTCGATAACTGTTTTTGCGGCATCACTAATTACTAAACTATTTTCGATTTTCAGTTCTTTTAAAACTTCAAGTAACCTTATTCCATAAATTACTCCACTTGCGCCGGTAATTGCAACGACTATCATATTATCTCCTAAAATAGTTTAATTTGGTCATAATGAATACCGTGGAATTTTTCTTTATCAATTTCAGGCAAATCCAGGTATTGCTCTAATTTGAATTTGTCAAATTTCGGCTTTTCCTCTTCAGGAACATAAACGCTAATGTCAGGTATATTGAATCTAGCTTTGCTCAATGCAGAAATAATATTTGATATTTCAGTTAATGGATATAATTTCCCATCCAAATCAACTTGTGTTTTCATCTCATCAAAACGAGGATATTCGGCAATGTTGATAAATACATAATCCTTATCTATTTTATAATCTTCAGCTATTTCTGATTCAGCTTTCCTTAATTCTTCTGGCTTGATTTTGTACATTTTTTCAGGAACTTTGAAATTGTCAAGTCTAATGGTTTTCACTCTCTTGAGAAGGTTCCTATTGTCCAGTCTAGACATTATTTCATTAACGTATTTATCATCAGAGTTTCTGAATATTGAAACGATGTCTGTATCATCATATTTGTATATGTCTTTTTCATCGATGACTCCTGCATCGATTATTTTTTTAAGACTTCTTCTAAACATTGAATTTACAATACGGGTTGTGTGGTGTTGATAAACGCTAGGATACATAAAATATCTTGACACCAATGCTCCTTCAGCAGCTTGAACCCCTTTGATGTTTAGTATTAAACCGTCCTCTAATTTTAAATTAGATATGATTCTTTCATAATCAATAATTCCATAGGCCACCCCTGTATTATGTGAATCCCTTAAAAGGTAGTCCATACGGTCAACATCAAGTTCTCCAGATACAATAGGGCCAAGATATCCTTTACCATTAACGATGTCGACGATTTCATTAACATCAAATTTTTCCTCAAGCAAATCTCGCATTGATGTTTTGGTAATTACATGTTTTGTTAGCTCTTCGTGAGGTAGTGACAATACGCCTTCTGAAACATGGGAAAACGGGCCGTGTCCAACATCATGCAGAAGGGCGGAAGCTCTGATTAACTCAATTTCATCATCATTCAATTCTAATTCAGTTGCTAATTTTGATCCTAAATTCATGGTTCCAACTGAATGTTCAAACCTTGTATGGTTGGCCCCAGGATAAATTAAACTGATTAATCCCAGCTGTTTTATTCTCCTTAAACGTTGAAACTGAGGCATATTCATGATTTGCATTTCAAAGGAACTTAAGCTTATGTCTCCGTATACACTGTCTCGGATAAATTTTTTCTTTTCGGTCATTTTACAATACCTCAAATGTTTGTTGAATTAGGGTTAGTATCATTATTATAATTAATAGTGTTATTTGTTGTATTTGTAGTATTGACAGGTTCAACATATGTTGGCACCTCTTCAATCTGATTTGGCTCAAATGAATTGTTTTCAATTGGAATTAATTTATATGACTCAGTGTCTTCCTGGATGGTCAATCCTGCAAATGCAGTACTAATACCAAAAGCAATAATCGCAATTATAAAAAATATTATTAAATTAGCTTTTATTGAGTCTTTCATAATAACACTCTTTTTCTTTATTCGATTTATCAGTTATTAATTTGTTAAACTATATTATTATTATTTATTTTTCTATGTAATATTTAATACTTGTTAAAAAGCTTTATTTTTTTATTTTCTAAAATTTTTTTGAATAGTTTATATATTTATTTAATTTTTTAATAATTTTGTTCATTCAATTTGATTTTTGACTTTTCTTTATAGGATTTTCCATAACATTTATATACTATGATGATTAATTACTATATATCGGAATAATACTTCCGGCATATATCTTCCGACATTGTTGAAGATATGAAATTATAATTTATTAATTCAAATTTATGAGATAAGATAAAATGGTCGTTTTTAGTGCAGGTGACACAGCATGGATTCTTATTTGTAGTCTTTTAGTTTTATTAATGAGTATTCCTGCTGTAGCATTTTTTTATGGAGGATTAAGTAAACGTAAAAATGTTTTAAATACAATTTTCTTAAGTTTCATTGCATTTTCTATAGTAAGTGTAATATGGGTAAGTTTCGGATATCAATTTGCATTTGGTAGTGATATCAGCGGTATTATTGGATCTCCAACTAATTTCTTCTTACAGGGCATCGGCTTAAGCGATTTAAATGGAACAATTCCAACATTATTGTTTGTAATGTTTCAATGTGCTTTTGCCGGTTTGACAGTTGCCCTTATTTCCGGAGCATTAGTTGGAAGAATGAAAACAAGAGCATGGATAATTTTTGTTGTTGCATGGGCTTGTCTAGTCTATATCCCGGTTGCTCACTGGGTATGGGGCGGAGGATGGTTAATGCAAATGGGTGCTCTTGACTTCGCAGGAGGAGCAGTAGTTCATATGAACTCAGGAGCAGCTGCATTGGCTGTCGCATTAGTGTTAGGTAAAAGAAAAGACGCTTCATTAATTCCACATAATCTTGGATATGCTGTGTTAGGAGCAGCTTTACTCTGGTTTGGATGGATGGGATTCAATGGAGGATCAGGCCTTGCAGCAGATGGTCTTGCAGCAAACGCAATCATAGTATCAAATGTTTCTGCAGCTGTAGGTTTAATCGTATGGACTTCATTAGATACTTATGTAGTTGGAAAACCAACAATTTTAGGCGCTATATCCGGTGCAGTAGCAGGACTTGTAGCTATTACTCCGGCTGCAGGTTTCGTCGATGTTTTAGGTGCAATTGTCATTGGTGCTGTTGCTCCATTTGTTTCATACTTTGCAATTTACTACTTAAAACCAAAACTCGGATATGATGATGCTTTGGATGTATGGGGTATTCATGGTATGTCCGGTGTATGGGGAGCAATCGCAACTGGAATCTTTGCAGTGCCTGCCGTAGGAGGTGTTGCAGGATTGGTTGCAGGTAACCTTAATCAGGTCGTAATTCAGATTATAAGTGTTGTTGCTACTTTAGCATACTCATTTACAATAAGCTTTATATTAGCTAAAATATTAGACAAATCTATGAATGGTATTAGAGTTGAAGATTATGAAGAAATCGGCGGACTTGACACAAACCTTCATGAAGAATCAGCATATAATTTTAACTAGGTGAAATTTATGAAAAGTGTTGTTGCGATAATCAGACAAGAGAAATATACGGATGTTAAAAATGCCCTTATAGCTGTCGGATGCGAAGGGATGAATGTATCTGAGGTAAAAGGAAGAGGAAACCAAAGGGGAATTAAAGAATCTTACAGAGGATCAAGCTACTGTATTGATTTAATTCCAAAAACACGTATTGAAATTGTTGTAAAAGATGAAAGTGTTGACGATATTGTTGAAGCAATCAAAAAAGGCGCTCACACCGGAAACATCGGGGATGGAAAAATATTTATTCATCCGATAGATAATGTTATAAGAATCAGAACCGGTGAAGAAGGGGTTGATGCTTTGTAGATTGCCATTATTTTCAACATATGATGTAGGAGATAATGCTCTATGCATTATTTCCTTAAATATATTTTAGTAAGAAATTGCCACACCATTAATATCAGAAAGGTCAACCCAAGTAGTCACGCCTTTTGTTTCGTATAATATTCCATTTTTATATGTGTAGCTAACGTTTTTGTTATCGCTTATCAAATAAATTTCATTGCCTTTAATATCTCCAACTCTTTTGATAATTCCGTCATATTCATCGGAATTGGCTACAACAATATCTCCAACATGAATATTTTTTGATTTATTTATAAGCACGCTTTGCCCATCCTGCAGAGTTGGGAGCATGGACTTTCCTTCAACAAAAACAATGACTGGTATTTGGTCTTTTCCAATGCTTGAATCAATATTTATTTTAGGGTTTTTCAAACCATATTTGCTACAGATTTCTTCGATTCCATTTTTTAAAGTTGTAATGTTGGAATTGGTATCATTCATTATATTTACGGTATATTCGCAGATATCCCTATTTAAATTTTCAGTATTCACGGTTGGATTCAATGTTATTGTTTGCACGGAAACATTTTCACCGTCAATAAACAAGTTCACAGAATTGTTCACCGTGAAATTTATACAAAAAGCAGACAATATAAAAATAATAATTACAGCTAAAATAATCTTTTTAGCCATTCAAATCACTAATCCATTATATTTAAATCCATATTTAGCAGGGCTTTCATTGTTTCAATATCAATCTGACCAGGTGCTGTCACGTCTGTTCCGGCGGCAAAGGTAATCGGAGAGTCAAATTTCGATGCCATAACTCGGGTATAACTTCCCAAATCTCCCATCGAGATGGCTATTGTATCTTTACAATGTGAAAGAACTGCAAGTATGGTTAATGTATCTTCTAAATCCTGAGGCATAAATGCAACTTTTGCAATGTCTCCAAGCTCCAGCTCTTTTTCGACAATGTAGGTAATTTCATCTAATCCTGGAGTTTTTTCAAAGTCATGATAGGAAACAATAGTTTTTACGCCGGTATCATGGATTTTTTTAATATACTCATCATTACTTTGAAGTTCAATATCCACATATTCGACTAAAGGTGCACATTCATATAAAATATTAATCCTTTCTTCTTCTGAACCTTTAAAGGATCCTCCTTCAGTGTCTATTCTATTGGTAGCTATCATTGGAAAATCAATTTCTTCAATCGTATTTTTTATTTCATCAATGTCAGGATTTTTCAGTGCATCAATTCTAAACTCTAATACATCGGCCCCTTTATTGATACAATCTTGAGCTACTTCAATAACGCTTTTGCAATTTTTTTGAAAAATGGGAATTGCAATCTTAGTTTGTGAATACATTATTAATTATTATGAGAATTGTTATTTATTAAATTTTCTTAGAAAAAACTCCTAATATTTATATAAATCAAAATACAAAATATATACCAATAAAATATTTATATTTTATTTATTTAATTAATCAATTATAAAAGGTGTTAATTTGAAAATTACAGCTATAGGTGCAGATATTTCAAAAAATGATGTATCTTGCAGTACTAAGCTAGTAGAAAGTATCGAAAATAACCTTTATAGAGTTAAAGAATTAGGTGCAAGAGATGTTGCACTGACAAATGTCACAGGGGATGACGTTGTTATTAGTGCATTTGTAGAAGATGAATTGCTTGAGCCTATAAATGAAGGCATTGTTGATATTTTAAAAATGAGTGCAGAAAATTTTGGAGATTTATCAGGAATTTCCCAAACTCCTGAAGAAGCGGGGGAAGGAATTTCATATGCTGAAGCTAACATTAGGCCAGATAGGTATCCTGATGCAATTGTTTTAGGTTTTGATACATACGGAGGAGAGCCATTTGTAGCCAATGTTGCAAATTCCGCGATTGATGCTGCTAAAGGTATGGAAAATTTGACTGATGTATCTGATTATATCGAGCCAAAAATAAAGAAAATACCTGGTGTCGGTTATGTTTCACCTGAAACTGATGATCCGGTTGTTGTTGCAACAGTTGAACAAATCGAATCTGTGGGCGTAATTGCTGGTGCAATGATTGGAGCTGCACTTGGAAATAAGAATACTTATTTAGTTAAAAGAGGAACAACATGTAATGTATTGCCAGGTAGTGTAATATTTTCAGCTACCGCATTTATGAATGGAAATGTAATCGATTTGGCTGTTCCTTTTGAAAATAAAACAAGAATTTTGAGATAGGGGTAAATTATGATATTATTAAACGAAGATACAAAATGTTTAGTTCAGGGAATTACTGGAAAACAAGGTTCATTTCATACAGAACAAATGTTGAAGTATAATACTAATATTGTTGCAGGAATTACTCCCGGCAAAGGAGGTCAAAAATTCTTAGACCAGGTTCCGATTTTCAATTCTATTGAAGAAGCAAAAGATGAAGTTGACATTAATTCTTCAATAATTTTTGTTCCTGCAAAATTTGCAAAAGATGCGGCATTTGAAGCAATAAGACATTTAGATTTAGTCGTTATTATTTCTGAACATATCCCGGTACATGACAGTATGAAGATAATGGCATATGCTAAACAGATGGGAACAACCATAATCGGTCCAAATACTCCTGGAATTATTTCTCCGGGAATTGGTAAATTAGGTATTATGCCGACCCATATCTTTTCAGAAGGTAATGTGGGCGTTATTTCAAGAAGCGGTACTTTAACTTATGAAATTGCAAGCGAACTTACTAATGCTGGCATCGGTCAAAGTACTGCCGTAGGTATTGGTGGAGACCCTGTTACCGGTGATAATTATGTTGATATTTTAAAAAGATTTGAAAAAGATGACCAAACCGATGCTGTAGTATTGATTGGTGAAATCGGAGGAACTGCAGAAGAAAGGGCAGGTAAATACATTGCCGAAGACATGTCAAAACCTGTTGTTTCTTACATTGCAGGAAGAACCGCACCTCCTGGTAAAAGAATGGGGCATGCTGGAGCTATTATCCAAGGTAGTTCCGGTACTGTTGCAAGTAAAACCAAGGCTTTAAATGAAGCAGGTGTGGAAGTAGCTAAAAAACCATCTGAAATTGTAGAATTGCTTAAAAAGGTTATGTAATGTCAAATCAAGAAATTATTGATAAATTATTAAATGGTGAAATTAAACTTTATCAGGTTGACAAGCAGGTTAGTGCCAAACAGGCAACTGATATTAGAAGAGAATTTTTAGAGCAGAAATATGGAATAAACTTAGAGAACATTTCCAATTATACTCTTGATATGGAAAGGGCGTCAGCAAGGAATATTGAAAACTCAATTGGAGTTTTACAGCTTCCAATGGGAATTGCAGGTCCTTTAAAGATTAATGGAGAGTACTGTCAAAGAGAAGTTTTTGTTCCGCTTGCAACTTCTGAGGGAGCACTTGTTGCATCAATTAACAGGGGAGCATCAACTATTACTGCATCAGGCGGTGCGAATGCAAGAGTTATTTCGGATATCATGACACGTGCACCTGCCATTAGATGTGAAGGTGTTGCGGATGCTTTAAAAATAAAACAATGGTTTGTCGATAATTTCGCTGAGTTAAAAGAAATAGCTGAAAGTACAACTTCTCATGGTAAACTAATTAAAATTGACCCTATTTTAATCGTTGGAAGTTATGTTTATCCGCGTTTTGTTTTCTCAACCGGTGACAGTATGGGAATGAATATGGTAACAATAGCTTCCGAAAAGATATTAGACAAATTGGCGCAGGATACCACAGCAACCCATTTGGCGTTAAGCGGCAATGTCTGTGTTGATAAAAAACCAGCTGCTATAAATATTGTTGAAGGAAGAGGAAAAAGCGTTATAGCAGACATTTTAATTCCAAAGGAAATTGTTGCAAAAAAACTTAAAACCACAACAGATATGATCGTTGAAGTAAACACTGCTAAAAACCTAATAGGTTCGGCTGCAAGCGGAAGCATGGCGTTCAATGCACATTATGCAAATATGGTTGCGGCCATATTTTTAGCAACAGGCCAGGATGCCGCTCATGTTGTTGAAGGATCTTTAGGGATAACTACAGCTGAAAACAGAAATGGAGATTTATATTTCTCAGTTAACTTGCCGGATTTGCCAGTAGCTACCGTTGGTGGAGGAACTAGTTTGGAAGCTGCTCATGAAGGATTAGAAATCTTGGGAGTTGCTGGTTCAGGTAAGGCTCGTGAATTTGCTGAAATCGTTGCAAGTACTGTGCTGGCAGGGGAATTGTCTCTTGTTGGAGCTATAGCTGCAGGACACCTTGCAAGGGCTCATCAGCAACATGGAAGAGGATAATATGGATGATTTTTTAGATGAGTTATATCCAGAATTGACTCTTGAAACTGATGACATAATAATGACAATTTCAGTAAAAAAAGATTATTCTCAGATTAAGGATTTTGATAAAAGAAAAGAAGAATTCATCAATGATTTAAAAGATTTTATAAATGAGTTTTGCCAAACTCCCGAATCAGATGATTTCATGAGATATTATGACGATTAGTTTTTGGAATCAATTTTTTCAAAAACTTTCTTAACATTCACTTTTGTTTCAAAGCAACCTGTTTTTTCAAGAAGAACGCCTTGTGGGCAAAAATCGGAAAGCAGCATCATCATTTGATTTAGGTCTTCATGACAGGCAACGCCAATCACTGCCTTAAACTTATTTTCCATAACTATTTTTTTAACAAAACTTGATCCCGGAACGATATATAATTTGTAGCCAAGGGGTTCTGATTTCTTTTTAATAACTCCAATGGAACATAATCCGCATTCCGTACAGTTCAGTCCTTCTTTTTGAAGTGTTGCTGGACAATCCTTGTGCCTTAAACAATGAGGTAAAAATATCAATGTTTTTTCGGCAGGGATTTCCTTAAATTTTTCCTTATTGATTTCATCCCTGACTTTTATGGCAATATCATCTATCAGGTGTTCATCTAATTTCAATACGTGAGCAATTGTTTTAAATGGGGAATATAATAGGTCTACTACAAATAAAACAAATCTAGGAAATTTAATTTTGTTTTTTCTAGCTATTAACAATCCTAAAATAAGAACTACAATAAACAATATTACAATTAAAATGGCTAAAAAAACTACCAATTGGCCTAAAAACATATAAAAGGAATCAATAAACATCGTTCGCCCTAAAATTTTTCAATAGTGTAATCATCAAATCTTTTGTTTAACCTTACTCCTGTTTTGGTTTTTACTATTTCAAGTCCAGATAAGCTATCACAGGAACACAATACGTCTTGTTCGGGATGTGTTCCGGGAGTAATGTTACAATTCAAGTTTACTTTTTCACCAATTGATAAAACGGTTTCCAGTCTTTTAGTTGATGGATGGTCTTTATTTAAAATCACAAGGGGGGAAGATTCTTCCCTGCTCAGATATGCCTGTGATCTTATGGCTCTTTTGTCTTTTTTAAAGTTAGAAACAGCAATTATGTCATCAGATTCTAAAAATTGGACTATTTCCTCATTGTCCTGAGTAGCAATAAATAACATTTTGTTTTCATAAGCTACTTTAACTACTCCAACCATCCCAGTTTCACCTTCAAGAAATAGAATTTCATCATTTTTAAAATCAATGTTCATATAAATCAGTTAAAAAATAAAAAATAGAGTAAATTTTTTACTCTGCAAGTTCAACGTTGTCACTTTGGCAAGAAGGACAAACTACTTTTTTTCCAAGACCTTTAAAGGAATTTCCACAGTCTTTACAATGGTATTTTTTTGTTTTTAATTTTTTCAAATCAATATCGGCCATTGGCCCTCCACTAGAACACATTTTAAATCACCTGTTATATTATATATTATATATATTATTAATAGTTTATTTTTTCTTTTAAAAAATTGATTTTTTCAATTATCTTTTCATCTTTTGTTATTTCATATAATAATTTGTAGTAATAACCCGCTTGATTGTAAAGTAAATTTTTTTCATATTCACTGCCTAATTTCTCTAAAGTCTCTAAAACGAAAGGATTAACGCCAAGTTGTATGTTTTTGTTTTTAATTATTTCTTCACATTCCCTGGAAGTTAATTTCAAATCGGGATTTTTAGATTGGATGTAGTTAATTTCTACATAAGCAAGAGGACTCATTTCATAGTTCATACTGTATTTAAATAATGCTAATGCGGTTTCCATTTGATTTTCTTCAATATAATAATAGCCTAAATTCCTATAACATCTAGCTATATCATTAGGGTAATATGCATATTTTAAAGCATCTGAAGTAAAAATAAAAAGCTTATTTAAAGTGTAGGTATGAATTTTATAAATTTCGCTCAGTTCCAATATTATTCTTGCAGACACAGGATTAATCCTTAAAGCTTTTTTTAGGTATTTTTCAGATTTATCTAATTGATTATATTCTAAAAGCAAAAACCCATAAATATAATATAAATCAAGCAAAGGCTGATTGTCAGGTATATATCTTATACTTTTTTCAGCTCCAATATACTCGTTAAATAATATTTCTTCAAGTGTGTTGGTAAAGTAATGATATTCGCTTACTGTATCATCTTCAAACATCGGAGGGTAATTTTCAATGAAGCTATCAAGTTTTTCTAAAGCGGTTTCATATTTGCCGCTTTCAATGTCTGGTGATATCTCATTTAAGATATCCATCAAATGATTTTCTTTTTCAGTTATTTCCCTGAACTCTTCTTTTTCGTCTTGTGAAAGACAATCCCATATCATTCGAGAGATTTCTCTAGTAATCTCTATATTATATGGGTGATCACGGTATACATCAAGCTGGGCTGTCAAATATCTTCTGTTTAATTCGTTGTTTTCACCCAAATTTGATTTAATTTCTTTAATTATCTCTTCGTACATTAACACACCTAAAGTTAGTTTAATGGGTAATCTTTTTATATAACCTCAAACCTATGTTATATATGTATAAAAACTTAGTTTTATATTATTTTATTCAAAAAATTTTAAGGTGATTATGAAATGGCAAATCAACCAATATTCATTCTTCCTGAAGGGACTGAAAGATATTCAAAAAGAGATGCTTTAAGAATGAATATCACAGCAGCTAAAGTATTGTCAAATATTGTAAGAACTACTTTAGGTCCTAAAGGAATGGATAAAATGTTAGTTAATTCATTAGGTGATGTTACTATCACTAATGATGGCGCAACTATCATGAGAGAGATGGAAATTAATCAACCTGCAGCTAGAATGCTTGTTGAAACTGCTAAAAAACAAGAAGATATTGTTGGAGATGGAACTACTTCTGTTGTTGTTATTGCAGGTGAATTATTAAGTAAAGCTGAAGAATTATTAGACGAAGGCATTGCAACATCTATTGTTGTAAAAGGTTTTAGAAATGCAACTGCAAAAGCAATCGAAATTTTAAATGAAATTGCTATCGATGCAGATGATAAAGAAACCCTTAAAAAAGTGGCTGTTACTGCAATGAGTGGTAAAGGTTCAGATTATGCAAAAGAACATTTGGCTGAGTTAGTTGTAGATGCTGCTTTAAGAATTAAAGAAGATGGAAAATCTGAAATTGATAATATTAATATTCAAAGAGTTTCCGGAGATTCTGTAGAAGATTCATTTTTGTCTGAAGGTATTGTAATTGATAAAGCTCCTTTATCTAAAAACATGCCTAAAGAAGTTAAAGATGCTAAAATTGCAATTGTAAAATATCCTATTGAATTAAAAGATATTAATACTGATGCCAAAATTGATATAACTAGTCCTGACCAATTTGAAGCATTCTTGGCTCAAGAAGAACAAATGATTAAAGATTTGGTAAATAAAGTATTGGACTCCGGAGCTAATGTACTATTCTGTCAAAAGGGTATTGATGATATGGCAGAGCACTACTTGAAAAAGGCCGGAATCATGGCTTATAAGAGAGTTAAAAAATCTGACATTGAAAGAATTTCCAAAGCAACTGGCGCTAAACTAGTCACTGATATTGAAGATTTAACAGAAGACAAATTAGGTTTTGCTGGACGCGTATATTTAGACAAACTCTTTGATCATGAATTAACTTTCGTTGATGAATGTGAAAATCCGAAAGCTTCCTCTATTGTATTAAGAGGCAGTACCCGTTATGTGACTGAACAAATCTCAAGGGCATTGGATGATGCTTTAGGAGTAGTTGCAGCTACTATTGAAGAAGGTAAAGTTCTCATTGGTGGAGGAGCTTGCGAAATTGATTTAATAAAAGGATTAAGAGATTATGGCGAATCTGTAAGTGGTAGGGAACAATTAGCTATTTTAAAATATGCTGAAGCTTTAGAAGTTATTCCAAGAACCTTAATTGAAAATGCAGGTTTGGATACCATAAATCTAATTGCTGATTTAAAAGCTGCTCATGAAGATTCTCCTTTCATTGGAATAAATGTATTCAGTGGTGAAGTAGTGGATATGAAAGAAGATGGTGTTATTGAACCTTTAAGGGTAAAGATTCAAGCACTTCAATCTGCTGGTGAAGCTTCTGAAATGATTTTACGTATTGATGACATGATTGCAGCAAGAAATGCATTGTCTTCAACCGGACCTGATGAATCTGGAAATGATGATAGTGGTATGCCTCCAATGCCGCCAGGTGGTATGGGTGGAATGCCTCCAATGATGTAGAATAATTTCAATATTTTACATTTTTTATTTTTTTTATTTTTTGTACTTATTTTTCTATTTATATTATTAAATGTGTTCTTTTTTATTCTAAATTGACTTAAATTAATGTTTTTTAATTATAGGGGTTCTAATTATATGTTATTTTATATAATATACTTTTCAACCACTATTTAGATTTTTATATATTCAAATTTGTTGAAATAATGTTTCATATGTTTTCATCTTTTTATAGGTTAATTTAAGTATAATTTTGTTTAATTTCAAATTTTCATAAATTTTTAGACTTATTTTTAAAAATTAAACTCATTTAATTTGATTTAGGAAATAAAAAGCTTTATATAAGATATTTATAATAAATACTCTTGAAATGAGATTTGATGCTCATTGTTTTGTTTAAATAAATAGTGATGGAGGTAAATTATTTTGAACAAACAATTATTACTCACTTTGTGTTTAGTGCTTTCAGTTTTGTTTTCTGTTAGTGCTGTTTGTGCAAGTGAGATAAGTGTTACAGATTCGTATGCTACTAGCTTAGTAGATGATACATCAGATGTATCTGTCTATAGTTATGCTGCTAGTTCAGATATTTCTGTAT
>NZ_JAFRKB010000024.1 GCF_017431965.1 Methanobrevibacter sp. | reverse complement strand
TTGAAAGTTCAGTAATATATGGTTGACCGTTTGCATCCATTGCAGGTTTAACTTCAATAATATTATCTTTATTAATTCTCTCTACCTGATTTCTCTCCAAATTACACTTGTGGTATATATCATCAAGGCAATTCAGGATAATGCTTTGCGCTTCTGAGTATATTTCATTATACATGAAGTTAATAACATCAGTTGGTTCGTACTTGACCGTTAATGTTCCCTCTTCAACACTGACATAGTTATCAAACTCTTCAGGAGATCCGTTAACAATATCTTTCGGCATTTCATGAAGGTATAGCTGAACTTCATTATCGTCATTGAATTCTTTCTTTAATCCGTAACCGTGAGCACCGATTTCCAAAAATATAGGTTTAATGTATTTGCCAATACTTTTATCCCAACGTTGAACAGGTTTAATAAGACCTTCACCGTCAACCATTCCTCCCTGCAGAATATTTTTAGCTACTTGAGAAATGTCAATTTTTCTGGCCCATAAAATCAAAGTTAACTTTTGCTCTTGAGATAACTTATTTTCCTTATCAACAAGAACCATATTAACATTAGCTTTATCAATTCTGTTTTTCAATATTCCTGAAGTGTAACCGTCAAGCTTTACAGCATATCGAGCATTAGCTATTGTCTTATTAATAACTGGTGGAAGTGCATCAGGCAAGTCAAGACCTGTGTTGATTCCGTCAGTTCTAGGTTGCCTTTCATCTTCACCCCAATAGCTGCGCTTGGTGTTGTACTGCTCCACACGATTATTCAGTAATCTTGTTTTGATGTAATCTGTAATTCCCATATTAATCATTTCCAAATATTATATTATTTATTATATTTTTTATATAAAATAAGTAATAAAATTAATGTATTCTTTGAAATGACTTATTTTACAAATGTTCCCATTTGTACAAACAACATATGTGCAAGTATAATCATATGCATAAGTAGAGATTAAAAAGATATTAAAAAATCAACCATGCCTAAAAAATTAAAATATAAAAAATTAAAATATAAAAAATCTAACAATAATAGAAATCAAGAAATATCAAAATTAAGAAAGCATGTTTCTTGATTTATCAATTATGTAAATTAAACAGCACAGGGGCACACAATGTACAATCATTACGAATTAGAAGAAAATATTATTATAAAGATGCTGCAAGAGCTTTCAATTGCTCGATTTGGTCTTCCTTGCCCTTGACTGCTCCAGGAACATTGTTGCCTTCAAGAGTTATTATTTCTCCAGTTTGGAAACCTAATCCTCCAAAAACATTCATCTGTGTGTTTAAAGATCCAATGAACATTTCAACCGGCGCTGCACCATGTGAAGCTATAATGTGTACCTTTTTATCTGCAAAAAGTTTTCCATAAGTCTCATTCATGAAATAGGAGTATAACCTGTCAATTACGGTTTTTGCCTGTGCAGTTATATCGCAGAAGTAAATTGGACTGCCGAAAAGGATTATATCAGAATCCTCAATCTTTTTGTAGATGTCCTGCATGTCATCGTTTAAGGCACATTCGCCGTCATGTTCTTTGCAGTATCCGTCTGCTTGACAAGCAGAAATTGTCAAACTGTTTACATTAACAATTTCTCCATCTGCGCCGTTGGATTTTGCTTCATCAAGAACAATTTCCAAAGCTGCTTTCACGTTACTGTCCGGCCTGGGGCTTGCATTAATTCCTAAAATTTTCATTACAATCACCAAAATATTTTAATAATTACATATATTTTTTTATATAAAACAAGTAATAAAATTTTTGAAATAGGGGGCAAATTTAAAAGTAATAAAAATATATATGCTTCTTAGTTTTATATTATTAATTGAGAGCTAAAAGTAGTAAATATTTTGTATAGTATACTGGCAAAATCCATTGTATATAATTTATGCGTTATTTGGCTTATTAGTTATTTATATTAAGTTTTTTCTTCATTAACTTAATATAACTTATTTTATGATTTTATTATGCGCAATAGGTTTATATTTTTAAAAAATGAGTCTTTTTTTAAGGAATTAATTTGGCCTTTTTTGGAGGGTGTTTATATTTTGTATAGTTTTTTCAGCATATTGACTTCATATTTTGAGTAAATTCTTTGAAAATTATTATGCAAAATAGTTACTATCTATTTCATATTCTATGTTTTCCATTAACATAATGTTGATATTTCTATAATGTTTTTTTTCAGATTTGAGGTAATGATTCTCGAATAGAGTATATTTTTCTAATGTGATATGATCTTTGAGATTAAATCAACATTTACAATGGAGGATGTTAATGTGTAAAATGCTTCATGAAATTGAAACTAAAATGTGTTGTTGATTTAATTGAGGATTATGATAAAATTAAAAAGAAAATTGAAAGGATTATTTAAAATAACCTTTCAGGATCAGTTAAATATTCTTCTGTCTTTTCATAGAACAGTTTGAAATGCCATCCGAATATAAAAACATGACTAGCTGTTAATGAAATGGGTATTTTTCCGTCAACAAGTTTTCCCCAGCTGATTACCGGCATTATCTGATTGGGACTTGCAATTATGTTTGTCATTGAATCAAAGTCAATCCATGGAATGCAAGACAAGTTTGCAATTGGAAGTTCATCTCTCATCATAGGCTCAACCAGAAACTGATTGTCCTCAATGTTGGTTTTCTTGTTTTCAACATAATCATTCCATTTATAGATATCTTCAAACTCGGACGGAGGAAGTATCTCAATTTCTCGAATGCTATAATCTTCCTGCATTATCGGGCTGACGGCATTGAGGTAGTCATATTCAATGACGTTACCGTCTCTGATTCTTAATTTGAATTCAGGTATTTCATTTATAGCTTCCAAAATGCAGGCAGCTGTCAGATTAAAGAAAGGAATGTTTTTTCTTTTGGACAGTGTATAGCATTCATCTGCTTTGACTTTAACAGTCATTGAGTATCTTGATGTTAAAAAATCGCCGAAGGGCAATTCATCCTCTTTGATGTCTGTTATCTTATATTTCATGCTTTCACCATTTTCCCCAGATAATTGTTTGCATAGACTATAGCTACCAGTCCGCCGATTGTGTATCCTACAAGTATTCCGAACCATACTCCGTTTATTCCCCAATTTAAAACTATTCCAAACAGCACTGCAAAGACTGTTGCACATATTGCCTCTCGGATAACCGTAAAGACGAGTGAGTGTGTTCCCTTGCCCAGTCCCTGGAATACATATGTTGAAATGATTCCTCCAGGAAATACTATAAAGAACCATGCGAATATGTGGAAAAATTCAATAGTCGGTTCCAAAAGTCTTGAACTTGCTCCATATGAGAATATGTATGATATTTGTGGTGCAAAGACTAAAAAGATTATGAGTGCCACCACACCAAGCAGTGTTGCAATTTTCATTGAATAATCATAAGCAACTTTCATATTCTTGAAGTTCCCCGCTCCGTAGTTTGCAGCAACAATTGATATCAGTGCAGTGGAAATTGCCATCATGGGCTCAGTGGCTAAAGTAACCATCCTCCAGCCATTTTCAAATACTGCTACAGAATCAGTTGTTGAAACCGCTAGGATTATGAAATGCATTATCGCCGTAATGCATGTGATGAAAATCATCTCACAGATTGATGGAACGGCCACCTTAAGCATATCCTTCATGATAAATGATTCATAATCAAAATTTGTCAATGTCGGATTCAAATAGGTGTCCTTTTTGATGTAAATCCAATATATGATTATTGCAAGCACAATAGCTAAAGACAGTATTGTTGAAAGAGCCGCTCCGAACATTTTCATGTTGAAAGTGTATATGAAAATCGGATCAAGCACCATGTTTACTATTGCGCAGAGAACCATAACATACATTGTCCTTTTGGTGTCTCCTTCGGATCTTAAAAGTCCGTACAGTGCATTGGGCATTACTACAAATATGCTTGCGATAAAGTAGATGTGGCTGTAGTCAAGCGCATAGCTGAGACTTGCACCTCTTGCTCCCATCAGCATTAACAGTTCCTTTGCAAAGACTGAAAATATCACTGTGACAATGACTGAAAAGATTAAGGACAGTATCACTCCGTGAGCTGCGGAATTGTCTGCTAACTTATCGTTTTTCTCCCCGATGTATTTGGAAACGACTGATGTTATTCCAGCACCCAGGCTTGTTCCTATGCTTATTATTAAAAATTCCAACGGTATTACAAATCCAACGGCTGCAAGCTGGTCTGCACCGAGGCCCGCTACCCAGAATGAATCAATGATATTATATAATGAAATTACCATCATTGATAGCATTAAAGGCAATGATAATTTCAAAACTGCTTTTTTAGGGTTTCCCCTCAATAAATTTACTCCCTGTGTTTCTTGTTTAATAGAATCTCCCATAAGATTGGTCTCCTTAAATAAATTGTTTTAAGTGTTAAATTTTGAAAAACTATCGAAAGCAGTAGCTAATGGTGTTTATCTAACCAAAAGTTCTAAGATAGTTTTTGGTATTAAAAAAAGTCTTTTATAATCTTGGGGATGCCACTACACAAATACACATAATAATAGTTATGGATTAATTTAATATTTAAAAATTTTTACCATCTAAACTGTGCCTCTTTCAAATACATTGTTGATTTAAACTCATAAGTAAAAAAGTATTATTCTTTCCCCACTTTAAAACACCAAATATTTTGATAAGATTTATAGGAACTGATACAAAATATTATAATGTAAGAGCGAAAAGTAGTAAATATTTTGTATAGTATACGGGCAAAATCATTTGTACATAATTTGGGTCTTATTTGGCTTATTGGTCATTAATATTAAGTTTATTCTTTATTAACTTAATATAACTTATTTTATGATTTTATTAAGTGTATATGTTTATTTTTTTAAAAAATAAGTCTTTTTTTAAGGAATTAATTTGATCTTTTTTAGAGGTATTTATATTTTGTATAGTTTTTTTAGTATATTGACTTAATATTTGGTGAATTTCTTTGAAGAATTTTTATGAAAAGCATTCATCAATTATGTCATCATGTTTACAGAAACACTTCGCAGAGTATAAGTTTTTCGAGGTATAATTCTTGATGTTTGCATTTATTAAATCAAAAGTAATTTTATAATTTTAATTTTAATAACTCTCCTTTCTCATTAACGTGGAGGTTATCAAAATTCAATTGATTTTCAAATCTGCAGATACATCAACTCCTTTAAAAGCAAGTTTATATTAACAAATGTGTATAGTTAATGTTTTATTTGGGGACTATGGTGAAAAATACCAAGTCTTCATCACAAGATACCAAAAGGAATTGAACATTCAGGACAATATGGATAGTGTATGCATCATAGGAATAGGATATCTGATAAGACCAAAAGGCTGCCTGAACAGATGGGGGTGGATCTTGAGGATAAAATCCACTATAATGAATGGTAACAGATTATAATAAATTATTTAAATTATAAAATGGGATATATTTAAATATATTGTTGTTATTCACAACACTTTTTTCTTGAACGATTTAACATTGAAATCTTAATAAAGGTGATTAAATGAATGATATAAAAATAACAAATGAATGGGACAAAGTATTTCCCAAATCAGACAAAGTGGAACATGAAAAAATCACATTCCATAACAGATATGGGATTACATTAGTAGCAGATTTATATAAACCTGTCGATGCGGAATCTAAACTTCCGGCTATTGCAGTTAGCGGACCTTTCGGTGCAGTTAAAGAACAATGCTCAGGTCTTTATGCACAGACATTAGCTGAAAGAGGATTTTTAACAATTGCATTTGACCCTTCATTCACCGGTGAAAGTGGGGGCGAGCCAAGATACATGGCATCACCAGACATCAACACTGAAGACTTCCAGGCATCCATTGATTATTTAATTAGCAGAGATGATGTAGACAGTGAAAAAATCGGTATGTTAGGTATTTGCGGATGGGGAGGAATGGCATTAAATGCAGCTTCTCTTGATACAAGAGTTAAAGCAACAGTAACATCCACAATGTATAATATGAGTCGTGTAGGTGCGAATGGATATTTTGACGAAGGAGACAGTCCGGAAGCAAGATATGAAATGAAAGTACAGCTCAATAATCAAAGAAATGAAGATTATAAAAATGGTGAATACTTAAGAGCAGGTGGAGTTGTAGATCCATTACCTGATGATGCTCCATTTTTCGTAAAAGATTATCATGATTATTACAAAACTGAACGTGGATATCATAAAAGGTCTTTAAACTCCAATGATGGCTGGAATGCTGTTGGTACAATGTCTTTTATTAACCAGCCAATTTGTGAGTACAGTGATGAAATTCGCTCAGCAGTTTTAATTATTCATGGTGAAAAAGCCCATTCATGCTATATGTCAAAAGACGAATTTGAAAAGTTAACTGGAGACAATAAGGAACTGTTAATCATTCCTGATGCCGTTCACACAGATCTCTACGACGATTTGGAAATCATACCATTTGACAAAATAGTCAGTTTCTATAATGAACACTTCTAATAAAGGTGAGGAAAATGCATGATAAAAGAATCATGCTGATGATTACTATAATTCTGACATTATTGGGCATCATGGCAGTTGGAGCTATTGGAAATACTCAAAACTCGACTGCCGATTCTGGAAATGATGTATTAAATGATAGTTATGGAGAATATATGAAAATTGAAGTCAACGGTAAAGTTTTAAATGTAAAACTGGAGAATAATGAAGCTACAAAAAATTTAATTGAAAAATTAAAGAATGGTGCTATAAAAATAAATGCTAAGGAATATGGGGGGTTTGAAAAAGTCGGAGATTTGGGATTCTCACTTCCAACCAACGACACCTATATCAAAACATCTCCCGGAGATTTGGTGTTGTATCAGGGAAATCAAGTTTCATTATTCTATAATTCAAATTCTTGGAATTATACCAAATTAGGCGAAGTTCAAAATGTCAGCGAAACTGAGTTGAAAAATATTTTGGGAACCGGTGATGTGGAACTGGTTTTAAGCTTATAACTGCATTGAATGAACTTATTTTAATTTTTGTGGCACTGGTGCCACAATAATCTTTTTTTACATTTTATCTTATAAACATAATTTACAAAATAAAAGTAATAAAAATATATATACTTCTTGTTTGTATATTATAATTTGAGAGCGAAAAGTAGTAAATATTTTGTATAGTATACGGGCAACAAGATTTTTAAATGATTTATAGTCTTTATAATATCTATTAAACTTTAATATTTGTTTCATCAGATAATAACTTAGTATCGGTTAT
>NZ_JAFRKB010000023.1 GCF_017431965.1 Methanobrevibacter sp. | reverse complement strand
TGATGAGTTAGGTTTATGGGATTTGTTTGATAGTAAAAGCATACCTGAAAAGGATAATGCGAAACAATTCTATCAGATGATTTCTGATTTAATTGACACTCAATTGAATGAGAGTATTAGTTGGTTAAGCTCTGATGAAGCACGTGATTTATTCCTTGAAGATGCTCGTATTGAGAAAGAAATCTTTGATGCATTGGAAGATGCATGGGATACTATCTTTGATACTCATTATGAAAATGTTGATGATCTATTGGATGCTATTTATGATGAAGGTAAAAAACAAGGATACAGTAATATCAAGGAGACACTTCGTTATACTGATGCGGATATTCAAGCTATCCGTTTAGCTAAAGATTATAATTATGATTTAATCCGAAACTTAACTGGTGACCTGCAAACTACTGTTAAGAATAAGATATTGCAAGGCATTATCATGGGTGAAAATCCATACAATCTTGCAAGGACTTTAGAGAAAGCAGGTGTAACTCCATTGGATGGTTCACCTTTCACTGCAAGGCAAAGAGCCACAATGATTGCTAAGACTGAAACCAGTCGTATGCAGAATACTGGAATGGTCCAATCTTATTTGAATGAGGGTTATACTCAGGTTAAGATTTTAACTGCTGAAGATAATCAAGTCTGTACAACTTGCTTAGAATATGCATATCACTTTAATAGTAAAACTAGAACTTTCGTTGACCGTGGAAAAGAACGAGTTCATAATATTGTTGATTTAATCAAAGGTGGGGAATTCCCTCCGTTTCATCCGTTCTGCAGATGTACTTATTTAACTGTTTGGGAAACCAAACAACCAGCTCCGGATAATCCTCCAGTCATTAATTTAACTCCTTTATCTGTGAACATTCGCAAGGCCGAAGAAGAATTACCTGAACCTACAAAGGAACAATTGTATAGGAATCTTCGTCCTGGTGAACGTGAGAAGTATAATAATTATAAGGCTAATATTCCTAAGCAAAAGGAATGGTTACAGAATAATCCGGATGCTCCTGCTGAAGAGATAGCTAAACATCAGAAACGTTTAGCTTTCTTGGAGAAGAAATTCTTGGAGTTGAAGAAGAAAGCTTTAGGTAATGATGCACATCCTAAACCTAAAAAGGAAAAGCCGGTTGAAAAACCTAAACCTAAAACTCCTGAACCAAAACCAGAACCGGAACCTAAACCGGAACCTGAGCCTCCTAAACCTGAACCTTTACCAGAACCAAAATATGATGAAAAAGTTTCTGACTTGAAAAAGGATTTACCAATATCTGAAGAAACTTTAGATGATATATTGAAATGGTCCAATAAAAGAGTTAAAAACCAAACAATATATGGTTATGAATTTGACCCAAAAACTGGTAAATTAACTAGTGATGAAATCAAAGGAAAAAGAGGAACTATCAGATTCAAAAGTGATACTTATTCCAATGTTACTTCAAATACAATAAGAACCATTCCAAATAGTGAAGGTCAAACATACATTAGTGCAAATGATATTAAACATGCACGTGTCTTATCTGGAAACGACCATATATTCATTTCTAATAAGGAAGTATGGTATGTTCATGCAGAAGAACAATTAGATTTCTTCACTATCAGAGGCCAAAGAGAAATCAATGATATCTTTGATAAAATCAATTCTGAAGTAACAAATAAACTGGTTGAAGCAAGAAGAAAAGGAATTGTATCCAGTGACCAAAAAGCTATTCAAGAATTTGTTAATCGTGAAACTGGTAATGCTATTCTCCGTGAGTTCAATACTAAAGAATGGCATGACAGGGGATTCAGTATTCGTAGAGGAATTCGTGAAGATTACAAAGAACCTCGTCAAAGGAAACCCTCTAAAGAATCTCAAACTAAACAAACTCGACCGACCTCTGAATTAACTTATGACAACTTGAAAACTCCTGAAGATGTAGCAGCATTCTATGGTATGGATTATGAAAGAGGGACTGACAGTAAAGGTAGACCAACTCAAAAGTTCATAGATCACTTAACTTATAAGGACCCTAAAACTGGTAAAGTAATTAACCATGATGTTAAAATTACCTTTGATGCTTATTTCACTAAGAATACTGGAGCTAAAAAATATATTGATTCAACTAACTCTGGTAAATGCGCTTATGATTTGAAAGAAGTTATTAAGATTTATAAAGAAGTTCCAGATATTTATAAATTCTCTACAAGGGGAATTAATTTTGTTAATGAAAATAAAAAACGTTTTTTAGGTTATGCTCGATGGTCTGATAAGGAAGTTAGGATACTTCCATTAACTCTTAAACAAGCTAGAGATGTAAGGGGTAACCTTAGACAAACTATGTATCATGAATTGAATCATTGTCTTGATTATAGTCTTATTCCTAAAGAATATGCTGATATAATCCATAAATCTAACCCTACTGTTGAAGAAAGATTAAATCTTTCTAATGCTATGAGTTATCGTCATTACGGTATTTGTGATACTGATGAATGGAAGAATATAGTTAAGAAGGAAGAGAAATGGTTACGTGATAATGGTTATCCTGTAGAGCATGCTTCTTGGTATGGTGATGGTTGGGATTATGTTGACATCTCTGAGAATTGGGCTGAAACTGGCGCTATGGCTGCAATGGATGATTTGACTGATAAAACCAATGCAGTATTGCAAAGAAGGAATACTTCTTATGTGTATTGGGATGAGTGGATTAAGTTGCATAAGATTACTTATGATTGGGCTGTGGCTAAATGGAGAAGTCTTAAACCAACTGACTTTACTTACATCTAAAAATATTTATAGGATGTTGTGTATAACTTATTAATAACTATTAAATATGGTTGGATTATATCATGCTTG
>NZ_JAFRKB010000022.1 GCF_017431965.1 Methanobrevibacter sp. | reverse complement strand
GAAATGGGTGTCATTGACTGTGTTTTCCTTAATTTGATATCCGTGATAGTTTTCAACATCAGTAGAGCCGTTTAGCAGCATGTCTCTTGCAAGTGCAAAACCTAAACCACCAACAAGGTTTGAATTTTCCTGACTGTTATAGGAAGTTAAAACGAAATGTTTTGACTCACAGGCATATGATTTGATTCCATATCCAAGATCGCTCCATGTAGCATCGTCAGTTTTTGGAACGTCGATTGTAGTGCCGTTACTAATCTGGATGGTTTGGTATTGTGTTTGGTTAAGCAATGTAAATGCCACTAATCCCGCAAGAGCTATTATAACTGCTATTAGTATTATAATTATGATTTGTTTTTTTTCTAACATTTTCATTGTTCCTTTTAAGTTTCTTATAAATTATATATATTTTGTGTTTACTTAAATTTTTATATTTAATATTATTGATTTATTGAATTTCTTAAATTTGATAGTTTTATTAATTTTTTAATTTCGTTATTTTTTAATACATGTTTATATATAAATTGTATTAATCATGGAATATTGTTTTCATTTAGTTAAATTGATTTAAGTAGGTTTTAATATGTCTGAAAATATGCATATGGATTCATTTTATAAATTCTTAATTTCCAATGGATATTATTTTGATAAAGAATTAATTGAAAATTATCTTTTATCTTTAAAAGTTAAACCATTTGAAATATTAACTGGTAATTCTGGAACTGGAAAAACAAAATTATCTCAGTTATTTGCTAAATATCTGGCTGAAGACAGGGTTCCTAAAAAACATGATGGATTTTTCACATTAAAGGTCAAAACTAATTATTCCTCTTGGGAAAATAAGGGGTGGACTCTCTCAAAAGAAGAAATATCAAATATAGTTCCCATTAGTGAATGCAGTACTAAATGTGATATGTTAGTGGATAACATTCCTGTAAAAGGGTCTATAAATACAATGGTGCAATTATATTATGATAGTGATGATATTAAAGATTATTTTAAAGAATTATATGAAATAAATTCTAATGGAATTGTTAATTTAGAAGTTTCTTGTGAAGATTTGAAAGATTTTATTTCTAAAGATTATATTGAACCAAATGGAAAAATTTTATTAAAACAAAAATCTAATAATTCAGCTTCTGAAAAGAGGCAATGGTTTGCTCATAAAAATATTTTTGATTATTATCCGTTTGATTCAGGTTATTCTAAATGTAATATTATTGTTAATGATATGAAATCAACTGCCAGAATTAGAGTTGTTCCAAAAATAACTTTTAAAAAAAACGATACATTACAGAAATACTTGCGTGAGAATATTGGTAAAGAGGTTGATGTCGAATTAAATATAGATAAGTTTAATTTTGAGAATTTTATTTCTGATTGGAATTGTTCAAAAACAAAAATAGAATCTTTGGATAACTTTGAATTTAAACAAAAATACCAAATTGTCCCAGTAGGAGCTAATTGGACAGATAATACAAATATTGTTGGTTATTATAATGTAATCACAGAAAATTATCAATCAACTCCTGCTTATGATTTAATTAAACAAGCTCAAGAAGATCCTAATAATCCTTATTTTTTGATTTTAGATGAGATGAATCTATCACATGTCGAAAGATATTTCGCAGACTTCCTATCAGCTATTGAAAGTGGAGAGGAAATACCTTTGTATGGTAAGGATGAAACACTAAAACTTCCAGAAAATCTTTTCATCATAGGTACTGTTAATGTTGATGAAACCACCTACATGTTTTCTCCAAAAGTGTTGGATAGGGCGAATACCATTGAATTTGATACATTGTCTGCATGGGACTATATGGTGTCTGATTTAGACATAACGGACTTTAAAGGAGATATTAACTATCTTCAGTCTCCATTAATGGATTCTAACATTACAGATTTGAATATTGAAGATTTAAAAGAGATTTTATCAGAAATTTACCACGATGATGATAATTTATGGGATGTTTTGGCAATGGAGCTAACAATATTCCAGGAAACTCTTAAAGGGTCTGGTTTTGACTTTGGTTTCAGAGTAATTAATGAAATCTTAAGATTTATGGTAGTTGCCTGGAGATATGAAAACGAACCAAGCGAATGGACTAATTGGGAAAGATACTTTGACGCTCAAGTCAAACAAAAGATTCTTCCAAAATTGCACGGATCCGAAAAGGCCATCGGCAAGGTTTTAACTAATTTATTCAATATTTGTTTGGAAAACAGAAACAATAATGAAAACCCTAAAAACTTTGTCATTGACAAAAATAATTCCAGATATTATACTTCTGCTTTAAAACTTCAGAGCATGTCTAAAACATTATCCGATCAAAGATATGTTTCATTTATTAATTAGGATTTAAATGATTGAGCAAAAAGTAATAATTCAATTAACTGATGAAAATTTCAATGAATTTGGAACATTAACAGTCAGTTCTCTTGATTATGATGGCAATGAAGAATTTGACATTAACATCTCTAGTGAGATAACATTTGAAAATGTTTCATTAGTTGATGAACCAGATAATCAAACTCCAATCCAATATTGCCAAAATATTGGAGCTAATTTTGCAAAATTAATGTTTTTGGAAGAAACAGAGTATCAAATTTTATTTGAATCAAAAGATGTTGAAGCTAATTTTGAGGTGCTATATTCATTAACTAAAATGAACGATAATCATTTTAAACCATTCAGATTTACTTTAGGAGACAACAACAAGTTCAAAGTTGCAGGAACTCTTAATTTCAGAAGTTATGTCGGAAAGTCATTTTTAGATGTGAGAAAAGATAACATAAACTCAATTAAAATTCCTATTGAGGTCAGATCCAAAAAAATAGATTATTTCAGCCAGTATTCGTCCATGATTGCTGATTTATCGCAACATGCATTAAGTTTGATTTTTGAAGTAAACTCTCCATTGTATCAGGAATTTGAGCTCGATTACAGACAAAAGGAAACTTATTATGAGGACTTCATGTTTTTGGAGTATTTGTTTAGAGAAGACAATTTGCCCTCAATTTTTGAATATTTATCTAAAAACCTGCATTCTCAGCTTAAAAGTCATATTGAAACTGTGCCATTATCATTGGCATCCAATGTCAATCAGAATACTTTAAAAAATATAATATCAAAACCTAACGAGTTATTCAAGTCTGATGCTGACTATAGAATAGTCAATAAATTAAATGGTTACATACCTCATGAAATCGATCAAATTAAACATGAGGACATTATTGACATTCCGGAAAACAGATTCTTCAAGTACTTTTTGGAATTAATTCGTAATTTGGTTGAAAAGTTACTTAAAAGCTCCAAAGAGGGTTATATTAAAGATAAGCTATTATTTTTCAGTGATGAAATTGAATATTATTTGTCAAGTAAATTTTTTAACCATATATCTGCAATGGATTATGTTCCATTCAATTCACAGATTTTACAGAAAAAGGAAGGTTATAGGGAAATTTTCCATTACTTTTTAATGCTTGAATTTTCATTTAGGTTAAGCTGGGATGAAATTAACGATCAGTTTAAAGGATTCGAAAAGAGATTAAGCGAATTATATGAATATTGGTGTTACTTTAAAATGTTAAAAGTTTTAAATGAGTTGAGTGTTCGAAAAATCAATTTTGAGGATGTTTTTAAGGTCAATAAGGATAACTGGTCCATCAGCATTAAAAAAGGAGTTCAGTCCGCCAAAAGATTCAAACTAAATTTATATGGTCAAAACATTGAAATTGAACTATTTTACAATTTAAGATTTTCAGATAAATCCAAATATAGATCATATTCACTTGTGTTTAAACCGGATTATACTTTACTTGTTAAAATTGGCGAAAACGTTAACTACATCCATTTTGATGCCAAATACAGGTCTGAACTTGAAATTGCTGATTTTTACTCAAAAATAGATTTGTCTGATAAGGAATTGGATGAAGAAATTGAAAAAAGAGATTCGCTGGAAGAAAAAGAAACTGTTTTTAAAGATGGGGATATCTATAAAATGCACACTTATAAAGATTCAATTTTAAAAACTGAGGGGTCTTATGTGTTGTATCCGGGGAATGTTACAAAAAGATTTTATGAATCTGATTTAATTATTCCTTCAGTTGGTGCTTTCTCTTTAACTCCTGGAAATGAAGATATTGAAGAAGATAATTTAGCTATTTTCATTAAAGAAGTTCTCAAAACACTTTTATTTAATCATGGTTTGATAAATTATGAGTTTGTTAGTGTAAATGATTAATTAATATGTTTATTTATAAATAACATTTATAACGCAAGCTGCCAAATATAAAATCATAAGGAGATTAACTTATGAAAACTTTGAATGTCGTTGCAGCCATTATCAAAAAGGACAATAAAATCCTTGCAACCAAAAGGGGCTATGGCGAGTTTATAAACATGTGGGAAT
>NZ_JAFRKB010000021.1 GCF_017431965.1 Methanobrevibacter sp. | reverse complement strand
CCACGTGTTACTGAGCCGTACGCCACGAGCCTAAACTCGTTCGACTTGCATGGCTTAATCGAATCCCAATAGCAGTAGCATCTGCCAGGATCAAACAGAATTGAACACATAACAGAACATAATAAGTATAAAGTATTATGAAGTACGCTAAAAAATATAGACGAGAATACACAAACTAGTTTGTAACTAATTCACCACATCTACAAAACCAACATCATACTTGAGAAAATTCAAGTACTCACGAATGTATAGCTACGTGCGGAAAAGCAACCATCATAGTTAAAATTGTTCCATACAATAAAACTTAGGTCATCGCCATAAAACACATAGCACATCTAATAGGCAAAGAAATTTTATTAACAAAATCAATTAAAAAATATTGCAAAAAATATTAAAAAATTATAAAAATGAATATTAATAGTTATTATTTAAAAATAAACTTTTATAATCTTAAATTTATAAAAAAATAAAATTATATTAAATATTATAAAAAAAATTTTTTAAAACTTAAAAAAACAAAATAAAAAAAAGTTTTTGAAGAAATAAATAAATTAAAAAATAATTCTTAAGTATTGGGGCAATTTAGAGGCAAGTTTTATGTTCTCATATATAAATGTAACTGTTGACTATATATTAATCCAACTTTTTTCTTATGACAGAAATAATTCTAGTTAAACTTCTATGCATCTTAATACCATACTGTTCAACTATCTCAAAGCCCACTTCATCAACCATTGGTTTTAAATCTATAAAGTGAGGGCTCGCCATGCATAAATAGGCATCATCTTTCATGTTATCATATATTGCCTTATAGAATTCTTTGATAATATTCTCCCCATCAACATCACCGGTGGTGGTGGAAATTCCATAAGGGGGATCAGTAACAACTGCAGCCACTTTTTCATACATTTTAAGCTCGCGAACATCAAGATTAAATGTCCTATAATCTGTAATTCCATAGTGCTCCAAATTAATGGCTGTTCCATTTTTCATTTTCCAATAAATATCAGACCCGACAACCCTACATCCTATAAGTCCGGCCTCAATCAGTATTCCTCCGGTTCCGCAAAACGGATCAAGAACAAGTTGCCCCTCTTTAACCCTAGCTAGATTAACCATGCACCTTGCCAGTTTTGGGCTCATTGAACCTGGATAGAAAAACGGCCTTTTGTGAGGCTTTGTCTCTTCAAAATGTTTTTTGTTCAGTTTAATCCTTTCAATAGCCACATATACAATATCTTCAAATGCAACAACCCGAACTAAAGATTTTGGATTTTTAAGATTGACTTTAATGTTACTGCAGTTTTCTAAAATCAGAGAACCAATCTTTCGCTCTGTTGCAACGGTGTCTATTCTTGAATGGAATCTCTTAACCCTCACGGCAAAAGTCTCATCAATATACTCCGACCAGTCAATTGAGGATACATCCTCATCCAATCGGTCTATTGCTGAAGTAGTTATTATTTCATGAACTTCATGGGTATAACCTAACCTTTTAGTTAGAATCCTATAATAATCCCCACATTTTTTAAAGTCGATGCCCTTTAATAAAACTAATCCCTCTGTGATGATGTCGATATCTGCATCAATATTTTCACAGTCCATAACTGCCCTTAGTTCTGCTATAGGTAATTGAGGGTGTTCTTGAGATTGTATACATAATAATTCCATTATAGTCACCTAAAATCCAAAAATTTTTCCTACTTTCTTAAATAAAAATGATGGAATGACCTTAAAGACCAATCCCCTTTTGACTGATTCTTTTATTAGGACTGATTGGGTGTCCATATCCCCATATTCTGAAATTAGTTTTTCACCATCATTTTCCTTAAGTTTCATATATAAATAATCCAAATCATCGTTTGTCAACATCTGAAGCGTTTTTTGAACCTTGATTTGATAGCTGAACTCCTTTTGATATTTGTCTAGGAATTCTTCGTGATATTTTTCCAGAATCGAAAAATCATTTTTCTCGATTGCCTGAACTATATATTCGCTTGCAAATCTGCAGGCATCAAAAGCTATCATCAATCCTCCGCCGGATGTTGGCTTGACTTGTCCTGCCGCGTCTCCAATGAGAACCGCCCTTGATTTGGCCAATTTGTTATTTTTATTGAATATCGGTATAAAACCCTTATATTTTTCGATTATTTCAAATTTCAAATTGTTTTTATTTAAATAGTCCATTAATATATCAGCTTGTCTTTTGTGAGAATCTTTGGAAAACAAACCCGCTCTGTAGAGGTCTTCTCCGACAGGTATAAGCCATAAAAATCCTGGCAATGCTTCTTCTAAAAGGCAAGCATCAACATAATCCGAAATATTTTCACTGTCTTTTCTATATTCATAGATATCATTTGCGGATATTTTAACAAGCATCTGTGAAGCCGGATAATTGTCCTGGTCATTTCCAATATATTTAGATAAATCCGAGTTATACCCATCGCAGCCGACTATAACTTTTGATTTTATTTTTTCATTGTTCTGAAGTGTTGTCAAACCTTCATCAATGTTAAAGTCAACTGCCTTTTGAGTGATTAATTTGACGCCACTGCCAGTAGCTCGGTTTAATAAGAATTGATCATAGGCGACCCTATCTATGATATACGCCACATCACTATCCTTTTTGACATTTAAAATGTGATTTGGGGAATGCAGGAATGCACCTTTAACCTTATTTAGTATGATATCCTCTGGAAGTTCATTAAATTCATCAATATGATAACTTAAAATTCCCGCGCATTGCAAAGGAAATCCTATTTTTGTTTTTTTGTCAAGCAATACGACTGACAATCCTTTTAAAGACAAATAATAAGAAATTGTTGAACCAACAGGACCTGCACCTACTACACATACATCATAATCAAAATTCATTATATGACCTTATTTTTTAAACTTATCAAAATGTCTTCTGATGACCTTTTCACTTGAATCATCCATATCCATTGGTTCATCATGCACATCATTTTCAGCATTTTCATTATAATGAGCTTCGAAGCCGTTATTCCGATAGTGTTGTCCATCATTTCCGGAATATTCATCGGCTACCTGATTATAATAGCTATCATTTTGATAGGAATTTGAAGCCCCCTCAAATCTTATAGCATTATCATCATAAGGTTCATATTCATACCTGTTGTAGCGTTCATCATTGTAGCCTAAATCTTCTGGATAATACTCATATTCCCTTCTTAAATTATCCTTTTCATGGCCGATAGGAGTGATAGGTTCAAACTCATCATAATAATCATCTGCTCCCAAATAATCATCGCTTGATTGGAAATTTCTTTCAGCATAGTGATTGTTTCTGGGAAATCTGGCTTGCGGCTCACTGTACACACGGGAGTTAACCATATGTGAAAAAATAATCTCCTCAACTTGGGAAGGATTGCTTATATTGGTCAGTTCCATCTGATTATTGTCATAGGCACTGAACAGATATATTGATCCTATTCTAAATAATCTTGCAATAATGCTTTGAGAAGTATTTATATCCTGAATTCTGGCATAAGGCATATAATTTTTCTTGGTGGACAATACTCCTGATTTGATAATAACCCTAGTATCAGTTAAAGTATATTCCTTTGAATACCATCCCAAAAGTTGCCAAATTATGTAAATTACAATAATAAGAATGACGACAAAAAATGCTATTGCTACATATCTTGTTAATGGAAGGTCAATGCGAGATATCAAATAGACTTGCATTTCACCGACAAATTTGATTGCCATAGGCGAAAGCATTAAGACAATACCTAACAGAACAAGACCATAAATAGCTTTCTTACATCCGAAAAGCATATTCGGCTTTGTTTGATAAAGAATTCTCTCATTTCTTATATCATCATTTTTATCAAATAACATAATTTATATTATTAGAATTTCTTTTAAATAAAGTTTTACAAAAAAAGATTAAAAAAATAAGCCTCAGCTCGCCCATCATTCATCACTAATCAGAGCTCATAGGGTTCATCATTGGCTTATTTATATATTATAATTAACCGAACATTACTCCGGCTTCTGTTTTGAACAATTCGTCCTCTTTGGTTTTGCTCATTACCTTATCTATAGCATCCATAAAGTCTGCTACAGTAATCTTATCACGCTTGTCACGAATCGCAAACATACCCGCTTCAGTGCAAACAGCTTTTAAATCTGCTCCTGAAAGGCCATCAGTCAAATCGGCGAGAATTTCAATATCCGCTTCCTCATCCAATGACATGTTTCTGGTATGGATTTTGAGAATTTCTTTTCTTCCGTCAATATTTGGAAGAGGAACTTCGATGAATCTGTCGAAACGGCCTGGACGCAACAATGCAGGGTCGAGTATGTCCGGCCTATTGGTTGCTCCAATTATTCCAATGTCTCCCCTTGATTCAAAACCGTCAAGTTCCGCAAGCAATTGCATTAAAGTACGTTGAACTTCCCTGTCCCCGCTGGTGGAACTTTTAAGCCTTTTGGCTGCAACAGCATCAAGTTCATCTATGAATATGATAGCCGGAGCCTTTTCCTTAGCCAATTCAAATACTTCACGAACTAGCCTTGCACCTTCACCAATGTATTTTTTAACGAATTCGGATGCTACAATCTTAATGAAAGTTGCATTGGTTTCATTAGCCACAGCCTTTGCAAGCAAAGTTTTACCGGTTCCCGGAGGACCATATAGCAATATTCCCTTAGGCGGTTCAATACCAACCCTTTCAAATAATTCCGGTTCGGTCAATGGCAACTCGACAGTTTCCTTAACTTCAATAATTTGCTCTTCCAAACCACCGATTTTATCATATGTTATATCAGGTTTGGTTTCTATTTCCATTCCTGAAACATTTGCATCTTTTTCTGATGGCAAAACTTCCACAATACCAAAGGTTTGTTGGTTTAAGGCCACTCTAGAGCCAGGAACTAATAATTTTTCATCTAAGAATTTTGAATAGTTAACAAGAAAGCTTGGACCGGTACTGCTTTTTACAGTCATTCTATAATCATCTAAAACTTCAGTGATTGTTGCTAATACTAAAGGAGGAGATCTGAATCTATCCACCTCGGAACGTAGAGATTTAGTTTCTCTTTCTAATCTAATCTTTTCATTTTCAATTAGGACTTTATCCTTTTCTAATTTCCTAACTTTCCACATTAGGTTGCTTTTTGCTTTGGATTTTTCTTCTTTTAATTGAATAACCTCTTCTTTAAGAGATTCAACTTTTTCAATCAATTGTTCTTTTGAAGAGTTTTCCAAATCGTCAAAATTATCCATGTGAATCAACTCCAGTTAGTTTTGAATTTTACATTTTTGTTACTTTAATAACAATTAGTAACTTTAAATATTTAAATGTATTCATTTGTATTGAAACCAACAAATATTATTTAAAGTATTATATGTATATAATTAATTAATTGAATAAGGAAACCTGATTAATATGGAATGCGAAATTTGTGGTAAAGAAGTACCGGAACATAATCCAATCAGAGCAAAAATTGAAGGATCAGTTATGGTTGTATGTAAAGAGTGCTCAAAGCTTGGAACAATACAAAAAGCACCCCCTAAACCAAAATTTAGAAAACAAAGCAACCCTAAAAAGTCAAACAATACTAGAAATAGAAGTTATTCTAGAAATGATGAACCTAGCGAAGAATTGATTGAAGACTATGAAATAGCTATAAGAAACGCGAGAGAAGCAAGGGATTGGTCTAGAGAGGATTTAGGTAAAAAAATCAATGAAAGGGTTTCAGTCATTACCAGAATTGAAACCGGAAAAATGACACCTGACATCAAGCTTACAAAAAAACTAGAAAAAACCTTAAACATAAAATTGCTTGAAAAAGTTAATAATGTTGACTTAAATCAGTTTATTAATACCTCATCAGGTGAACGCACATTAGGAAATGTAATGAAAATCAAAAGGAAATAGCTATTTTTTTATATAGCTATTTAATTTCTCATTTTTTATATGTCTTTGCTTGCCTTTAATTGTATAATCAATCATCCCATCGTTTTTAGCCTTGTTAGAGCGATATCCTTGAAAATCAGGAGCATTCTCCAATAAATTTTCCAATTTAGCATATCCGTCGTATTCATCGCTTACTACTACAACATGGGCTGGAGGATGGATTTTTTTTACTTGAAGAATACTTAATGTAGTGTCTTCCTTTACAAAGAATGCTGTTGCAACATTAGATTTTGTTTTAAGCTTTGAGTTTAAAATACTTTCAACCAATGAATCCGCAAAGCTAGCATCAACAACTTTAGGCTTAGTATCCAAATTCAAATTGCCATGCTTTTCAATATCTGATATTGCACTAAGTAATTTTGAATTGTTTTCTCCCCTTACTAAAATTAATGCCATAATAATCCCCAATAAAAAAAATAGGTGAAAAGTCACCTGCTTTGGAAAGATTTTAATAACCTGCTTCTAAATACGACTAATAGAATCAGGATAATTCCAATTACTGTCTGTATACTTCCTAAAATGTTCAGGATATTTCCATCAATAGGCAAATCCCATGAAGGAGATGTTTTTTCACCAGGAAGTGCATTATAATAAACACCTACTGCCTTTGAACTTTGCTTTACATTCAAATCCTTAGATTCGACATGGTCAACACCTATCAGCAATCCATTGTCGATAGCTCTATTAATTGAACCGGCAATTGCAGATGAATCATAACCGTTTTTAGCAACAGACGCTTCAACAATTTCTTTTGTAGTTGATGCGACACCCGGCCTGTCGGTTCCATAAACGGAAACACTGACCGCGTCTGAACTAACAGTTAATGCATTTCCTAAAGCCTCATACGCATAAATTGTCTTTAATTCTCCGCCACAGACAGGACATCTGCTATATGCTTCAGATGACGGATATCCTCTTGACCAGCCACAATCCTGACAAGCTTTGGAATATTGCTCATTCATTGCATAACCAGTCTTGTTCATGTCTTGAGGAGTAAACATGTCACCGGTTGAAATTCCGGAAATTAGATTCACTCCACCTCCACCATATTTCTCACCTGATTCGTTTGCAACCTGACCTAATGCTTCAGATAAGATAGTGGTTGCAGGATAGCCATCCCTAATCATTTTTCCAATGTTCATGGCAACCTCTTTACGTGCACTGTCTGCGGTACCATACATCGGATTTCCGTTTGTATTTCTCAGGTGAATAATGGCTCCTTTTTGTCCAGGTTCTAAAGTAGCAACACCGCTACTGTATGGAGTAACCTTAATTTCATTGCTCGCATCATCAACTGTAATTACATAAGCATCAAATGATCCACCTATTGCGGCTCCAATATTGGGACCTCCAACAAGAAGACGAGCCCCCTCATATTGGGATGCAATGGATGCGGCAGAAGCCGCAGATACATTATTATTTAAACTAGCAATAGCATCAATAATGGAATCCAACCTGGTATCGGAACTACCGGTACCCCCTGATAGCACTGCAAACTGATTGTTCTTAGACATTACAAATGTTGATTGGAACATGTTCTCTGCAAAGGACATACTTCCTGCAGCAGCACCATTCGGGTCTTTACCAGATGGATCTGTAATGATTAAAATGTTACAGGTAGCTGCAACGCTACTCATTGTCATTAAAAATATAATTAAAAAAACTATTGAAACCTTAAGTTTATCCATTTATCCACCCACACCAGTAACTGATTTGTTTTCAAGCTCAACAGATGAAAAGTCTTCAATAACTGTTACAGTAACAACACCAGTATTTTTATCTACTTGCACATCAGCGGCAGTAATAGGTGTAATAGAAGTACCTGGAACTGTTGATTCCTTAGCGAATTCTTGTGCCGTTTGAATAGCATCTTGCAGCGAAACTTCTCTTATGGATGTTTTTAAGATATCTCCATAAATTACACTACCATCTCTAAATCCCGCTTGCATAACATTAGCTCTGATTGTATCTATAGGAACAATGTCATTTCCTTTAATAATTATTCCGGAAATAGGTATCCCATTATCCATTTCATCAGATGATGCGAATGCCACATAAGTGACTAAACGACCACAAACAATTAAAATAAACGCCAATAATAAAATAATTAATGTGTCTCTTCTAATTTTTATAAACATTTTTTATCCTCTTTGTCGAAAATTCAATTAAGATAAATTATACATTTATTATATTGAACTAATATGATATTTAAATTTATATAATATCTTTTAACAATGATTCGGCAGGGTCCATTCCTTGAGCCCCAATCAATAAAATAATATCTTTTTGACTGGCTTTTTTATAGGTTTCAGATAAACACTCTTTAAGATTGTCATAATGAACGAATTCAACATTATTCTCATTTAACGTATTGAAGAATACTTCTCTTTCTTCCGGCACAACAAAGTTCAAATCATTGACAACATCATTGCTTGAAGACAACACTAATTCAATTCTCTCATCCATTGATTCGACAAGTGCCTCTACATTTAACTTGTTTATTTCAACACCTCTTGAACCCCTTATGGAACATACGACATATAATGTCTGATTTTCAGGAAGTAATTTAATGGTTTCTCCAATAGTCGCTTTAATTCCATCAGGATTGTGCGCAAAATCATCAAAAATTAAAGGTTCTTCATTTAACTTGGCAAAACGCCTGTTTAATGCCTTATACGATTTGACGCCCTCTATTATATCCAACATGTTCACTCCAAGTGAAATACATGCCCCCATAGCAGATAAGATATTTTGAATAAAATGATAACCGCTAAATGGCAATTCATTATTTCTTAAGATAATGTCCCCACGATAAACAATGGATTCGCCGTCATAGTAAATCGAATTTTCCTCATCGATTTTTGACATTGATGTAAAAAATGGGTTTTGAGCATCCAATTTCATTACTAATTCATCATCATGATTCAATACGCAAATTCCATCACCAATTGCCTTCGGAACTGCTTTGATTTCATCATAAACATCTTCAATTGAGTTAACAAGACCAATATGATCCATTGCAATATTTGTTATAACTCCGACTTTAGGTTTTACTGCCTCACTCATCAATGCGGCATGATTTTCCATGAGATTGCCTAACCATCCCTGAACTTCAGATACTTCAATGACCAAATAATCCAGCTCGCCATTAGCCAATACCTCATCCGATATCAGTTTAGAAACCATCGGATCTATCAATGTATTGAATTCCGATTCACTGTCTGTATTTGTAAGTACGTGATATCCTGCAGTTTTTAAAATATGATAAATTAAATGAGATGTTGTAGACTTGCCGTTGGTTCCTGTGATTACAACATTAGTGGAATCTGGAGAATATTTTTCAATGGTATGTGAAAGTGCATATGCATTTGCCAGCTCTATCTTATCTGTGATTATCAACGGGAAATTCAATTTTTCGGCCATTTCAATTGCACCATCTTTTGGAGTTTGGGTAATTAAGCATGCTATATTCTTGTCAAAGGCTATTTCAACACCAATATCATTTACCCAATGCCTTATAACTATATCTCCGGTATGCGCCTCATTTAAAAATGTAAACTTGCCTGTGAATCCATCAATAGAGAAAAATTCATCATTGCCAATAAGTTTTCCATTAATAGATTTTGCCAAATCTTGTATACTCATATAATCACCCGAAAAAATAGAATTTAAAATATGTACATCTTAGCCAGAATGCCTATGATACATAACAATACTGTAAATCCCCAATAACTTAACACTATTCTTGTCTCAGACATCCCATAATGATTTAAAGTGTGATGCAGTGGTTCAACAGGCAATTTGATAATGTGTGCCCTGTGCAATAAGCTAACAACGACTGAAATAATAGGAACTCCCAATGCAAGAACGCCGAAGTATGGAATATCACCGACTACAACCGCAGCAGCATAACCTGTTCCCAAAACAAATGAACCTGTATCTCCCATAAATATTGAAGCGGGATACTTGTTGAAAACCAAAAATCCGAAACATAACCCAGATAATATTAAAAATGGAGGCATTATTGCAGTTGGTCCAAACAGATCTCCATATATACAGCATGCAATTGAAGCAATACCTACAATACCTGCAGCAAGACCATCCATACCATCAATTAAATTGACTGAATTTATACAGCCTAAAATGGCAATAATAACAACTGGAATAGCCAATATGCCTAATTGAAAACCTCCAATAGTTGTTACAACACCGGTCAATCCTAAAAATAATCCTAAAACAATTTGGCAAATAATTTTTTCAAGTTCACCAGGTTCAGTTTTGATTGGAACTTCACCAATGACTTCAACTTTGCCTGCATTAAGCAAATCATCCACTTCCGCTTTTGCTTTTGGGGTTGCAACACGAACCTCTTCACCAGGCTGAACATCCAATCTTCCAAGAGTTATGACATCATCAGAAGTATTTACAACAATTTTTTGAACTTCTTTGACTTTAAGACCGATTAAATCATCCACCAAGCCCACAATACCTCCTGTAAGCATAATGAATGAAACAATCAATATTGGTGTATTCTGATAATAAAGAGCTATGATTAAAGAAATTGTAAATAGGAAAGCAATACCTCCCATTGTAGGAGTACCGCTCTTATGTCTATGTTCACTTACTATAGGATTATCAGCAATCCTTGCTTTAATTAATATCCTTCTAATATAATATGTAAAGAATATTGTAGCACATAATGTTATTAAAAAAAGAATTAACATATCTGTATTATTCATCATACCACACAATAAATCTAGATTTCACTACTATTTTTATTGATAATAGTATATAATTATAACTTATAAGACAGACTACATCAATTTTTCAACTAATTTTTCAAGACCTTCTTTTGAAGAAGCTCTTGCAGTAACCCTCTGATAGCCTTCAGGACCATGGACAACAAAATCATTGGCTTCAAAAGACTTTATAGGTTCGTTTGGGGTAGGACCATTATAATTACCTATTGGAATTTCTGTAGAATAGTGATACTCTAGCCTGTCTGAAATATCCGACAGTGAAAATTCGCCAATTGCCATATTGACCAGTTCACATAACGAATTAATGCCACAAGTCGCTGTTGTTAGGTATCTTGTACCATTAGGCCTTGTATTTACCTCGATTGCATACAACTGGTCATTTTCTTTTGAAAACATGAAATCCATTTCAAAAATGCCGTCAGAAGCCAAATTCCTGGCAACCTTATATGCAGTGTGCTGAACCAAATTATTGTCCAAACCTTCAACCATGCACGGCCCAGTCTTGACCTTATTCAATGGATGTGTTCCCTCCAAAGTAGTTTCGCCTTTGTATATTGGAGGAAGAGCAACATATTGGCCGTCGAAACCCAACACCTCAATTGAAATTTCTGATCCTTCAACAAATTTCTCACACAGCGCCTGGTCAAATTCCTCAAAGTATTCGTTTACATCTTCAATTGACCTGGCTATTTTAATATCCTTTCCGCCTTGTCCTTCACCTTGCTTTAAAACAACAGGAAAGTCCAATTCAAGCTCATCAGGACTGTTTAAAATTTGATACTCAGGGGTGGCCACACCAATTTCCTCATAAAACTCCTTGGTTTTAATTTTATTTGATGTTAACTCAACTGCCCTCACGCCTGCAGCTATTACGGGAATTCCGTATTCCTCTTCAACTTCTTCTTTCATGTGGGCAACATCAATTAAAGGAGGGTCGATACCTATCAATGGAACTATGGCATTAACATTTTGCATTAACGCAACCTGTTTTGGTCCGTCCATGCCTCGAGGAACAATGAATACTTGATCGGGCAAATCCAAATTAATAGCTTCCTCATTAGATTCCGTAAGTACACTTTCTATTCCTTTACCTCTAACGTACCAGTCAATGTCATCGTATAATCTTGATCCAATAAACAATAATTTCATAGTATAATTCCTTTTAGTATATCAATAAATTCATAAGCGGTCTTTTCAACATTTTCCGTTAAGTTTTCGGAATAGTCCATTGATTCCGGTTCGATTCCAATGAAAATTATTCCAAAATCCGTATCTTTTTCCAGATACCTTACAAAGAATGATAATGACATGGAATGAGTTGAAATGCCTATGTTTGCAAAATCATATTTGTCCACTATCTTAATATCGCCCGGCTGACCTCCCATCAAACATGCATCGACAATTATCAAGTGTGTCGGCTTTTCTTTTCTGATTTTGCCTGTGAAGTTTTCAGGGACAGTTTCAGCATTAATGAACAGCAGCTTGTTTTTGTCTTCAATGTCTTCCTCTTTCAATTTTTTAATTATGAATGGCCCTACACCATCATCACATTTAAGCTCATTGCCTACTCCAAGTATGATTAATTTTTCACAATCCGTGAGAAAATCGTCTAATTGAGACTCAAAAGACATCATTCACCTTCAACATATTCAATTTTAATACTTTCAATCCCTTTTCCCATACTATATTTTAGTTTAACATTTATAAATTGATTGCTATTTACCGATTTCTCATCTAATGGGATTAATAAAGGTGGATTCAACATGGGAGTTGGTCCGCAGATCATATTATCGTTAAGTAGTGTAAATGTTGTGATTTTTACTCCATTCACTATTCCATCTTTACTGGCCTCAATTGAAATAACTTCTTCAAAATCAGGGTCAATATCGTCTGAAAAATTTAACTCAGAGTAAACTTGGGGATGTGAAAACACTTCGTAATTTGCATCATCCTCATCCCAGTGAATGTTATCCCTCTCCAGATTAACCAGTTCAATGGTGTTGATAATGCCTTTAGGAATTATTGTGCCGTTTTCCTTTAGGAAGTTTTTGGCATGATTTAGAACTGGAATCTGCTCTTCGTCAATCAATGCAGTGTCCATCATTTCACAAACTATCAAATCTGCCTTTTTTGTGAAATCGTAACTAAATACATCACGGTTAACCACTTCAATATTTGAAAAACCTGATAAATTTTCCCTGGCGCACTGCGATGCCTTAAAGCTTACTTCCAGTGAAATAATTTCTTCAAAATAAGGACTTAAAAAATAGGATAGAACTCCACTGCCGCATCCCAAATCATAAGCCAATTCTTTATTGGAATCATATTCCAGAATCGCATTATAAAATCCGGCCAATCTGTCTTTATCCTTCAATAAATCGGAATGGTAGGGAGTTGTTTTAAATTTCATGAAACAATGAAAAAAATTTAATGGGAATGTGAATGGCCGTGGTCATGTGAATGTCCAGGTTCACTAAATTCTTCCCCATTGGCTGTACTTGTGAGTTTTACGTGTTCAACACCTTTCAATCTCATGATTTTTTCAGTCAAATCACGAATCTCAGCAATATCCCCATTTACAACTACAATCTCCATGCAGTATTTGTCTGTCATGTGAATATGCATACTTGTGTTAATTTCATTTCTAAAGCTGTGTTGAATTTCCGCAAGGTTTTCCATGACTCCTGTATAATGGTGGTCATAGATAACAGTTACAATACCAATTCTGTGTCCTTCCATGGAATTCATCCATTGATATCTTACAATATAATCCTGAAGTGCATCACGAATCCCTTTTGAACGTGACTGGTATCCTCTCTCTTTTAGTACTTCATCAAAATCCGCCAATAATTTTTTAGGTAAAGACATGCTTATTCTCATCATAAAAAATCACATTAAAAGTTGAATTGTATACTTTAATATATAATTTTAAGATTATATAAATATTATGATTAAATAGAAAAAAAATATTACTAGATTATTATTAATATATAGTAAAAATATTATTCTACAAGCAAATAATACTCGCCGTCATCCTTATTAATGGATTTTAAAAGGCCTTTATTCTGTAGGGACAAAATAATGTGATACATTCTAAAATTAGACAATTTTAAATCACCATACAGGAGATGCCCTTCCAAGGTATATTTAGATATAAGATTCTTATCGTCGACCAGCTCTTGAATTAACTTATATGATTCCATTTCCTTCATGTTCAATTCCAACTCCTCAACATCCTTTTTGGAATTGACAGTGTTGATTTCCTTTTCATGTTCTGACAATGAAATCTTATTGTCAGAAAAAAGAATTAGCTCTTTATCCTTAAGCTCTTCTAAAATTTGGACCAGGTCATATTCGTGAAAACCCAAATCCTTTCTTAAGACATTGAGAGGAATGCCATCGGGATATTCTATGGCAAAAATCTTAATCTGGTTTAGAACAACCTCTTCATTTTTAGTAATGGTAATCATATAATCAGAATTTATATTTTATCTAATACTAATAGTTTTTGTTAGGACAATTGCAATTCGTTTTCCAGTGCTTTTGCCTCTTGCTTGTTTTTCTCGGCCACCTCTTCCGGTGTCAAATCGAAAGGCCTTGTGAAAAACAGGTCAATGTCATTGACTATCTGGCAAATGGACATGTGCACCAATTCCTTTAAAGCCAAGCTTTTCTGAACCCTGTTTAGTGATTCATCACCATAAATCATATCATAATCCTTTTTATAATCCTCACGGATTTTTACAGGATCCAAATCCGTTTGGAGCTGTTTTTCATCATATTCCTCTGTTAAAAGTAAAAACTTAATCAATTCCTCTTTTTCTTCCTGAAAATCATCTTCACTGGAGATAACTTCCCTATAATACGAACTGACTGACTGGAAAACATCCCTTGAAACATTGCCGTTTACAATATTGTCCATGAATAGCCCAAAAGAGCTTGAAATGTAATACTTGCCGTTTTCCTCTTTAGTCTCAAAAACCAGTTCGTTTTCTACATTCGCTACGTATTGAACAATTGTTATCTCTTTAGCCTTTTCGAATGATTTGGTGTTGAATTTGGAATTTTTTAGCTTATAATCTGCATTAATCTTTAAAGCATTTTCAATATTTTCAATCTCTTCTTTTGAAATCTCCATAAAATCTCCAGACATAATACTTCCCCCATATTATATAACATTTCATGATTAAAAAATTTTTATAAATAATAAACTTTAAAATAAAATCATGGAATCCGAAGACATACTTGTTGATTTAAAAGAGTTAACCCCACAAAAGGAAATAACAAAAAATGATTTAATGAAGATACTTAAAAAATATGCCAGAATAATTTCAGTTTATGATTTGATGATGGCATCAGCACGTATGAGAAAAGACGGTGAATTTGTTCATGCAAGCTACCGTGAAAAATACTTGGAAATCTATATAAAATACTTTTTATTGCGCATGAAGGAAGTTCTTGCAAATGATGACTACGATAATTCAGCTATTGACAAGCAGTCTTTTGATGAATCCATTCCAATACATGAGAGAACCTTTGAAAAAGAAAGGGAAGAAATTTTTGGAAGTTATGATGACAAATTTCCATTAATTTATGTGATTACCGCATTATATACAACATTCATCCTGGAAGAACCAATACATCCTGTTGGAAGTGAGTTTCCAGGCAATTTAAAAGTGGAAAAAAGAAACGGGAAATATTTATGTCCAGTTAAGGATAACCAAAAGGACAATGAAAACGCCGTTTGCCATTTGTGCCTTGCTGAGCAGACCCCTGACATCTAATGGTGTTGATTTTATGAATATTTGTCTTTATGGTTCCGGAAGTAGAAAAATAGATAAGGCCTACACCGATGAGGCATATGAATTAGGTTGTCAGATTGCAAAAAGAGGCCATACCTTAGTATTCGGCGGAGGAGATACCGGCATGATGGGTTCATGTGCAAAAGGAGTCCATGACAATGACGGATCATCAATAGGAATCGCTCCGGAATGGATTAACAATTTTGAACCGCTTTGCGATAAATGCAGCGAATTCATTTATGTCGATACAATGGATGAGAGAAAAAACAAGTTTCTGGAAAATTCCGATGCTTTTATAATTTCTCCTGGTGGAATCGGAACATTAGATGAATTTTTTGAAATAATAACCCTTAAAAAACTTAAACGGCATGATAAACCAATCATAGTCTTTAACATAGCCGGCTTTTTTAATAAGATGTTTGAAATGATTGATGAAATGGCTGAAAAGGGATTTCTATACAAGCAGGAGGAAACCTTTAAGATAGCCGAAAACATTGATGAGATATTTGATTATTTAGAATAAAGGAGCAGTAATATTGATAAGTGAAAGACAAGCCCTTGAAATTGCTGAGCGAATAGAAAACGCAGACAATATTGACATTAAGGAAACTATTGAGAAAGCCGCAACAGCAGGCTATTTGGGTGAAAAGCATTTTTATTGTACTGTAATTGAAGACGGCGGATTTACACATACAGTCCCGGAAATCTTAGGTGACAGATACAAATCAATCCCTATGGACAATCTATATTATGACATCATCTCAAAGGCACTTGACCACGACGGCATTTATATTTCACTTGCATATTCAAGCCCATATATCAGATTACCTGAAGAAGACTGCTCTGAAGTTTACGAATATGATGAATACGAATCAGACTTTAGTGAAATGGAAGAAGAGGATTTGTATTTGATGGAATATGGTTTGATTACTTCCGAAGAAGGAAAAATATTTAGAATATATGCTGAAGAGGGAATATCCGGCCATGAGCCAACAGAGGATGTCGGAATTATGGTCAATATAATAAATGGGGAATACAAGGCCTATTTTGCACTCAGGTCAACCGACAGATGCATGTCCAGCTTTATGGTGCTTCCATTCAATAATGAATATCCTAAGGAACATCCCCTATCCTTTAAAAATCCAATAAATAGAATGTTAATTGAAATGATTGATAAGGTAATCATATTAAAGAGTCAATGACCGGATCCGAATATTTCTTGATATAATTGACAATCGGCCCGACAATTATTGCCGTTATAAGTGTCCCTTCACGAACTCCGGCAAGATATCCTAAAAATGCAAAAGAAAGAATAATTGCAATTATCACCATTGCCGTGTCAACAAAAGGTTTTACCTTTGCAAATTCCTTATTTAAAAATTTTGAAATTGAATAGATGAATCCGTCTGCAGGCAAGTAAACTATTTCCGTTTTGATTTCAAGCAAAACGCCAAATGCGATTACAAAACAACTAATCAACAATACCGCAATTTGGGAAATGTAATCTTGAGGATTCACGAAAGCAACCAGCATCAATGAAAAATCGATGAAGGCGGAAAAAATTGTTCCCATAACAACCTGCAGGAGCTGTCTTTTTTCAAAATCGCTTCTTAGGATAATGATTTGTGAAATAATAAGAATCAGATTGAAAACAAATGTTACAGTCCCAACGCTTAAATGTGAAATCAGACTGCAAACATTTGGAATGCAAATTAGTGGAGCAGTTCCCAAGTTTGCCTTAATAGATAGTGAAGCACCCAAAGATATGAAAAACAGGGAAATTAGATAAATTGCAAATCTATTGAATTTCTTGAACTCCATAATAGAATATTTTTTAGATAAACTATTAAATTGTTTCTGAATCCAAATAATCCTAAATGCCTTAATCACAACTGTCAATAATATTGATTTTAGATGAAATTATCTAAAAGATATTATTGAAAAACCCCTAATGCTTAATCACATATATAATTTAAATGCTTTAGCAAGGTTAATGCAATAAAATTGATAGGGACACGCACATGTAAAAACTAAAAAAATATTATCGCCACAAAATTTTCAAAATAAAAAAAAGTTTAAAGGAGAAATAAAATCTCCTTTATGGTTTGACAAACATTATAGATGCAGTTGATCCTGCATATTTGCTGTTTCCACCGTAAGAAGCCGCAATGGATTGTATGCCAGAATCCAAATCTGCAATTGAAAATATGGCTTGGCCGTCCCTATTGGTTTTTACAGTAGTTTTTACACTTTTTACACTAAATACAACATTAGCACCGGTGATAACTTTACCAGCTTCAACATTGATTAATGTGGCAACAACTTCACCATTTTCTGCATCATAATCAAGGGAGATGCTAGTTGGCATTTTATCTTCTATTACCTTTATTGATGCTGTTGATTTGTAGTATTTGCTGTTTCCACCATATGAAACGGCTGCATTGAAAGTGCTTGAATTACCCTCAACTGCAAATCTTGCTTCACCTTGTTTATCGGTTTTTACAGTAGTTTTTACACCATTTAAATTAAATACAACATTACCTCCGCTAATAGCACTGCCAGTTTCGGAGTTAACTAAAACAGCGACTAATTCCTTAGCTGCACCGTCATAGAATAATGAAATACTGGTTGTTATTTTAGGTATAATTATGTCAACAGCAGTGCTGGCAGGGTCATACTTGCTGTTTCCATTATAAGAAACAGTTGCGGTATAAGCACCTGGAGCTAAATCGGAAATCTCTAATTTAGCTTGACCACTAGCATTAGTTTTAACAGTGTACTTTTGGCCATCAATTGTAACTCTTACAGTAGCACTTTTAATAGGCTGACCGGTAACCTCATTAATCAAGGTAGCAACTAAATCTCCAGTAACAGCATCATAAGCTGCAGAAATATTAGTGGCCATTTTATTTACAGTTATATCAACAGTTGTGCTAACAGGATTATACTTACTATTACCAAGATAATAAACAGTACCAGTGTAATTACCTGGAGCTAAATTAGCAGTGGAAAACTCAGCTTGACCATCCTCATTAGTTTTAGCAGAGTATTTTTGGTCATTAATTGTTAATCTTACAGTAGCACCTTTAATAGGCTGACCAGTTACATTATTGGTTAAACTGGCAACCAATTTCATAGTGTTTTCATCATAACTAGTGGATAAATCAGTGTTAATAGCAGATTTGATAGTTAAGACAGAAAGAACATTTTTGATTGAACCATAAGCGCTAGTTCCAGCATAAATAACATTCAAATCATTAATTTGATTTGCTTTAACCACATCAGTTACATCCCATTCATTGTATTGGAAATAATTACCGGACACATGAACATCAGCATCACCTAAAAACTCATCATTCAGCATATAGGTACCATCACCACTAGAAAGAACAAAATTATCCAAAGTAGCGGCATTTATACCAGTTACATCAGCTGTATCAAAAGTAACTGTAACGTTGGATTTACTCCACAATTGATCATCATTAATCCAATAACTAATCACATCACTATCGCCGTCATCATAAGCCAAAATCAATGAAATTAATTTAATCCTACCGTCAAAAGATTTATTTTCAATTTCAGAAGTATCAACATTAATTCTCAAATTAGTTCCATTTAAATTTCTTAACTTATTAGTTACATCATAATGTATCATATAATCTGAATAACATTTGGTAACATGGTTATTTACAGTGTAAACGGTTCCATCAGAACTGCCTTCCTCAATCCATAAATACTCAGAATACTGATACTCAGTATCATCTGCAGTAATGGATATATCGGCATTAGCGCCATAATTATTCTTTGCACTACCAGCATAAACATTCACATAAACATCAGCACTCTTAATAGATTTCGCATCAGAAGGAATATCATAACTAAGCTCACCAGTAGTATTCCAAGGATTTACAGCAACAACATCTACACCACCAGAAACAACGTTATCCACACTATTATCAATAGTCAAAACAGAAAGAACATTTTTGATTGAACCATAAGCACTAGTTCCAGCATAAATAACATTCAAATCAGTATTCTGATTTGCATCGATTACATCAGTTACGTCCCATTCATTGTATTGGAAATAATTACCGGACTCATGAACATCAGCATCGCCTAAATACTCATCATTCATCATGTATGTGCCGTCACCACTTGAAAGGACAACATTACTCAAGGTTGCACCATTAATATGAGTTACATCTTCAGTGCCAAAAGTAACTGTAACATTGGTTTTGCTCCACAATTGGTCATCATTAATCCAATAACTAATCACATCATCATCACCGTCATCATAAGCCAAAATCAATGAAATTAATTTAATTCTACCATCAAAAGATTTATTTTCAATTTCAGAAGTATCAACATTAATTCTCAAATTAGTTCCATTTAAATTTCTTAACTTATTAGTGATATCGTAATGAATCATATAATCTGAATAACATTTAGTAATATAATCATTTACAACATAAACGGTTCCATCAGAACTGCCTTCCTCAATCCATAAATACTCAGAATATTGATACTCAGTATCATCTGCAGTAATAGTGATATCCGCATTAGCACCATAAGTATTCTTAGCACTACCCGCATAAACATTCACATAAACATCAGCACTCTTAATAGATCTCGCATCAGAAGGAATGTCATAACTAAGCTCACCAGTAGTATTCCAAGGATTTACAGCAACAACATCAACACCACCAGAAACAGTGTTATCTTCAAGAATATTGTAAATAGTCAAAACAGATAAAACATTTTTAATTGAACCATAAGCACTAGTTCCAGCATAAATAACATTCAAATCAGTTTTTTGAGTCGGTTCAATAAGATTAGTTACATCCCATTCATTGTATTGGAAATAATTACCTGACACATGAACATCAGCATCACCTAAAAACTCATCATTCATCATGTATGTGCCGTCACCACTTGAAAGAACAAAATTAACCAAATTAGCTTCTGTCAACCAAAGTATATCCTCAGTGTCAAAGGTAACTGTGACATTAGATTTACTCCATAATTGATCATCATTAATCCAATAACCAATAAAATCATCATCACCATCATCATAAGTTAGAACCAATGCAATCAATTTAATTCTACCATCAAAAGATTTATTTTCAATTTCAGAAGTATCAACATTTATTCTTAAATTAGTTCCATTTAAATTTCTTAACTTATTAGTTACATCATAATGAATCATATAATCTGAATAACATTTAGTAATGTGATTATTTACAGTGTAAACGGTTCCATCAGAACTGCCCTCCTCAATCCACAAATATTCAGAATATTGGTAATCGGCATCATCAGTAGCAATGGTGATATCCGCATTAGCACCATAAGTATTCTTAGCACTACCCGCATAAACATTCACATAAACATCAGCACTCTTAATAGATTTCGCATCAGAAGGAATGTCATAACTAAGCTCACCAGTAGTATTCCAAGGATTTACAGCAACAACATCAACACCACCAGAAACAGTATTATCAAAAACGCTATTATCTATAGTTAAAACAGAAAGAACATTTTTAATTGAACCATAAGCACTAGTTCCAGCATAAATAACATTCAAATCAGTATTCTGATTTGCATCAATTATCTTAGTCACATCCCATTCATTGTATTGATAATAGTTGCCTGACTCATGAACATCAGCATCGCCTAAATACTCATCATTCACCATATATGTGCCGTCACCACTTGAAAGAACAACATTACTCAAAGTTGCACCATTAATATGGGTTACATCTTCAGTGCCAAAAGTAACTGTAACATTGGTTTTGCTCCACAATTGGTCATCATTAATCCAATAGCCAATTGAATCATCATCACCATCATCATAAGCCAAAATTAATGCAATCAATTTAATTCTACCATCAAATTGCATACCTTCCATTTCAAAAGTATCTACATTAATTTTTAAGTTATTTCCGTTTAAACCATCCAACATACTTGTTAAATCATAATGGATCATATAATCTGAATAACACTTGGTAGTGTGGTCATTTACTATATAAACGGTTCCATCACTGCTGCCCTCTTCAGTCCATAATGACTCAAAGTATGTGGTTTCAGAATTACCTGCTGTAATAGTGATGTTAGCATTAGCACCATAATTATTCTTAGCGCTACCACCATAAACATTCACATAAACATCCGCACTCTTAATTGATGTTGCATCAGATGGAATGTCATAACTAAGTTCACCGGTAGTATTCCAAGGATTAACAGTGACAAAATCTACGCCCCCTGAAACATAATCCGAATCGCCAAAAATGACAGTATCATTACTGGATGCAATTGCATCATCTACATCTTGAGCAGATATTGCACCAATTGAGAGAACAATCATGAAAAGTAAAATAGATATAAATAAAATTTTTTTATTTCCCATAATAATCCCATTTAGTAATACTTTTTAGTACAAAATTAAAACTTAAGTAATAAAAAAAATAAAAAATTTATTAAGTTAACTAGTACACTATTATATTAATGTAAAAATAATATAAATTTTTCTAAAAAAAATTTAAAAAAATGAAGATAATTTAAAGCTAATATATTTTTGAAAAAAGACATTTACTATTGATATTAGCTCCTCACTAATCTTCAACCATTATCAACTTGCCCGTTGAGGGGTCTTTATATACTTTGCCCATTTCCATATAACCCTGACCTGAACTATCAGAAGAATCTGGAGTCTCATTTAAAACTTGCCCTTCAGCTACTTCAGTTACATTTGGAGAAGATTCATCGAAGGTCTGTTGCTCATTACTTTGAAATACAACACTTTGCATATTCCAACTTATAACAACAAAAATCAACAAACCGACTGCTATTACAAGCATTGCATCAACAAGATTTGCAGTTCCTGCCATCGGGTCTTCTTCACCTTCCGAAAACCTTTTGCGACCTTTTTCACGAACCATAACAAAAACCTCTTATTGACTTAACTTATCAAGTAATGCATCTGCTAATGCATCTAGGTTAGACAAATACTCTTCATACCATCTACGTCTTACTTTAGATACAAAATAAGCTACTGCACCAGCACCAATACCAACAACAGTTGTATCAAATGCAACAATGATAGCACTAGCTAAAGTATTAACATCCCCTGCACCTAAAGCTGCAAGTCCCGGACCCATAGGTATCAATGTACCCATCAAACCTAAAGTTGGCCCAATACGTGTAACTACATCGGTTTTTTCAATTGTCTTTGCAAATTTATTCTCTTCAAATTCTATTAATTTTTTAGCTAATGCATGTCTAGAATCAACTGTTAAAGAACTTGAACGTAATATCTTAATTAATACTACCTTTTGGGAGTTGTAAATATTTGCTCTTTCAATAATGTTTTTTATTTCCTCTAGGGAATTCGCCTTAGAAATCGAATAAATCAATTGTTCAATCATATCAGGAGTGATTTTCTTTCTTGAAGTGTATTCTGAAATAAGTCCCCCAATAGCTAAAACAGCAAATACTGCAAAAATTACTAAAAATATAATTACAGGAATTTGCAAGCTTTGAGAAATCATATTTAAAGTAGAAGTTAATATGTCAGTTCCCGGAATTGCTGATACCATTAAATCACCTAATTAAAATTACTATTTCTCCTTGAGATTACCCCACCGATTGCAATAATTACAAGCATTACAATTAATGAACCAATAAGCTGATATGGGGAAGATATTGTTATTCCATCCATTGGATTTTGAATCATAGCAGTGATATTTGGTAAAAACAATGCTGACAATAGGAAATAAATTCCCAAAAAGAACATGAAATTACCTAAAACAATAGGATATGGTTTATTTATAAATTTAACAAGATAATTGGATGCAAAATATGTTAAAACAATAGTTAAAACTAATGCACCTGCTACAACTAAACTTAAATCCATAAGTCCCAACCCCACAGTTGGTGCTACAAGCATTATACTCACAATAATCGATCCAAAACAACATGGACATGGCGCTACAACCGCCATACAAGTAGCTGCAGTAGTATTTTTCTCAAACACTTTATATTCTCTTATTGTGAATATTCCTGCTAAAATCATGATTAAAGCCATGATTAAGAAAAATTCAAAATTATAAGTATAAATTAAGTCTGTAATCTGTTCTGTGAAATATGAAGAGATTTCCGTTAATATTAATACTCCTCCCCCATAACCAATCGAAACCAAAGCTAAATATTTCCTAGACATATTAGCAAGGCCTGTTGCAAGACCTAATTTTATTCCAAAAATTAAAACAGCAGATAAAATTCCCAACTGCCATAAAATATTAATTGCATCCATTTAAACACCTATAGTTTTTCTTTAAAAAGCTTATCTAAATCTTGATTTTTATCAATATCATTATTATCTCTAAAGTACCCTACTGCCACAACCATAATCAAGCATAAAATAGCTAAAACAGCTATAATTGATAAACCAACTTCACTTGCAGATTGGGAAGTGATTGGATTGATTTCAATTGATTTTTTAACATCCGCACCTTGAGATGATGAACTGCCCGCCTGTGCCACTTCATTTCCTTCACCAACATTTGAAAATGCGTCTCCTTGATTGTCACCATTTTGAACAACATCATCGCTTGTTGAAGTTGAATTTGATTTTATTGTTGAAGAGGATGTAGATCCCTCAACAGGATTTTGAGTTGAAGCCTCATTTTGGTTATCGCTAGATTGGGATTCTGGGACAACTGTTGATTGAGTATTATTTAAAAATACTGGGTTTTTTGTTGCATCATATAATTTAGGAAGCAATTGGGCTAAAATATCTGGATTTACATATTGCACAGCCCATTGCATCATTGCAAGATTACCGCAACTACAATCACAACATGCAACACCATTTTGAATAGTTGCCTGTGCCCAAGTATTTGCAATATCCCTGACTGTGGCATCACTTGCCTTCCAATATCCATCATGAATTGTTGTAAGCATTGTACCGCTCATAGATATAAGTGAATATGCATTATTTCCAGTCATTAACCAATCTTTAACTCCCAAACCATATTTATCATTGTAATAAGTATTATAAACCCTATTCCATAAATCATCTGTAACAGCAGAAGGCCTTGTAATTTGCCAGCCATGTAAATTACTTACAAATTTATTTGACATGTAACGAGCACCACTGTAACCTTCGTTCATCATTCCACTAATCCAATCTGGGTTATCATATCTTGCAGCAATCTCTTTATACATTACTTCTTCCAAAGAGGATATATATGCAGTATTTTTATTAGCATACATCAATACATTGAATTTCGGAGCGTTTCCTGAAATTTCCTCTACAGTCATTGACAAACCACCCCAATAATCAAAGAAGTCATCGTTGTCAAGTACTCCATACTGATTAGTGTTACGACTAGCTACGATTGTGTCGGAGTTTGATAGCGCTCTTAAGAAAACTAATGGATTTGTATCTCCCCAATAGTTTTTAGAATACATATTTCCCATTCTTCCAAGGTAGAAATCCGCAAGTTCACTTGTTTCATTCCAAGTCCATGACATGGATACCAATTTGGATATTCCAGCACCATAATCTCCATTTGGCGGTGCGAAAATTCTTGTTATTGCACATTCTCCAGCATAAGTTGCATTATATCCTACGCTTAAATAGTATAAAGTATCTTCAATCCAATGCTGCGCAACATAGTTTGAGTTTAATGGCTCATTTGAAACACCATAATAGTTTATGCTCCCCATAACTCCTTGAAGGGCTTCTTTTAATTCATCGCCATGTTCAGACTTCATCAATGTATTATTTCTAATTAATGTTAAGTATGACCTTGCCAAGGTTACCCTAAACGCATTGTCTAGGAGTACAGCTTGTGAAGAGTATAAATCCCTAAATAAACCACTAGTAATTACGGTTACATCTATTCTTTTATTTGACCATCCGTCCGGACGGGTTAAATCATTCAATTTAATTACTTCCGGCATTGCTCCAACTTTCTTACCAGTAGGATTTCCTTCATCATCATATCCGGCACTTGATGAATCTGTCCAAACCGGTTTCATTCCTAAAAGATAGAGAACTGTTGAAACTAATGCACCATCATCCCTTGCAGTCTCGACACACCAAATTCCCATTATAATTTTCTCTGTAGTATCATTCAAATCGGAAAGTGTCAATAAAGCCAGGTTTTTCGCATATTCCCATGCCTCTTTTGTTGGAAGCTCTGATGATTGATCCTGAAACATATTGGTTCCTGTTGGAAGAACAGATGGTTTGACAACAACTTCCCCACCTTCACCAATTGGAATATATCTACCATTCAAACCGTCCAACATTGCATTTAATTCATTTGAAACACTGAAATTTATTAAGTCAATGTAATTTTTAGCCAAATTAAGACAAGCCAGGAATGTTGGATTATTAAATTTATCATTTTGCGCAATTAAAACATTATTTACCGTATCCACATCCCAATAAATCAACGCTTTTGTAATATCATAAGATTTATTTAAAATGAATTCCCTCTCAAATGCGGATAAATCATTATAAGACTTTGAAAAGTAATAATCTGAAAGTTCCGTGAATAAATTTATAACTCCCCCGTTATTCTCCAAGACATAATCATACGATAACATTGCAGAAACCGTACTTGCCAAATCGTTTTCATTCCAGAATTCACCTAATGCATGAAGTCCTAAAGGATACAATGTAGATTGCATTTCAATCAAGAAATTATTAACTCTGTCTATAAGCAAATTGCTTGATAAGTTATTGACTTCATCTTTTGTAAGACCCATATTCATGGAATAGTCATTTTCCATAATCAAATCACGTAACTGATTAACAGTTTCATCATTAGGATTGTTTTTATAATCCTCGATTAAACTAGCTGCAACACTTAAATTAGCATATAACGGAGTGTATGACATTGGAGAAGTCAAATGCGAAATCATTACAGCAAAACCTCTTCTTTTTGCTTGAATAGCTTCTCCTAAACCATCAACAATATAGAAATACACTTGAGGAACATCTCCAACAACAACAGACCCATAATCAGTTGCAGACAATAAAATTTCTTTTCCCGGCAACCATTCGTGAGTAGCATGCCTTCCTACGAACATCATTGCATTAGGATAGTAAGTTTGCATATAATAATAAGCTGCTAAGTACTGATGAGTAGGTGCAACAGCTGTACAGTGATAGAGGTTTTCAATGTCAGATTCCCAACCTCTTTGAGGTTCCGGAGCTATAAATATATTTCCAAAAGTCAAACCAGGAATGACAAAATAATATGAACCATTACGATTTACAACCATTACATCGCCAGGACTATCTCCCCAACCATTAAGGCCGGAAATATTCAATTTCTTAAATTCATCAAAATATTGCAAAAATAAATTATAGTAATCAAAGTTCTTAGTTTGTGTAAAATTTTTTAATGCGGATACTATATTGGTTAAGACTCCTTTTGATTCCTCTGATTTTTCCTCAGGAAGCAATGCAGCTATCTGATTATACCAATCATCAATCGTATCACCAATTGTTACAGTATAATCAAGTTCAACCGCTCTTTTTGAAAGCTCCCCAATATATGCAACCGGCCCTTCACGAACTTGTATTTTAACAATTTCATCTAATGAATTAAACCAGGAGGTATATTCATCAACTGATAAAAGAGTAACACCTGATTGGTTAGCTAATTTTTCAAGCTCTCCTGGAGCCCAAGTAGCCACATTAATACCGCATTTTAGCATTAAATCTTCAAGTTCACTTACATTTAAAGGTAAATCGCCCACATAATAACCGGAATCCCTTAAAGTATAAAGAATGTTATAGATACTTTTAATGGTATCCAGGTAACTGGATCCAATATTTTGTTTGCCTGGAGGATAGTTATAATAAATTATTGAGATTAATTTATCTTCATTGAAGGTATATTTTAAGTCCACCCAAGAATCAATTCTATCCATTAATAAGTCAATATTCCTCTCATAAGGGATGTATGTTACAATTCTGGCTCCGGTTAAATTAGAAATATAGCTGGATTGGCCCCCGACATATGTTGCATCAATGATTCCTTGAGTTTCAGCTATTGTAATGTGCCACCATTTATCACTTTTTTCTGTTGTAAGGCCTGTTGAGCCCAACTCCCACATTTCATTTGAAACATAATCTGAGTGAACTGCCCTGAAAACTGGAACTCCAAGTTCTTCAAAAAAATCAACAGCCTTTGAGAAGTTTTCACCACCCACACCATAAGCAACCATGGAAATAATTCCGTCAATATAAACATCATAATTAGAAGAATTTAATAAAAATCCAGATATATCCTCACCGGCACTAGTCCAAGATTCAACCATAACCCTTAACTGTTCAGCAGATCCTCCTGCTGCATAAACCGGAATGACATTATATCCTTTTGATTCCAATGAACTGATTATGGAATTGACTGGGTGCAACTGTTGAGAAAGAATATACATGGTACTTTCCAAAATTCCAATAGTGCGTGTTCTGGATGAATCAAAATAAGTAGCGACATACTCATCTAAGGAATACCACCTATCACGATAAATACCATAGTTTTTAGTGCCTGTAAAATTCGGAAGATTATAGGAGAAATCATAACCCAAATAATTTAAAGTGAATAGAATTTGGTTTTTAAGGTTGTCCTTATCATTGATATCCTTGTAAAGGACTAACTGATTAAATATGTTGTTGAACTTAGCCCCATCATTGCTGATGTAATTGCTGATGTCCGTATAAGAGTTTCCCCTCTTTGTATTTTTAAAATAGTCTATTATCTCATTATTGGTGTAAGATAAAAATATTTTGTTATAATTTAAAGTATTGTTTCTAATCAGATTAAGAGAACTGGAACCTGAATTTAGATTTCCTGATGGAAGTTCCAATATTAAAAACAATTCCTTGTTGGATAGTTCAGGATATTTTCCTAAAAGATTTGTTAAAACGGAATCCACATCCGTACTTATCCATTCACCAATAAATGCATCGGAAGATGAAAATAAAGAATATAATTCTTCCTCATCCATATCTTTAACTTGTTCTCCACTTCTTAAAACAATATTGAAACCTGATAAGTTTTCAACATTATATATTTCATCACTTGCAGAGTCCAAAATATTAGTTCCGGGACTGTCTGAAATTATAAATAAGGTTTTATTACTGTCCAAATTAGCCATAGTCAAATTTTCGTGGATATTTTCGGTATTATTTGAATCATTAGTCGATGAAGCGAAACTGATTGGAACCAATAATAAAAAGAATAATAAAACGAAAATTAAAAACAACTTTTTATAATTTCTCACAAACATCCCCCTATATTTTTTAATATATATTATTTATTGAAAGGTTAATAATAAACTTTTATATTAAAAGTATTACTAATTCGTGAAAAATTCAATGAAAAGTATTACTGATTATTTGGAAATGTTAAGAAAGGATTATTAAATTAAAAAAAAAAGTTTAAAGGAGAAATAAAATCTCCTTTATGGTTTGACAAACATTATAGATGCAGTTGATCCTGCATATTTGCTGTTTCCGCCATAGGAGCTGCTGATTGACCATGTGCCAAGATCCAAATCTGCAACTGAAATTTTAGCCTGGCCAAACTTATCGGTTTTTATAGCTGTTTTTACGCCGTTTACTGTGAACACTACATTTGCGCCTTTAATGGCCTGGCCTGTTTGGTTGTTGGTTACTGTAGCCACCACTTCCTGGGTTTGCCTGTCATATGCATTGGAAATGACAGTCGGCATCTTGCCCTCAACGATTTTTATTGATGCAGTTGATTTGAGGTATTTGCTGTTTCCCCCATAGGATATAGCTGCATTGAAATTGTTTGAATCTGCATCACCGATTGAAAGTTTTGCCTGGCCTTGTTTGGTTTTTACTGTTGTTTTTACACCGTTTATGGTGAATACTACATTAGCTCCTGTAATGCCGTTTCCTGTTTCAGCATTAATCAAATTGACAACCAATTCCCCGGCTGCATTGTCATAGTATAGTGAAATGCTAGTTTCAATCTTATTTACAACAATATTAACGGTTGTGCTAGCAGGGCCATATTTAGAATTTCCATTATATGAAACGGATGCAGTGTAAGTGCCCGGAGTTAAAGTGGAAATATCAAGCTTTGCCTGACCATCCGAATTGGTTTTAACTGTGTATTTTTCGTCATTAATGGCAAATCTTAAATTGGCACCTCCGATGCCGATGCCTGCAGCATCATTAATCAAACAGGCGACAAGTTCACCATCTCCAGTATAAACAATGGAAACATCTGATGCATTAATATAAGTGTCTGCCTTATTGATTTTTAATGTAGCATTAACCGAATCAACATCCCATTCCTGATTTTCAACACTAAAATCAGCAATATAATCTCCAACATCCAGATTTACAATCCATCCGTCACCACTTAAGCAATAATAAGTACCAACTAAAGCGTTATTTTTGTAAACCCTAATTGTAACAGTAGCGTTTGATATTGGAATCTCATCAACAGTCAGATTAACAGTCAATTTCTCGCCTGATTTATATGATGATGCGAAATCAGAAACGCTCAAAACAGGTTTGGACATATTAGTTCTGTAAGTATTGTCCCCATCTATACCTGCAGTGTTTTCATTGAAAATGCAAGCTTTAGCAGAACCTCCATAAATAGCACCGCCATAATTTTCCGCATAATTGCCTATGAAAGTACATTTGCAGGCATTGCCCTCATGCAAGGCACCGCCATATACTGCAGAGTTACCTGTGAAAATACAATTGCTAGCATTAGCGCCACCATAAATAGCGCCACCACCATATTCTGCATAATTACCTGTAAAAGTACAATTCACAACAGACCCCTCATAGGACAATATAGCACCACCAATTTCGGCAGAGTTATTAACGAAAGTACAATTCACAAAAGAGCCAGTATATGATAAAATAGCACCTCCTTCCTCGTGTGCATAGTTATCAATAAAAATACAGTTGACAGCAGTCCCCTCATAGATAGCACCCCCATCACGTGCCGAATTACCTGTGAAAGTACAGTTGACAGCATCACCTAAGTATATTGCGCCACCATCACGTGCTGAGTTATCCACAAAAGTACAATTTATGCTGGTAGAATATCCATAGATTGCACCGCCATCATAGGTTCTTTTGCCGTTTGCAAAAATAATATCCTGCAATATCACATCACTATTTAATATTCTAAAAATACCAGCATTGCTGTTCCCATCAATTGTGTAACCGTTACCATGAATAGTTACTGCCCGATTAATAGTAATTCCCTCTTTAAAATTGGAATCGGTACTTGAATCAAATGTATAATTATATTCCAGATAAATATCCTTATTAGTGTTTCCATTAATGGCTTTATTTAAATCAGTGAAGGTTTTTGGAGCTACTTTTAAAACATTACCATTAGCCTCACTGATTATGTCATCATTTTGATTTTCAAGACGAACTGAATCATCTGTAACATCATCTACTGCACTAACGCCTGAAATCGTTAACAAAAATGCAAGAATCAGTGTTAGAATCAAAATCCTTTTTTTGTTTAGCAAAACATTTTCCTCCATTGAAAAAAATTCTATTAACTACTATATATCTATGGAAAGTTTACATATAAATTATTTCATTTAATTACAGTTCGATAAAAAACAATGTTTAGATTAGAAATTTCAATTGAAATTAATTGAAAAAATAAAAAAAGTTAAAGGAGAGAGTGGAATTCTCCTTTATATTTTAACGAAGCTTATTCTTGCAACTGATCCGGCATATTTGCTGTTTCCGCCGTATGAGCTGCTTATATAGTATTCATCTGGAATCAAATCTGCAACTGACAGTTTAACCTGGCCGAGTTTATCAGTTTTTAAAGCTGTTTTCACGCCATTGAAGTTGAACACTACAGTTGCTCCTTTGATGGCCTGACCGGTTTCCCTGTTGATTAAAGTAGCCACTACTTCCTGTGTTTCTTTACAATAGAAATTGGAAATAACGGTTGGTATTTTATCAGCTACAATCTTTATTGATGCATATGATTTGAAGTATTTGTTGTTTCCACCATATGAAAGGCTAGCATTATTAGCGCTAGGCTCACCAATATATAACCTTGCCTGACCTAACTTATCGGATTTTGCAGAAGTTTTCACACCATTATAATTGAATACAATTGTAGCACCTTTGATGGCCTGGCCGGTTTCACTGTTGATTAATGTAGCAACCAATTCCTGAGTTGACTCATCATAATATATAGAAATACTAGTCATGATTTTAGTTATGGTGAAATCAACAGTAATATTGGATGGATCATATTTGCTGTTACCGAGATAATAGACTGTGGCCTCATAGGTGCCTAATGCCAAGTCTGCAACTGAAACTTTTGCCTGACCGTTAGCATCACTCTTAACAGTGGATTTCACGCCATTAACCTCAAACCTTACATTAGCATTCTTGATAGCCTGACCGGTAGCGCCATTGGTCAAAGTAGCAACAAGTTCCCTAGCACCGTTATTGAAATCAAGTGAAAGTATAGAATCTGCCTTAACGACAATGTCAACACTTGCACTGGAAGGACTATACTTGCTGTTGCCCTCATAAGAAACAGTGACTGTGTAAGCTCCTGCATCCAAACTTGCTGTTGAAAATTTAGCCTTGCCGCTTGCATCACTCTTAACAGTGTATCTCACATCATTAATGATAAACCTTACATTAGCGCTCTTAATTGCCTGACCGGTAGCACCATTAGTTAAAGTAGCAACAACATCACTACCATCATAAACAGCAGAAATATCAGTAGGCACCTTATTAACAATATCAAAAATTCTTATAAAGTAATCCTTATCTTCCAAAGAAATATCATCATTTTCTATGAAATACTCAACAAATATGAAATGATTACCCTGTTCGAGTTCACCTATATACAAAGCATGCCATTCTTCATCTAATAAATTTTCAAATTCATCATCACAAAGGGAAATAACCGGTGTATCATTATATAACATATCATCAGGATGATATGCATCAACATAAACGTTTAAAGTATATCCCCAAAGGTGACCGCATTTAGGCCATGGCGCCTTGAAGTTAAGATAATATTCACCATTAACTTCATCGATGTAGGCATCTATATTTCCGGAATTGTCCAATATTTCAAATGTATCTTCAGCAACAGCCACACCACCAACTTCAAGCCTTGCCTGATATTGGCCTGGCAATAAGCATCCGTAAATATCTGCATAACCTTCCTCATATTCAAAGGACACTCCTTCAAAATAAATTCTTCCTGTAGCTGCTTTTTTACCGTTAAGATATAAAATTATTTCACTATCGGAAATTGGAGTGCCAAGATATGTGTCCATAAATCCTTCCAACATGTAGATAGCATCTTTAAATTCAAATGTATTTCCAGTTACATTAACATAAATCTCATTATTGGCAGTTCTTGTAATGTCCATTGCATTGACAGTCATTTCCACATCATAATAGCCAGATTCAGTTATATTTAAGTCATTTAACTTAATATAATAGCCATCTCCTCTGAAAAATGGAGTGTAACCGATATCAGATAAAGTTTCATCGAATACCTGTGTTCCGTTTACCTTAATTATCACATTTCCCACACTGTTTTCAGGAAGAGCAATTGCGAATACAGGGTCTGTGATTTGCTCAGTATCTGTGAAAGTGCGAATTGCAAATGGAACAACATTAAATGTGCTGGTATATATTGCCTCGTCTGTTCTAGGCAAATTAGTGAATTTAACTGATACCTCATATTCTCCAAGTTCTGAAATTCCTAAATCCTCCAAATACAAGAAATAGTTCTCCTCATCTTCCTTATACTGGTCCATTTCAGATATTTTAAATGCTTTGTCTGCAAAGAAAGCACCATCTTTTCTAATGGAAATTGTAAATAAATCATCAGCCGGCGGGAAGAATGAAAAAGTGATTGCCGGTTCTGATTCTGTGAAAGGAGAAAGTTCCCCGCAGCTGATATATGGACTATTGGTAAAAATGACTTCACCATGGGCATAATACTCTGTTTCATCACCTTCATCCATTATGATAACAGTGACTTCACAGTTAACATTACCTCCAATGTCCCACATTCTATCATCGATTCCTAAATCTGTTGTATTCCAGTAGTAAACATCCATCTCCTCATCGATAGAAACATCATCTTTGTTCCATTCAGTTCTAATGATGTCACCCCAGAAATCAACTTCAATAGCAAAAACAGCGACATTGTCAACAATATAAGAATCCTGATGTACAGGAATTCCCAAAGCTATGCCGTGGTCGGCAACATTAGCTCCCCAAAATTCAACATCAAAGTCATTTTCGCCTAATGGCAACAATTCTATGTATCCTTCATCAGCGTGATTATAGAAACAACGTTCTTCGCTTACTGATCCCTCTTCTTCAATGTCGTCATTTACCCAAAATCTAAACTCAATAAATGTTTCATCATCAATTCCTTCAAAATAGTTTAAATCTTCTAATCTAACTTCCCATGGCATACTGTAAGAAGTTACAGTCTCAGGAATATTTATTTCATAAATATCCTCCCCCCTCATCACATGCACATACAAAGTACCAGGATAACAAATAGTTCCCCCATCATCGCAAGGAATATCAAGAAGGGCAACTATAGGATTTGGGTCATCAGGATCATTTAATTCTATATGCTCATTAACATCCAAAGACGGGAATTCATCCAATGTTTCAAACATAATATTACCATTTTCCCTCTTTGACAATCTGAAGTCACTCTGTATGTAATACCCATAAGCATCCTCAAAAGTGAAACGGAAAATTTGACCGTCATCAATTTCATCGAAGTTTAAAAGATTTGCTGGGAGATAATACCCAATACCGTCTCCATCGCCTCTGTTATCTTTAATGTTTTCATAATTATCATAATCTATAACAACTGAATTGACTTCCTCCCAGCCATCATCATCGATTAGTTTACTTACAGTTACGTTACCTTTGGAATTCTCATCCTGAAGAATCAAGGCCACACCTAATTCACCATCTTTAGGATTAACTGGGCCAGGGGCCAATCTAAAATCGGCATTGGTTTCAGTAACATTCACATCACCAATATAAGTTGTACTGTTGGAAACAGGATTAGAATCCATCGCATCTTGTGATAGCATATCCATATCACTAGATGCACTTACAGTACCAACCGTTAAGATTGCTAGCAATATAAGACTTACTTTCATAATCTTTTTAAATTTCATAATTTACCCCTCAATAAACAAAATTGATTGATTATACGTTCAAATAAGATATTTTGTATAAAAAATCTTATTTGCTTTAATTTTTATTGAAAGATATATTTATATATGCTCATTTTATCGAATGTAAATATTATTTTATAAAATAATTAAAAGAAAATATATCATTTTTAAAAAAATTACTGAACAATATTCAAATGATATGCTGATATCACATTGATAAAAAAAAGATGAAAAAATATTGTTTAGTGAGAAAACTCAAAAATTGCAAAAAAATAGAAGATAAATAATAAAATAGAGAAATGAAAAAATAAGAAAAGAATCTTATTTTTTAATAGAAGCTATTGCGCTTTGTGCACCTTGTCTTACATAACCTGATTCATCATCAAGCAATTTTTCAAGGGCAGGAATAGCTCTTTCATCATTCAAGTTACCTAAAGACCAGGCAGCTGCACCTCTAACTCTCCAATCCTCATCATTTAAAGTTTCCATTAAAGGTTCTACTGCAGGTTCACCCATACGACTTAATGCAGTTGAAGCTTCTCTTCTAACTAGTTTATTGTTGTCTTTTAAGGTTTCAATTAAAGCAGGAATAGCTTTTGGATCGCCAATACCCCCTAATAAAGTAGCGGCATGTAATCTGATTTGTTTTTTTCTGTTAGATAAAGCATCAATTAAAGGGTCTAATGCTTCATCAGCTCTTAATTCCAATTCACCCATAACATCTTCAACAACAAAATCATCTTTGTCGTTTAATAACAAAATTAACTCATCGATACTTCTTTCCATTTCAATCCCTCAAAATCATATAGAAATCTATTACTAAATATGTAATTAATATAATATTATACTTTGTTTTATAAAAATATTTCGATAGTATACGAACAAAATTTTTCTGATTACCATTAAATAGAATAAAATCAATATTATAAATATACGAACAAATTGTATTAAGTGAATAATAATGTATAATATTGCAATAATAAGTGGCGATGGAATAGGTAAGGAAGTAATGAATGCCTGCGAATATCTGCTCGATAAACTGGATTTGGAATTTAGTTTCAAATATGGAGAAGCAGGTTTTGAGTGTTTCAACAATACCGGAACGACACTGCCCGAAGAAACAATAAAAATTGCTAACGATAGCGATGCAGTATTGTTTGGAGCATCAACATCCACACCAGGCCAGCCTAGCCCAATCATCAATTTAAGAAAAGAACTTAACGTTTACGCCAATATCAGACCTATAAAATCATACAAAGGCGTCAACTGCATTCGCAACGATATTGATTTTGTAATAGTGCGCGAAAACACCGAAGGGCTTTATTCCCAGGTGGAATACGGTGATGAAAATCAGATGATAGCAGAACGCCACATTACAAGAAAGGCTTCCGAAAGGATTTCAAAGGCTGCTTTTAACTTATGCATCAAAAGAGGCGAAAGCAAAGTTACATGTGTCCACAAAAGCAACGTGTTAAAAAAGACTGATGGTGTGTTTAAAGAAAGTTTCTATAAAATAGCTAAGGAATATCCGCAGATTACTGCTGAAGATTATTATGTGGATGCAATGGCGATGTATCTGATTACCCAACCACAAAACTTTGACGTTATAGTCTCAAGCAACCTTTTTGGAGACATACTCTCTGATGAAAGCGCCGGTTTGGTAGGCGGTTTGGGCCTTGCCCCATCCGGAAATATCGGAGACCACAACGGATTGTTCGAACCTGTTCACGGATCTGCGCCCGACATTGCCGGAAAACATATTGCAAACCCATGTTCCATGATACTGTCCGCTTCAATGATGCTTGATTATTTGGGCGAATGGGAACTGTCAAATGACATTAAATATGCTGTTGAAAAAGTAATAGCAGATTGCAAAATAAGAACTCCTGATTTGGGAGGAGATGCAAGCACAATAGATGTTACAAAAGCTATTGTAAAGGAGTTAATATAAATGCTTAACATTACAACATTTCTCGATGCAAATTCAAAAAGACTGGACAAAGACGTATTATATAATCCGAATACAGGCAACAAATTCAATTCCAGCGAAATATTATCTATAGTCTCTGAAATCGGAAGAAATTTAAAGGATTTGGGAATTGAAAAAGGAGACAGAGTTTTGATTTATTTAAACAATTCCGAAGAATACCTGTTTTCACTTTTTGCAATATGGAGAATCGGTGCAATAGCGATTCCAGCCAATAGAATTTTTACTGCAGCAGAGCTTGAATATATTATAAGCGATTCAAAAGCGAAATTGATGATTACCGATGATGATGCCAAAGACATAATCGACATTGAAACATATGTTCCGCAAAATACCTCACAATTTAAAGATTGCGATGTTTTGCCTGCTGAAAACACCGATTGGGATGACTTATGCCAACTTCAATACACTTCAGGAACAACAGGCAAACCAAAAGGGGCAATGCTTACCCACGGAAATTACTTCACCGCAATCCACAACGAATGTGACGTGTTGACCCTTAAGCAGGATGATGTGTATTTGGGAATTTATCCGATGGCACATGTCGGCCTTTCATGGTCCATTGCTGCCCTTAGAGCTGCAGCATATTACATTTTAATAGAGCAGTTTAACTTAGACGAATATTTGGATTTATGTGAAAGCGAAGAGGTTACTGTCCTGACTGGAATGCCCCCAGTAATACATTCCCTAACTACAATGGATAAAAGACACCAGCTAAAGACCGTTCGCGAAATCATCTCCGGTGGAGGGCCACTGCATAAAAAAATCTGGAAGGATTTCCACGAAACTTATGGAATCCCAATCATCAATGCATACGGACTGTCCGAAACAATAGTAATCGGAACCGGGACAGTAATCAGACCTGAAGACTACAGGGAAGCCGACAGGTTTGAAAGTGTTGGCCACCCAGTCTGTTTTTCAGAAGTGAAAATTGTCGATGAAGATGATTCAAACAAGATTTTGCCCCCATATGAACAGGGCGAGATTGCACTCAGAGGTCCTGCAATAGCTAAAGGATATTGGGGAAATGAAGAAAAAACAAAAGCAACATTTCTTGATGACGGTTGGTTTTTAACAGGAGATATCGGATACCTTGATGAGGACAATCGTTTATTCATTACTGACAGAAAAAAAGACATGATAGTAATGAGCGGATGGAAAATTTATCCAACAGAAGTTGAAGAGGTCTTAATCAAATATCCTGCAGTAAAAGAAATTGCCATCTTTAGTGTAAATGACTGTCACAGAGGAGAAATTCCCGTGGCTGCAGTCGTTTGGGAAAATGAAAAAGATGCTGATGGTTTAATTAGATATGCAAGTGAAAACCTCTCAAGATATAAGGTTCCGCGTGAAATCTATGATTTGGACGAACTTCCAAGAGTAAACGGTTGGAAACTGCTTAGACGTGAATTGCGTCAAATGTTTAAAAACGATTAACTTATTACATTAACGATTTAAATTAATTTATTTAATGGAACCCGTTCAATCTATTCAAGGCATTGTTCCTACTCACGTAGGTTTAAAACCCCTTTTTTGCTGACTATTCTATCAATTCCAGAGTTTTTAATCATTCTAAAGCATATTGGACAAGGTTCTGCATCCAATATTTCCACCCAAGCCCCATCATCATACTTTTCTCCAGCAAGGTAAATGGTTGACCCAAGCATCTCATTTCGGCTTGCACTAATCATGGCATTTTGCTCGGCATGAACTGAAAAACAGTCATTGTAGTTTCCTGAATTGGATGGAAGGTTCATCCTTTGACAGTCCCCTCTATCACAACAGTTTTCCTCCCCTCTAGGATTTCCATTATAACCGGTACTTATTATTTCATCATTATTAACTATTACTGCACCATAGCGTCTTTTTAAGCAAGTGCTTCTTTTTGATACTGCAAGGGCAATTGCAGTATAATACTCATTCTTACTCATACGATTTGCATTATTTTCAATTATTGACTCTCCATCTGCCATATTATCTCCCTTCATTAACACTGACTTTTTAAGAATTAAACTAAATCTTACAATTCTTTTAAAAAAAATGAATTCAATCTATCTTAGATTCAATGTCCGTTGACTCCAACTTCATAATCACAGGCCTTAAACCGTCATTACATGATACGATTGCAACACCTGGAGTTTTAATCCAATCCTGATAATACCAAACTTCATCCGCACCATGAGCTAAGGCAAAAACATACTGATAAATCGCTTTCCAGGCTTCATCACAAAATCCATCTGGTTTTGCATAATCTGCATAGTAAACTTCACCTTCATTCATCAATGGGCATGTCGACAAACCTTCCACACCATATTCCTTTGCAATGTCATCTTGTAAAGTTGTCTTTAGGATTGTGATTTTTACTTTTTTCATAATTTAATATTTTATATTGAAACCCTATTAATATTTTTTAACCTGAGCAATATTTCTGCCGGAAAATAAATTTAAGTTAAATATAATCCTTAAATATTTTAATTTTAAAATATTATTCCATGAGAGATTTATCCAGTTTAGTTGAAAATAGGGTTATAATCAAGGATAAGCTAACTGCTTATGGTTTCAATCAGGATTATGTTTATGAAAAACTCCTTACTAACCCCAATTTTAAAGCAGTGATATCATATGAGAATGATGCCTTAACAGCTAGAGTAATAGACCTGGAATTGAATGAAGATTATGTTTTAGTTGATGTAAAAACAGCAATCGGCAGGTTTGCAGCAGAATTAAAAGTAGAATATGAAAGCATAATTGATGACATCATTGACAAATGCACCCGGTCTGATGTTTTTAAATTTTCCCAATCCAAAAGATTAATGGAAACTGTTGAAAATAAATACAAATCCAATTTGGAGTTCTTGTGGGAGAAATTTCCAAAGGATGCAATCTATAGAAACAATAATAACAACAAATGGTTTGCCCTTCTTGTAGTGCTTGAAAAATCAAAAATAGGTATTGAAGGAGAAGGAGAAATTGAAATAGTCGTTTTAAAACATGACAACGTTTCTAACGTTGTTGATGGGGAGTCAATTTTGGAAGGTTATCACATGAACAAGAAGCACTGGATAACCGTTCCTCTAGATGATAGAATCAGTGATGATGAATTGTTCAAGCTAGTTGACAATAGCTACAGCTTAATCTCATCCTGATTATTTATAAATCATGGTTCCGATGCCATCAGTAGTAAAGATTTCCAAAAGCAAGGAGTGTTTTTTGCGCCCATCGATAATGTGACAGGACTTAACACCATCTTCAATGGCTTTGACACAGGTTTCTATTTTTGGAATCATTCCACCGGAAATAATACCTTCCTCAATTAAACCTGGAACCTCCTCGACTCTAATTTTTTGAATCAGGGAATCAGGATCTGAAGGGTCTCTTAAAACGCCCGGAACATCAGTCAAAATGATTAACTTTTCAGCACCCATAGCGCTTGCAACTTCTCCTGCTGCAGTATCCGCATTTAAATTCAGACTGGTTCCATCTTCTGAAATACCTACTGGAGAAATGACCGGAATATAATCATTTTCTATAAACATATCCAATAAATCAGTATTAATGCAATCAACTTCACCGACCAAACCTAAGTCAACAACTTCCTCATCGATTTTTTTCGCTTCCTTTTTATGGGCGAATATTAAACTTGAATCTTTTCCGGATAAGCTTATTGCATCACCATCATGTTTAATAATTTCAGATACTATATCGGTTGATATTTTTCCAACGAGCACCATTTCAATTATTTCCATGGTTTCCTCATCGGTTACACGAAGCCCCTTGATAAATTTAGGTTCTTTTCCTAATTTATCCATTGATCTGGATATTTCAGGACCTCCACCATGAACAATGATAGGTTTCATACCTACATATTTGAGTAAAACAGTATCACGAGCTGTAGATGACTTTGCCTCATCATCCACCATGGCATGACCGCCATATTTAATTAATATTTTTTCATTATGAAACTTCTTGATATAAGGTAAAGCTTCAATTAAAACATCTATATCTTTCATCTAATCACTACAATAAATATTTTATTTAATCATTTATAAAAGTAAGCATATGGATGAACTTGAAAAATATCTTCTTGGGCTTGGCGTTAGCAAAGTCGGTTATGCTGATGTTAACGGTTTAGCTAGCGAGTTTGTTGATTTGCCTAATGGAATCAGTCTTGTTTTAAAATTGCCTAAAGAGACAATACAATTAGTTGAAAATGAGAATTATCCAGAATATTGGAAAAGTTTTCACACTAGAATCGCTGAATTGACAAAAATAGCACTTAAAGGAGAAAAGTTTATCAAATCCAAAGGTTATAATGCATTTGCCCTTACGATGCAAAGGAATGAATGTGATATGGAAAAGCTATTGAGCATATTGCCCTACAAGACAATAGCTACCAAATCAGGTCTCGGTTGGATTGGACGGTCTGCATTGTTTGTAACACCTGAATACGGCTCTGCAGTTGTGCTTGGAGCAATATTGACTGATATGCCCCTTGAGCTCGGAACTCCAATTACAGATTCCCAGTGTGATGACTGTGAGAATTGTCAGAATGCCTGTCCAGTAGGTGCAATCAATCCCCAAAAGTGGAATGACAGACTTAACAGAAAAGACATAATTGATATTGAAGCCTGCAGCGAGTATATCATTGACCAATACAAAAATGGATTAGGATGTACAAAGTGCATGTGCGAATGTAAGCTCACACAAGAGTATATTAATCAAGAAAAGATTTAAAACAATAAATTTCACACAATAAAAATCAATTTTATTAAAAAAAATAGAAAAAATGAGTAATTAAATACCCATTTTAAATTTAAACCTGTATTCCTGGTTTACAATTTCCATTCCTTCGAATGAACCATCCAAAATATCTGCAACTTTCTGCAAATCACTTGCAGTTATTTCACTACCGTTAGCTATCGGTGAGAAAAAGGTAATCTCATCATCAGTTATGAGGTAGTTTAGAAGTTTTGTGTTTTCTTTTTGGTATTTTTCTACAATAGCTAAGATTTCTTCTTCAACAGATTTATCAAGGTTTGTCATTTTTATCACCTTTAAAGGTAATTAACCCAGATACTATTTATACTTTGCTACATCATAGATTCGAATAAATCTGCAACATCTTCCAGCAAGTCTGGAATTTCTAGTTTTTGAGTGCAGATTTCCACACAGGATTCACAGTAAGTGCATGCGGATGCAGGGGCATTGACTGCAGCTGTGGTTCCATAAATTGCATATAATGAAGGCAAAGAATACATTTTTTCACTGTTGTACAACTCAAAATAATCTGGAATTGGAATTCCTTCAGGACACTCCTTAAGACAATATCCGCAATAGCTACATGGAATTGCAATCAGTTCCTTGATTTTTTCAGCCATAGCCAATGCAAATTCAATCTCTTCATCGTTTAATGGATTGAATGGTTTGAAAATTTCACAGTTTTCCTTCATTTGGTCAATATTTCCCATACCGCTTAAAATGACTTTTACATTCTTTGGAGTAGCCGCAAAACGAAGCGCCCACTCAACCAAACTCATATTAGGATTGAATGTCTCGAATTCCTCTTTAATATTATCCGGCAAATTAAATAATGTTCCTCCTTTAATAGGTTCCATAACAATTACATCAACGCCATATTTTTCGCATACCTCATAGCACTTTCTTGATTCAGTAAGTTGGCTTTCCCAATCTAGATAATTAAGTTGCAATTGAACAACATCCAGCATATCACCATATTTTTCAAGAATTTTTTCTAGCAGATCGGCCCTGTCATGATAACTGATACCGATTTCACGGGCAATACCATCTTCCTTCATCTTTTTGATATACTCGAATGTATTGCATTTCTCTGCAATTGCCAAAAACGCTTCATTGATATTGTGAATCAGAAACACATCGAAGTACTCGACACCCAATCTTTCAAGCATCTCATCAACATATTTCTGATTATCCTCTTCACTTAAAAGCAACCAGGTCGGCATCTTATCAGCTATTTTAAATGAATCTCTCGGATATTTTTTTACCAAGTATTCCCTAAGTCCAATTTCTGAAGAACCGTCATGATATGCATATGAAGTATCAAAGTAGTTGAAACCCTGACTCATATAATAGTCAATCATTTCCTGATAATTACTTTTATCAACTGAACTTTGGTCGTTTTCATCGACCAAATCCAGCCTCATCGCTCCAAAACCAAACATTACATCATCTGCCATTATTAAGTCTCCTCTCCAATAATAATTGAATTAAAATTTATTGAGAAAAATATTTAAATGTTGCTATTTACAACAAATATTCCGGTTAAAAAACACCATAAAATTAAAGTATAAACAGACAATCTTTCAAAAACCGGCATGTAAATGCTTCCCATATTGAAAAACAACACCCAAAATGCGATTAAACCGACGATGCCTAAAATTAAAGTGATTAACTGATATTTTTCAAATTTGGCCATGGATCTTGAAATTAAAACCAACAGAATGTTTCCACCCAAAATCGCCATTACCGCACCCAACGTGTGATAACCTGATGTTAGTGGATTTCCACCATGTATCAAACCGACGATAATGACGCCTAATGAAGTAATTACCGTGAAAATATAAAAAATGAGTTTAGTTTTAACAATATAATCTTTAAATTTATAAAAAGAGCCGAATAACAAAGTTATGCCTATTAAAATAAATCCGGAATTCATCATCCAGAACAGTGGCGAATTGCCGTTTGGAATCCCGAGCTCTGAAATGGTATGGAAAATATATGTATTCATTAAAAAAGCTTTAAAAAAAGTTGCGGAAATGGCTTCGGCTAACAAATAGTACAGGCTACCCGCAATTAAAACAGTCCCAGCAACTTTATTTCTCATAATCTAAATTCCAAATTTTTTATCAAAGTACTTTTCCCTTAAATCAAAGTTAATTTCTTCAATATCTGCACCGGCCATTGCCTTTTGTAAAATCTTATAGCAGGTCTTTTTAGGTACAGTAATATTTTTAATATGTGATTTGGCCCAAATCCTGTCAAATCTTTTCTTTAAGCTTCCAAAGTCCAATTTTTCTGTAACATTTTTCAAGTTGATTATATTTGCATAATTAACAATGTCATATTTGGCATAGCTTTGGGAATCCAACATTATCGGATTTAAACCTAAAATATAACGCTGCAAATCATAATCCAAGAATGATTCATAATCACCATCATATGCATAAACATGAGCTTTTGCGGATAACGCGTCGATGAATATCAAAAACTGATTGTTCATCAGTGCATAGGACAATATTTCATCACAGAACTTATGTGCTGTTTGAATTGAACCGTTACCGGCCTCTTTTACATAATTTTCATAATCTTCAAACCTGAATGCAACAAGTGCAAACATGTACAGGTCTATCCATTCATTTTCAGCCAAAAATTCCTTTGCTTTGTCAGTTAATTCATAATCTCCAGAAAGTGAACCCTCATTTAAAACCGGCATTATCCTTTCAACAAGTTCCTGTTTTTTACCGGAAACCTTCAGGCCGTTTTCTTTTAAGAGCTCTTTTAAATCAGCGACTTTATACTTTTTGGATATTTCCTCTGCGGTCAAGGCTCCCCCTTCACCTTCAAGGTAACCTTCAGCGACTAAATAATCTATACAATCCTGTCCGGATTCAAAAGTTCCGAAATTACCCTCGTTTAGAATATCTTCAAGTTCATAACCACTGTTTAAAAAATTTAAAACATTAAACACTTCTAATTTTTGTTCACTCACTTAAACACCCTTTATACTTGGTTAACAATACTTCAAAGTTACCAAATGTTATACATAAGCTTCCAATCAGGAAAGCATATAAATTTGAAATGAACATCAACATTATAGCTATTCCTATAATTGTAGCCATTGACATTAGTATAATATCTTTTTTAGTTAATTTAATATTTTGCCTATAATATTGCTTATTTGCCATGATTGACAGATAGAAAACAATCAATGATGCAATCATCAATCCGCTTGAAAATGCAGGATTCACCTCTCCACTGTGAATCAACTCTAAAGCAACGGTTACCAAATTAATGCTTATTACAATGAAATAATGGCTAAACATTAATCTTAAAGATCTATCGACCCTGTGATGCTGCATCAACCTGTGTATTTGAATTACATATGACCCAAACATTGTCAGAACAATGAGAAATACCAAAATCGGAACAAAATTAAAGTTGGATGTATCAAAGAAATGTGTCAGTCCAACAATAGCTTCACCGAAAGTGATGATTGTCAACAGTTCAAAGCGTTCAACAAGATGCGGAAAACTGATAATGCTTTCATCAAACTTGCCTCTGATGAAAAATGGTAGAAATGCACCTGTCAAAACAGCCACCACATTAATCCAAATTACATATTGGGACATATTGAAAAATATTGACAATAAAGCTATTACATAAATTGTACAAACGACTGCTAGAATTGTAATGGAATTACCTGCCGCACCTGCCATTGATTTTTCCCTGTAAGCCTGAATTGAATATAGCACAACAACCGTCAAAAGCAAAATCAGCATCGCAAGATCAAACGGGAAAGCCATTGATGCCCAATCATGAGAAATCGTATTTGCCATGTAAATTACAGCAATCATGTTTACGCAGGCAAGCATATAGTCATACCACTTCCACTCACCATACCTATTGACATAGTTTGTAAAGTAAAGCCAAGCCTGCAATATTACAAAGGAAGTGATTAAATATGCGAAAAAATTATACGGAGGAACAATTCCACCAATTGGCTCCGAAATCAGAGCTGTCAATTTGGATATCGCATATACAAAAATCAAATCGTAAAATAATTCTATTAGTTCAACAGGTTTTACCTTTACTTCCATTTCAATTACCAACAAACAGCCTATATAGAATTATTTATTTTAAATTATTTTTAAAAATGTTGGTTATGACAACAAAAATAAATGGATAGAAGCATTTTATGCGTTCTATCAAATGTGAAGCTGGCTACCTTGGCCTATGTGTTAATTTCAATTTCCTTAAATGTATAGAAATCATAGAATTTAGCCATTACAATTAATTTGCCATCAGTTAGAGGCATAAATTCGGCATATAATTCATTTAAAGTTTTTTCCTGAATTAAAACATTCAAATTAGGCATAATGACAAATGAAAGGAAGTCCATATCATAAAGCTCACCATCAAAAAGATTTCCGTTATTAAGATAGAAAGCCACATCCTCCACTATAATAGGTTTGCTCCCATTATAATCAACATAAACATCCAATTTTAATTTTAAAGGATTGGAGTCAACTTCATGATAGTTTGGTATAAACAACGGCATCCACTCAATTAACTAATCATTGTTTGAGGTCGGATTGATTCCACCCCAAAAGTTATTGTTGACTTTTGGATAACGACCGCAGTTATATACAGTTTGGCCTTCACTATCCGCATCATTTCCTATGAAGATATTGTTGAGCAAAGTCAATTTGGAGTCTTTAGAATCCAGATAGATTGCTCCACCCTCATCACCGCAGTGATTACTTATAAAGGCACATTGTTCAAATGAAACAGTACATGCAGAATTGATATATATTGCACCTCCATCGCTTGATTTTGAAGATGCTTCATTATCCCTGAATGTCTGATGCTTGATATTTGAGCTGAATTTATCAACAAAAATTGCTCCACCATGACCTTTTTCACGCAATTGTATAAGAAATATTATTATGGATTGCATGCCTCATCAGCAGCACCCATCACAACACGGATTTCATCACCAATATTGATTTCTGATATCTTTTTTGGAGATTCATTTTTAGCATTATAGTAAGCTTGAGCAAAATTCATGGTTATATAAAATACTTCCTTAAAATCCAGAATGAAATCATCACCATCGATTTTATTTAAAATATCAATTAATTCCACTGCAATTTCACTAGTCTCTAAATTATTGCCAAATTCGGCACCAACATTGATTAGCATATTTACACCTACACTAATATTTAAAATTCATAGTTAATAAAATTAGATAATATGCAAACCTGTCCAAAATGCAAAAGGTTATTGAAAAAAGTATTTCACGGCGAACCAACTGACGAACTGGCTATTGAATCATTGAATAGAGAAATAATCATAGGCAACTGTTGTGAAAGTGATTATAATTACTATTGTGAGTATTGTGATGAGTTCTTCCAATTATAGGCCCAAAACATCCTTATCGGGATTTGCATTCTTAAACAGGTTTATTTTAACATCCCTTTTCCATGTGAATTTCAACAAACCGGCATGAATTATCTTTAAATCCTCATCTGAAAAGCCATCCAGATAGTAGATTTTACCTCTTTTGCCCACATTCATCATGAATCTAATCATGTGCCTGTACACCATGACTGAAAAAGGCTTATACACAATTATATCATCGGTGATATATTCCAACAGCATTTCAAGTTCAAAAACATCTGGAGTAATCACTTCAACATCATAATTTGGGAATTTCTCTTTAATAATTGACCCATAATCCACATAATCACCATTAATAAATATCAGATTAACCAATATTAATATTATGGCTAATAAAAATGTGGAGTTAATGAGGGGAGAACCTGAAAATGCTGTTAAAAAATTAGCTATCCCAATCATGATTTCGATGATTCTGACTGCAATGTATAACATCGTTGATGGAATATGGGTAGCTGGGCTAGGACCGACAGCTATTGCAGGAATTGGATTTGTAACACCAATATTTATGGTATTGAATGGAGCGAGTGTAGGGCTTGGAAACGGTGCAACAAGCAGCATTTCAAGATTTATAGGGGCAAAAAATCATGAAATGGCAAATAAATCTGCAACACAATCACTGTTTATCTTTTTGATTGCTTCAATCATTCTTACAATAATATTCATCATAATACAAGAGCCACTGCTTAGAAGCTATGGAGCAACAGGGCAAACTCTAAAAGAAGCTGTGGCTTATGCAACACCACTGTTTTTAGGTTTGATTGCATTTATGTATTCAAATGGTTGCAGCGGCATTCTTCGTGGTGAAGGAGATATGAAAAGGGCAATGTATGTCGTTGTTGCAACCGTGATTTTAAATGCGTCACTTGATCCGATATTCATTTATGTCATGGGTTTCGGTTCAGCAGGAGCATCCCTTGCAACAATTGTAAGCTCAGCTATCGCCGCCATAATAATGCTATACTGGATTTTAATTAAAAAGGACACCTACGTTAATGTCAGCCTTAAAAACTTCAAGTTCAACTCAAAGCTGACAAAAGACATCCTTAAAGTGGGTATTCCATCCGCACTGGATATGTTAATCATGGCAATTGCAATGTCAATATATCTTATTTTGATTTCGCAGGTTGGAGGAGACTATGGAATTGCAACCTTCACAACCGGTCAGAGATTATACCTATTTGCCATAATGCCCCTTACAGCTATCGGTTCTGCTGTTATTGCAGTATCCGGAAGTGCATTTGGTGCTAAAAATGGAGATTACCTCTCAAGAACACACAAATACGGAGCAAAATCCGGTTTGGCATTAGGAACCGTTCTGACTTTAATATTAGTAATATTTGCTACTCCTCTGGCTACAATTTTCGCATATACTCCCGAAACTGCCAATTTGGTTCCTGGAATTGCCGAGTATCTTCGAATTGCATGTCCTGCTTTAATTTTAACAGGTATCGGACTTCCGTCAAGCTTTTTCTATCAGGGCATCGGAAAAGGAACATACAGTCTGATGTTTACAATATTAAGGGAAATCATCTTTGTAGTTCCATTGATGTTAGTGTTTGTATTTGTATTAAACTTAAATTTAGTGGGCATCTGGCTCGGTTTATGTATCGGAAGAGCCATAGCAAGTGTTATTAACTATGTATTTGCCAGATACGAAATTAAAAGGATAAGGACCAGATTTGGAAATTAAGAGTTAAACACTCTTAAACTTTTTTTTATAATTAAAAATTATTTAAACACCACAATATTAATTTAACCTAATGAAATTGCTTTAAAAAATAACATACTAATTTATAACTCTTTAATTCATATATAAGTATTACAAAAATAATACAGGCTAAAAATATGAATGAAAAAGATTTCAATATAAGAACAAAAGTTATACGAGAGACATTTAATGACACAAGAGCAATAAAATGTGCTACACCAGAAAATATTAGAGAAGTTGATGAAGATATTTACCCAGGAGGAGATATTTTTACAACTGAAGATGGGGATTTTATTGATCTGGAATTTCAGATGGATGATTTCAATGAAGATGAACTTGTAAAGTATGTTGAGCTGGCAGAAGCATTATACAAAAAAAATCAAAGGCACGTTTCGATTTATATAATCTGCACAAATGATGTGAATGTATGTGTAAAAGAGTGTGAAATCAAATCAGAAGCAGATTTTACCATCAAACTAGCTTGCATCCAGGAAGACCCCTGTAAACTGGTTCTCAATGTAATTAAAGATAAAATAAAAAATGGGGATTTGCTTAATGGGGATGATATATTTGCACTGTCTCTTCTTCCAATGATGTGCAACCCAAAAGAGAGAAATTACTATAGAAAAGAATATTTTAGGATAATGAACAGAATATCCTAAACTATTTATTCCATTTTAAATGGTTTTCCAAATTTAGAGATGGGGTCCCTGTCAAAGCCTCTTTTAAGTCATCCAAAGAATTTATTTCACAAAACTCGATTTCATCAATTGACTCTTCAAAAAACTTTGGAGCTTTAATCTGTAAACAATATTAATCACGAATATCCCCAAGTATTGCATTTGCTAATTTTAAATCATAATGGCATGTAATTTTAATATTTGTCACTTCACCATCGACTAAATGTACATCTTCATCCTTAAGTGTGAAGATTTTGCATGCATCTGTAAGCATATTACTTTCTTCTTCTGTTAAACTATTGATTAAGTTAAAAAGTTTCCTTTATATTGAAGCTCTGTGGCGTTTGGTCTTAGCAATAATAATCCCCCACAGGGATACTTCCTATAGTCTCACCATTAATACTTTCAACAATGGTGTCCGTAGCCGGAACAACGGTATCACATGCCCCATATTTTATTGCAGCATTGATTTTATCTTCAATAATTCTATGAGTTACAAATGGGCGCACAGAATCGTGTGTAAGTATTATATAATCATTATCGATTCCAAAATTTTCATCGATGTATGAAATGCTGTTCATTATAGTATCGTTTCTGGTTTGAGCTCCTTTTATTACAACAACATTGTCTGAATTCGGAATATGTTCATCGATTAGATAAATAGTATGGTTGATAAAATTTTTGGTGTCAAAACAAGATTTCATCGATATTCTTGTTAATTGCAAATTTTTCAATTGTATGGACTATAACAGGTTTGTTGCCCAAATTCAAAAATTGTTTAGGATTATCTGTGCCCCCTACTTGATCCGATTCCACCTGCCAAAATAGCTGCAAAAATCATCTGAATTACTCATTTATAAACATTATCATATAGTGAGATTTGCCGTTAGGATAATCCGCACCCAATTCCTCATTTAAATAAATCCTTTTAAGATTATGTTTAGCAAATAATTCTTCCAATCTCTCTGGAGAAATTTTAATATCCACAGGAGGTCCATGCGGAATCTCAATTGGGTTAAAATCAACGATTGCAATTTTACCGTCATCCCTGATTAATCTTTTAAGTTCTTCAACAACAACATCCTCATTTTGAGATGATTTGAATCCATGGAACACATTAACCATCAATATAACGTCAACAGACGAATCTTCGACCTCAGGAATGCCTTCAGTAATATCCGCTACAACATTAATTAAGTTTTCAACGTTATTCTCATTTTTATATTCCTTTAAGCCTTCCATAGACTCATCATGAATATCCACTGCATAAACAACACCCTCAGGAAGAAATTCTTCAATTGCCTTAATGGAAATATATCCATCCCCGCAACCTGCATCCATAAAAGTCTCGTTACCTTTAAAACTTAATTCGCTTAAGATTTCATTAGAATCTAAAAATTTTGCACTTGATTTTCCATGATGCTTATGTCCCATATACATCACCAATATTTCTAAATAACACTCTTTAAAAAATACTATTTAAAATTTTAAAAAAAAAAGAGTCTGTAAAATTTTATAGGCTTCTTTCAAATTTAATTTTTTACACTTGAAATTTCACTTCGATGAAAATTCGTTCTAATTTTCCGTTAATTTCAAAATAAATAGTTAAAAAATAGTAAATTACTTAAATAAGTGAGGACAAATAATATTTTATGACCAAACAAAACAAACTTGTCCTCAATAGTAATATAGACTTCATACAACTTAAACTTTTTGATTTTTCTGAGGAAAAAATTGATCATGAAAAAATCATTTCAGAAAGACTCAATAAAAACCCAAAAATTGAAAATTCAAGTCAAAAACTACTTTTAGATGAAAACAACACCTTTAAATATGATAATCCAATTTGCCCAGTTTGTGGAAGCCACAAAATAATCAAAAAAGGCACAATAACAAAAAATAAACAAAATATCAATGGAAACATCACAGAATTCAGAGAACAGCAATATCAATGCAAAAAATGCAACAAAAAATTCGGAATAAGCAACAATCCACTAATAAAAAACAACAAACACTATTTACAAGAAATAATTGATAAAATCCCTGAAATAATGAAAATTGGATACCAATCACTACGTAAAATAAGCAAATACTTCCAAATATTTCTTGGAATTCGAATACCTCACCAAACAATCCGAAATTGGTCCAACAAAAATCACGAAGAAACCATACACAACGAAGAATTCGAATATTCTGGCTACTATTTATACGATGAGCAATTTTTAAGACTTAATGGAGTCAGACACTATAGATTAACTTTATATGATGCCATACTTAATGTTCCAGTCTCAGAACGAATCGTACGTCGCAGAATACCTAAAAACACGAAAAAATTTATCCTAGATTCAACGGCAAATAAACCATTTATTTGCTTAACAACAGATTTATTCCCAATGTATCGTAATGTAGCAGATGAGATAGGAGTAAAACATCAATTATGCACATTTCATCTATTTCAAGCAATCAATCACAAATTAAAAGTATACTGTAGACGAAACAAGATTAATGGAAAAGCAAAAGACTATATTTACGAAAATGCACAAGAATTAAAAAATTGCTTCAGACAAAATTCAAAACAAGAAGCAATCGAGCAATTTAAACAATATATAAAGAATTACAGAGCCATTCCAGTTGTATTAAAAGATTTCATAGGAAAACACATCATTAGACACTTTCACAGATACGTAAAACACATAGATGATGAAAATATAGAAAAAACATCCAATAAAGTCGAAAATTACTACAGACAAACCAATCCCGAAATAATAAAGAAATTATACAAAACTAAAAATGGAATTCTGACATTTTTAGACTTCCAAATGCAAAATT
>NZ_JAFRKB010000020.1 GCF_017431965.1 Methanobrevibacter sp. | reverse complement strand
GACATGCACCTGTCAATTTCCAAAAATACAATTAAATTCTTATGTCTTTCGTTCAATTCCATTCCCAGCAATTCAAGACCATACATCGCCAATTTTGTTCCTATGGCTATTCCACCACAGATGTGGCCATGAAATTCAGCAGCTTTTGCAAGTTGCTCATCATAATCCTTTTCATTCATTTAATCACCTTACAAATCTAATTTTAAATTTGTTTTTAAAGGTACACATACCTTTCTTTTATCATCCAATTCTATAAGTTTAACATCAATTGAATAAGCCTTTTTCAAATTATCTTCAGTTACAACATCATCAGGAGTTCCAAAATCAATGAACTGTTTGTCTTTCATGATTGCCACTTTTGTTGAGCTTAAAAAAGCATGATCCGGAAAATGTGATGACATTATTATTGATAAGCCTGATTTGGATAAATTATCGATTATCTCTAAAAGTTTGATTTGATTACCAAAGTCCAAGTGTGAAGTTGGTTCGTCCAATATCAATATGTCCGGTTGCTGACATAAAACACGCGCCAGAAATACCAATTGCCTTTCACCGCCGCTTAGGTTGGTGTACTCCTTATCCTTTAAGTGTTCTATACCCAATGTCTTTAGGGAATTTATAGCAATTTCCGTGTCGCTGTCTTTTGGAGAGTCTGTCAGGTTTAAATATGGTGCTCTTCCCATGACGACAACATCCAAAACCGTGAACGGGAATGAAGGTACATGGGATTGGGGAATATAACCAATGTGTCTTGAAATCTCGGCAAAGGATAATTTCTTTAAATTTTCTCCATTGACCAAAATCTCACCCGAATCAACATCATGAAGACCGTTTAAGCATTTAATCAATGTGGTTTTGCCAGTCCCATTAGGACCTAAAATGCATAACACATCCCCCTTATCGATGGAAAAACTGATGTTATCGAATATCTCTTCGCCATCATAAGAAAATGAAATGCCTTTCACTTCAAACAATTTGTCTACGACCACTCTGAATACCCCCTCTTGAGCAAGTATAAGAATATAGGAACACCGATTATTGCAGTTAAAATGCCAATAGGTATCTCAATAGAGATTACCGCACGGGAAATATTATCCACAAGCAACAAAAAGCTCGCCCCCAAACTTAAGGAAGCTGGAATCAATATCTTATTGTCAGGACCTACAATCATCCTTGCCATGTGCGGGATAATTAAACCTATCCATCCTATAATTCCGCTGATGGAGACTGCAGCTGATGTCAATAAGGTACAGCCTGCAATAATTAACAATCTGATTCTAACAGGATTTACTCCTAAAGATTGAGCTTCCTCATCTCCCATAGCCAACAGATTCATATGCCATCTAAGCAGTAATAAAATGACTGCACCTATTATCACAGGTATTGCAATCATCAGCAATTTATCCATGGTAACGGAAGCCAAACTGCCCATCAGCCAATAAACGATTTCAGGCAGCTTATCATCGGGATCTGCAATGAACTTGATAGCTGAAATTAATGAATTGAAAAACGCCGAAATGGCCACTCCTGACAAAACGAGAACTAAAATTCCACCTGCTTTGTAGCTTCTTGAAATCAGATATGTAATCGATACGGAAATCAATCCAAAAATAAACGCGAAAATTTGGGTTATAACATTTGCCCCACTGATTAAAATGGCTAAAGCAGCCCCAAAACCTGCGCCGTTGGAAACACCTAACAAATCTGAAGATACGAGGGGGTTTTTGAATATGCTTTGAAATGCAGCCCCCGCCATTGCAAGACAAGCCCCGACGACCAGCGCGGCTATGATTCTTGGAAGCCTTATTTCAAAAACTATTGTTGTGATTGTGGATGAAACTTCCAATTGGGGAAATATAGGACACAATATTGTACTTACCACATCAATCGGACTTATTGGATATCTTCCCATTAAAAATGAACCAAAAAACAGAATAACTGGAAGGAAAACCAAGAGTACAATATTTACAATTTCCTTTGTTTCATCGTTCATAATCATCACAAGTTTGATTCCTTAAGACCTGAGTCCAACAATAACTGTTTTGCTTGATCATCACTTAAATCAAAGTGATAGAAATTGCTGTAAAACTCCTTAGTTGCGGAAATCATGTCAATATCTTTATAATCATCCGGATAAATTACTTTAGCAGTCCATGGAACTCCAATAATCATGTTTGCTCCAACAGGCCTATCAAACCATTTGAATGGAGATTGTGGAGACAAGTAAACTTCCTTGTTTTTGACTGCATCAAGCTGAGCCCAATTGTTATCTGAATAAACTTTAGAATAGAACTCCTTATCGTTTGTAATGATAATATCTGGATTCCAACTGATAACCTGTTCAATTGATACCTGGATTCCGGAAGTTGTATTTCCCTGATTGGCTGAATCCGCCACATTTTTTCCACCGACCAAATCAATCAATTGACCGTGTGCAGAATGGGACGGGTTGGTTTGAAGTCCGTCATCGCCTTCTGCATAATAGACTGTTTTCTTATCGCCGTCAGCCAATTTGGAAGACCTTTCGTGGACCATGTCCAAGTATTTATTATTGAAGTCATTGAGTTGACTTGCCTTCTCCTGAGCTCCAACAACTTCACCCATGAATGTTATTGATTCCCCGACTTTTTCAACATCAGTTGTATCATTTACAGCCAAAACTGGAATAGATCCGAATTTTTCCTGGCGTTCCTTTACTGTAGATAAATCTCCATCCCCGCCTTCATCGATGGATTCTATGATTAAATCAGGCTCGGCTGCGATGAATTCTTCATAACTTCCATCCTGTGTACCGTACCATCCGCCTACAACGGGATAATTTGCATATTGGCCCGGAACATATTTAAGCTCATCATCAGTCCATTGGAAGTTAACGGCCTTCAATTTTTCCGGTGCAATCATATACAACACAGTTGTCATTGGAGGACTTGTGGCGACAATATTATCCACCGAAGCAGGTATCTCCAAAGACCTGCCAATCATGTCGGTTACATTTTTAGACCCTTCAGTTTCAATAGTGGAAGGAGTTAAAAATAAATGGGTAGCAACAGCGACCACAACCAAAATAACCACTATCAGAATAATCATTTTACTTTTTTTATTCATAACAATCACATAGCTTTTTACGATAAGAATATATGTATATAACATTTTAAATAATTTACTAATTTAAAATATAAATTAAAACTAATATTAATTAAAATAAAAATTATTTATTTCTTTAAATATGAAAAAAATCCTAATTAATTATATATTAATGATATAAGACAAAAATTCAACTTAAAAAAAAAATCAATAAAAATAATTTGTATATCAAATTTATTATATAACAGACCATATATTATATAATAACAGGAGTTAAGGAAATGAAGATTGAGGAAATTGATGCAATAAACTATAAAAATGGAAAAGCAACCGACACAAAGGAAAAGGTTGTAAAGGATGAAACAATCACACTAACAATAAATGGAAACATAAGCCGCAGCCTGTCTGCAATTGAAGATTCACTTGAAGAATTTGCAGTGGGATACCTATTCAACGAAAATATGGTAAATTCAATGGATGCAATCAAGGAAATAAAAGTTGAAGGTAGCCAAATTTACGCTCAAATTGATGACACTTTACTTAAGACAAATGAAACCGTGCTTTGCTCTGACTCAGCAGGAGGATGGAGAAGCAAAATCAAAACCGTAAACCCTGTTGAATCAGATTTCCAGGTAAAAGCCGAAGAGCTAATCTCAAGAATTGAAGAGTTAAAGGACAATGCCGAAATCTGGCAGGCCACCGGAGGAACACATGTTGCAGGACTTGTTTATGAAGACAAGTTTATAGTAAAAGAAGATGTCAGCCGCCACGTTGCCGTCGATAAGGTAATCGGATATGGGTTGTTGCATGGCTTTGACCTGTCGCAATCCTATGTAATCTACAGCGGAAGAATGCCTGCAGACATGGTGATAAAGATGACAAGGGCCGGTGTGCCTATACTTGCGTCAAACGCAGCTCCCGCTAATTCAGGATACAATATTGCAAAAAAAGGAAATATTACATTAGTTGGCTTTTTAAGAGGCCAAAGATGTAACATATATAATAATCAAAATAGAATAATTTTCTAATTATTCCAATACAGTGTGTCTTGCTTTCAAATCACTTTCGGTTTGTTGCATTTTTTCCATTAGCTCAGAAACGATAGCATCCAAAAATACTAATGTAGTTAACTCAAATGCAGTTCCAAGCGGAGTTAAAGAAGT
>NZ_JAFRKB010000019.1 GCF_017431965.1 Methanobrevibacter sp. | reverse complement strand
GCATTCGACTCCAACACCAGGTCCCATCAGTTCTGTTAATCCGTAAATGTTGTATGCCTTTGCACCGAAGATTTCCTCTACTCTTTGCCTTATCTCTTCAGTCCAGCCTTCTGCTCCAAAGCCAATGGCCTTCAGGCCGAATTCTTTTGGATCAATTCCATCTTCAAGAGCAACTTCTCCCAAATGTATTCCGTATGAAGGGGTAAATATCAGTCCTGTGGTTCCAAAATCGCTCATGATTTCAATTTGTCTTCTTGTCTGGCCTGTTGAAATAGGAATGATTGCGGCACCGACTTTGTGTGAACCGTAGTGAACTCCAAATCCTCCTGTAAACATTCCGTAACCGTGAGTATTCTGCAGGATATCATTTTCACCGATTCCCATCATGGTCAATCCCCGTGCTATGGTTTCGGCCCATGTGTCTATATCCTTTTGTGTATAGCCTGAAACAACTGGTTTGCCGGTGGTTCCGGATGATGAATGCAATTCTTTAATCTCTTTGATGTCTACTGCGAAAAGCCCGAAAGGATAGCTTTCCCTCAGGTCGTCTTTTGTAATGAATGGAAGTTTTTCAATGTCCTTTAAAGTTTCGATGTCTTCAGGATAAACTTCAGCTTCACTATATTTCTTGTGATAGTAAGGAATTTTATCAAATGCTCTTTTAACAGTTTCTTGAAGCTTTTTCAGTTGCAATTCTTCAAGATCTTCTCTTGGCATGGTTTCAATTTCTTCATTCCAAAACATATTTTGCCTCATTAATTTTTGTAATGTATATTTATATTATTTTTTTAACTTAAAAATTTTATAGTAAGCTCAATCTTAAAATCGTTTGAAAATAAAAAATGAAAAATCTTTTATTGTCTGGTTTTAAATATAATATTGATGTTTGTTTAGTTACATATCGACATTTAAAAATTTTTATATAGAATATAAAACTTATATTTAATTGTTAAAAATTAAATTTAATTTGAAATGGGGAATTTAATATGGATATGATGAGTGTGTTATGGCAAGTTGGTATTTTTGCATCAGTCCTTGTTTTCGGTATAAAAATCGGACTCGCTTCAGGATTGGCCAATTTGTCAAAAAAATTGTTTGCAATAATCTGTATCGCTTATGGTGGTGGTGTAATCATTATCTCCGCTATCGCTTCATTGTTTGCCGAACAATTGATTCAGGCAATTTATGGGTATAACACAATATTTTATATAATAATGGCTTCAATCATGATTATTGCAGGTTTATTTACTATACGTGAATGGAAAATACATGATAAGAATACATCCACTGCAACTTCTATAGCTATTATAGCTCCTTGTCCATGCTGTTTTGGTTCAATTATTGCAAGTGTTTTAATTGTTGCCCCTACAATCGGCGTTACTTCACTTAATTTAAGTGCCTATGCTGCAGCAGCTTTAGTTGGAGTAATGATTATAACTTATTTTGCATCAAATACCATCATAAGGTTTATAGATAAACCTTATCCTATCGTTTTAGGCAATTTCATGTTGCTTCTTGGTGCATATTTCTTGCTTTCAGCAATTGTAATTCCAAACATTGCAGGGGTTTTATCAAAAACTTTGACTCCTATTACTATTGGTTCTCCTCAAGATATCCTCATGGTTATATTGGCATTTGCTATTCTGATTGCTGGAGGATTTGTTTTAAGTAGAAGAGGTAATATTTTAGATTAATTAGGTGAAAAATATGGCTTTAAATATTCCAGGTGGAGAGTTTTTAACAGGATCTCTTGATGTAATTTCACAAAGTCTAACAATTCCGGTACTGGTAATATTGCTTGTGATTGTTATTATTTCAATTATTGCATTGGGAGGAATAATTGCCGAGTATACTTCAAGAAAAAAGGTGCCTGTTGGAACAATAAGAGATTTGATTTATGATATTAATGCGGCTGGTTCTGTTGAAGAGCTGAAAAATGTAATTTCTAATGCCAAAATTCCAAAATCTCAGAAAAAGGTTTTAAATGAAATTGCATCTTCAGATAGTTTAAGCGTAACTTCAAGAGAGGCTTTGGCCCGTAAGCTATTCGAATTTGAAGAAGAAAAAACTTTAAAGACACTACAAAGAACTGATATCATTACCCGTATTGGACCTACTCTTGGTTTGATGGGTACTTTAATCCCAATGGGTCCTGGTTTGGCGGCATTGGGTGCAGGGGATATCAATACTCTTGCAAGTTCTCTAACAGTTGCTTTCAACACAACTATTGTGGGAATCGGTTCCGGTGCGCTCTGTTATGTAATCGGAAAAATAAGGTCCTCATGGTATGACCGCTATTTATCTGATTTGGATGCTTTAATCGATTCAGTTGTAGATTTTATGAACAAGTGATTTTATGGTAAGAAAAAGTAGTAGGCGCAGGTCAAGAAGAGTTGAAGAAGACCCGATGGCTGGTACTGCTAACCTTGTGGATGCAATGCTGGTTATTGCAGTCGGATTTCTTGTTTTCGTTATCATTAGTTGGAACATGCAGGCGATGATAGATCCGAGTAATTCCGCCCAGCAGGTGGAAAAGATGACCGAAGTTGACCAGGGCCAACAGTTAAACGAAACTCCGGATACTTCCAACAGTACCGGTCAAGGCTATACTGAAATGGGTAAGGTATACAAAGACCCTGCAACCGGTAAGCTGATTATGGTGGAAGGTTGACCTTCCACATTCAAACTTTTTTTTAATTTTCTCTAACTATTTTTTGAATAGCTTAGATTATGTTATCTTAACTATCGATTATTTTATAAACAACTTCGATTAAATTATATGTTATCAAATTTAATGGTGTTTAATAATATGGAATTCTGTCCTGATTGCGGTGCAATGTTAATGCCAAGTGAAGGCAAAGTCAAATGTAGATGTGGCTATGAAAAATCATTGACTGATGAAGATATTGAAGAGCAATACACTATGGAGGGTGAAACAAAACCCGAAATGAAAGTGATTGTGACTGACAAGAATAATGTGGCCCTGCCTACAACAACAATAACATGCTATAAATGTGGAGGAACAAAGGGATACTGGTGGACGGTTCAAACAAGATCAGCTGATGAGGCACCAACCAATTTCATAAGATGCGCCAATTGCGGAAACACCTGGAGAAGCTCCAACTAGAGCATAGGATTTCCTGATAAATAACATTTGATAATTTAATTTTATTACGTATTTTATATTAGATTTAAAATTAATTGTTTACAATAAATTATAAAATATGTTTTATTTATTTTCAGTTATAATTTAAAATTTATATATTATATTTAACAATATTTATTATTGTAAAGTTAATTTTATTTTTTATCCTATTAACTTTATAATTTCAAGAAGAAGTGATCTAATGAAAATAAATAAAAAAGTTTTTATTAGCGCGCTTTTAGTACTTGTAATGATAGGGGTTATGGGTACTGTAAGTGCAACTGATTCACTTAATAATGACGTTGCTGCTGATACAGATGATGCAGTAAGCGTTGAGGTTAAGGATAACTTATTGACTTCAACAAATGATGATTTATTAGGTGATGGGGAAACTATTATCTATGTGGATAGTAGTTATAGTGGAGAAGAATTAGGAACGGAAGATAATCCATATAAAAGTATTTCTTCTGCTGTAAGCAATGCTAATGGTGGAGAAACTATTTTTATAAAAAATGGAGTATATAACGAAAATCCTATCAAGGATACTGCCAAACAATTAACTTTCCAAGGTGAAAGTCAGGATGGCACAATAATTAAATTCGAGTCAACTGGATTTTTTTCTACAACAAAATCAGATTACGGTTCAGTTGTATTTAAAGATTTGACCTTTAAGGATAGTGCATGTACCGGGGCTAACATGGCAATTAATATTGGAGGTAATGTTGATGTTAATATAACAGACTGTACCTTTGATAATGTTTCCGGAAGATATGGTGCTGTTAGAATTTTCACATCAGGAACCGTATTGATAGATAACTGTAAATTCTTAAACACAAAATCATCAACTGGTTCATATGCTAGTGCTATTGATTTTGGAGGTAGTTCTGCTACCACTTATACATTAAGAAACACTATCATCGATAATTCAACAATTTCAAGTGAAAGTACTGCAAGCTATATTTTTGGTGTTATTTATGCTGAAAAAACAGCTGGTACTGTCATATTGGACAATGTAACCATTACTAATTGTAATATTACAGCTAGCGGAATTATAGCTGCTAAAGGAAACATGGAGATTAGAAACTCTAAAATAATGAATAACTATGTTTACCGTGATAATCCAACAGCAGGTTTATTCTTTGTAAATGGTCTTAAAAATTTCACACTTGAAACAAGTATTCTTTTAAACAATAGCCAACCGAATTATATTTTTGCTGCAAACAGTAATTCTAATTTTAATGTAAACTACAATAATATTCAAAATAACACATTTAAAATCAATGCAACTCATGCAAACGGCGCATATAATTTGGATTATAATTATTGGGGAAGCAACGATGGACCTACTGGCTTAAACGTAGATGTAAACAATTGGGCTATTGATGATAACGGTGAATTTAAACTAAATGACGGCAGTCCTTTAGCTAAAGAAATTCCAAGAACCGGTGAACCAGTAATCGGTGATGAAAACTCTACTTGGGTTTCTGTTGGCGGTGATGACAATAACACCGGTTCACAAGACAGCCCTGTAGCTACAATCGCAAAGGCTGTTGAGCTTGCTAAAACAAGGTCTGGTGAAATTTTCATTGAAGAAGGTACATACACTGAAAACAACATTGTTCTTGACAGGGACATTGCAATGTCCATTACAGGTATTGGAAACGTTGTCATTGATGGAAATGCAAGTTCAAACAGTATTTTCATATTGCATAATGATGCTACTGTCGCTTTCAGCAATATCAGATTCACAAACAATAAAGCAAGATACGGTGGTGCAATATTTGTCAATTCTGGAACCGGTACCGGCCGTACCGTTGTGGATGTCAATATGACTGTTGACGGATGTACCTTTGATAATTTGGATTCTTCAAGTAGGGGTGCAGGAATATATCTATGGTACGCTGCAGGTAATCTTATTGTAACTGATTCCAAATTTATTAACTCAACTGCTGGTAGTTGGGGTGGAGCAATTTGCGCTGGCCAATCTGCTGCTAGCGGATTAAATGTGGAAATAACTGGTTGTACATTTGAAAACTGTTCAGCAAATAATGGTGGGGGTGCTTATTTACAAGCAAATACAGTAAATATTGTAGATTCTGTATTTAATCATAATACTGCAAGTTATGACTCTGCAGCTGTTCAAATCAATAATGCAACTGCAAGCATTGATAATTGTATAATAACTAACAATCAAGGTGATGGAGAAGGTGTGGCTATTAAAATAACAATGCCTTCCGGACAAGCACCTAGGGTAACAACTATTGTAAATTCAGTCATTGAAAATAATTCAGGCATTACCAAATTATTGCCTGCAATATATGTGGACATGACTACTTTAGATGTTTCATACTCTTCTGTTGTTAACAATTTATCTGTAGAAACCCGTACTGCAACCGGCTATGATGCAATATACGGTCAAGGAATCGCTACTGTAAACAATAACTGGTGGGGAACCAATGATCCAAGTACCAAAGTAAAAGGAACAAACATAACTATGGACAATTGGGTCATCATGAATGTTGTTGCAAATGCTTCCGAAGCAATTGTCGGCGATAAAGTCGCAATAACAGTTGATTTCAATCATGTTAACACTACTGCTGGTGAAATTGAAGAATTGACCGGTGGAGTAATTCCTAAAACATACAAAGTTCAATTATCTGCTGACAGCGGAACATTCGCACCTGCATCTTTAACTATTAAGGATGGTGCAACCAAAACTTCAGTATATACTGTTGGCGATATAAACGACATTGTCAGTGTTTCAAGCGAAGAGGCTCTTGTTGAAATGAGCTTTATGCCTGAAGTACCACCATATTATGGTATCATCTATGTATCAAAAGATGGTGATGATAACAACAATGGTTCCGAAGATGCTCCTGTGGCAACTATTGCAAAAGCTATTGAACTTGCTTCAATTGTCGGCGGATCCGGTCAGATTGTTGTTAATGAGGGTACTTACAACGGCACAGATTATCTAATTACTAAAGATTTAACCATTACTGGTGTTGGAAATGTAATTTTCGATGCTGAAGGAAAAAGCAGATTCTTCTATTTGCCTTCAGGCAATTCAATAGACAAATTTGAATTGAACAACATCGCTTTGATTAATTCAGCTGCTAATCCTGAAGTTACAAGCGGATATTATGGTACCATAATGTATAGTTATTCTGCAGATAATATCATCTTGAATAATGTTACTATTATGAATAATGATGCAAACATCGCTACTTTAATTTCAACAAATGCTTATAATTTAGTTATTAACAATTCAGTAATTTCTGATAGTGTTGCTGGAAAATTAATTGCACTTTCTGGAAAATATGACAGTTTGGAAAAATGCGTAACAATAGTTAATACAACATTTGAAAATAATGTAGCTCCTGATTATAGGATTATTGAAGTGGGTACTTCATCTGGTTCATTAACATTGAATTTAACAGATTCTCACTTTATAAATAACGTTGGTAAATTGGGAATAGTGCAAGGTGATTCAAAAACAACTATGAATGTTGTCGGAACAGAATTTATTTCTAACACCAACAATGTTTCATCTGGTGGTGCACTTGATGCTTATAAATTAAATGTTGTTAATTCATCATTCATTAACAACAAAGCAGCTAGAGACGGTGGTGCTATTAACATAGCAGGAACCGGAGATGCTGTAATAAGCAAATCTTCATTTATCAATAACACTGCTGGTGGAAGAGGAAACGCTATTTATAATGGAAATAAACTCGCAATCAATTACTCTGTCTTATTAACTGACTCTGCTGGTTATATTATTTACCATGATGGTGATGATAATGTAATGGAAGCAAAATATAACTGGTGGGGAACCAATGATGATCCTTCATCCTTAATAGGTGTTGGCACTTATGAAGATGATTGGGGTGATGATGCAGACTGCGAATTCGATGCATCCAAATGGGTTGTCATGAACGTTAACAATAACTTGACTTCTGAAGATGTAAACATTGATGATGAAATTGAATTCACTGTTGACTTTAACCATTACACTGATTCAACTGGTGCTATTCAAGAGTTAGATGATTCCATTCCTGAAGTTGAAGTTAGTGCATCTGCTTTAAATGGTGAAATGGATAAAGATAAAGTCACTACTGAAGATAATCTTGCTACATTTGTATACACTGCAACTGTTGCCGGTGAAGATACAATCACAATTGCTTCAACCAATGCAATCAACACTACTGTAATTAATGTTGCTGAGCCTGTTGTGGTTCCTGATGTTATTTATGTGTCTGTTGATGGTAGTGATGATAATAGTGGTGCTGCTGATGCTCCTGTTGCTACTATTGCTCATGCGATTGAGATTGCTGAGAATGGTAAGATTGTTATTTTAGCTGG
>NZ_JAFRKB010000002.1 GCF_017431965.1 Methanobrevibacter sp. | reverse complement strand
CGAAGAAGTTGTAATTCTCAACGCTGAAAAAATTATGTTAACCGGTAATAGGGATTGGGCTTATGCCAAATACAAACAAAGAGTTGACAGGGCAAGTATTTCCAACCCTCGTGACTTAGGTCCTAAATATCCTAGAAGGCCAGATGATATATTTAGAAGAACTGTAAGAGGAATGTTACCTTTCAAAAAAGCAAAAGGTAAAACCGCATACAAAGGATTAAAAGCTTTTGTAGGAGTACCTGCAGAATATGCAGATGCTGAACTCACTGCAGTTCCTGAAGCAGAATACAAAGATCTTAAAAAAGGTATTGAATTAGGAGAAATCTCCAAACTTTTAGGAGCTACCTTTTAAATAAAATGGATGTGTGATTATGGTTAAAGTTATTCATACAAGTGGAAAACGTAAAACAGCTATCGCAAGAGGTACTGTTCAAGAAGGAACTGGTAAAGTAAGAATTAACAGAATTCCTTTAGAACTTTATTCTCCTGAGCTTGCAAACTTAAAATTACAAGAACCATTAACCTTAGCTGGTGACTTAGCTAATGAAGTTGATATCAACATCAAAGTTGTTGGTGGAGGAGTAATGGGTCAAGCTGAAGCTGCACGTATGGTAATTGCAAAAGGACTTGTACAATGGTCTCAGGATATGGATTTAAAAGAAAAATTCATACAATATGACAGAACTATGTTAGTTGGAGACCCAAGACGTTCTGAACCTAAAAAATATGGTGGTCCTGGAGCAAGAGCACGTAAACAAAAAAGTTACAGATAATTACTCTGTACCTTTATATTTTATTTAAATTAAAAAAGATGATATAAATGATTCCTATTAGATGCTTAAGTTGTGGAAAACCAGTATCTGCTTACTTTGATGAATATAACAAAAGGGTAGCTGCTGGGGAAAAGTCAAAAGATGTTTTAGATGACTTAGGTTTAACTAGATACTGTTGTAGAAGAATGTTAATTTCTCATGTGGAAACCTGGGAATAATTTTACAATTGTAGGGATATTGTATTGTAAAATATAATCTTGGTAAAATATATGCCTAATAATGGAGTAATATTCATGAATGTTGAGAAAAAATTAACAAGGTTTGAAAGAGCTAGACTTCTTGGAGCTAGAGCAATTCAAATATCCATGGGTGCAAAACCTTTAGTTGATATTAAAGATTCATTAGATCCAATTGACATAGCTTATGAGGAGTTAAAAGCTGGAGTTTTACCATTAGATGTTATTAGAGATGAATAAATAGTTTTTTTTCTATTTATTCTTAAATTATTTAAAAAAAATAAAAAATACCAACATAACTCTATAAAGAAACTTACTGATTTTTTAAAGAGTATAGATTATATGGTAATAAATTAAATGGCACTGAGGTGTTTTTTTTGGATAGTGTAATAGAAGATGTCCAAGTTCGTAAGATTTTGGATAGCAGAGGTAACCCAACTATTGAAGTAGATGTAGTTACTTGGAATGGTTTTGGTAGAGCCGCTGCACCAAGTGGAGCCAGTACTGGTTCCAGGGAAGTTGTATCTTTTCCGGAAGGCGGAGTAGATTTAATAGTCCGTGAAATGGAAGATTTTATAGCTTCTGAACTTATTGGAATGGATGCTGAAGATTTGACTACTATTGATGAAGTCCTTAGAGAAATCGATGGTACAGATAATTTGGCAGCTATTGGTGGTAATACTACAGTAGCAATTTCCATGGCTGTTGCTAAAGCAGCCGCAAAATCTTATAACATGCCATTATACAAATACATTGGTGGAAGTTTAGTAAATGAATTACCGTTTCCTTTAGGAAATATGATGAACGGCGGAGCTCACGCAGGCATTAATGCACCGGATATTCAGGAATTTTTGGTTGTTCCTATAGGAGCTACCAGAGTTAGTGAAGCTATCTTTGCTAATGCTAATGTTCACAAAAGATTAAAAGAGTTAATTCAAACTAAAGACTCCAATTTTACTGGTGGTAAAGGCGATGAAGGAGGATGGGTACCAAATATCACTAATGATGCAGCTTTGGAAATCCAAGCTAAGGCATGTGAAGAAGTTGGTGATGAACTCGGTATTGAAATTAGGCCTTCTTTAGATATGGCAGCTTCTGAATTGTGGAATGTTGATGAGCAAAAATATGTTTATGCTCAAGATGGTGTTAAAAGAGACACCGGAGATCAAATTGATTTTGTAAAAGAAATCATTGATACTTATAAAATGTTTTATGTGGAAGACCCATTCGATGAATCTGATTTCGAAGGATTTAGCGAGTTAACTTCAAAAGTTGGGGATAAATGTTTGGTTTGTGGTGATGATTTATTCGTAACCAATAAAGAATTGTTGGATAAGGGTATTGAAATGAATGCCGCAAATGCTATTATCATTAAGCCTAATCAAATCGGTTCTTTATCTGAAACTTATGCTACTGTAAAGTTAGCAAAAGAAAATGGTATTGTACCGGTTGTATCCCATAGATCAGGCGAAACAACTGATGAAACTATTGCACACCTTGCTGTTGGTTTTGCATCTCCGATGATTAAAACCGGAGCTATTGGTGGTGAAAGAATAGCTAAATTAAATGAACTTATTCGCATTGAAGAAGAACTTTCCAATCCGAAAATGGGTGAATTCTAATAAATATTTTAGGGAGTGAGTTTAATGGCAAAAGTAACTATTGATTATGATAAATGTGATGGTGCTGACTGTGCAGAATGTTCTGACGTTTGCCCAATGGAAGTATTAGTTCTCGAAGGAGATAAAATCACAATTAACAATCCTGAAGATTGCAGTTATTGTGAAGTATGTATGGACGTATGTCCAAATGAATGTGTACACATTGATGATGAAGATTAAATATAATAAAAAAGGTGATTATTAATGACTAACGAACTTTTAATAGATTTAGATAATTATTTAGCAGCAGGTTTACATATCGGAACCCAACAAAAAACTAGTGACATGGAAAAATATATATTTAGAGTAAGATCCGACGGTTTATATGTTTTAGACATTCAAAAAACTGATGAAAGAATCAGACAGATTGCAAAACTTTTAGCAAAATATGACCCGGAAGATATTTTAGTAGTAGCTACCAGACAATACGGTCAGGCTCCTGTTAAAAAATTCGGTGAAATTACCGGCGCAAAAACTATCCCTGGCAGATTCATTCCAGGTACTTTAACAAACCCTAATTACGCTAAATTCATCGAACCAAAAATCATTGTTGTAACTGACCCAAGATCTGATGCTCAAGCTATCTTAGAATCAAAACAAAACGGTATTCCTGTAATTGCATTATGTGATACTGAAAACTTACTCAGTTTTGTTGATATTGCTGTACCTGTAAACAACAAAGGTAGAAAAGCTATTGCATTAGTTTACTGGTTACTTGCAAGACAAATCTTAAGAGAAAGAGGCGACATCCCAGAAGATGGTGACTTAGATATTGAAGCAACTGACTTTGAACTTAAATTCTAATCGAGTTAAATGTTAAGAAAACCTGCTGTTGCCGGAGCATTTTATCCGGCTAATCCTGAAACACTAGTTAAAACTATTGAAAATTGTTTTTTAGATGATTTTGGGGTTGGGGAAATACCGAAATTGAATAAATTTGATGGTGTAGATTATCCTATCAATATTATGGTTCCGCATGCAGGTTATCAATATTCCGGTGCAATAGCATCTCATAGCTATTGCAAATTAGTTCAAAATGGTTTTCCTGAAGTTTTTATTATATTAAGTCCTAATCACACAGGTTATGGTAGTGAAATTTCAGTGTTTAATGAAGGGGAGTGGATAACTCCTTTAGGTAGTGTAAATGTTGACGGCGAATTTGCAAACACATTAATTGATAATTCAGATATTGCAACTGCTGATTTTGCAGCTCACACTCATGAACACAGTATTGAAGTTCAGCTACCTTTCTTACAATATTTTTCCAGTGATTTTAAAATAGTTCCAGTCACTATGGGTTCACAATCTTTTGCTGCTTCAAATGATTTGGCAAAAGCTATTGTTGAATCTGGCAAACAGTTAGGTAAATCCTATGCAGTTATTGCCAGCACTGATTTGTCTCATTTTAACAATCAGGAAAAAGCCAATAAGGTTGATGGTTTTGTTCTGGAAGATATTGCAGAGATGAATGAATTCAAACTTTTTGAAGAGGTTGTTCAGTACAATATAACAATGTGCGGTTACGGTCCGGTAATGACAACAATTGCTGTTTCAAAGATGACTGATAAAAACAATTGTGAAATATTGGCTTATGGAACAAGCGGTGATGTTACCGGAGATTTGACTTCGGTAGTAGGTTATGCTTCAGGTATTTTTAAATAAGGTGTATTTATGATAGCTAAGGCTTCAGCTCCTGCAAAAGCAATTTTATTCGGAGAGCATTCTGTAGTTTATGATGAACCTGCTATAGCGGGTGCTGTAAATAAAAGGGCTTATGTTACTATTAAGGAATCTGAAGATGACAGATCTATTTTTAGAGCTCCAAATATTAATTTTGAAGCGCAACTTCTTACACGTGAAAAGAAATATATTTTATTGAAAGGAAAACCTGGTATTATTAGATATATCTTAGAGTCTCTTTACAGAGTACATGACCATACTCCAATTGATATTACATTGTCATCAAATGTACCTATCGGTTCGGGGCTTGGATCTTCTGCAGCGGTTACAGTAGCTACTTTGGCTGCATTGTATAGATATCACAATATTCGTTTTAATAAAAAATCTCTAGCTCATGACGCCCACATGGTTGAACAGGCAGTTCAGGGTGTTGCAAGCCCGCTTGACACTTTAGTTTCTACTTATGGAGGTCTTGTTTATTTATCCAGAAATAAAAAAGTTGAGCATTTTAAAGTTAATTTTAATGTTCCTTTTGTAGTGGGATATACTACAAAACATGGAAACACCGGTAAAATGGTAAAGGACGTTAGAAATCTTAAAAACAAAAATCCTAAAATTATCAATCCGGTAATAACATCCATGGGTAATCTGACTAATTATGCAAAACAGGCTATTTTAAAAAGAGATTTCAATAAAGTTGGAGAATTGATGAATATTAATCATGGATTTCTTGATGTTTTAGGAGTAAATACATTAGAATTATCCAGAATGGTATATAATGCACGGGAAGCTGGTGCTATTGGTTCTAAAACCACTGGTGCTGGTGGTGGGGGTAGTATTATTGCACTCTGCCCAGGCAAAGTGGATGAAGTTGCTGAGGCCATAGCTCGTGATGATAATATTTTAAAAATCCATTTCACTCGAAAAGGAGTTTCTTCAAGGGTTTATAAGTGATTTTATGATAATTTTAAAAATTGGTGGAAGTATCCTGACCAATAAAGATTCTGCTGAAAGTGAAATTGACAGTGATTCTTTAAAAAGAATAGCTGGTGAAATCAAGTCTTCACTTGACAAGTCAGATAAGCAATTAATCATTGTTCATGGTGCGGGGTCATTCGGACATCCGCCTGCCAAGGAATATAAGATCGGTGAGGTGTTTGATGAAAGTGAACTGCCACAAAAAAGAATCGGATTTTGCAAAACACAGAATGCAGTTAAAAAGTTAAACATGCTAATCTGTGAAGCATTCATTGAGGAAGACTTGCCGGTTGTTGCAATTCCTGCTTCAAGTTTCATGACTGCTACAAATAAACGAATCACTAAAGGAAATTTGGAATCTTTTAAAAATTATCTTTCTAAAGGTTTTATTCCAGTTATTTATGGTGATGTTGTCTTGGACAGCGAGCTTGAAATCTGCGTAATTTCAGGTGACCAGTTAATTCAATACTTGGCCGTAAATCTAAATCCTGATAAGGTAATTCTGGGAACTGACGTTGATGGAGTTTACAACAAGAATCCTAAAACACATGATGATGCAATATTTTTCGAAAAATTCTCATCAATTGAAGATTTAGACACTTTGGAAGGAACTACAAATGTCGATGTGACAGGTGGAATGGTTGGAAAAATTAAAGAACTTTTATATTTAGCAGATTTAGGAATCGAATCTATGATAATAAATGCTGAAGTTAAAAATAATATTTTCAAAGTTTTGGAAGATGAAAAGGTAAAAGGAACAATAATTTCAAGGGGAAATTAAAAATATGATTTCAGATAGAAAATTAGAGCATTTATTAATTTGTGAAAATTATGATGTGGAGTTTAAAAATAAAACTACTGGATTTGAAGATATAGAATTAATCCATAATGTGTTTCCTGAAGTGGATAAGAATGAAATTGATTTATCAACTTCAGTATTTGGTAAAAAATTAGACTCTCCTTTATTTATTACAGCTATTACTGGTGGCCATCCGGCTGCAAAATCAATAAACAAGCAATTGGCAATAGCAGCTGAAAATAATAATATTGCTTTGGGTGTTGGATCTCAAAGAGCTGCCTGTGAGCATCCCGAACTTGCTGATACTTACACTGTTGTTCGTGAGAATGCTCCGGATTGTTTGCTTGTCGGAAACATTGGCGCACCACAACTTAATTTAGCAGAAAAAGCAGTTGAAATTTTAGATGCAGATATTTTGGCAATTCATCTAAATCCTCTTCAGGAATCTATTCAACCGGAAGGTGATTTGGATGCAAGAGGTTACACTGACTTAATCAGTCAAATTACACAATCAGTTGATATTCCAGTACTTGCAAAAGAAACAGGATGTGGAATATCTGCAGAATCAGCAAAGGTTCTGGTTGATGCAGGTGTTGATTTTATTGATATTGAAGGTGCTGGCGGAACTAGCTGGGCTGCAGTTGAGACCTACCGCGCTGAAGACAGATATTTAGGTGAAATATTTTGGGATTGGGGAATTCCTACAGCAATTAGTACTGCTGAAGTTACTAATGCAGTTGAAATTCCGGTTATTTCTTCCGGAGGAATTCGAACAGGTCTTGAAGCGGCTAAAGCTATTGCTCTTGGAGCTGATGCTGTGGGCATGGCATTGCCATTTTTAAAAAATTGTGCATCTCAAAAACAACTTAATGATTTTATTAATAGATTTAATGATTCACTTAGAATTGCAATGTTTTTAGTTGGAGCTAACAACATTGAAGAACTAAAACAATCTAATTTAGTCATTCGAGGAAAAACAAGGGAGTGGCTCAATGAAAGAGGAATTAACACTAAAAATTATTCAAGGAGATAAAACATGAGTGTAGAAGTAATCGCTATCGGCGGATATCAAGAAGTCGGGAAAAACATGACTGCTGTTAGGATTGGCGAAGATGTAATTATCTTTGATATGGGAATCCATCTTGACAGAATCAGTATGCATGAAGATACTGATATTGATAGAATGCATAGCTTAGATTTAATTGAAAGAGGAGTTATTCCAGACGATACCTTAATGAAAGATGTGGATGGTAAAGTAAAAGGAATAGTATTCTCTCACGGTCACTTGGACCATATTGGTGCAGTAGCCAAATTGGCTCACAGATATGATGCACCATTAATCGGAACACCGTATACTGCTGCTTTAATTGAAAAACAGATTAAAGGTGAACGTAAATTTAAGGTTACAAATCCAATCAGACCTTTAAACCCTGGAAGTAAATTGAAATTATCTAAAGATATTACTTTAGAGTTTGTTCAATCTACTCACAGTATTCCGCAGGCAGTATTTCCGGTATTGCATACTCCAGAAGGAGTTATTGTGTATGCATTAGACTTTAAATTTGATAATCATCAAAAAGTATCTCCACCTCCTGATTACAAAAGGTTAAAAGAACTTGGAAGGAAAGGAGTGCTTGCTTTAATTGTTGAGACAACTAATGCCAAAAACTATAATGAGGTTAAAACTCATTCAGAAAGAATAGCTAAAAATATTTTAGAGGACGTAATGAAAGGGCCTCTTCAAGAGAAAACTGGTATGATTGTTACCACATTTTCATCTCACGTTGAACGTGTACAGGCTATTGCAGATATCGCTAAAAAAAGCCATAGGGAAATATTCTTCCTAGGAAGGTCTATGGAAAGGTTCTGCGGAATAGCACAAAAACTGGGTATTTTAAAATTACCGAAAAATGCCAGTATTTACGGCTCTCCAAAAGCTGTCAATAAAGCTTTAATGAGAGCTGATGAAGACAGGGCAAATTATTTGCTTGTAACTACAGGTCACCAAGGTGAACCTGATGCATTACTTCCAAGAATCGCTAATGGCAGAACACCATTCAATATTAAAAAGGGAGATAATGTAATCATTTCAGCACCAATCATTCCGAATCCAACCAATGCTGCAAATAGGCATATTATGGAAAGGAGATTGAAATTAAAAGGTGCTAGAATTTATCCGAATGCTCACGTTTCTGGACACGCTGGAAGAGAAGATCACAGAGAATTCCTACGTATGTTAAAACCACAACATATTATTCCAGCACACGGAGACTTATCAATGCTTGCAGCTTACGCTGAACTTGCCGAAGAGGAAGGTTATAGGATAGGATATGACATTCATATCTTAAGGAATGCTCAGGCACAAGTTTTTAAAAGTTAAAGAGGGAATAATATGAGTGATGTAAAAGAAGTGTTAGGAAATTATTCAACTGACATTACAAAAACTATTGAAGAGGAATTGGCAACTATTACTCCGGATAATCTTGCAGAAGCATCAGTTTATCTTACAAGAGCTGGTGGAAAAATGCTCAGACCGGCTTTAACTTTAATTGTTGCTGAAGCTGTTGGAGGAAAACGCGAAAATGCACTTAAATCCGCTGCAGCTATAGAATTGATTCATACATTTTCACTTATTCATGATGATATCATGGATCAGGATGATATGAGGAGAGGAATGCCATCAGTTCACAAGGTTTGGGGTGATGATGTAGCTATCCTTGCAGGTGACACTTTATTTTCAAAAGCTTTTGAAATAATTATAGGCACTGAGGGCACTAGTTCAGAGCAAAACAACAAGGCATTGGCTACTGTTGCAGATGCATGTGTAAAAATCTGTGAAGGTCAGGCATCTGATATGGGCTTTGAAGATAGATTTGATGTGACTGAAGATGAGTACATGGAAATGATTTTCAAAAAAACTGGTGCACTGATTGCTGCTGCTACTAAAGCAGGAGCTATCATGGGAGGAGCATCAGATGAAGTCATTGAAGCAATGTATGAATATGGTCGTTTAATTGGACTTGCTTTCCAAATTCAGGATGATTATCTTGACTTGGCTTCCGATGAAGAAACATTAGGAAAACCTATTGGATCAGATATTGGAAAAGGCAAGATGACTATTATTGCAATTAAAGGTTTGGATAATGTTGAGGATGATAAGTTATTAGAAATTTTAAAAGCTGAAGAAAATTCTCAAGATGAGATAGATGAGGCAATTGAAATTTTATCAAATTGTGGTGCTATTGAATATGCTCGCAATTTGGCACTAGAATCTGTTGACCAAGCTAAAGAAGTACTTGAAATATTACCTGATTCTTCATCCAAACAGGTACTTGCAAACATTGCAGATTTCGTACTTGAGAGAAGTGCATAATTTCTCTCTTTTTTACTATTTTTTTTAGAATTAGAAAATTATTTTTATGGTTCCGGGCGAACCCAGAACCACTAATTTTTATGCTAGATTTCTCTGTGAAGTAATTGCATGAAATTTCTATATTTTTTTGGTAATACGTATATGAATTTATTCAATGAAGCATGTCATTTGAATGATTTTTTATTTTTAGATATATAGAAATTTCCGTGTTTTTGATAATATTAGATATTATCGTCTATAATTATGTTTAAAGAATTATATAATCTTTTTTATTCTTTTCTGGGACAATTTTACACTCTTAAAGCAATTTTTCGAAGTGGGGTCAATAATATTTATTAATGATTTATTCACAATATATTATTATGAAAGGTATAATTGGAGCTATAAGTGGGGACATCATTGGTTCAACCAGGGAGTTTGACCCCATAAAAACTAAGGATTTTGACTTATTTACAAGAAGGTCCATATTCACTGATGATACTATAATGACATTGGCAGTAGCTAAGTGGTTATGTGAAAATAAAGATTCAAAAGATGTTTTGATTAAAAATTTAAAATATTTTGGTAATTTATATCCCAATGCAGGTTATGGTGGCAGGTTTTATGAATGGTTAAGACAGGACAGTCCCGAACCTTATGGCAGTTGGGCAAACGGATCTGCAATGCGCGTTTCACCATGTGCTTGGGTTGCAGATACTCTTGAGGAAGCACAGGATTTGGCTTACACTTCTGCTGTTGTAACTCACAATCATCCTGAAGGCATTAAAGGAGCGCTTGCGACCGTAGATGCAATTTATCTTGCAAGAGTTGGCGCAAGCAAAGATGAAATTAAAGACCATGTTGAAGTTAGATATGAATATGATTTAAGCAGGCCATTAGATGAAATAAGGTCTTATTATTCTTTTGACGTGTCTTGCAAAGGAAGTGTCCCTGAATCAATAATTTGCTTTTTAGAAGCCAATGACTTTGAAGATGCAGTTAGAAATGCAGTATCTTTAGGCGGTGACGCCGATACACAAGCTGCAATTGCAGGAAGTATTGCATCAGCATTTTGGGATGTTCCTAAAAGTATTTCATATAAAACTATTCATCGTCTGGATTATACGTTGCTAAATGTTTTCATTGATTTTGAAGAGAAATTTAACTCTGTTTAGATTTCTTTTTTAATTTTTTTAACTGATTCATGAATCTGTCATCGTAGTTTCGCGCTATATCTTCGTATTTATTCCAGATTCCAATTGCTGTTTGTGGAATTACATTTCGTTTATCCTCCGTAAACTTTGTGTATGTATGCATCATTTCCTTTGAATCTGAAATGATAAGCTTAACAAATGGAATATCTGCTTTTTGGATATTGATGTCATTTTCCTTAAAAAGTTGGATAATGTTAAACTCTTCATCATTGATATAGCAAGTTGGTGAAGCGAGGATATTTACTCTTAAATCTGATCTGTTTTTAAGGGCTTTTACTAATTCATCCCCTTCGCCTTCAAAGAGAAATCCTATTCTCATATTTATTGATTTTTTTGCCCTTTTTATGATTTCAAGTTCCTGTGAGATAATCTTGTCAACGCCATATATTCTCCAGATAGGGGCCTGAACCTGACTCATACCATTTTCATAAACGTATGTTAACCTTGTAATGGTATCATCAATTTCGCTGTCCAGCCGTTCTTTTTCACGGGATAATACCTCAACTGGAGATTTAACGTTGTATGTTAATGGTCTTCCATCCTCAATGTCAATGAAATTCTTTTCATTTAGTTTTTTCAACACATCATATATTTTGCTTCTTGGAATGTTGGCACTTTCGGACACTTCAACTGCAGTTGCGGATATCAGTGATGTCAGTGCAACATATGCCTGGGCTTCATACATTGTTAATCCAATTCCTTTTAAAACTGATAAATTTTCATCCATAATAATATTTTGAAAGTAACCATATATAATTGTTACTTTTAACCCTTAACAAGTGACAAAATCTTTATATACTCTCTTTAATTAAATAAATATTAACAACTCTTAAAGAGGTAATTATTATGGCAGACGGATTAGATATGTTTTGTTATCAATGTTCCCAAACCGCTAAAGGTACAGGATGTACTGTTAGTGGAGTTTGTGGTAAAAAACCAACCGTAGCAAGATTACAGGATAACTTAATCTTCACTATGAAAGGAATAAGTGCATACAACTACAACGCAAATGTTTTAGGAGCTTATGATCCTGAAATCGATGCATTTTTAACCAAAGGATTGTACACAACATTAACTAACGTTAATTTTGATGTTCAGGATTTAGTTGCATTGGCACTTGAAGCTGGTGAAAAAAGCGTAGCTGTAATGAGATTACTCAAAGACGCTCACATTAAAGCTTACGGTGAACCACAACCTGTAGAAGTTAAAGTTGGGGCACAAGAAGGTCCTGCAATAATTGTAACCGGGCACGACTTAAAAGCTCTCGAAGAATTATTAAAACAAGTTGAAGGAACAGACATTAAAGTTTACACTCACTCTGAAATGTTACCTGCTCACGGATATCCTGGATTAAACAAATACGAAAACCTAGCAGGACAATTAGGTGGAGCATGGCATGATCAAAGAACAATCTTTAAGAAATACAATGCAGCAATCGTTGGAACCAGTAACTGTGTACTTCCTGCTCTTGACGCATACAAAGAAAGAATGTTCACTATGGATGTAGCTAAACTTGAAGGAGTAAAAACTATAGATGATTATGATTTCTCAGAAGTTATTGAATGCGCAAAATCTCTTGGATCTCTAGAACCAGAAGAATTAACTACCATAACTACTGGTTGGAGTGCAGGAGCTATTGTAGAACATGCTGATACAATTAAAAGATTAGTTGAAGAAGGTAAAATCAGAAGATTCTTCGTTGTCGGAGGATGTGACAAAGCAGCTAAACACAACGATTATTACAGAGAATTCGTACAGAACTTACCTCAAGACACTGTAATTTTAACATTAGCATGCGGTAAATACAAATTCAATGACTTAGATTTAGGTGATATTGAAGGTATTCCAAGATTATTGGATGTAGGTCAATGTAACGATACTATTGTCGCAGTGGATGTGGCATTAGCATTATCTGAATTATTTGACTTGCCATTAAATGATTTACCATTAACTATTGTGCTCAGTTGGATGGAACAAAAAGCAGCTGCAGTTTTATGGGCATTATTATACCTTGGAAAAACTGACATGTGGATTGGACCGATTCTTCCTGCATGGTGTAATGAAGACATCATCAATGTCCTAGTTGAAAATTACAACTTGACTCCAACAACTGGTGATGCAATAGCCGATATTAAAACTATTATGGGGGAATAAGCAATGAGTGGGGATATTAAAGCACAGGCTTTGGATATCCAATTTTTGGTCGACTATCAGCAGAATACTGTTGTTAGTCGTGAAGTAATCAAAAAGGAGTTGGGAACTGTAACATTCTTTGCCTTTGATCAAGGTCAGGGCCTCTCTGAGCATTCAGCTCCTTTCGATGCAATGGTTCAGGTTATTGATGGTGAAGCCGAAATAACTATTTCCGGTAAAAAACACACTGTTAAAGCAGGTGAAATGATTATCATGCCTGCAAATGAGCCACATGCGCTTCAGGCAGAAAACAGTCCATATAAAATGATTTTAACCATGATAAAAAGTGACTAATATAGTAATGTAGTTTAGGTTTGTCTCATATTAAAAGACAACCTTTATTATATTTATTTTCAGCAAGGAGAAAATCCGAAGTTTATTAAGTTGGATGTGGGCAGTATCATGGAAATTGATTGTTTTAATTCAATTTAAATCTCCACTTCTTCTTTTTTATTTATTTTAATTAATTGCTTGCTCCTAAATTATTCTGTGACTTATTTTTCACTTAATCGATAGGCTTATAAATATCAGTTTTTAATCTATATTCACAATCATATAGTTGGGTTTATTAATTACAGTTTATTTGTGCATCGGTGCTTTTTCATCTAGTCGCAGTTTGAAAATATTTATTATTGATGAAGTTTATATCTTATAATACAATTAGAAATAGGAGGAGATTTATTTTGCAAGAAGGTAACGAATTAGATTCAACATGCGGAATTTCCGATGAAGAACTTACAGAAAGATTTAAAGCATCTATTAAAATAGATCAAGATATTTGTAAAATTAAAGGACTTCCTATTGCGGGTTATGATGATGAACTTAATTGTCCTTACATAGAATATCCTGATGGAAAGAGGGAATATGTCAAAGAATAAAAGACTTCCTGAAGTTATTGTATTTGCAGGCCCAAATGGAAGTGGCAAAACTACAATCACTCGCATGGCAAAAACCATTGGTGTCTATATTAATGCAGACGATATTAAAAAATCAAATTCATGCAGTGATTTGGAAGCCGCCGTTAAAGCGGAAGAACTTCGAGAAATGATGGTTGAAAAAGGTGAAGATTTCACATTTGAGACAGTACTTTCTACAGATAGGAATCTAAAATTGCTCCAAAAAGCTAAAGAAAAAGGATATTTTTTAAGATGCATCTATGTTTTGACATCAGATTATAAAATTAACATCACTCGAGTAAATATTAGGGAATCCATGGGAGGACATAATGTTCCAGAAGATAAAATTAAATCAAGATACTTCAAAGCATTGGATTTAATCCCTAAATTAATTGAGCTTTGTGATATTGTCCATATTTATGATAATACAAATGTTCCATTTAGAATTTTTAAGAAAAGAAAAGATGTGTATTATCATTGGGAGAATAAGTATTGGAATTTCTCAGATATTGAAAAACTTACTGGAATAAGTATGTATGAAAATTAATTCTCCCAATATTTTTGCTAAGTATCTATTTTATATATTATTTTTACATATTATTTGAATATGCTATAGTTGATGATTAATTTTTTAAAATTCTTTAAATTAGTTATTTTATTGGCTGATTTCATTTGGAATATATTTTTGACAGTATTTTCTTTTAAATAGTTAGGATTATAAATTATTATTTATTCTTTCGTTTATCTCAATTTTTTCATCAATCTTCGATAATACTGATAAAACTCTATTTTGATAACCTAAATCGGGGATTGGTAAGTCTAAACGGTTTAAAGTTTCAGTTCTTAAACTAGGAATTGATGTTCCTTCATTATATCTGCTTAAATCTATTAAAGACATTACGTAATAAAGAAATTTTGGAATAACAATTTTTTCATTAACTTCAGTATAAAATAATGTATCTACAGTCCAAAATGGCTCTTCAATATATCTAACTTTTTCAATTGAACCTTTTCTACCAATTAAAACAGAAGGTTTATCATAAAGATATTTCATTGAATAACCCATTAATCCACCAGTTCCAAAAATAGGGTATTGTCCATTCTCATCATCTTGAACTTTCTTCTGATTTTTCCCATATTTAATCTTGACTAAATCACCAAGAGAATAATAATCAAATTCTAAACTCAAATTTTTGGCTGAAAGGAAAGTGCTTGAAGCTGCACTGGATGGTTTGTATGTAAAAATCGTAAGGGTCGGAAACCTTATGGCCAGATATGATGACGGATTATTCCAGAAAAACTATGATACCAATGCATTTTTATCCAATATCAAATCAATTAAAAACCTTCAGGTTATATCAGATTCCATGTATAATGCAAAAATAGAGATGAGTCCAATTGATTTTACTGCAAAATCTATCATTGCATTGGCAAAAACTCCTTCTCAATGCAGTGTGTTCAACTGCCAGAACAATAATTTCTTATACACTAAAGACATTATTGAAGCATTAAATTCATTGGGTAATAATATTAAATGTGTCAGTGATAAAGAATTTTTTGAAATATGTATGGAGAATCTTGATGAAAATATTCAGGGATTAATCACATCAGATAACTCTATGGATGATTCAGAGCTTTCTGCAGATGCAAGTGAAGTTAATGTAAATATCACTCAGACTGTAGATATACTTAAGAAATTAGGATTTATTTGGCCAAAACCTGACTCTTATTATCTTAAACGATTTATCTTAAAAATGCAAGAATGCCACGACTTCTTTTAAGTCGTGGATGAATTGCACTATTGAGTATACTATCTTTTTTAATTAATTTTGTCATGGTTATCTCTTTTTTTTTTAAATACATATATGGATGATGTCACACAAACCAAGAGGAGGTTAGGGAGTGGTTAACTGCTCCTATTGTTAGTTCATTTTTTCCACCAAACCATTATCCAGTCAGCTTTGTCTTTTACATTGAATAATTTTCCGGTTTCTTCATCTTTGGTTAGAATTTCGGATAAATATCTTTTAAGCTCTTCTTTTTCACTTTCAGAGTATAAATCCAGTCGGAATTTGCCGTTGTCAACTGCCTCATCAATGCTGTCATATTCTCGGTAATTGTTCAGGTCAAATCTTTGGACATTTGCATATATTCCCATGTTGTAAAGTATGTTGAAGAAATAATTGTAATCAGGAAAGTTTTCGGTTTGTTTTCCAATTCTTTTATCAAAATCTTTTTCTATTTTTTTGTTTTCAGGTCCGAAAATTGTTATAAAAACATATTTATTAGCTATTTTATTCAGTTCAGCCAGCACTTCTTCAATTGGGATAATACCGTTTAGAGATCTTGAGCAGACAACAACATCTACATCTCCTATTTCATCGTATTTTATCTCTTCAATCGGTTTTAAAATGGTTTCAATGTTTGAAATATCATTTTCAGCAGATCTTTTTTCAAGATATTCCAACATTTTAGGTGATGAATCAAGTCCGATTACATGTTTGACCTTTTTAGCAAGAGGCACGGTTACAGATCCTTCACCGCATCCGACATCAAGCACTGTGTCATTTTCATCTAAAATCAGCATGTCAAATAATGCATCGTTATAGTCTTCTTTATGGGTTCTTTTAAAAAATCCAGGTGCTGCTTTATCCCAGTCTTTGTCAACTTTTGTGGCGAGTTTTTCAGCCCAAAAACCGGCCCAGTCGACATCATTTGGATTTTCAATGCACTGTTTCATAATTTCACATTCCCATTTAAAACATTTTGATAATCAGCATAATTTTCTTTTAAAAGCTCAGGAATATCCAGTTCATATGGGCAGTTGTCCACGCAGGCATAGCACTCCATACAGTTAGTGGTTTTTTCCATCATTTCCTGATACTCTTCAGTTAAATAGGGTTCAGTTGGAAAACGCCTAATCCAAAGGGACATTCTCGCACATAAGCTAATGTTGATGTCTTCAGGACATGGCATGCAGTATGCACAGCCTCTGCAGAAATTTTCTCCCAGTTCTTCTTTATCCTTTTTGATAATTGCTTTTAAATCATCAGTTAAAATAGTATTTTCATCATATGTTAGGAATTCTTCAAGCTCTTCAAGCTTTTGGATTCCCCATATCGGCAGGACATTGTCAAATTGGTTTATATATGCAAAACTGGCTTTTGAGTTTTTAAGTAATCCTCCGCCCATTGCCTTCATTGCAATAAATCCGACATCTAACTGTTTACATTTTTCAACCAGTTTAAGTTCCTCTTCACCGCTCAAATAGGAAAATGGATATTGCAATGTTTCGTATAATCCGCTGTCAAGCGCCTCATGAGCGTGGGTTATTTTGTGAGTGGTAATTCCAATATGTCTAATCATACCTTCATCTTTTGCCTCAAGCATTGCTTTGTAAAGTTCATCGTCTTTTTTCGGGCAAAATGAAATGTTGTGGAACTGATGCAAGTCAACATAATCAGTTTTCATACTTTTAAGTGATGTTTCCAAATCGCTCCAAAAATCTTCCACAGTTTCTGATCCGCTTTTAGTTGCCAGATAAATTTCTTCACGGGCAATGTCTTTAAATGCATTGCCTATTTTCTCTTCACTGTCTGTATAAAAATGTGCAGTGTCATAGAAATTGATTCCGTTTTCATAAGCGGTTTGAAGTATTTCAATTGAATCGGCCATATTGCGTCTTTGAATCGGGAGAGCCCCAAATCCATTTTTGTTTACTTCTAAATTAGTTTTTCCAAGCCTCATTTTAAAATCCATCCTATTTCATTTCACTAGTGAGTATTCTGATAAAATTCACAGGTTAATCTTAAAAACCGAATATTTTGAGTATTATATAAATAATTATTATTGCAATTAAAACGTAAATTGCAGTTTTTCCAGAAAGAAACTTTGTCTGTTTGAATTCCTTATCTTCAATGTCTCCATGCTTCATCAGTTCATCTTTTTTAAAGGAGCATTTCTGATAGATCGCTTCAATATCTTTTGGAAGTCTGCCATATTCATTCAGCATATTGATTGTTTTATTTAAGTATTTGACGGCTTCTTCTGTGTTTCCAAGCTTAAGTTCACAATATGCAGGTTTATAGTTGAAGTTGGTCAAAAGCTCCAAGTCATCTACTTCCTTTTCGTATTTTATGCATCGGTTGTAATATTTTAGTGCTTCCTTGTATCTTCCCAAATCATACAGGGCATCCGCTTTGGAGTTGTTGAGAAGTATTGTCTCGTCATTTTTAAGAGCATCGTCAATATATTCCAAAGCATCTTCGTTTTCACCGATTTTCTGTAATAGCAATCCCTTATATGATTGAACCTTTTCGGTGTAGCCGTTTTCATTTTCAAAGTGTTTTAGTAATGTCAATGCATCATCATACTCTTTGGCCTGTATCAACAGCTCAATTTTACCCATTTTAACCTCGCTTTTTTTAATTCTTGGCTCTTCAGCTTTTGAATAGGGATTGTATTTATCATAAGCTTCATCCATTAACTCCAGTGCTTCATCCAGATGGTTTTTATTAAAGCGAGACATTGCCTTATCACATATGGCATTAATGGATTTTGGTTGCTTTTCAAGGTATTTGTTAAAGTATTTTTCACCATAGTCGCCGTTGTCATGGCTTTCATCGTAGTATTGATAGTAAAGTCCCTTTTCTTCTAAAGCTAGAAGATAATCTTTTTCGATTAACAGGTCAAGAATTTCCAAATACTCGTTAATGTCATCTTTTGCATGTCTTTTACGGGCAATTCTTAAAGCTTCTTTGTAGTTTTCTTCTTCAATGTATTGTTTTGCCTTTTCGATAGCATCACTCATTATATCGACCTAATTTTTTTATCAATCTCCGATTTTTTTTACTACTCTCTCATTATATTTATATATTTTTAGATAGATAAATAATAATGCTTATTTTTATTAAATTAATTAAATTGTGATGATTAAATGAATGATTTAGAAGAAATTATCTATAAACATGCTTTATTGAATGCGGCAAAACATAAAGGTTCTGCAAATCCCGGAGCGGTTATGGGTTCAATCATGTCAAATGAACCTGAACTCAGAAGCAAGGCAAAGGAAATTGGACCTATGTCTGGTAAAATCGTAGCAAAGGTTAATGCTTTATCAACTGAAGAGCAAGCTGGTGAAATGGAAAGATTAGGTATTCAGCTTGAAGATAAAAAACCTAAAGCAAAAGAAAAAGGCTTGCAGGAACTTCCTGGCTCTCATGAAAACATCGTTTTGAGATTCGCTCCAAACCCAAGCGGGCCTCTGCATATTGGACACACCCGTGCTGCGGTTCCAAACGGAGAATATGTAAAAAGGCATGACGGTAAATTAATATTGAGAATTGAAGACACCGATCCAAAAAGGGTATATGAGCCTGCCTATGATATGATTCCTGAAGATTTGGAATGGCTAGGCGTCAAAGTTGATGAAATCGTCTATCAGTCAGACAGATTTGAAATTTATTATGATTATGCTCGCCAATTAATAGAAAAGGGCGCAGCCTACATGTGTACCTGTGACGGTGCAACATTCAAGGAACTTAAGGACAACTGCAAAGCCTGCCCATGTCGTGACAATACTGTTGAAGAAAATCTTGAGTTATGGGAGAAATTCGACACAATGGAGGCTGGTGAAGCAGTGCTTAGAGTCAAGACAGATATTGCCCACAAAAACCCTGCAATCAGGGATTGGGTTGCAATGAGGCTGGTCGATGAGGTTCACCCACGTTTGGGCACAAAATACAGAATATATCCTATGATGAACTTTTCAGTTGCAGTTGATGATCACTTGCTTGGCATGACACATGTATTGAGGGGAAAAGATCATCTTGCAAATACTGAAAAGCAGAAATACCTTTATGACCATATGGGATGGGACTTGCCTGAATTCATCCACTATGGAAGACTTAAAATGGAGGATATTGCACTTAGTACCTCAAAAGCAAAAGAGGGTATCGAAAACGGAACCTATTGTGGATGGGATGACCCAAGATTAGGTACTCTTAGAGCTATTGCAAGACGTGGAATTGACCCGAGATCAATTTATGATTTGATTACCGAAATGGGCGTCAAGATGGCTGATTCAGCTATAAGCTGGAAAAAAATCTATGGTTTAAACCGTAACTTCCTAGAACCTGTTGCAAACAGATACTTCTTCTGTGAAAACCCTGTTGAAATTAGTGTTGACGGTTATGAAGGCGGAGCAGTTGATGTTGAAAGACCACTTCATGCAGACCACTTGGATAGGGGAAACAGAATCTTGCCGTTTGACGGAAATGTTTATTTGGCTGAATCCGACATTAAAGATGGTCTATTCAGATTGATGGATGCGGTAAATGTTGAAATTTCAGGTGATGAAGTAAAATATCATTCAACTTCCTTTGAAGATGCACGTGAGGTAAAAGCCAGAATTATTCAATGGGTTCCAACCCAGGACAATGTGTCTGTTAAAATCGTAATGGATGATGCATCTGTTAAAGAAGGTCTTGGTGAAGCTGCGCTAAAAGACTTGTCAGTTGGAGATGTAGTTCAGTTTGAAAGGGTAGGATTTGCCCGTCTTGATGAAATTGCCGATGATGGGCTGATATTTTATTATGCGCATAAATAGGTGATTGGATGACTTTATTTTCAAACGGATTTGTAACTCTTGAAATGCCTAAAGATTTTGATGCGGTTACAACAAAAGAGGAATTTAATGACATGTATCTGGTAAATACCAAAATACCTATGTCAATTAAATTTTCAACAACCCCTACATTGGTGGGCCTTCCTGAAATCTGTGACGGCATTGAAAAGAATGCGGAGGCAAACGACAAGATTAATCTGATTAGCTCAGATTTTATTGTAATCAATGACGTAATCTATTACATGTTCGTATCATCTTTTTCTGATGGGGAAAAAGAAATCCGCCGCAATGAATTTCTATATGTCGAGGATGATAATCTCTATATTTTTGAATATATCTATCCTTATGCTGACAGGGAACTTGATGACTTTTATTTAAATGTTATTCGTTCTTTAAAGATTATTGTTCCAAAATACATTGTGGAAAACGGTAGCTACAGATTGAATAAAGAAGAATAATTCTTCTTTTTACTTTTTTTGAACAAATTTCAGTTAAATATTGATTGTTTTTTAATTGTTAAAAAAGTTAAATGTAATTTTGATTGGCAATGGAATCTTTTTGATTTTTTTGAATAGTTTCAACATATTTGAAAATATAATTGAAAAATTAATATTTTTTTGTTTATTGTATATTTAATTTAAAATTATTTAGGAAATAATAAATACAATTTAATTTATAAATATATATCAATTCAATTAATTGAAATAGGTTGAAAAATAATGAAATTAAAAAAGATGATGGTAATAACATTGTTTTTATTGGCTATTTTTACAATTGGTGCTTAAATGCAGCCGAAAATGCCACAGATGATGTTGTTGGCATTGAAAATCAAAATAAACTTGTAAATGAAGTAAATGATGATGTTTTAGCCGATAATCCTAAAACATTTGCGGATTTAAATTCAGCTATTAACGGTAATGAGGGTAGTGATGTTTATCTTAATGGAACCTATCTGTATCATTCAGATTCAGATTCCAGTTATCAATCCGGAATAAAGGTTTCACGTAATGTAACTATTCATGGTAACGGCTGCATTATTGATGGTAATAATTCGGCCGTACTTTTTGTACTGAGTAAAGGCAATATAGTTTTTAAAGACACTGTTTTTGTGAATGGTAAACATCTTTCTTATTATGAGAGCGGATCTATTTATAATACTGCCATTCTGTCTGTTGTCAATTGTACTTTTATGAATAACGTGGCTGCTAGGGGCGGAGCTATACATAATGGTTATATGTTGTCTGTTGAAAATTGTACTTTTATTAATAATACTGCAAAATCCCCAAGTGGTCCTTGGTATGGTGGTGCCATTTATAGTCATAATAAATTTTCTGTCGTAAATTCTAAGTTTATAAATAATTATGCACAGTCTTCTGGTGGTGCTATTCATACCAATTATTGTTTGTCTGTTGTCAATTGTGAATTTATTAATAATTCTGCAAGAGGCAATGGTGGTGCAATTTATACTATTTATGATCTTATTACGAATAGTTCTGCTGTTGAAAGTTCCATTTTTATTAATAACTCTGCTGGCGGAAATGGTGGTGCTATTATAACGGGTACTGAAAAAAAGGAAGGTGCTTACAAAACTGCAGATTGTATTTTCATTAATAACTCTGCGAAAAATGGCGGTGCACTTTATTGGGTAAATGCAACTAACTGTAACTTCACAAACAATAAAGCTACAGAAAATGGTGGAGCAATGTATGGCGCATCAGTTGCTGGAAGTAACTTTGAAAATAATGTTGCAGGCATTGCCGGTAATGACACATATAACACAACAGTAAAAACCCTTTCAAAGGTTATAATTACAGCTCCGGCAGTTACCACTCCTTACAATGGGGGCAAGGTCCTGATTGCCACACTAACTGACAGCGACGGTAAGGCAGTTGGTGGTGTTGAAGTTTCAGTTACTCTTAATAAGGTTGTTTCTAATTTGACAACCAACTCATCAGGTCAAATCAGTCTGTCCTGTGACGGCATCGATCCTGGCGATTATGTTGCAAAGATTAAATTCAAAGGTGATGATACATACCTTCCGGCTGAAAAATCAACAGATGTAATTGTTGAGAAAGTAGCATCCAGTTTGGATGTTGATTTTGCAAATATCGAAGTAGGTCAGATTGCATACATTAATGTTACATTGAACACTACAGCTACAGGCAATGTCGTTTTGGCATTTGATAAACAAAACTACACTAAAGACATTGAAAACGGCAAGGCCTTATTTGCCATATCTGATTTATTGGCCGGAAATCAAACATTTAAAGCAATTTACGGTGGAGATGAATTTTATAAAAATTCAAGTGTCATCAAATCAATAGAAGTTAAAAAAATTGACATAACAGATGTGCAGCTACCGACATCCGCTTCACAAAAGCAAACCACATTCAGCTTTGATTTGCCTTCTGATGCATCCGGAAACGTAACACTTGAAATTAACAGTGATAAATATAATACTACAGTTAAAAATGGTAAAGTAAATATTAATTTAGAAAGCCTTGATAAAGGAAAATATCCTTACAATGTTTCCTATTCAGGTGATGATAAGTATAATCAATTTGTCAAATCAGATGTATTGAATGTGGCTGATATTTCTACTTCAATCACTATTACAAAAGTGGATGGGGATTGTATTGTTGAAGGTGTTTTAAAAGATGGCGAAGGCAAAGGAATTTCTGGTGCCAAATTAAATGTTAAGGTTGGAAGCAGTAACTTAACAGCTACAACAGGTAATAATGGGGTATTTAGTTTCCAGGCAAAAGACAATTCTTTAATAACTATTGCTTTTGCAGGTAAAGATTCATATTTGCCGTCTGATGCTGAGATAACTTTGAATAATATTAATCCTGTAAGACAGGATACTGCCATTATAGCTCAGGACTATAACATTAAAGCTATTGATTATTATGCTGGTGAGCGTGGAGGATACTTCGAAGTGACTTTAACCGACGGATCCAAACCTATTGCAAATAAGGCTGTGAAAATAGGATTCAATGGTAAAGTATACAACACAACTACTGATGAAAAAGG
>NZ_JAFRKB010000018.1 GCF_017431965.1 Methanobrevibacter sp. | reverse complement strand
ACATAAATTAGGTGGATTGATTTTGGTGGGGATGTTTTGGGAGTGAAATTTATATGCTTAAAAAATATTAATATTTTATTATATAATTTCAATTTTGCTTGTGATATGATGAAAGTAACTTTTTTAAATCCTCCTCAAACAAATTCCAAATATAAGTTTTTAGGTGTTGTGGCTCCTTCTCTTGGAATAGGTTATATGGCTGCAGTTTTAGAAAAAAATGGTTTTGATGTGGATGTGTTGGATGCATCTGCCTTAGAATTGACATATGAGGAGATTGGAAAGGAGATTTTAAAAAGAAAACCGGATATTGTATCAATCAGCGCACTTACACCAACAATTGGTGTTGCATTAGACTCTGCTGATAAAATTAAACAAGTAAAACCTGATACTATTGTTGTTTTTGGAGGATATCATCCCACTTCCGAATTTCAAAGTGTTTTGGAAGAACCTAGTGTGGATGTTGTTGTTCGCGGTGAAGGTGAATACACATTACTTGACCTTGTTCAAACAGTCGAAGAGGGTGGTGATTTAAGAAATGTTAAGGGTTTGGCATTTCATGATGAAACAGATAATTCATTAGTTTTAACACCAGATAGGCCTGTTATTCTAGATCTGGATGAGTTACCCTTCCCTGCATTTCATTTATTCCCTATGGAAAAATACAGGATTCTAAATATTACAACGAATGTGGCCACGATTATTACCACTAGAGGTTGTCCAATGAAGTGTTCATTTTGCTCCTCAGCGGCTTTACATGGGGATAAATTAAGGAGAAGATCTTATCAAAATGTCTGTGATGAAATAGAGCTTCGCTTAAAAGAGGAAAACATTGACACAATTGCTTTTATGGATGATACATTCACGTTAAATAAGAGATTTGTTAGAGATTTATGTCATGAAATTAAAAGAAGGAATCTTAAATTTTGGTGGGGATGTACTTCAAGAGTTGATACTTTAGATGAAGATTTACTTCAAACAATGAAAGATGCTGGTTGCATTACTATTTTTATTGGTGTTGAAAGTGCAGACCAACAAATGCTTGAAAAAATGAACAAAAACATTACAGTTTCAAAAACTGAAAAAGCATTTAGGATTGCCCGTAAAGTGGGTATTAGAACTATTGCATCATGCGTTATTGGAATGCCTGAAGATACAAAAGCAACAATCAAAAAAACTATCGATTTTGTTAAGGGGTTAAATCCAAATTATGCATTATATAGTTTAGCAACCCCTTATCCTGGCACTAGATTTTATAATGAGACTTTTAAGAAGAATTTAATTCTTATCAATGATTGGTCAAAATATACTCTTCTTGACCCTGTTCTAGAAACTATTGATTGTTCAAGTAAAGAATTAAGAAGTATCCAAAAGAAAGCTTATATTAAATTTTATTTGAGGCCGGGTTATTTGTTAAGACAAGTTTCACAGGATGGTTTCGTTCTTTTGAAAACAATTTTTGGTGTTATAAAACAACTTATTTCCAAACAGACTAACGGAAATACTGATTATAATAAAACGAATATAAATAAAAATTGTGTTGGGGACACTTCTAATTAATTTCTTTGTTGTTGTTTGATTTTTAATGTGTGAAAAATGAATTTTTGATTTTCATATATTTTTTTTTAGTTATTTCAGAAAGTTAGTTTTGAATAGTTTAATGCGAGGTCATGTTAAAAAATATATTATGTTTCCAACAACATCTTTAATCAAAAATTTCCCTTATAATTTTAACATTATTATGCAAGAATTCTCCGGCTTAAAGAAGCAGGAGAGGTTAAATCAAAAGTGTTGGATAATGCAGTATATCCCTACTTGACATGGTAATTTGTCCTACACTTTTTCTTCTATGTTTATATAAAAATTAGTATTAACAGATATATTAAATTTGTTAAAATTAAAATACCTGTCGGCGGAGCAAATGTTAATATTAAATTTGGTCAAAAAAATAATATTAAATTAGATATAATCAATAGCTATTTTTTTGGTTAATTCTAGAATATATTCAGTAAATTTCTGTTTCTTGTCAGTATTTTTTATTTCCTTGCTGTCACTGTCATCCACTGCAGGAATCTGTCTGAAATAGACACGTTATTATAGTTATCATCAACTATCTTTTCACTGTCGTTTGATTTGATGATTTCCTTTTTGTTTTTTCCATCTCTTAAATAGACTGTAATTTGATCATAGTCATTGTTTCGCAGAAAAGATGTGATTTCATTATCGTCATACATTTCCATATCGATAAAGTGCTTCCAGAATCTCATGAAATTATTTGAACCATTTGTTTCTGTTCCAATTAAAAATATTCCTCCCGGTTTCAGGACTCTTTTTACTTCTCCAAAGCATTTTTCAATATCTGGCCAGAAATAAACAGTTTCAAAGGCAGTTACTATATCAAATGTATCATCTTCAAATGGCAAGTTTTTTACATTACTATTCATGATTTCAACTTTTCCTTCATTGATTAATTTTTTATTAACTTCTTTTGATAATTTCACACTTTCTTCACTATAATCAATACCATAGACTTTTTTAGCATTTTTAGCCATTCGTTTTATGTTTATTCCGCCTCCGCAACCAACATCTAGTATAATATCATCGGAGTTGATATTCAAATGCTTCAATCCCCATAGTGAAACGGGGGTGTGTTCTTTGTTCATTGATTTTAGTTGAATGTTACCTAGTTTTCCTTGAGGTTTACGCATGTTGTCAAAAAATCCCATTAAATCACCATATTCTGTTAATTTTCTTTGAGTAGTTCATAAATTCATTTCCTATATCTTCAGCAATTCTTCTGTATTTTTCATCATTAATGTTAAAAATGCTCAAACAATGGTGAGATAATTAATAATATATTTCTATATATTACTATTATCCCACTCATTATTTACAAAAAGGTTGAATAATTGGATAATTATTGTATCAATAAATTTCAGTTGTAACCAAATTTTCATATTTCTGATTATTTTGAGTTAATCATTGCAAACAACCAAAAAACAATACCAATATTAATCAATAGGATTCCAAGGATAACTAAAAAGATGTTTATTTTATTTTTATATGGGCAGGTATTATTTTCAAGGAGTTAATACTAATGCAAATAATGTTATAAATGCAATGGAGGAAATTAAATAGAATCCTACGCCAAATATCGGTAAATGTTTTTTAGCTATAATATTAATTATTATTTTTACATTATATAAATTTTTAGGTATGCCTAAATAAAATAATTTAAATCATATATTGAAATGTTTTATAGCAGTAAGAATATAATTTAAAATATGAATGAAAGTCTCTACAGATTATTTGATGATGTTTTTGTCACAGATTTTTCCATATCTGGGGATGATTATAAAAAAATCATCGATTTGGGGGATTATGGTAAATTTGAAACGTATTCATTATTCCCAGGCATTGTTCTGGCATTTATAGATATTAACCTACAAAATCATGAGGAAGTGTATGTCGAAGAAAAGCTTTCCTCAAGGTTGCTTCAAATAAATCATTGTCTCGATGGCAGGTATGCATATGGTGTAGGTGATGATAGAATAATCTATTTTGGAAAGGGTGATTTATGCATTAGCATCTATGAGTTGACTAAAACCTTGTCTGATTTTCCTTTAGGTTTTTATAATGGTTTAGAGATTTTTATAGATGTTGATGTAGCTAATGAGTATATTAATCAAATCATTCCAAATTTTGATTTGGTAGAGTTTTATGAAGATTTAAAAAAGTTTCAAGGGTATGTCCTGCTTCGTTCAAATGATAAAATAGATCATGTCATCGGTGAATTGTATAATGTTGATAATAGAATTAAATTGTCTTATTATAAATTAAAGTGTATTGAACTATTGCTGTTCTTCTCAATAACTGATTTTGTTCATCATGAAAATATTTCTATTACCAAACAACAAGTTAGAATTGTTGAAGATGTTAGAAAGGAGTTAATAAAAGATTTGGAAAGTAAAATTACTATTGATGATCTTGCAATACGTCATAATATCAGTAAAACAACTTTAAAAACTTGTTTTAAAAAAGTTTATGGAAAGCCTATTTTCAAATGGAGGAAGGAATATAAATTGGAATATGCATGTAGATTAATTGAAGATAATCATTACACTATTTCTGAAATTTCAAAAAAGGTAGGTTATTCTTCACCTTCAAAATTTACTCAGGCTTTTAAAGATTATGTTGGATGCACTCCCTCTGAGTATAAAAAATAAATTTTGTCCTTTTGGTATATTTATTGTCTTTTTAGTTCAAAAATATTTATATATCAATTTAAATAATATTTTATACTGAATACTGGTTTATCTAGTTACTTTTAATTAAAATACATTGTAACTATTTTTAATTGTTTTTTTAGGATATTATTAATCTTTTGTCCTTTTAGCACAATTTTAAATTTTTAGGTAAACCTAAATTATATTTTAAGGCGATATTAATGTCAAAAACTCAAAATAAAAATAAATTTATTAGGTTATTAAATTATTCAGGTAACTATAAATATTTAACAATTTTAGGCATGTTTTTATCAGCTTTAAGTGCAATTTGTTTATTAGTTCCGTTTATTTATATATGGGACGTGGTCAATGCCCTATTAGCAGTTGCCCCTGATTTTACAAAAGCTCAAAACTTGGATGTTTATGCGATTAATGCATTTACTTTTGCGGTATTGGGGATAATTTTAAACTTTTTTGGTTTAATGGGCACTCACTTATCTGCATTTAAAAATGAAAAGAACATGAAAGATGCTGCTATAAATCATTTACTCAGACTACCTTTAGGTTATTTTTCAAACCATACAAGTGGTGGTCTTAGAAAGGTAATTGATTATAGTACTACAAAGACAGAGACATTTCTGGCTCATCAATTGTTTGATTTGACTGGAGCTATTGTAACTCCAATTGTATTTTTAATATTGTTATTCAGTTTTGATTGGCTTTTAGGATTAATCTGTTTAATTCCAATTATATTATGTTTTGTATTCATGTATCCTATGTTTTCAAAAGAATCTCAAAACATCATGGAAGAATATCAGAAATATCTTGAAGAAATGAATGGTGAAGCAGTAGAATATGTAAGAGGAATTCCGGTTACAAAGGCATTTCAGCAAAGTGTTTATTCATTTAAAAATTTTATCAATGCTATTAAGAAATATGGAAAATTTTCAGCCGAATACTCACTTTCAACTCAGCTTCCAATGACAGCTTTTACTGTATCAATCAATGGATTTTTTGCATTATTAATTCCTGCGGGGATATTGCTTGCAGGTTCACTTGTAGATGTAAAATTCTTTGCAAACTTTATGTTTTATATTATTTTCACTCCAATTTGTGCGGTGATGATGAATAAAATAATGACAGTTTCCCAAGATTGGATGTTGGCAAGTTATGCTTTAGATGGTATCGAAGCCATTCTAAATGAAAAACCATTAGTTGAAACAAGCAATCCTCAAAAACCTAAAAATCATTCAATAGAGTTTGAAGGTGTTTACTTTGATTATGAAGCGACTGAGAGTGATGAACATATTTTAAATAATGTCAATTTGAAAATTAATGAAAATGACTCTGTTGCATTAGTTGGCCCATCAGGAGGCGGTAAAACCACAATTGCATCATTAATTCCAAGATTTTGGGATGTTAATCAAGGCTCAATTAAAGTGGGGGATGTTGATGTTAGAGACATCTCAACAAAAGAATTAATGAAAAATATTTCATTTGTATTCCAGAATACAACTTTATTCAAAGATTCAATTTATAATAATGTTGCAATTGGTCGAAAAGGAGCATCAAGAGAAGATGTTAAAAAAGCATTGAGTTTAGCCCAATGTGATGATATTATTGATGAGCTTCCAGATGGGATAGATACAGTAATTGGAAGTGAAGGAACATATCTTTCTGGAGGCCAGCAGCAAAGAATCGCACTTGCAAGAGCAATTCTTAAGGATGCTCCAATCATTATTTTAGATGAAGCAACTGCACTGGCTGATCCAGAAAATGAATATATGATTCAAAAAGCTATTTCACAAATCACTAAAGACAAAACCGTAATTATGATTGCACATAGGCTGTCCACAGTTAAAAATGTGGATAAAATCTTTGTGGTTGAAAATGGAAGAATTGTTGAAGAGGGCAATCATGATAGTCTGGTTGATGGTGAAGGCCTGTACTCTAGAATGTGGGATGAATTTAACCGTTCTATTCAATGGAAAGTTAAAAGTGAGGGGATATAATGTTATCTGAGTTTTTTTCTAAACGATTCGGACTTACAAAAGCAGGTTCCGATAATTTGATTAAAGGAATCATTTATACTGCGCTTGTGGACATATCATTAATGTTTCCTGTCGGATTATATGCTCTGCTTATCTACATGTGGGTAGAGCCGTTGACAGGTGGTGAAATAATCGATCCGAATCTTGGAATGTTTATCGTGTTGATATTGATTGTTTTAGGAATTATTTTTGCATTCGCATGGAAACAATATCATTTCGTATTCAATACAACATATGTTGAAAGTGAAAACAGAAGAATTAATCTTGGTGAGAATTTACGAAAACTACCTTTATCCTTTTTTGAAAACAGGGACTTGGCTGACTTAACTGCAACAATTATGAATGACTGCACTGATTTGGAGCATGTATTCTCACATGCAGTTCCACAATTGTTAGGTTCAATTGTTTCTTTATGTATTGTTTCAATTGGAATGTTTATATTTGAATGGAGATTAGCTATTGCACTTTTATGGGTGGCTCCTGTTGCATTTATAATATTATTTATTTCCAAAAGACTTATTTATACGGGTGGAGATATTGTAATGGCTGATTTACTTAATTGTGGGGATGCTATGCAAGAATGTATTGAATCAATTAGGGATTTGAAATCTTACAATTATGAAGATGAGTATTTTGGAAAAATCAGCAGTTTAACTTCAACAATTGAAAAATCAAGGATTAAAGCAGAGTTAATGTCAGCAGCAGGGGTTATAATAGGAAAAGTTGTATTAAACTTAGGAATCGTTTCTGTTATTCTTTTAGGTTCATATTTGATAGTAAATTCACAAATATCAATTTTTACCCTTTTGATATTCTTGATAGCCTCTGCAACAGTTTATTCCCCTCTGGAAAACGGGCTAATGTTTTTGGCTGAAATATTCATGATGGATAATAAAATTACTAGGTCTAAAGAAATTGAAAGTCAGGTTGTTGAAGGTGGATTAGCTGATTACTCAATAGAAAGTTATGATGTTGAATTTGAAAATGTCAATTTCAATTACGATGATTTAAAAGATGTCTTGACCGACATTTCATTTACCGCAAAGCAGGGTGAAGTTACAGCTCTTGTCGGACCATCAGGTGGTGGTAAAAGTACTGTGTCTAAACTTGCTGCAAGATTTTGGGATCCAGTTTCAGGCACTGTATCTCTTGGGGGTCAAGATTTATCAAAATTGGATTCAGAAAAACTTTTAGAAAACTTTTCAATTGTTTTTCAAGATGTGATTTTATTTAATAATTCAATTTTAGAAAATATTCGTGTTGGAAGAAAAGATGCGACTGATGAAGAGGTGATTGAGGCTGCACGTCTTGCAGAATGCGAAGAATTTGTCTTAAAACTTCCAAATGGATATGATACCATAATAGGTGAAAATGGTGACCTTTTATCTGGTGGTCAAAGACAGAGAATCTCAATTGCAAGAGCCTTGCTTAAAAATGCAAATGTGATTTTATTGGATGAAGCAACCTCGTTTTTGGATGTTGAAAATGAATCTAAAATCCAAAAAGCACTCTCCGAGTTGATTAAAAATAAAACAGTCATCATTATCGCTCACAGAATGAGAACAATAGCCAATGCTGATAAAATTGTAGTTTTAGATGATGGTAAAATTGCAGAGCAAGGAAAACCTGAAGAACTAATGGTGAATAATGGATTGTTTAAAAAGATGGTTGATTTACAAAACTTAAGTGGAGAATGGCAAATATAAATTCTTCACGATTATTTTCATTAATATAATATAAAATAGGAGGTCATATTATGAGTGAAATGATAAATGTAAAAGATTTAATCACTGTAGGTATTTTTGCGGTGATTTTGACAGTTTTAATATTTCTTTTTGGAATGTTGGGATACATTCCTATATTGATGATTGGATTGCCAATCATTGCGGCATTGATTGCTGGAATTCCATATATGTTGTTTTTAACTAGAGTTGATAAATTTGGAATGGTAACATTATTGGGATTAATTTTGGGAATTGTAATGTTTTTAAGCGGTCACACTTGGATTCCAATTGTAGTTTACACTATTTGTGGATTAATCGCAGACATAGTTTTAAAAATGGGAAACTACACATCTATTAAAAATTCAATTGTTAGCTATGGTTTTTTCTCATTAGGTGTATTTGGTAATATGTTGCCATTTTACATTTTAAGAGATTATTTTGTCGAATCAATTCGTGCATCCATGGGAACTGATTATGTAAATGTAATTTTACCATTTTTAACAAATGAAATGTTAATTGTGTTAATAATAGTAACATTCATTGTAGGTTTAATAGGAGCATATATTGGAAAAATTGTTTTGAAAAAACATTTCAAAAAGGCAGGAATTGCTTAAGTGATATTATGGGATTAAAACTAAATTTTAATTTAGATCCAAGGACTAAAATTATAATTCTGGTTCTGATAAGTTTCATGGTTTTTAATGAAGTACCTTTATATATTAGTGGAATTTTAGTTTTAGTTCCATTTATTTGTTTATTCTTTTCAAATCGTATTAAACTTGCTTTAAGTTATATTTTAATATATATTTTTGCAAAATATATTCAGATTTATCTTCTTCCAACAGCAACAGGGATAATCGCGATATTTCTGATAATGTTTAGTTATACCGCCACTAGAATGTTACCCATTTTAATGATGGGATATTATACAATTCAAACAACAAAGGTAAGTGAATTTATAGCTTCAATGGAAAAAAGCAACATCCCAAAAGAGATTACTATTCCGCTTTCAGTTATTTTCAGATATATTCCATCAGTTTATGAGGAAATTAAATCAATAACTGATGCGATGAAAATGAGGGGTTTCGGTTTGAATGCTAAATCATTGAAAAATCCATTAAAATTAATAGAATTTTATATGATTCCGATTTTAGTCAATGCCATTAAAACGGCAGATGAGCTATCTGCAGCTTCCCTAACAAGAGGTTTAAGCAATCCTATAAGTAGAACTCATTTTGTAGAAGTTAAATTGAATAAAATAGATTATGTTTTATTAGTTATTTCATTTATGGGTTTAGGGATTTATGCATATTATTTTTTAGGAGGTGTTTTATTTGCTTAAAATTGAGGATATTTCATTTTCATATGATAACAATGAAACTAATTATAATTTAGCAGATATTAATCAAAATATTAAAGAAGGTGAAGTCATTCTACTTTGTGGAGAATCAGGTTGTGGAAAAACAACTTTAACACGTATTATTAATGGACTTATTCCTAACTTCTTTAATGGAACAAAACAAGGAAATGTGTATTTGAAGGATAATTTAATAAATGAAATTCCCATTTATGAAATATCAAAATATGTAGGTTCTGTTTTTCAAAATCCAAAAACCCAATTTTTCAATGTTGATACAACCGGGGAAATAGTTTTTGGATGTGAAAATCTTGCAATGGATGTTGATGAAATAAAAAGTAGATTGGATCATGTCGTAAAGGATTTTAAAATACAACCTCTTCTTGATAAAAATATTTTCAAATTATCTGGCGGTGAAAAGCAGAAAATTGCATGTGCATCAGTATCTGCAGTTTTTCCGGATTTATTCGTCTTAGATGAACCTTCTTCAAATTTGGATGCTCAATCTAGTTGGGATTTGGAAGATATTATTAAAAATTGGAAACAATCTGGAAAAACAGTAATTATTGCGGAACATAAACTGTTCTTCTTAAATAATGTTGTAGACCGAGTTTTATTTCTTGAAAATGGGCGAATTACTGAAAAATGGTCTATTGATGAGTTTAAATCTATAAATCATAGAGATTATGGTTTAAGACAAATAAATTTGGAAAATTTATATGTTAATCATGATGGGTATTATTCAAATAATCAAGATTTAATGGAACTTAGAAATTTTAATTTTAAATACGGTAAAAAGCAAGTATTAGATATTGATGGGGTTAAAATCCCAAAAAATGAGATTATTGCCATCATTGGAAAAAATGGGGCTGGAAAATCTACTTTTGCGAATTGTTTATGTGGTCTTAAAAGGTCTTGTAAAGGGGAGATTATTTGGGGTGATGTTCATTTAAAAAGAAAGGACTTGCTTAAAAAGACTTATATGGTGATGCAAGATGTTAATCACCAATTATTCACTGAAAGCGTACTTGATGAAGTATTGTTAAGTATGGGTGAGGAAAATATTAGTCGTGCTGAGGAAATATTAACAAACTTAAATTTAATTCATCTAAAAGAAGCACATCCTATGGCATTGTCTGGTGGTGAAAAGCAAAGAGTTGCTATTGCATCAGCCATTGCATCGGGTAAAGAAATTTTGATTTTTGATGAACCGACAAGCGGGCTTGATTTGAAGAATATGATGAAAGTTAGTGAGAATTTAATTTATCTTCAAAAATTAGGCATTACTTCATTTATTATCACACACGATTTTGAACTAATTATGGATGTGTGTTCCCATGTTCTACATATGGAAGATGGAAAAATTATTGATAATTATAAAATAAATGAAGATAAATTAAAAAATTTTTTCTTAAAAAATTGATTTAAGATTTAATCTTTAGTTATATCTGAGTAAATTAAACTGGTTGTTAATAGATTTCATTTCAACCATTAGATATTCATAATTAACTATTGTTTCTTCTTTCATGCCATTAAATTTATTAAAGCTAAAAATTTTATATAATTATAACTACATTTTTTTTAATAATCAAATATTATATTGGTGTATAAATGGAAAGAAGATTAAATGTTCCAATTAAAGATGAAAACTTAAAAGAACTTGAAGCAGGAGATGTGGTTTACCTAACTGGAAATATATTGACTGCTAGAGACCAGGCACATAAAAGACTTCTTGAACAAGGAGCTCCATTAGATATTCGGGGTGCAGTTTTGTTCCATGCTGGACCAATCATATCTCAAAATGAAGATGGCTATAAAATGGTTGCAATTGGGCCTACAACTTCAATGAGGATGAATCCATATCAAAGTAATGTTTTAGACATGGGACCAAAAATTGTTATTGGAAAAGGCGGCATGGATGATAATGTTCGTGAATCTTTGGTTAGAAATGAAGCTATTTATGTTGTAGCTACAGGAGGCTGTGCTGCATTATATGTTGATGCTGTTGAGGAAATTGAAAGTGTTGACTGGTTAGACTTAGGAATGCCTGAAGCAATGTGGAATTTAAAAGTAAAAGATTTTGGTCCACTTATTGTTGCAATGGACAGTCACGGAAATAGTCTATATGACTGATTTTAAAATCAAAAGCTAATGCTTATATATTATTTCATTATATAGTATATTTTAATTTATATGAAATTTTAATAATATTTTTGGAAGTGTAATTATGGCTGATATTAATGAAGCTGCAGAAAAAAAATTGAAATCTAGAATTAGGAAAATTAAAAAATGCAATAAAGATGATGCTGAAAGGGAAAAGTTTTTTAATCAATTAGGTACTTCTTTTACTATTTTCTTCCCAAACAGAAATCCTGATAAACTTACTGACGGTTTAAATTTATACACTGATCCTGAAGGTAAAGTTCTTTTTGCAGATTACTTTTATCAAATACCTGAAGAAGACCAGGATACTACTGTAGAAGTTTCTGTAAAAGACTTAAAAGCAGTTATCGAGTCACTTGAACAGTTTAAATTCCAATTAGATGAATGATTAAATGGTTATAAATAATTCTTTAGAAGAAGTTAAAAAAAGAGAAAATGCCCTTTCAATTATTAAAAATATAATTGAGACTAAAGGCAGGTCATCATTATTTGATTTAACTGGATTGTCTGGAGGATTTATCGCTTCTCCTTCTGAAATTAGTCTTTTAGAGACTTATGTCGGACCGGCTATTTTTGAAGATGAACTGCAAAAGGTTGGAAAAGAGCATATGGGTGGAGAAAAGATTCTTCCATTAAACAGAACTTCTTCAGGAATATTGGCTACAATTTTAACTCTTGTTAGTAAAAATTCAAATGTTGTACACTATCTTGCACAATTGCCAGCACATCCATCAATTCCAAGAAGCTGTAAATTGGTAGGTGCCAATTATTCGGAAACTGATAATTTTGAAGAGTTTTCAATACCTAAAAATACTTCTTTGGTCATTGTAACAGGTTCAACTATGGACCATAAGGTAATTGATGAAGAGGAATTCAGAAAAGTTATTGAAATGGCTCATGAAAAGAATATTCCTGTCATGGTTGATGATGCGTCTGGAGCAAGACTCAGAACTGTTGTCTTTAATCAGCCTAAAGCATGTGATTTGGGTGCTGATATTGCTATAACCAGCACTGATAAATTAATGCCAGGTCCAAGAGGAGGACTTATGGCTGGCAGGAAAGATTTAATCGATGAAATTAAAGTTAAAGTCCACCAATTTGGTCTTGAAGCTCAGCCGCCTGCTGTTCTTGCAATGTTGAATGGTATTAAAAATTTCGATGAAACAAATTTATTGAATAGCTTTTCTAGAAAAGATGAGTTATTTGAATTGTTAAATGCAAAATATGATAATTTTCAAACTACTCCTACAGGAGTCATGATTTCTCCTGAAGGTTTAGCAAATGAAATAACTGCTGAACATAATTTATCTGAAAATGATTTGGCATTTGTTTTTTCATTTATATTATTAAGAGATTATGGGATAATTACAATTCCTGCTGTTTCAATGCCTGGTGCATCTGCTACAATAAGATTTGATTTATCTACAAATGATGCATTTGGTTTGGATTTAAAAGATTTATGTAAAAAAATAGAATCTTCAATTAATAAACTACAAGAAGTAGTTATTAATGAAGATGAATGCAGGGAGATTGTATTTAGTTTTTGATAATACATTCTCCGGAAATTACTTTTTCTAAGGTTCCGTCAATTTTTTCAACAATTAGAGCTCCTTCTTTACCAATTCCTACGACATAAGCATCGTAGTATGTGTTGAAGGGTTCTCTAACTTCAACAATTTTTCCAATAGTATATGAACGTTTTCTCCATTCTTTTAGGATAGTTTCATATTCTTTATCTTGGAAAAGTTCAATAATTTTCTCAAGTTCTTCTAAGAATATGCTAATTAATAGATTTTCATCGCCATCTCTGTTAAGTTCTTCTTTAAGTGTTGTAGTGCCTGATTGTAATTCTTCAGGGAATTGAGATACATCTAAGTTGGCATCTATACCTACACCAACAATGATGTTTTCTATAGTATTAAATTTAGCAACGGCTTCTGTTAGGATTCCGCAAGCTTTTTTACCATTTATCATTATGTCGTTCGGCCATTTGATTTCAGGATTAGGAATGCCTACTCTTTCAAATGTTTTTGCTACTGCAACCCCAGTGGCTAATGTAATTAATGGCAATCTGGAATGGTCAACACTAGGGTTTAGGATAACTGATAACCAGATTCCACCTAATGGTGATTCCCAGGATTTGCCGGATCTTCCTCTTGCGTTTGTTTGTTTTTCGGAGATTACGACGGTTCCATTTTCGACATTATTCATTGATAAAAATTTAGCAACAGTATTTGTTGAACTGACTTCATTGTAAATGAATAGGTTTTTACCAATGAATTTGGTATTTAGATTTTTTGAAATTTCAGATGCCTTAATATATGTAGTTTCTTCTTTTCCAAGTTCTTTGACTACATTGGAAAAATCATCAATATTAATATTTTTAATTTCACTTATTGTTTCTTCAGAAAGTTTATTTTCTTTTTTTAATAAGTTAATAATTTCGTCTTTCATTAATTAATCTCCAATTTATTTTTGCATTTGCTGGCTTTTAATAGCATTTTGGTAAGATCCAACAGCAGCTGAAATTGCAGCTATCTTTTTACCCGGCATAAATGTGGATTTTAATTTATTCACATATTCTGCATCTTCTTCGATTACATTAATCATTTCCATATCTATACCTTTTTTGTGCTGGTCAATGAAGTGTGTATTCAAATCTCCAGATAGGAAGTTTGGATTTCTTAAAATAGCTTTATGGAATGGAATTGTAGTTTTTACACCTAAAATGACATATTCTCTTAATGCTCTTTTCATTCTATTAATTGCGTCATTCCTGCTTCTTCCATATGTGATTAGTTTGGAAATCATGGAATCATAAAATGTAGGAATAGTATAATTCATGTAAACTCCACTATCTAAACGCACACCAGGGCCTCCTGGAGACCGGTATCCTGTAATTTTTCCAGGATTTGGTGCAAAGTCATTTAAAGGATCTTCAGCATTAATACGGCATTCAATCGCATGGCCTGATACTTTAATGTCTTCTTGCTGGTAGCTTAATTCATCTCCTGCAGCAATTTTGATTTGTTCCTTAATTAAATCAGTGTTAGTTACAAGTTCTGTGATTGGATGTTCTACTTGTATACGTGTGTTCATTTCAAGGAAATAATAGTTGCCATTATCATACAGGAATTCAACAGTACCTGCACTGGTATATCCGATATACTCTGCAGCTTTAACAGCGCTTCCTCCCATTTCTTCCCTTAACTCTTCGGTCATAATAGGGGAAGGAGCTTCTTCAAGAAGTTTTTGATGTCTTCTTTGAATGGAACATTCCCTGTCTGCAACGTGAATTACATTTCCATGTTCATCTGCTAGCAGTTGGAATTCAATGTGACGTGGCTGTTCAAGATATTTTTCAATAAATACAGTAGAATCACCGAAGTTTGTTGCTGCCACGGATTGTGTAGATTCAATAGCACGTACAAGTTCTTCTTCCTCATAAACTGCACGCATACCAATTCCTCCACCTCCTGCGGATGCTTTAACTATTACAGGATATCCTATTGATTTAGCTATTTCTTTTGCTTCTTCAATATCACTAACACCTTCAGGTGTACCTTCAATTACTGGAACTCCTGCTTTTTTCATGAGAGCTTTTGAAGTAATTTTATCTCCCATCTGATTAATTACTTTTCCAGAAGGTCCAATAAGTTTAATTCCATTTTTTTCACATTCTTCTCCAAATTTTGGATTTTCTGCTAGAAATCCGTAACCTGGGTGTATGGCATCCGCTCCTGATTCAAGAGCAATACCTATGATTTTCTCTATATTCAAATATGATTGGGCCGGTGAAGGATTTCCTAACGGGTAATTTTCATCAGCATATTTTGTATATAGGGAAGTTTTATCTGCATCAGAATAAATAGCCACGCTTTCAATGTCAAGTTCACGACATGCTCGCATAACTCTTATTGCGATTTCTCCTCTATTTGCAATTAATACTTTTTCAAACATGTGAAACCTCATAAGTAATTTTTTTATAATATATTATATTATATATTAGATAATTATTAAATATATTGATAATATGATTAGAATTACTCGCAAAAAACATTTGGAAATGCAACTTCAGTCAATACCATCCCACCCAAAACCGAAGATTGGACTTGAACAGTATTCTACTCCTTCAGTTATAGCTGCCGATTTAATTTGGAATGCGGATTCTTTAGGTGATATTGAAAATAGGAATGTTTTAGATTTGGGTTGCGGAACTGGAATTTTTACTATTGGATCTGCATTAATGGGTGCAAATATGACATGTGGTGTGGATGTTGATGTCGATTCAATTAATTTGGCAATGGAGTATTGCGATAAATCAAATGTTGATAATGTAGAGTTTATATTAAGTGATATTAATGAATTTAATGAGTGCTTTGATGTAGATACTATAATTCAGAATCCTCCTTTCGGATCTCAAAGGAAAGCAAAAGGCGGTGAAGATTTAAATTTTGTCAAAAAGGCATGCAGTCTCAAACCGGATGTTTTATATTCTTTTCATATGGCTTCAACTGAAGAATTTTTAATTAATTTTTACGAAGAAAATAATTTAAAAATTACTCATATATTCAGATATAAGTTTCCAATTCCAAAGATTTATGATTTTCACACAAAAGAAAATCAAAATGTTGATGTAATTGTAATTAGAGCGTTAATTAATTTTTAATTTTTCTAAAAATCCTATTTTTTTTAGTTATTCCTATTGAAAAACAATACATTTATATACTCCTTGTCATATATTTAATATTAATATATTCTCTGAGTATAAAAAAGTTGGTAGCATAAAAAGAGCTACAGATATTATAATTGATATAATATTTTGTAAATGTGTAAGTCTATTTAGTGATAGCTATATAAATGTAGGGTAATCTTTATATACTTTAGTTTACATAATGTAAGGTAATGTATAAAGATGAGCTATCTATATTTATTCCAAATTCATTTCTTTCTGAGTCTAAAGATCTCAAAATTCGTACTTATAAAGTTGGAATTTTAGGAAGAGCTTTAGCTATTTTTCAAGCAGATAACGTGATTATTTACAATGATGATCATGATAAAAATGAAGATGGAGATCTTGATGGAGATTTTATTGCTGAAGTTCTGGATTATATGAATACTCCTCAATACTTGAGGAAAAAAGCGTTTCCTATAAAACCTGAATTGAAGCATGTTGGAATTCTTCCACCGCTTAGGACTCCTCATCACCCTGTTGATAATCAACCTGACGTCGGTGATTATAGGCAAGGTTTCACTGTTAAGAGAAATAAGAAAGGAACTTATGTTGATATAGGTATGGATAAACTTGCATTCTGTAAAGAGCAACTTACAGTTAAAAGAATTTTTGACTTTAAGATAACTAAAATTGCTAAGAAAGAAGTAATAGTCACACCTGATAAACCAGATGACGTTTACTGGGGATATAAAGTAATATCCTCTAATAAGAGTCTTAAAAATAGCTTAAAATTAATTAAACCTGATCTTGTTGTTGAAACTACAAGATATGGAGATTATATTGATTCTATTTTTGATGAATTAAAACATAAAGTAGATGAATGTAAAAGTATTGCTATTTTATTTGGTGGCCCTTATTCTTCAATTAACGAAGACGTTTCTAATGCTAATTGGGATTTATTTAAAATAAATACAATTCCTGGGCAGGGAACTGAAACTGTTAGGACTGAAGAGGCAGTTGTCGCTACACTTTCTTTATTTAACTTTATGAGATTTTAATTCTCTTTGATTTATTAGTTATATCGCGCTAATAGATAACTTGCTCAACTTTTTATACATTAATGTTTTTAGGACTCTCCTAAAAATTTACTTAGCGCAGAATGATTTATACATTAGATATATTCTTTATTGTGCTTCAATTGTTTAAAACTCAATAGGATATATTGAAATTTAATATTTATCTAGTTGTAATCTTTTTTACGGCTATTTATTATTTCGATGAGGTTATACATTGTGTAATTCTTATCAACTTGTAAAATGACTATTCATTTAGTTATTTAAAAAAAATTTGAATATAATTAAAAAATAAGGAAAAATATTAATAAGGAGGTTAAATTAAATGGTAAGACATCACCAGCCAAGAAAAGGGTCTGTTGCTTTTAGTCCAAGGAAAAGAGCAGCTAAAGAAACCCCTAGAGTAAAATCTTGGCCTCAAATTGATGAACCAAAATTACTCGGCCTCGCAGGTTATAAAGTCGGTATGACTCACGCTTTAGTCACTGATACTGATAAAAACTCTCCTACTAATGGTATGGAAGTTTTCACTCCAGTAACTGTATTGGAAGTGCCTCCGGTCGTAGTAATGGGAATTAGAGCTTATGAAAAAACTTCTCGTGGTTTGAAAGTAATCACCGAAGTACTTGCAGACAATTTAGATCAAGAACTTTCAAGGAAGATTTCTCTTCCTAAAGAGTACAATAAATCTGAAGCTATTGCAAAAATACAAGGTGCATTAGAAAACACAGAAGAAATTAGGGTATTAGTACACACCAATCCAAAAGTAACTAGCGTACCTAAGAAAAAACCTGACATATTTGAATGTGGAATTGGAGGAGCAAATCCTGAAGAAAAATTAAATACTGCATTAGAATTATTAGGTAATGAAGTAAAAGCTAGTGAAATCTTCAATGAAGGAGAATTTGTTGATGCTATTGCAACTACAAAAGGAAAAGGATTCCAAGGTGTAGTTAAAAGATGGGGAATTAGAATTCAATATGGTAAAGCTGTTAGAGCAGGTAAAGGTAGACACGTAGGTTCTATTGGACCTTGGACACCAAGAAGAACCATGTGGACTGTTGCACAAGCAGGTCAAATGGGTTACCATAAAAGAACTGAATTCAATAAAAGAATTTTAAAAATTGCATCAGCTGATGAAGTTGATCAAATCAACCCAGATGGTGGATTTGTAAAATATGGTGTTGTTAAAAATGATTATGTCTTAGTAAAAGGTTCCCTTCCAGGTCCTTCTAAAAGATTAGTAATTTTAAGACAGCCTATCAGACCTAATAATAAAGCTGAGGATATACCTCAAATTAATTACATAAGTACAAAATCTAAACAAGGGGTATAATCATGAAAGTAAACGTTTATTCTATTAATGGGGAAGTAAAAGAAGAAATTGAACTTCCAGCTATTTTTGATGAAGTATACAGACCAGATTTAATCAAAAGAGCTGTACTTTCAGCACAATCCGCTAGAGTACAACCATGGGGTAATGACCCAATGGCAGGTAAAAGAACTTCCGCTAAAGGATGGGGTTCAGGTAGAGGTACTGCAAGAGTACCTAGGATTAAAAATGGTTCAAGAGCAGCTTTCGTACCAATGGCTATTGGTGGTAGACAAGCACATCCTACTAGAGCTGAAAAAAATCATCACGAAAAAATCAACATAAAAGAAAGAAGATTTGCTATCAGATCTGCTGTTGCAGCAACAACTAATAAAGAAATTGTTGAAAACAGAGGACATAAAGTAGCAGATTTAGAACAAGTTCCTATTATTGTTGAAGATGAACTCGAAGCTGTAAAAACTGCTAAACAATCTCGTGAAATATTTGAGAATTTAGGAGTTTATGACGATGTCATCCGTGCTAAAGAAGGTAAAAGAATCAGAGCTGGTAGAGGAAAAACTAGAGGAAGAAAATACAAAAAAGTAAAAGGACCTCTTGTTGTTGTTGGTGAAGATAAAGGTATCTCTTTAGGTGCAAGAAACCACGCTGGTGTAGATGTTGTGGTTGTTGAAAACTTAAATGCTGAATTATTAGCACCTGGTACCCACGCAGGAAGACTCACTGTTTACACTAAATCAGCTGTTGAAAAGTTAGGAGGTTTATTCCAATAATTTGGAAAATAGGTGATTATTATGGATTCATACTCAATTATTATTAAACCTCATGTTACTGAAAAAACCATGAACTTAATCGATATGAATAACGAAATTGCTTTTGTTGTAAACCGTAAAGCAAACAAAGGTCAAATCAAAAGAGCTTTTGAAGATTTATACGGCGAAAAAGTAGCAAAAGTCAATACTCATATTACTACTAAAGGTGTAAAAGTAGCATACATTAAACTTGTTGAAGAAGAAATGGCAGAAGAACTCGCTGTCAGAATAGGAGTATTCTAAGGAGGAATTTGAATGGGAAAACGATTAATTCATCAAAGAAGAGGTAGAGGAACTCCTGCACACCGTGT
>NZ_JAFRKB010000017.1 GCF_017431965.1 Methanobrevibacter sp. | reverse complement strand
TGACCGCTTCAACATTTTTCTCCCTTACTTCAAGATAGATGGCATCGATTCTAAGTAAAGACAATATTCCAATTGCCTTTAGAAGCAGTTCCGTTCCGGCACCCATTCTACGGTAATTTTTATCAACGGCTATTGAGATGATGTGGCCCTGATTTTCATATTTAATCCAAAACATTACATAACCGATTACATAATCGTCCTTTTCAGCCACTAGAAAACCAATGCCCATTTCATATAACTGTTGAAACATGTTTATTCCATATGATTGGTCAAATGACATGTTTTCTATCTCAAAAACCCTCTTTAAATCTTTTGGAACAAACTTTCTAACTTTCATACTAAAAAATATTATACAAAACAATATATTTAATAGTTTGTATTAAAAAAATTAATTTAAAGGAGTAGAAAAATGTGGCAAGATTTTGGAGAGTATATCTTGAATGAAGTTGGGGATAGGAAAGTCAAAATTGCAGAAATTGCAGTTGGAAAATTTGACATGATATCCAAGATGCTATCTGAAAAAGACAATATAACTTTAATTAAAACAGATATCGCTCCAGATAATGAAAGTGTTATAAAGGACGACATTACAAACCCAAATCTTGAATTATACGAAGATGTAGACATCATTTATTCTATCAGGCCCCCTGGCGAATTACAGCCATATTTGGTAAAACTTGCAAACAAAACTGGTGCAATGCTAATTATTAAACCCCTGACTGGAGAAAACTTAAATACTCCTAACGTTAAAATGCAATTAAAAAACTTTAAAAAAGCAAGTTTCTATATTTTAAGGTGATGGGATGAAAGACATACTCTCCAAATACAATACATCTCTTGAAGGATTAAACAATACACAAATACAAAAAAGACAGGCCGAATACGGTTTAAATGAACTTAAAGAAAAAAAACCCACTCCGACTTACATCCTATTTTTATCTCAATTCAAAGATATTCTAATCGCCCTTCTTTTGATTGCAGCCATTGCCGCATATGCAATCGGTGACGTAATCGATGCATGCGTAATAATACTTGCAGTATTATTGAATACAATTTTAGGTTTTATTCAAGAATACCGATCCCAAAAAGCTGTTGAAATGCTTAAAAGCATGATGGTTAAAAAGGCAATCGTTAAAAGAAACAATGAAATTGAAGAAATCGATTCCAAATTATTGACAATTGGAGACCTTGTAATTCTTGAAGAGGGAAGCAAAGTGCCTGCAGACTTGATACTAATTGAATCCAGTAACTTAAGCTGTGACGAATCACAGTTAACCGGAGAATCTGAAAGTGTCAAAAAAGAAATCAATGATAATGTCTTTATGGACTCAAACATCCTTACAGGCCATGGACTTGGAATAGTTGAAAAAATTGGAATGGAAACCGAAATAGGTAAGATTGCAGAAATAATCCAGGAAGAGGATGATGAAACTCCATTGAAACAAAAGGTTGGAAAGCTTGGAAAAATATTATCCGCAATAGCCATCGTTGTATGTATAGCCATCTTTGTTTTGGAACTCATGCAAGGAACTGAACTTGTTGAGACCTTTATGACTGCCGTTTCACTTGCAGTTGCGGCAATTCCGGAAGGTTTGCCTGCAGTCTTAACATTGACACTTGCCTTAGGAATGCAAGAGATGGCAAAATCCAATGCAATTGTAAAAAGGCTCCTATCAGTTGAAACACTTGGATCATGTACAATCATCTGCAGTGATAAAACAGGAACTTTAACTGAAAATAAAATGAGCGTTGTTGAAAGTTTCTACACAAATGAAGACAAAACAATGCTTATAGGTAAATTATGCAACAATGCAATCATTAGCGATGACAAGATTATAGGAGACCAGACCGATAGTGCCATATTAAAGCATTGCAACAGCTCAAAAACTGAACTTGAAAGGGTTGATGAAATCCCATTTGACAGTAATCGTAAAATGATGACTACTATACATAGACTAGACGATGGAAATAATATTGTTTTGACAAAAGGTGCTCCAGAAATAATTATAGACCAATGCAAATACATAGATTATGACGGAACTACTAAAATAATTAACGATGAAATCAAGGAAACGATATGTAAAAAAATTAGTGACATGAGTAGCAATGCATTAAGAGTAATCGGATTTGCATACAAAAATGAAGACGATGGAAAAGAGGAAAACTTGATATTTACCGGATTGCTTGGTTTGATTGACCCTCCAAGACCAACAGCAAAAAAAGCAGTCCAGGATTGTATCAATGCAGGAATAGACGTAATCATGATTACCGGAGATCATGAACAAACTGCTTGCTCAATTGCAAAAAAATTAGGTATTCTAACAACAGGCCGCGTAATAACAGGCAGTGAACTATCAAATTTAAGTGATGATGAATATTTAAGAATCGTGAAGGACATCCAAGTTTATGCAAGAGTCAAGCCTTCACAAAAAATGAGAATTGTGGAAACTCTTAAAAAATTAGACAATGTCGTTGCAATGACCGGTGATGGGGTAAATGATGCCCCTGCACTTAAAAAAGCATCAATTGGAGTTGCAATGGGAAACGGAACCGATGTTGCAAAAGAATCTGCCGATATGATTTTACAGGACAATGATTTTACCACTATTGTAAAAGCAGTCAAGGAAGGAAGAAAAATATTCGACAATATTAAAAGATTTGTGAAATTCCAGGTATCCACAAATGTAGGTGCCATTTTAACAATAGTTGGAACATCACTATTATCCCTTCCGATTCCATTTAACCCCGTGCAACTGCTTTGGTTGAATATTGTGATGGATGGGCCTCCCGCCCAAACATTAGGTATGGAAGGCAGTGAAAGAGACATCATGCGCCGCCCTCCAGAAACTGGAGACATTCTAACAAAAAATGCCTTGCTTCAGATATTCATAACCGGTCTGGTAATGGCAGTCGGAACAATTTGCGTATATGCGTATGCATTAAGTACAAAAATCCCAACAAAAAAAGCAATGACAATAGCTTTCACACTATTTGTAATGTATCAGCTTTTCAATGCATATAACGGAAAGGCGAACTCAGACAAATCAAGCAAATATTTATATTTGGGAATTTTACTATCATTCATACTTCAGATATTGATTTTATACATCCCACAACTACAAATCGTGTTCAGAACCACAGCAATTGGAATGCTTGACTGGATAGTAATCATTATCGTAGCAATTACAATCATAATTTCTGATAAAATAATGAATAAAGTGATAAAATGAATGTATTTTTATTAGGCGGTACAAAAGATTCGATTAACATCATAAAACATGTTAAAGAAAATTATGATGCTCATATTCTGACAACCACTACAACCGAATATGGTGCAAAACTCGCTCGTGAAGGAGGAAGTGATGAAACAATTGCAAAACCACTTCCAAAAGAGGAAATAATTGAAATATTGACTAATAATCATTTCGATTTATTGATTGATGCAACACACCCTTTCGCATCACACATTACACAAACCAGCGTAAGCATTAAAAATGAATTAAGAATACCTTATATTCGCTTTGAAAGACCTACCACCAACTTTGAAAATATTGACACATCACATATCCATTATGTAGATTCGTTTGATGAAGCAGGAAAATTAATCAAAGACAAGTTCCCTAAAGGAAATATCCTGCATTTTGCAGGAGCAAATACCATGGAAGATGTTTTAAAATACATCCCTCCGGAACGATTCTATCCCCGAATTTTAAAAGTGGAAAGTTCCCTTGAAAAGTGTGAAAAATTAAATGTGGATCCAAATCATATAATTTCAATGACAGGCGCTGCAACATTAAAAGAAAACATCGATTTAATTGAAAAATATGATGCTAGTGTAATGATTACAAAAGAAAGCGGTGAAATTGGTGGAGTAATCGAAAAAATAGACGCCGCCAATGAAAAAAATATTGCAGTAATCATGATTCAAAGACCCAAAATAGATAATTTGAATAAAAATGATATTGTATCTAATTTAGATGAATTAGATATAAAACTAAATACTTTTTTTAAAAAATAGATTTAAAAAACGCCGAGACTGGGATTTGAACCCAGGCGAGGGTTACCTCACAGGATTTCAAGTCCTGCGCCTTACCAGACTAGACTATCTCGGCATATGAAAAGGAATATTTAGAAGGATTCTAAATATTTATCCTTTAAGTTCAATTTCAATACTTACATTATCAGGAACGTTAACTTTCATAACTTGTCTCATAGCACGTTCATCAGCTCCAATACCAATTAAACGTTTATGAATCCTAAGTTCCCATTTTTCCCAAGAAGCTTTACCTTCTCCATCAGGAGATTTTCTTGTAGGAACAACTAATTTTTTAGTTGGTAATGGAATAGGACCAGACAAGTCAACACCAGTTCTTTCAGCAATTTTTTTAAGTTGATCGCATACGTATGCTAATTTTTCTGGGTCTGTTCCAGTAAGCTTAATTCTTGCTTGATTCATTTATTTTCCTCCAAAAAACAAAAAGAAAAGAAAGTATAAGAATACTTTCTAATTATTGTTTACAAACTTATTTTGCTGGGGTAACTTTAAGACATAAACCTGCAGCAACAGTTTGACCCATATCTCTGATAGCAAATCTTCCCATAGGAGGAATGTTTTTAGCTTCTTCCATAACCATAGGTTTGGTAGGTTTGATTTGTACGATAGCAGCGTCACCAGTTTTAATGAAATCTGGTTTATCTGGTAAAGGTTGACCAGTAGCAGGGTCAATTTTGGAAGTTAAGTCTAAGAAAGTACATGCAGTTTGGGAAGTGTGACAGTGGAATACAGGAGTGTATCCAACGGTAATTACACCAGGGTGTTGTAATACAACAACTTGTGCAGTAAATTCTTTAGCTACAGTAGGAGCATCGGAAGTGTGTCCAGCTACGTCTCCTCTTCTGATATCGTTTTTACCTACACCTCTTACGTTGAATCCGATGTTGTCACCAGGTTCAGCTTCTTCGAATACTTCGTGGTGCATTTCGATAGATTTTACTTCACCGGAAGCTCCAGCAGGTTCGAAGATAACGTTTTCACCTTTTTTCATGATACCAGTTTCAACTCTTCCTACAGGTACAGTTCCTACACCAGTAATGGAGTAAACGTCTTGAATAGGAATTCTTAAAGGTAAGTCTACAGGTTTTTCAGGTGGAGTTAATTTGTCTAATTCATCCATGAGAGTGTCACCTTTGTACCAAGGCATGTTGTCACTTTTCTCTTTAATGTTGTCTCCTTCAAATGCAGACATTGGGATGAAAGGAACATCAGCAGGGTTTCTACCAATAGATTTGAGTAAAACACTTACTTCTTCTTTTACTTCGTTGAATCTGTCTTCACTGTAGTTTTCCATATCCATTTTGTTAACAGCAATAATTAATTGTTTAATACCTAAAGTCATGGATAAGAACATGTGTTCTTTGGTTTGTGGCATTACACCGTCGTTTGCAGCTACTACTAATACAGCTGCGTCAGCTTGGGATGCACCAGTAATCATGTTTTTAACGAAGTCTCTGTGTCCAGGACAGTCTACAACAGTGTAGTCGTATTTTTTAGTGGAGAATTTTTGGTGAGCTAAGTCGATAGTTACTCCTCTTTCTCTTTCTTCTCCTAATTTGTCCATAACAAATCTGAATTTGTCTTCTCCTTCATCTAATTGTTGTTCAGCGATTGCACCAGCTTTTAATAATAAGTGTCCAACTAAAGTGGATTTTCCGTGGTCAACGTGTCCAATAAATGCTAAGTTAATATGTTCTTTTTCTTTTGCCATTATAATAACCTCTTTTGTAATATTAACAAACAATATCTATAAGCTTAAATGATAGCTTAAATTTACTTTATACATTAACATATAAATAGATAATGTTTTTTTAAATAATTTTAATTAAAAATATAAAAAAATTAAAAAATATAATTTTTAAATTTTAAGTTTATAAATCACCTAAGTAGTGGCTTGCAGGGAATGGTTCTGCAGATAAACCTTTTCTTTGTCTGATTTCTCTTACGATTTGATTTTGCATCTCACGTGGGAGTGGTTCAAATCCAGCGATTTCAGTAGACCATAAACATCTACCTTCAGCAGCAGATCTGATGTCTCCAGCGAAACCAAACATTTCAGCTACAGGTACTTTGGATTCAATTCTAGCCATGTCACCAGTTTCTTGACCCATATTGACAATTTGGCCTCTTCTGTTTTGAATCTCACGAGTACATGAACCCATGTAATCATTAGGAGTATCGATAACTACTTTTTGCATTGGTTCGAGTAATGCAGGTTCTGCAAGCATCATGGAACCTAAGATTGCGTTTCTGATTGCAGGCAATACTTGTGCAGGTCCTCTGTGAACTGCGTCTTCGTGAAGTTTTGCATCATTGAGTTTGAATTTTAATCCCATACAAATTTCCTCACCTAAAGGACCTTTTTTCAAGGTTTCTTCAAATCCTTCAAGTAATAACTCTTTTACTTCATCCAAGTATTGAATACCACGAGTCATATTAAGGAATATGCTTCTGTTATGAACAGCCCATACTCTTCTAGCTTCCTCTTTATCCAAACCGTATTCCATGAAGTCGTTAGCAGATTCTTTACCTTTAACTCTGCCTTCTTTGATGTTTCCTTCTTGAATAGCTTCAAAGAGCTCAGGTTCAATAGGTTCAACAGTAATGTAGAATCTGTTGTGTTTGTTAGGGGATTTACCTTCAACTTGTGGAGAGAGTTTTCTTACAGTTTCTCTGTATACAACAATAGGTTCAGAGGTTGTAATGTCTACACCTTTTTCACTGATTCTGTAACCGATAACTTCTAAGTGAAGTTCACCCATACCGGATACTAAGTGTTCACCGGTTTCTTCGTTAATTTCGATTTTGACAGTAGGATCTTCTTTACCAGTTTGTCTTAATACTTCAATTAACTTAGGTAAATCTTTAGTATTTTTAGCTTCTACAGCTACAGTAACTACAGGTTCTGATATGTGTTCTAATCCTTCAAACTCTTTGATTTTGTCTTCAGGAGAACATAATGTTTCACCAGCAATAGCTCCTTTTGCACCAGCAATGTATACAATGTTACCAGCAGGAACTTTATCAGTGTTAACTCTTTCAGGACCGAAGTATACACCTACTTGTTGTACTCTGGATTTACCGTGAGAACCGACCATGTAAACTTCTGTACCTTTTTCAATAGCTCCACCGTATACCCTACCAGTTGCGATTTCACCAGCGTGTTTATCTACAGACACGTTGGTAACCATTACTGCTAAAGGTCCATCAGGAGAAGTTTCAATCATACCAGCACCAGCAGGAGATTCGACATCCCCATCCCAGATGTTAGGTACCCTGTAGGTTTGAGCTACTTTAGGAGAAGGTAAGTGTTCTACTACCATACCGAGCAATACATCGGATAATGGTACTTTTTGAGCTAATTCTTTTTCATTATCAGCATTACAGTAATCAATAATATGTTTGAAATTAATTCCAGTTTCTTGCATGGTTGGGACATTGATAGCCCAGTTGTGATATGCGGAACCGAAAGCTACACTACCATTAGTGAAGTCTAATGCCCATTCATCTTTTTTATCTTCAGGAGCCATATTTTTGATTAATTTATTAGCTTCCATGAAAATGTTAATGAATCTTTTTTGTAATTCTTCAGGTTCTAACTTTAACTCGTTGATTAATCTGTCAACTTTGTTAATGAATAAAACTGGTTTTACGTTTTCTTTTAATGCTTGTCTGAATACGGTTTCAGTTTGAGGCATAATACCTTCTACAGCACAAACTACTACTACTGCACCGTCTACAGCTCTCATTGCACGAGTTACGTCCCCACCGAAGTCAACGTGACCTGGAGTATCGATTAAGTTGATTAAGTATTCACTATCTTTGTAATCGTGTACCATAGATACGTTAGCTGCATCAATAGTAATACCACGTGCTTGTTCTTGTTCATCAAAATCTAAGAATCTTTGGTCACCAGCAAGTTCTTCGGAAATCATTCCTGCACCTGCTAAAAGGTTATCAGATAAAGTGGTTTTACCGTGATCGATGTGAGCACAGATACCAATGTTTCTGATTTGTGTAGGTTCATACATTAATTCTTTGATTTTTGCAATCATTTTGTCTCTTCTACTCAAAATAACCACCTATGTAAACATAATACGATTAGTGTGCTGCTTTAGCAACTCTTTCTTTCTCTTCAGCTTTTCTTAAAGCAAAACTTCTTGAATCTTCTTCAGAAGCAAGAATCAATTCATCAGCTAAACATTCAGCAACAGATCTTCTGTTTTTGAATGAAGATTGTAAAGTACCTCTAGTTAAGAATCCTAATGAAAGGTCTACTCTTCTTTGTGGAGAAATGTCTACAGCTACTTGGTAACCGATTCCACCGTATTTGATACGAGTAGTTTCTTCACGAGGTGCAGTGTTTTCAACTGCAGTAACTAAAACTTGAACCGGATTCTTTTTGGTTCTTTTGTGAATAATTTCTAATGCATCTTTTACGATGTTGTAAGCTTTATTCTTTTTACCGGAGTTGAGATGAGTTCTCATAACTTTGTTGATTAATCTTTCAACAATAGATACTTTAGATTTTGCAAATTGTCTTTTTACATGTCTACCAGAAGTATGTGGAACTAAAGTTTCATCTAAGCAGATATATTTAACTAAACCTAAGTCCTCAACTTTTACTTCATCGAGATCCCATTTATCAAATAATTTACTCATAAATATAACCACCTTATCTTACAGGTTTTTCTATTTTTCCACTTACCATTTCTGATAAAGCTACGTTATTAACTTTGGAAACTTTCCAACGAACTCCTGGAATATCTCCCATGGATCTTCCAGATGGTCCACCGATTCCTTCAATCATCACTTCATCGTGCTCATCGATAAATCCAATAGCTCCGTCACCTGGTGCGAAAGCAGTTAATTGTTTACCGTTCTTAATTAATTGAACACGAACACATTTACGAATAGCAGAGTTAGGTTGTTTTGCTTCTATCCCTACTTTTTCGATTACAATACCTCTTGCTTGAGGAGCTCCTTCGAGAGGATCCGCTTTAACGTCTAACCTTAAAGCTCTTCTTTTGTAATCTACATCTTTCCACTTAAAATTTTGTCTATTTCTTTTAAGTTTTTTTGCAGCAAAAAGTCCTGGCATATTTTTTTCCTCTAATCTTTTTGTTAAAACATATCTAAGAATCCACCGCTGCGATTTATACTATAGTCTATAGTACAATCTAAATTCAAAGATATAAATCAGTAATAATAATTAATTAGATAAAATACATTATCTAAAAGAAGATATCTTGAAATAATTATTAAAAACGATGACAAAAAGCACACATAGTCATGTTATAAAACAGTACAGATATCTTATGATAAAATATATATTTCAACCTTTATAAAGGTATGTATTTAATATTTATAGGTCATAAAAAAAACGAAATTATTTGTTTTATTTTTAATTTCTTATATTTTTTAACCATTTCTTATCAGAATTCCTTTTAATAATTCTTATTCTTTACTTATTGTTTATTAATATGTGTTTTAGAATAATTCCCAAAAATAAAACTTTTTTAATGAGAATTAAATTATAACAAATAGGTTGAATTATGGTAATTAACCAACAAACTTTAAATTAAATAATTTTCTTATTAATTAACTGCATCAGTCTATTTTAAGGAGTTGACCAGTTTTAATGATTCACTGATAACTTGCCACATGTCCAAATATTTATACATTCCTAAACGTCCGCCAAAGATTACTTTATCTTCCTTTTTGGAAAGTTCAACATATTTATCATATAATTGTGAATTTTTTTCATCGTTCATTGGATAATATGCTTCTTCACCTTTTGACCAGGTTATTGGATATTCTTTTGTAATGATTGTTTTTGAAGAAATAGCATTCTCAAAGTGTTTATGCTCAATTATACGAGTATATGGTGTTTCGGCATCAGTATAGTTTATTACTGCATTTCCCTGAAAATTATCAATATTTAATGTTTCAAATTCGAAATTTAAACCGCGGTATTCAAGTTCTCCATAACAGTAATCATAATATTGATCAATCATTCCGGTAAATACAACCTTATCTGCAATATTCAGCCATTTTTCTTTATCATCAAAAAAATCAACATTTAATTTAACTTCAACACCATCGAGCATCTTTTCAATAATTTTAGTGTATCCTCCAATCGGAATACCCTGATATAAATCATTGAAATAGTTATTATCAAAAGTAAATCTTACAGGCAATCTTTTTATAATAAAAGAAGGTAATTCGCTGCATTTCCTTCCCCATTGTTTTTCGGTGTAACCTTTAACTAGTTTTTCATAAATATCTTTCCCAACCAATGAAATTGCTTGTTCTTCAAGATTTTTAGGATTATCTATATTAGCCTCATTTTTTTGTTTTTCTATCATCAATTTAGCTTCACTAGGTGTTTTTACACCCCACATCTGATAAAAAGTATTCATATTGAATGGAAGATTATACAGTTCACCGTTATAGTTTGCTACCGGAGAGTTAGTGTATCTGTTAAAATCGGCGAATTGATTAATATAATCCCAAATTTTTTTATCATTAGTGTGAAAAATATGAGCGCCATATTTATGAACATTAATATTTTCGTTTAGTTCAGTATATGCATTTCCCGCAATATGGTTTCTCTTTTCAATAACTAAACATTTTTTGCCAGATTTTGTCATTTCATATGCAAAAACAGCACCAAAAAGCCCCGCTCCAACAATTAAATAATCATATTTCATTTATTACACCATCATATATCAAACTGAAATTATCAAAAATCTCATTTATTATCACAAGTCAAAAGATAATTCAATAATCTTTTTTTAGAGTTTCTATCAAAATATTTTTTGCTAAATGTTCTTTCTTCCTTAAATCCATTGCATACATAATGTAATTCTGGAGAGAAATATTTGCACCATTTACTTTTTTGAATATCCGGATTATTGTTCAAATAAAATCCTATATCAAAACATTTACTATTTTTTAAAGCTTTTAAAAGACGGAAATTTAATGATAATTCCCTAGGATTTGATTTTAAAATTAAGTACAAATAACCCGCAGGTGATAAAAACTTTTTAGTTAATGTATTATTTTTAAGATAATCAATTTCAGCATGTTTGTTGCTTATTTCTTCTTTAAAACAGCTGATACAATACTTATCCCGATCACTTTTTGATAATTGATAGGTGTGTTGTTTATTAATAATTTCTAATTGATTCTTCTGTTGTTGTATAACTTTATTTTTACGGTTAATTTGTGAAGTAGCTTCCGCAAGTTGGTTGTTAAAATCATCTTCCTTTTTTGAAAAATCATTTCTTAAAGAATTAATTTCATCATTTACTAAAGAAAGTTGATTATTCAGTATAAATTTTTCTTTTGCAAAATCACACTCTTTTTTATTGAAATCAGACATTAACCCATCAATTTGATTGTCAAAATCATTTCTTAAAGAATTAATTTGATTATCCAAATCCAATTTTTCTTTTGTAAAATTGCTCTCCTTTTCATTTAAATCGGTTGCCATTTCATTAATTCTATTATTATTATCTTGAAGTTCGTTTTGAAGTTTATTGATTGTTTTATCCTTATTAACTAACTTATCCTCGAAATTTTTAATTTTCGCATTATTTAAATTCAATTTAGATTCAAAACTTTTTATCTGCGTATCCTTAAGATTTAATTTTGATTCAAAACCATCAATTTTACTATCTTTATAATTAATTTCATTATCCTGAATCCGGATTTTTTCCTCATACTCTTTAATCAAACCTGTTTTATCCGAAATTTCTAATTCATAGTCATTTAACTTTTCATTGAAAACATTATTTTTATTAATGTATGAAATTAAGAGTTTATTTTCAATTATACTACTTGATAAATCCAAATCATTTAATTCTGAACCATTAATTTCTTTACTGATAATGTCAATTCTTTTATTGTTAATTGGTAGTTTATTATACAATATTGTAATATCTTCAATAAAATTAATTTTCATTATTCCAATGTGAGAATTTTCCTCTAAAAAATCTTCAATACCTGTTAAAACGCCATTTTGAGAAGTATTTTCTTCACAAGCATGGTAAAATCCATCAAAAATGGTGATTTTTTCATCGTTATAACATACAGGCAATTCTTTCATGAATTCCTTCCTAAATTCTTTAGGAATAATATTCGGATTGGTATAGGAATCCCTTCTTTTATTAGGAAATCTGTTGTTACAAATAAAAATCAATGGAAAATCATCATTGTTATTCTTAATAATATTTAATTCTGTGAAAATGGTATACCAATTTGAATCATCATCAATGAAAATTGCATCATAATTATTCAAGCTCGGAAGTACATTTAAAGGATTTCCATTAATTACCTCAAAATTTTTAATTTTATCTGTATTTATTAAGGTATAATTGGCATTATAACTTAAAATAGCTTCAATTAAATTTTTGTCTTTAACTCCAGAAATGATAATATCTTTTATTTTAAAATTTCCTAAAATATGCGGAATTATATCATAATTATAAATTTTAAACATGATTAATCATCTCCTCTAAGTAATTTAATGGTTTGATCTTTTTCTTCAATGATTGATTCTAAAATTTTAATTTCTTCATTTAAAAGTTTAATATTGTTTTCTTTTTCATTAAAGGTTAATTTAACCATATCAGTTTCATTCTGTAAAAATTTAACTTTATTTTCAATTTCAACTAATTTATTATTTAATTGATTGATTTCATTATCTTTATCAGAGATGCTTTTCTCCAATTCATCAATCTCAGAATCCCGTTGAACAAGAATATTCGCCAACTCATCAAACTTAACACCTAAAGAATTAAACTTCTCCTGCTCCTCAACCAACTTTTCATTCAAACTATTATAAACCTCATCTTTATCAGATATGCATTTATTCAAACCATCAATCTCAGAATCACGCTGAGCAAGAACACCCTCCAACTCATCAAACTTAACACCTAAAGAATTAAACTTCTCCTGCTCCTCAACCAACTTTTCACTCAAACAATTATACTGTTTAATCTTATCAGAATTAACTAATTTCAACCCTTTAATATCATTATCCTTCTTAGATACAAGTTTATTCAATTCAGCAACCTCAGAATCACGCTGAGCAAGAACACCCTCCAACTCATCAAACTTAACACCTAAAGAATTAAACTTCTCCTGCTCCTCAACCAACTTTTCACTCAATTCATCATTACTGGCAATAATTCCATTTAATTCATCAATTTTATTAGTTAAATCCAATAGTTCCTTTTTATTGCGAGAAATAATGTCTTTAGATTTCTTTTCATTATTTTTTAAATCATCAATAGTCTTATTTTTATCATCTAAAACTTGTTTATATCTTCCAAGCTCTTCACTTAATGAAGAAATTTTATCATTATCCTCCTCTTTTAATAGCTTAATCAGATTATCATATTTATTGACTAGTTTATTTTCTGATTGATTAAACTTATCCAGGTTAGATTCCAATTCTAATAACAAATATTCTTTTGTTTTAGTATTTTCTTCTTTAAAAAGATTTAATTCAGTGCCTAATGTATTAATTTTATTGTTGAAATCTTCAAATTTATCGTCTACTGATGAATCAAAGTTTTTAAAATTATCTTCAAAATTTTTCATTTCCTTAAAAAAATTTTCTATATCATCCAATAAATTATCTAAATCTTCTTTTGATTTAACCATATCCATAACCTATCATATCATTTAGAAAAATAATTATATTGTTAGTATATTTATTAAAACAACAATATATACATATTAGTATAAATCGAAATTATGCTCAAATGATAATTATTAATTGATTTTTTTATAAAACAATAATCCGATTATGTAAAACCGTATCTAACAATAAATTGGAGATATATAAGTTTAAAACTTTTTAAACATATTCAAAGGTTTTTAAAATATATAATATGTTATATTTAAATAATATGGGAAGTATATTTTAAAGTATATACTAATTAAGAGCGTTTTTAAAATTAAATAGCCACAAATAAATAAAAAAAATAGTGAAAATATATGTTTAATGAAAAATCAAAATTGGTTGAAAAAAATTATTGCCCCATCTGCAATAAATATGTTGAGTTTAAACCATTTGGCCCTTCTAAAAGAAAACGGGCAGAATGTCCATTATGTGGATCATTAGAGAGACATAGACTCATCTATTTATTGTTTCAAAATAAATTTGGGAAATTGCTTAACGAAAAATCTATCAAATTACTGCACTTCGCACCCGAAGAAGTATTTTACAATTATTTTAGCAATCAGCAAAATATTGATTATTATCCGGTAGATATTAATCCAGAATTGTTCGAATCAACTAATATTAAGATAAGGCAAAAAGTCAACATGGAAAACATGCCTTATCAGGATAATGAATTTGATTTTATTTACAATGGACATGTTCTACAGTGTGTTGTTAATGATACAAACGCCATAGAAGAGCTTTATAGAGTTTTAAAACCGGGGGGAGTTTGTATAACTCTAGTCCCAATAGACAACTCACTTGAAGAAACACTTGAAAAAGAAGAGTATAACACACCCCAATTAAGAAAAAAACATTATGGAGATAAGCATCACAAAAGAAAATACTCTATGGATATTGTTGATAAACTTGAACATTACGGATTTGATGTTGAAATAGCAACTGATGAAGAAATATTAGATTTTGATTTAGAAAAACCATTATATAACATATTTAAAAATAAAATTTTCATTTGTAAAAAAAATAATAAATGAATAAAGAGGAACTATTTACTATGATTTAAAAGTTTTATTTTTAAATCTTTATTCATTTCATTCAACTTTGAATTTTCATGATTTAACTTATCTTGCTCATCCAGGCATATTGATTCTTCAATTTTTTTATTATCTTTAATTAAATTATTCAATTTCCTCTTCAATTTTTCATTTTGATTTTTCAGTTTAGTATTCTCAAAAAATAAGTCAAATTCTTCAAAACTTTGAGAATTTATGACATTTTCAAAAAACTTCTTATTAAAATCATTGAGATTTTCCATGAAATCGTCATAAAAGTCTTGATTTTTAATAGAAATAAAATCTTCCTTTAGATCATAATAATAAACTAATTTAGATGCTTCCGGCAGATTATTGTATTTTATGAAGAATAAATTAAATTTTCTATTTAATAATTTTTGCCTATATCTCAAATTCCCTTGGAATTGTTTATTTTTCTTATTTAATTTTGTAGTTTCATTTTTTATATAACTTAAATTAAATTCAAGATATTTTTCTTTGTATTCTTCATAAGAATTACAGGCATTTAATAATTCAACAGTCTCCAATAATTTTTTAGGAATAATTTCATTATCAAATATGTTTATAGTATTTAATTCATCTTTTGCTTCGAAGAAATAATCGGAGTTATTTTCCACCAATATCTTATTTAAAATATGGAATACTCTAAAATAATCATATTCCTCCTGAAAATTAACAAAATAATTATTATCTTTACCAAAAACTTCCATGACTAGCTCATAAATCTCTAAACTTCTAGATTTGATGGAATAATTTAAATATTTAATAAATTTAGGTTTATAATATTCTGATAATGGATATAATCCAACATCTTCAAAAATATCAAATGTATCTTTATAATGTCTAATATAATGTAGTTTTTTTGTAGGATTGTTAACTTTAGAATATGGCCTTCCAGGAATTGGGAACATGTATGCGTAAAAATCGACAGGAACTCCATAAATAACATCAACCTGTGCTAAAATTTCCGCTAAAAAAACTGGATCCTGACCTCTGATTAAATCTCTAAATCGAATATTGTTCTCATCTAAAAAAGACTTTTTATATATATTCTTATAAAATGCCCATGGAACTCCATATTTAATAGGTTCAATTGTGCAGAATTCATCAAAACAGTAATAATTATGCTCAGGACAGTTAGGATTATCCATTAAAACTCTTCTCTGAGTGAGTTTTTTTAAATTTCCACAGACCATATCTGCATTATTCCTATTCGCCACATCATACAACAACTCCAATGATTTTTCATCTACAAAAATATCATCTGCATCTAAAAAGCCAATATATTCCCCTTTTGCTTCATCCATTCCATAATTCCTGGCTTTACCAGAACCCTGATTTTTTTGATTAAAAACACGAATACATTCATGTTTATTTGATAACGATTCTAAAATCTGTGCAGAATTATCTGTAGATCCATCATTGACACAAATAATTTCAATGTCATTTAAAGTTTGTTTTAGCACACTATTAATTGTCTCTTCTAGATATTTTTCCGAATTATAAACAGGAATTATGATTGATATTTTTACCATGATATCACTACTACATCAGTTTTAATTTTCTAACTGGAAATAAATTTCCAAGTCTTAAGATTGTTAAGGGGTTCATCTAATTCTTCAACCTTTTTCATCCTAGATTTTAAAGCACTATTCTCTTTTTTTATCAGTGCATTTTCTAGCAATATTTCAAATTCTTCAAAATTATTAGAATAAACCACACTTTCAAAACGGTCCCTATTAAATATGTATATATTTTTCATACAATCATCGTACTTTTCATGATCAACCAATTTAGAAAAATCTTCTTTCAGTTTATTGTAAAAATATTCCTTATATTGATCATGAACTTGCTCATATCTCATAAATACCAAAGTAAATTTTCTATTATACAATTTTTTCTTATATTTTTCAAGATATCCGTGGTCTATAAATCTCTGTATGATTAAATTATTGATTGCAATTGTACTTGTAAAACGTTGATCTCCCGCTCCTGTTGATGATTTAGAATGCCTCCTCCTCGTATACAAAATTTTATCATAGAAATACATTCTTTTTGCATGAAAAATAATGCCCCAATAGAAGATATTATCATGAAAAATAAGTCCTTCTGCGAATTTAGAACCTGTAGAAAGTACAAATTCGGCATTATAAAATTTACACCAAGGAGTTACATTTACTTTAAAGATATAATCGCCTAAATCATCAAAAGAAAATACTTTATCACCAACAAATTCATATAATTCATCCATCAAATAAATAGGAGTATCATAATAAGAATCAGTATCTTCATCATAATTGATTGCTTTAAATATTAAAAAATCAAGATTTTTTTCTTCAGATATTTCATAGCACTCTTTTAAGGCGTTTAAATCCAATATGTCATCAGCATCCATGAAATAAATATATTTTCCTTCAACATAATCCAAAGCATAATTCCTTGCAGCACCACCACCATTATTTTCCTGATGAAAAATTTTCATGTTCTTATGAGTGTCTGCAAAATCATTTAACATTTTCCAGGAATTGTCGGTAGATCCGTCATCCACACATATTATCTCAATATCATCAAGAGTCTGATTGAAAACTGAATCTAGAGACTCCTCCAAGTATTCTTCAGCATTATAAACGGGAATAATTACAGAAACTTTAAACATGATACCCTCTATGACAATTTATTAATTTTATCAGTTAATTGCTTATTTAATAAAAGCATATTTTCATTTTCTTCTTTTAATTTTTTAATATTGCTATTAACATCAAAACGTTTTTTTCTAATTTGCTTATTTTTATGCAATTCCTGAGATACCTTTCTTTTTAATTTATTATTTTCATAAAGTAATTGTTTTTGTTCTAATTTTAAATCAAACTCAGTGTAAACTTCAGATTCAAGAACTGCATCAAAAATCATTTTTTCTTCGTCAGTTAAAGTATTTAGAAAATCTTCAAAGAACTTTTCATCATCAGCAAGTTGAACATAATCCGCTTTCATCCTATCAAAATATTCTTGCTTGAACTCCTCATTAATGCCATTATACCAGTGATTTATAGTCCCTATTTTCTTATCAAACAAATTTTCTTTGAATTCCTCAAAAACGCCGTATTTTGTAAAAACATCCCAAATCAAACCACAGATAGGAATATAATCCATGAATTTCACACCACCTGAAGTGGTTGAAGATGAAGAATACCAGCGCCTTTTAAATAAATGTTCTCGATGAAATGCTATTCGCTCAGCGGCGAAAAAGACATCAAAGAAAAACACATTATCATCAAAAACGTAACCCTCAGGGAATCGGATATTATTCTTCATGATAAACTCCCTATTGTAGAGCTTACTCCAAGGAGTTACAGTAATTTTAAATGTGAAATCTTTAACTTCTCTCCAGTTAAATACACGGTCTCCGACAAAATCTGCTAAGGCATTCATACTATAATTTTCCGCCTCAACAAGCTCATTTTTATCCATGTAATAGTTAATTGCTTGAAATATTACAAAATCAACATTTTTTTCTTCAGCAACCTTATAAGTATGCTCAAATGCGTTCAAATCCAAAATATCGTCAGAATCCATTAAAAATAAATATTTTCCTTTGGCAATATCGATTCCACGATTGGAAGCAACAGCATGGCCTCCATTTTCCTGGTCAATTACAATGAAACGGTCGTCTCGAGCTGCATATTCCTTTAATATTTCCAGAGAGTTATCGGGTGACCCATCATTGACACAAATAATTTCAATATCTTTAAATGTCTGATTTACAATACTGTCCAAACATTCGCCTAGAAACTCTTCAACATTATAGACCGGAACAACAACTGAAATTTCAACCATTAAATAACCTCTTATTAAATAAAAAAAATACTGATATCCTTAAAACGATATGAATATTGTTATAACAATATTATATTTGTAAATAATATGCATATAAAACTTTGTATACTAAATTGCTTTCAGATTTAAAATCAAGAACATTTAATTAAAAAACCAGTTCCAATTTTTATAATTATGAACATACAACACAAAAACAATAATCTGAAACTATTTTTAAAAAATATTGGATTAAAATGGAAATTAAATAAAATAAATGAAACTTAACCAGAATATTGAAAAATAAAAAATCCATCAATAAACTGGCATGCAATCATCATTATTTGCATTTTTAAGTTCATCCAACTGTCTTTTTAATTCTGCATTTTCCTGTTTAAGGGTTTCCAACTCATTGTTTGAATAATCACTATCTTCACTAAAAGGCAACCATTCAATATGAATATTAACAATTTGAGAATCTTTCACATCCATTTTATAGGAAAACGGATTTCTAAGTGAAATCAATTTATTATCATTAAAAATATTTTTCCCATCAATTTCAAATTTTGTGTAATCTATGTAAATCGGGACAGGATTTCCATTTTTATCCTTATAATTTATAGATCTTAATTTGATTCTTAAGGATCCGTCTTTTATAACCCTCAATTTTAAATCAAGTGATGATTTTGAACTGTATAACACAAGTTCCTTTCTTGAATAACCCCGAGTCCATTTTGGATGGTTTGACCTTAATTCGTCATCAGAACTTTCTAAAACCACAACAGAACTATATTCACCACCTAAATTTTTAATATCAACTCTGATTCTGTTAAATTTATCTAAAAGATAAGATGAATAAGTTTTTAAAGAATTATCCGAATCTGAAATTGAATACTTGTTCATCCAATCCATAAAATTTGGTTTTACAAAATCATTGGCCATATTGACATCTTGAACTACATTCATAATCTGAACTGCTGAAATAATATCCCTTATGTTGACTCTATGATTCGGATATAAACCAAGTTTGATTTTATAGTATATTTCGCTTGGGAAATATTTTGAAAAATCATTTTCAAATTCCTTTGAATCAAAAACTCTTTTAAATTTATCTAAATTGGATGTGAAACTAATTTTTTTTGCAGGTCTAACCTCTTCGATTTCAGGACCTTCAATAAAATCATATTCCGGCATTTCGAATGGAGATATCCTGTTAATCTCATCGGCAACTTCAAGGGTATCTGAACTAATTTCTCTGCCACCTTCAAATTCAATATCCAGCAATTCCGGACAATAACGTTTAAAAATCAAGGCAATCAATATCTTCTTATCACCGACCCCACTTTTATCTATTTTTTGCAAAATTGGGTCGGATAAAGGTGTGATATCCATTTCATTAAACAATAAACTTTCAACAATATTCTTTCCGAAATGATGGCGGGCCCTACCATACCTGTAAAGCAATGAAGCGAAATTTTCATAAAGATAATCCTCATCATATTTTCTGGACAATATTTCAAACTCATCGTCCACCAACACTTCACAAGATTTGAAAAATGTTGGATTAAATTTGTATCCTGCTCGAGAAAGGGATTTTTTGTAATCATCCCTATTTAAACTGAAAATAGGATTTGTATTACCCTTGATTAATTCTCCGCCGTGACCACATATCCTAAACATTGGTTCAACAGGAATTGTTTTTCTTAATGTGGCCTGCTTTTCGAAGCCTGATTTTGCATACATGCAACGGGCAACAGAATTATCATAAGACATAGGTATGAAATTATATTCCAAAGTTTTGTTTAATTCGAAGCCGAACCTGTCGGCAATTTTGCCAGCTATTATTAAATCTTCATTTCTTCTTTCGGCAGTATTGGAGCTTACCCTAACTTTAGTTAAGTCAATTTTTGCATTTAGCCAAATTGCTGCAACAACTCTTGTATCGAATCCCCCACTGAGGTCAAAAATTAAGTTATTGGAATTTTTACGCAAACCTCTTATGATTTCAACCCATTTTAAAAACCAAGAATCCAAAATGTCCAGCGCTTCCTTTGAAATGAGTGGAACATGATGTTCTTTCATGCCAGAATCTTTAAATAAAATTTGCGGGGCATTCTTATCTATTACTACTTCAACATCACTTGGAATCATTTTTATTTCTTTAACCAGAGTTGGTGTACATAGGCTTGAGCATAATGTTTGAAGCAAATAATAATTCGCATAGTCCTTATCAAATGTGATTCTTTCATGCTTGTCACGGAGATGCTCCACCAGTTTTAAAAAGGAATTGGATACAGCAAAATAATCATCATTTGCATAAACATATATCCCGAAGGATCCCAAATAATCCTGATGCAATGAAACAAAATCATTTCGACATTGACGAAGACATAAGCACCAATGCCAGATAACCTATCGTAATTCTTTTTACTTTCTAAAATCAGACCATCATTATCTAAGCCATAACCATATAATCTTGTATTTACATAACCAAGATTATCAGAATCAATGACAAAAAAATAATCCTCCATTATTTCACCCATCAACAACAAACTATGAACTATTCCAATTTATTTTTTATACAACTTTCCTATTTCACAGGAGGGTTTGAAACCTAATTTATCATATAATGCAGTTGATTCATTAGTATAATTAGTTAAAAATATAGTTTTGCCTTCAGAAATGACTTCATTACATAGCTTACTGCATACTTTAGTGCCTAAACCTTGATTTCTGCAGCTTTCATCTGTTATAATATGAGATATGACCGCTATTTTGTCACCTTCAGCACATGTTGCGGCGTGGGATATGATTTTACCATTCTCCCTAATGATAAAATTCCTACCGTAATTATTTTCATTTTGTTCTGCGATTTGCTCTTTTAACTCCTCGAATGTGTAATAATTTCCAAATGCAGAGTCTGTTAGAACCAATCTTGAAATTTCATCATAGTCACTTTCTGTTGCACGTTCCACAGAGCTATTGTCACATTCATAATACTCATTCAAAGCTCTGACGCTTCCATAAGTTGCATTATATTCTTCACTATCCAGTAATTTAAACAAATTCTCAATCAGGAACTTTTCTGCGCAAATGATTGATGGATTTTCCTCTGCAATTAGATTTATAATATTGTCATAATCACAGTTCTTATTTTTTGAAAATATGTGCATTCCGGAATAATATTTTAAAACTACTGAAGTAATTTCATCATCTTTAAAATCCAGCCATGATTTAACATTTTCATTTGTTACTCCATATTTCATCAAATCCAAATAAAGATATAAACATTTATTGTAGTCATCACCAATGTAGTCTTCAATCAGGCGTTCATTTTCTTTTTCCACTTTTTTAAACATAATATCATCCTACTGCAAAATAAATTCATTTATCTTCCAAAACATCTTTCATGGCTTCAACCAGAATGCCATTATCAGTTTCATCTCTAACGGCAAGGCGAATATATGACTTGCCAGCACATCCTTTTTTATTTGATAAATCTTTAATAATCAAGTTATAATCATTTAACAATATTTCAGCTAACTTTCTACTGTCAATATCACCCAATATTTCACACATCACGTAGTTAGCCTGTGAAGGAATTGCCCTGACATTTTCTATTGAGTTTAAGTCATTTGTAAACTTGTCCCGCACTTCCTGATACTTTTTAATCCCCTTATCGAAATCATCCTGATATTTCTCAAATATCTGCAAGTAAAATTCCGCAAAGGAATTGATATTCCATATTGAAACGTCTGATTTGATGGTCTGCATTAATTCTGAATCACTGCTTGCCAGAACACCTAATCTTAATCCTGGAACTCCAAATGATTTAGAAATACTCTTCATCAATATCAAATTAGGATATTGGGCCAATATTTGCTCTGAAAAGAATGTGGAATTTTCCTCAGTGGCAAAATCAATGAAAGATTCATCTAGAATCAATGTGATTCCTTGATCCTGACACCATTTTGCCAATTTAAGTGAGTTTTCTTTGCAAATATAATTTCCTGAAGGATTATCAGGATTAATCAATAAAAGAACATCGATGTCCTTATCTCCAAAAAACTCAATAAGGTCATCGTAATCATATTCAAAATTATCATTTTGAGGAATGAATCTGACAAGGTCATCTTCTGATTTCCTATTTGAATATTCTTCAAAAGTAGGAATGATGACACCCAATCTTTTA
>NZ_JAFRKB010000003.1 GCF_017431965.1 Methanobrevibacter sp. | reverse complement strand
TTTGTTCTTGTTTTTGTGTTGGTTTTTGGGTTTGTGGTTGTTGTTTTTGTTCTTGTTTTTGTGTTGGTTTTTGGGTTTGTGGTTGTTGTTTTTGTTCTTGTTTTTGTGTTGGTTTTTTATCATTAACTTTTTCAGATTTATTTGATTGGGATTTTAAAGATATTTTGCCTGTAGATTCAAATTCTTTGACTTTATTTTTTGATGCTGCAGAATCTTTTTCTTTTTTGGCCAAATTTGTTTTTTGCTGAGTTTTTATTGAGTCTTGTTTTTCAACAATGTTCTCAGTAGTATTTTCCTGTTTTTCCTGTTCTAATTTGATAAGGATTTTTTCAGCTTCTTCAGCAGTTATATTGAATCTTTCCATCAATTTTTCTATAATTTTTTCTTTTTGAGGATTTTCATTTTGTTTGTCATCAGTTTTATTGACTGATTTTTTGAATTTTATGGCAGTATTTTTTTGTTTCATTTTAACCCTCTAGAATTTCATTGCAAGTTTTTTATTATATTTTTTATACACGATTAATCCAAATACTAATATGATTGTTGAAAGCAATAATGTGTTTACAATATAAAGTAAATCTGGTATTGTTCCATATATAAAAAAGCTCCTATATTGATTTACTAACCAAAATACCGGATTTAAAATCATATATTGGTGGTATGGCTCTGGAATCACATCCATAGGATAAAATAGTGCAGATCCATATAATAACATTGTAGTCATGACGCTCCATATATGTTGAGTATCTGTATAATAAACTTGACATATTGATAAGATTAACCCCACTCCAGTAGATAAAATAATTGCAAAAATTATTGGAATTATTGTTAAAGGAATTGTGTTCCAATAAAATGGTGCATTTGTTGCAATCATCACTGCCAGCAAAAGAACTGTGCAGATTAAAAAATTTATAAATTCAGAGATGATTCCGCCAATAATAAATATGTGTTTTGGTGCGGCTGTTTTAACTAAAATGTTCTGATTTGCTTTAATCGCAAGTAAACTAGTTGTACATGCACTTGTAAAAAAATTAAACATATTTCTCCCACATAATAAATAAACAGCATAATTTTCAATTGATCTGGAGAATAATGTTGAGAATACTATTGTTAGTATAATCATAGTAAACAACGGATTCAATACACTCCATAGAATTCCCAAAGTAGATTCCTTATATCTTGCAGAAAAATTTCTTTTTACTACCTCACTCAGTAAAAACAATTCATTTTTTTTAATTAAACTCATAAAATCCCTATTAAAATTTTAGATTATAATTGTTTTAAAACAACTTCAAATAATATATACATTAAAACTTTACTAATATTTATATTCATAGTTATATTAGTATATGCATCGTATTTAAAATTTAGGTACTAATTTATTTTTAAAATCATTATTTTTTTATCTATCAAAATTTGAAAAGTTGTTTTTAGTAATATTGTTTTAAATTAATGTTCTAAATATAATCTTGAATATTATTTTGTGTTTATAATTGTTTTTATATTAAATTATAACTCAAAGATTAAATTTCGAATTAATATGTCCAGTTAGGAAAGTTTTATCTATAATCAATTATATAAAATAACTTTAATATATTAAATAATATTGAACGGTTGCACAAAACACATTTTATTATTGCTTGTACTTGACTTAAAAATCTCATTAGACATATAAGTTCATTTTGAGATTATGAAAAATGTGATTTGTATTATAGTAGTTGATGGTTATGAGTTATAAAATTAGCATAATTATCCCAGTTTATAATGTTGAAAATTATCTCAGAAATACTTTAAATTCGGTTATTTCACAGTCTATAGGTGTGGAAAATCTGGAAGTTATTTTGATAGATGATAAATCCTCTGACGGCAGTGCAGATATAATTAAGGAATATGTTAACAGATATTCTAATTTTAAAGGAATATATTTCGATAAAGGTAGTGGATTTCCTGGAAAGCCAAGAAATGTTGGTTTAAAATATGCAACTGCAGAATATATAATGTATTTGGACTCTGACGATTGGTTGGAGGAAAATGCCTGTGAAGTATTGTATGATGAAATTATTAAAGAGGATGCCGACATCGTTTGCGGTGCTTTTACTAAAATCAGTGATGATGGAACAAGACAAATTAATCATGCTAATTGGGTGGCAACGTTAACTTCTCCTGATGAAGAGTCCAGATGGCAGAAAACAAGGGATATGGTTGATGATTCTAATTTCAAACTCGTCGTGACGGATTTGGATAAAAATCCAACAATTTTGGGAACTGCTAATGTATGGGCAAAAATTTTCAAAAGGGATTTTATCATAAATAATGGACTTGTATTTCCCGAAGACATTGTTGCACAGGATTCCGTATTTTTATTGGAATCATTTTTTTGTGCAGAAAAAATAGTTTTTATAAATGATGTGATTGTCAATTACAATAATGAAAGGACTGATTTGGATAGCCAGTCAATTTCTCATGTCAAAACTAATGAAAACTTATATGGTAGGATTAAAGCATATGATTTGATGTATCACATCAGCAAACGTTTTTCTAAAGAAAAGTTGTTTTATAAATATCTATTGGCTGGAAAATTGGAATATTGGTTTACGAATTATTTATTGGCAGCCAATATTTCCACTTTTGAAATTAGCAATATTTTTAAAAAGTATTATCATTTATTTAGAAATTCCTATAGGGCAATTGAAATGTCCGGCGATTTAAAAAATATTTTTAGTGAAATTAATATTGAAAATTTTGATATCGCAGCAGAACATACCTCAAAATTACAATCTCAATCTATTCCAAATAGCGACAATCCAATTAAGGTTTCTGTAATTGTCCCTGTATACAATAATGAAAAATTCTTAAAAAAATGTTTGGACAGCATTGCAAATCAAACATTGGCTGAAATTGAAGTAATTTGTATTGATGATGGGTCTTCAGATAATTCCCTTGAAATTTTAAATAGCTACAAGTTAATGGATGAACGTTTCAGAATCATATCTCAAAAGAATTCTGGAGCAGCTATTGCAAGGAATAATGGTTTAAAAATGGTAAGAGGGGATTTTGTAGCTTTTGTTGATTCTGATGATTGGTTGGAATTAAATGCTTTAGAGCTATTATATGATAATGCAGTTTCAAACGGAGCGGAATTAGTATTATTTGATTCAGTTGAACACCATAAAGATAATAAATTAAAAGAAAGGTGTTATATGGCTAAGGATTCAATTAAAAATCATAATAATTTCACTTTTAATTATCAGTATAAAAGGAATTTTGTTATGAATGGATATTTGGTGATCTGGTCTAAGTTTTATAAAACTTCTTTTTTAAAGAATAATAATATTACATTTTCAAATCATTTGATTTTTAATGATGTGTTATTCCATATAAAGTCCATGTTAATGGCTAAAAAAATTTCATATTGCCCTCATATCTTATACAATTATTTAAGGACCAATCAGAATTCAATTCAAAGTAAAATAGGGTTGTCTGAAAAGAGTTTTGTTTTGTTGGATATTATGGATGAAATTGAAGAATACTTAATTGATAATGGTTTTTATGAGGAATTAGAATTAGATTTTATTAAATTTAAATTAACTGAACTTCGAGGAAGATTAAATAAACTTAAACCGTCTTATAGAAATGATTTTTATAAGTTAATAAAATCATATTTCCAGAATATGCACATATCTGATGGACAAATAAAAGATTTGTCATTTGAAAATTATAGGTTTTTTGTAGATGTATTAACTTATGATATGTATTATGAATATTATTACTATCAAGAGAACAATACTGAATATTTTGACATCAAGGACGGCTCTAAAAACTTCCGACTCACTAATGAAGAAATTCAAAATTTAAAAGATAAATCTCAAATAAGCCAATTGAATTCTATTAATGATGAAAAATTTGAGTTCTTAAAAAAGTATATTGTTTCAATGGAATCCTTGATTGATAGACTTCAAAATGATAATAAACAGCTTAAAGAGGATCTACAAAAAACTAAAAAAGCACGTTATTATGATGAAAAAGCTATTGAATCATTAATTAGGACCAATAATGAATTCACAGATCTTCAGGAAAATTTAGAAGATTTAGCTAATTGCGCAATAGAACAACAAACTATTATTAATACATTATTGGCTGAAAAAAATGAGTTAAATTCGACTATAAATAACTTATCAGAGGAAAATAATAAATTAAAATTAAAAAATCGGGAATTTGAAACATCAAATAGTTGGAAGGTTACTAAACCTCTTAGAATGGTTAAAAAATTAAACAAGTGATATTTAAAATGTTAGAGAATTAAAGTATTTATTGGAGTTATAATATGAATTTAAAGGAATTTTCTACAATGGGATCATGTTGTTCCAGGATGATTCTCAATGAAGATTTTGCACCGGGATATAAAAAATTCATTCATATTAATTTTTCTGTAGAAGGCGGATCTTTGGTAAGTTTAATGTCAAAACCTGTGGATTTTGATAGAGAGTTATTGACTGCTGAAAAACCTTTTGACAATAAATGTGTTGAAAATGATTTTTCAAAAAAATATTTGGATTTTTTAAAGACAACTGATGTTGATTACATTCTTATGGATACATATTTTGATATATCAAATTTATTGCTATTGGATAATGGGGCATATGTTTCAGATACTGCCAGATTGCAAAGAACAGAGCTATATGAAACTTTGAAGATTAAAAAAAGAATTGATGTTTTTAATGATTTAGATGAATTTATTGGCCTTTGGAAAAATGCTTGTGATTCATTTTTTGATTTTATTAAAAAGAACTGTTCTGATTCTAAAGTAATTCTTAATTGTTCACGTATGGCTTATAAATATGAGGAATCAAACGGAGAGATTGCGACAAATGAAAATTTTAGGAAGATAGCTATTGAGCATAATCATCTTCGGGATTTATTGGAGACATATTTGCTTAAAAATTATGATGTGGATGTTTTATCCTTTGATAAGAATACTATGTTGGATTTTAATCATATATATGGTATTGGCCCGGTTCATTATGCTCCAGACTATTATACCACAAAACTCAATCAATTAATTGAAATTATTAAGAGAAACGAACATTTCAATTCATATGACCATGAAATTAATGTTGAAATAAGGAAATTAAGAAGAGATAATCAAATACTCAAATTTCAAAATTTTGAGTTAACTGATTATAATAATGCTGATGAATTGAGCTTTTGTCCTATTTGTGGAAAAATCAGTATTTTTGAACCATTTGGGGAGAATCCTCGTGAAAATGCTAAATGTCCAATTTGTGAATCTTTAGAAAGGCATAGGTTAACATATTTATTATTGCAAAATAATTATCGTGAATTAATCACACAAAAACAAATCAAATTATTGGATTTGATGCCTGAAGCTGTTTTATATAATTATTTTAACGGGTTATCTAATATTGATTATTTTCCTGTTGATGAAAATATTGAAGGGTATGAGTCAAAGGGAATGGATTTAACTGAAAAAGTGAATTTTGACTATTTGTCTTGGGATGACAATACTTTTGATATAATTTATAATAGCAATGTTTTGCATTATGTTCTTAATGATATTAATGTCATAGAAGAGTTATATAGAGTCCTTAAGCCAGATGGTGTTTGCATAACTGTAGTTCCATACTTAAATGCGCCAAATACTGTTGAAAATGATATTTCATCATTTGATTTAAAAGATAGTGGAAAGATTCCTTTAAGAACATATGGTCTGGATTTTAAAGAAAGATTGGAATCTTGTGGTTTTGAAGTTGTTGAACTTAAAAATACAGACATTGTAAAATCTGATTTTGAGTTCAATTCATATAAATTAAATCAGAACGGTTCAGTATTCATATGCACTAAATGATTATTTCGTAAGCTTATTTTGAAATTTTTTTTCATAAGAACCTAAATAGTTCTTTTTTTCACAATTTAAGCCAATAATTTTAAATAATTGTAATTATTAGTTATATATAATTAACAGTAAGTAGGATGTTTTCGCTTAATTTGGGGTTTAAATATGCATGAAAATAATTTCATGATTTCAGTCATTGTTCCGATTTTTGATAATAAAAATTCTCCACAGGATATATTCAATTCAATAAATCGCCAAACTATCGGATTTGATAATTTGGAGTTAATTTTTGTCGTTGATTCATCTGTTAATGAGTTTAATAAAGTTTTACGCGATTACTCAGATTCATATAATAATGTTAAAGCTATTTTCTTAAATAAAAAGTGTAATTATTTTGGAGAACTTAAAAATATTGGAATCTGGAATTCCTCTGCAGATTATCTTATCTTTTTTGAAAATGTGGATAATCTATACGATACGGCTTTTGAGCTATTATATAAAAGAATCGAATGCAACTATGATATAGTTTTTGGAAATTGGTTTTTGTCAGTTGATGGTAAAAAAACTAAAAATACATGGAAAAAACTTAATTTTAATAATGAAGAGTTAGTTATTAGGGATATTATAGAACATAATGAGATTTTCACGTTCCCACCAGCCATTTCATCTAAAATTTTTAAAAAATCAATAATTGCTGAAAATAATATTGAGTTTCCTGAAAATGTCCCTTGTGAAAATTTAGTATTTTTATGCGATTATCTTTTGAAATCCCGCAATGTTAGTTTCGTAGAAGATTGTATTTTAGAATATTTTGAAGAATATGATTTATGGGAAAATGCTATTGGAAGTGACTCGAAAGATTATTTATTGGGACTCATGGAAACATGTGTTGAAATATCCTATCTCTTTAAAGTTGATAATAATCTTTCAAGGAAATTCATTCATTATCTAAATCAGTGGTTTGAGTTATTTATTAAATCTGAATTAACAATTTTTGAAAGATTTGAAATTTTAAAATTTTCCGAATTTCTCTTAAGTGAATTTAAAGATTCTGTGTTAAACTCTGATTTTAAGTTAATCATTGATTTGGTTTGTGAGAAAAGATTTTATGAAGCCAGTGTTTTTTCTAATTTATTAAATAAACGCCTAATTTTTAGAAACCCTAATACTATACATGATTATCAAAAGATAGTTCATGAGATTGAAATATTTAAAGAATCTTTAAATGATCATTCTAAAATAGATGTGGAAACTTATAGATTTATTAATGATTTGGCAAATTATAATATCGAATTGAGAATATTAGATAAAATTATTAATATTTATAATGATGAAGAGATATTCAGGGCTATGAAACTGATAAATGAGTGGGGCCTTTTTGATACAGAGTTTTATATTTCTGACCAGCGATATGATTTGGATTTGGATCCTCTTTTGCATTATGTTTGTTGGGGTTATAAGGAAGGCAGAAACCCTAATGAGAATTTTGATGGGATTTTTTACAGAAATTATTATGATAACATCTTCAAATCTCGTTTAAATCCATTAGTTTATTTTGTCCTCCATGGAGTGGATAAATGTGAAATTAAGATACATGAAAATATGTATCCTGAATCTAGGAATTCCATCGATAAAACACTTCTTGATGGTAAAATAAGAAATTTCAGTGATGTTGGCGTTACTGTGGTTAAGCGTAATAGGAAATTAATTGTTTCATTAACCTCTTTTCCGGAACGTATCTATGAACTGCATTTTACATTATATTCACTATTGAATCAAAGTTTAAGACCTGATGAGGTAATATTGTGGTTGGCTAAAGACCAATTTCCTAATGGTGAAGAAGATATTCCCGAGAGGGTTTTAAATCTTAAAGAAAATGGTCTATCAATAGAATGGTGCGATAATTTATTTTCATATAAAAAGTTAATTCCGGCATTAAAAAAGTATCCCGAGCATATTATTGTAACTGCTGATGATGACCTGTTCTATCCTGAGGATTGGTTAAAAACGTTATATGAAGAACATAAAAAATATCCTGACCTTATTATAGCGCATAGGATAAGGAAAATTTCCTTTGATAATGATTCAATATCAAAATATAATGACTGGGAATTGGCTTTCCATGAAGAAGCTCCTTCTTTTTTAAATTTTTCAACAAATGGTGCAGGAACTTTGTTTCCACCAAATTCCTTGCATGAACTTGTTTTTGACGAAGATTTATTTAGTAGGTTATGCCCTACTTCTGATGATGTTTGGTTTTGGGCAATGGCAACTTTGAATAATACAAAAATAAAAGGGGTTAAAAATAATTATGTAAAGTTAACTTATGTTAATCTTGCTAGAGAGTTATATATTTTAAATCAAAAGATTTTATTCTCAGATAATCAATTTGAAAATGATAAACATATTGAAAATGTTTTAACTGAATTTCCAATTATAGAAAATATTATAAAAGATGCTTAACAGGTAATTGGGTGGTAATATGGAAAATATTAAAACGGGCTCTGATAGTTATAATTATGAACGAATTTATCGTGATGAAGTAAATAAATTGGCTAATAAATCTGTAAATCTTATGAAAATTGCTGATGATTTACTCAAATCCGACCCGGAATCGTCTAAACTATCTCTTGAAAATCAGAAATTGAATAAGGAAAATCATTTATTAAATGAGAAACTTAGTTTTTTAGAAGAAAGATTAGAACGCCTTAAAAATGAAAATGAAAATCTAAAAAATGAGTTGGATAAATTGCAATCTAGGTGAAGATTCAAGTTTATTCAATTTTTTAAAAATCATCAAAACAATCATGAAAAAGGGTTAGGATAGGATGGAAATATTCTAAAATAAATTTTTTCATTCATATTTTTTTAGATTATTAACCATATTGTTGTTAATATGTTTATCTTTGTTTAATCTGAAATCTATATAATTATTGTAAACTTTTAAATATTTTCAACTCCAAATTATTAATAAAGGTGATTTTTTATGCATAAGAATTCACATTCAAAAATGGAATGGTTTAAAAATACATATTTATCCAGTTCAAATAATCTGGAAATTTTAGATGTTGGATCTTTAGATACTAGTGGAAATTACAATTACTCTGATATTTTTGATGAAAAAAATTGGAATTATACTGGTTTGGACATTCAAGCGGGCCACAATGTGGATATTGTCATTACAGATATATACAATTGGTTTGAAATTGAAGATAATTCTTATGATGTTATCATTTCAGGACAATTTTTCGAACATCTGGAATTTTTCTGGCTTACCATGTCTCAAATTGAAAGAGTCCTAAAACCGGGAGGTTTTGTTTGTATTATTGTACCTTCTGGCGGACCTAAACATGGTGGGAATTTGACTAACTGTTATAAATTTTTCGAAGATGGTTTAAGAGCTTTAGCGAAATATGTCGATTTGGAAGTTGTTCATGCCTCTGTTGACACTAAAGAAGAGGCTAAACCTTGGTATGATGCTTGTTTAGTTGCTAAAAAAGAAGGTTCTTTAGTGGCAGCAGTTGAAGATACAAAAGAACTTGAATCAAGAGTAAATAATTTAGAAAGTAAATTAGATACTATTTTAGAAGCAATTCAAAATAAATAGATGATTTTATGGAATCAGTTAAATCAGTTAATGATATTGAAAATCTAAAAGATAACAAGGTTTTTGGAAATCCTGTAATTACCAATTCTAACATTTCGTTTAAAGGGTTTAATAATGTATTGTACTGTGAAGGCAATGTAAAAATTATCAATGCTAATTTCTCTTTCGAAGGGAATAATTCAATTGTCTATTTATCATCAAGTAAAGATTCACAATATTCTTTTAATTTGATTATCTATAATAATTCAACATTTTTCATTGGACGAGAAAACAATATGAGTTATCCGATTAATATTAACATTCAGGAAAATCAAAATGTCATAATCGGTGCGGAGTGCAGTATCTCAAGTGGTGTTAATATAAGGACTGCTGATATCCACCCTATTTATGATAATGAATCTAAACAGAGGATTAACCCTGCTAGGAGTGTTTTCATCGGCGATCATGTTTGGATTGGTCATCTTGCTTACATTTCCAGAGGGGCCAAAATAGGGTCAGGTTCAATAATTGAGAATTATTCGTTTATCCCTCATAATGCTAAAGTTTTTTCAAATAATTTAGTTGTTGGAAATCCTGCAAGAATAGAAAGGGATAATGTTTTCTATACTAAAGAGTTTCTAGGATACCATAAGCCAGAAGATTCGCTAAATACTAATGAATATAAAAGTGATGTTTTTATTTATGAGGTTGATGGTGAAGAAACTCTTGATTTGGATAAAATTGATCAGATCTTAAAAGGATTAACAGTTGATAATAGATTGGAGTTTATTCAGAAGTTATTTGTCAGAAATAAGCGTAAAAATAGATTTGCCATAAAAAGGTGATTTCTTTAAATATTGCTCTTATAGTTGAAGTCAAGACTATGTTTATATCAGGTTAAGGAGGTTGCAATTTGGTTTTTAAAATTTCAGTTGTAATGGCTGCATATAATAGTGAAGATTATATTTCCAGTGCAATTGAATCAATAATCAATCAAAGCCTTGATTTTAAACGGAATATTCAAATTGTAATAATTGATGATGCTAGTTTGGACAATACTTCATTAATCGCTAAGCATTATCAAGAAAAATACCCCGACAATATTCTTTTTTTACGAAATGATAAAAATTATGGTCCTGCTTATTGCAGAAATAGAGGTTTGGGCCATATTAATAGCGAATTTGTTAATTTTTTAGACAGCGATGATTATATTACTGAATATGCATTTAGCCAAGCTTTGGATTTATTTAAAAAGCATGATGAAATTGATATTGTTTCCATGCCAATTTATTATTTTGGTGCAAGAAAAGGGGAACATACTCTTAACTATAAATATGATAAAACCCAGGTTGTCAATCTTGAAGAAAAACCAGAGTATATCCAACTTTCAGGAGCGTCATCCTTTTTCAGGGTTTCTAAATTAAATAAATATAAATTTGAAGAATCTTTAAAAGTTTCAGAAGACCCTCTTTTAATCAACCAGCTGCTTTTGGACAATCCAAATATTGGATTTTTAGATGGATGTGCTTATTATTATAGAAAACATGACCATGAAAAGTCATTGATTGGTGCATCTTCTAATCGTAAATCTTATTATACGACCAGAGTCGACAATTACTTTTTAAAACTTATAGAATATTCTTTAAAAAAATATGATAAAGTTCCAAAATTCATTCAGCATGTACTAATGTATGATTTGCAATGGATTTTTGAAATTAGAAGCATAACTCATTTGTTAGACAGTGAAGAGGTATTTGAGCTTTATGCTAAATTAATCGAAATTTTGTCATTCATTGATTCTGATGTTGTTATTTTCCAAAAATCAATTCCAGGTCATTTAAAGGCCCATATTTTGCTTTTAAAAAAATATGGTGTTGAATATTTAACTGAAAAAAAAGACAGTTCTAAAGATGAATGTACTCATATTGAAGAACTGGATTTTGATAAAATCAACATTGACATTTGTCAAATTCAAAACGATGAAATTTATGTTTTAGGTTATCTTACAAATTTTACGGCTGATTCTAAAATTGAAATTGTTATTAATGATGATAATGTAATTCCAGTTAATAAAATGGAATTCCCGCAAAGAGATAATTACTCTTTAAACTTCAACTATGGTTTCAATCATCACTTTGAGGCTTCTATTCCAATTGATGATGGAATGAAAATTAGTTTTAAAGTTAATGACAAAAATTTAATACCAGTATACAGCCATACTTCACGACTTTCTGAAATCTCAGGATATATGCTGTCTGACAAGCATCTCGTCATTGACAGGGGAGATCATATTTCTGTATTAAACAGGACTTTTACAAATACTCTTAAAAATGAAGTTAAAACATTAAAAAATATGTTATTAAAAAGGGAAGAAGGTTGGAGAACAGGTGTACTGCTTAGATTATTGTATTTCATTTATTATCCGTATTATATTGATAAAAAAATTTGGATATTTATGGATTTGCCATACAGTGCAGATGATAATGCTTTCCAATTATTCAAGTATCTTGTCGAATTAAATGACGGTGAAATCAATAAGTATTTTGCTATTTCCAAACATGATTATGATGTTAATGATGTAGAGATTATGGCGAATAAATATCGTTCCAGTTCTCGTTTGTTTAAAATCAGACGATTATTAGGTTTGGGCACTCCAAGCAGCGAATACCAAAAAGTTTCAGACATTGGCTTTGACATTCCATTCAGGTCAATGAGACATAGGCTTCTTTCATTATTCGCGGAAGCCATTATTTCTTCACATCCTGATAATAATGTCATATATCCGTTTTGGGGTAATTTTCCATATTTGGCAGGTTTGATTAAGTCAAAAACAATATTCCTGCAACATGGTGTTACAAAAGATGACACTTCCTCTTGGTTAAATAAATATGATAAAAATATTGATTTTATTTTAACTGTTTCGGATTTTGAAAAGGAGTCTTTTATTGAGAATAATTATGGATACTCAGAAGATTCAATTCATGTTTTAGGTTTTCCAAGATTCGATAAGTTAGAAAAATTAGAAGAGAACAATGAAATTGTCATAATGCCAACCTGGAGAAGACATTTTGATAACTTGGAAGATGCGGTTTTTGCTAAAACAAAATTTTTCAATGCATTTAACAGTCTTTTAAATGACAAAGAATTAATAGAATTTTTAGGTTCTGAAGGGTATTCATTAGTATTTAAACCTCATCCTAATTTAAATAAATTTATCCATCTGTTTGATAGAAACGATGAAGTTTTATTTATTGATGATAGCTATTCTGAAATATTCAATCATTCATCAATACTTATTACAGATTATTCTTCGGTTGCATTCGACTTTGCATATCTTGAAAAACCGGTCATATATTACCAATACAGTAAGGATTATCATTTTGATGTTGATTCCGCTTACTTTAAATATGATAATATGGGGTTCGGTCCGATTGCAGAAACTCATGAAGAAATTAAAAATGAAATCATAGCATTGGTTTTAAATGATTGTGAAATGGATGATATTTACAAAAAACGTGTGAATGAATTTTTCAAATTCCGCGACAATGAAAATTCGAAAAGAGTTTTCGAAGCAATCAAAGAAATGGACTTTTCACACTAACAAAATAATTAAAACTCATTTTATTTAAATTGGTAGTAAGAATAAGAATATTCCATTTAATTAACTCTTTTTTTTCAAATATTCAAATTAAAACTATATAATCTGATTAGTGCATCAACGTATCTATACCTTACTAAGTATTATTATTCATTTTTCAAAAAAACTACTTCTCACCCTTGCATAGTTACAAAATATTTAAATACGCGACAAATAAACTAATATTAACTACTCTAAAAATGGTGTAATTATGCATGTTAAAGATGTATTGGATGATTTAGGAATTAGAATAAAGTTACCTCAGCACTGGTATTCTACTGATGTTGGAAATGAATTTGAAGAGCCAAATTTAATCCAAAATGATGAAATTATTAAAATTTCCGCTGAAGGTGAGGATAACAAAAAAGTTATTGTAATCGATCCGGATGATGGAATGAGTGTTGTTACCATATTCAGTGATGAAAAAGTCATTGGAGTCAAATATCTTGAAAACAAGGATGATTTTGAGTATATTGGAAAACCTTCTGAATTATACTTTTAAACATCTCACGACCACTACACCACTTACCATCCCTATAACACCACCAATTAAAACGTCAAATGGAAAATGCATTCCTATGTAGATTCTTGAAAAAGCAATCATGATAGCATAAGCTACAGCTAAACCCATGATTAAATTTCCATTATTAAAATATTCTTTAGCCTTCAAAAACAGCACAGTCATTATGCTTAATGTGGTTGCAGTATGTCCTGAAGGAAATGAATTAGGATCATAAGATGATGTTAAAACATTCGCATGCTCTAAAACTAAGGATGGCCGAGGAGATGAGAAAAACAATTTTAAACATGCAGTAATCAAAACACATAAAAGTAATGAGCAAATACACAATTTAACTAACGGATAATATTTTTTCAAGCCAAACATATCTTTTCGTGTAATTAATAGCAGCACGATAAATAAGCAGGCATAAAAAATGATTCCCCCAATATCTGTTAAATGAGGCATTAGAAAATCAAAATAGGGGTTGCTCAATCCATTATTTATAAAATAAAATAATTGTGTATTTAAATCCATATTATCCTGCTAAATTATAAATTTTATCGCTTCTGCAGGTTCCAATAATTTTTTTAATTATTGAGTCCCATGCAGGCAATAATTCTTTATTTGAGGTGATTTACTAGAATTATTAATTTGGAGCTAACCCTATTTGAAATATTGAATTTTGCTATTAAAAGGTTTAAAATTCATTCAGGCTTCCTTTTAATTGCATTCATTCAAATTCATATATTTGTAAAATCCTGTCATGATTTTTCTGTTCACTAATTTTTTCATAAACAGGTTCTCTACCATTTGCCCACCATTCGATAACTTCTTTATCAATCATGTGGTGGTCACGATTATAAGGTTTATGCCATTTATATGGTAGTGTTATAATTGCTTTTTTACAAATTCGTTCGAGTTCATCAAATATATCTCTTTGTTCCCCACGAATTCCTAAATGTTCTAATACTTGGCATGCAATTACCAAATCATATTTTTTATCAACGGGATATGGTACTTTTTGACAGTTATGTGTAAAAAAATCATTTATCTCAATTGGATAATCAACCACATATCTGTCTGATATGTCAATAATGTCTTCATGTTCTACTAAAGGACATCTTCGCGGACCTAGCTCCAGGATTGTATTGACGTCATCTAATTTGACAATTTCATTAATAACTTCAGAGTGATAATCCCATCTTCCTTTGTAGTATTCGTCTATTTTTAAAACTTCTTTAAATTTATCTTTTGTAAGCACCCTATCTTCGATAGGTTTGTTGGTTTGTGTAAAATTACTCATATTATCACATTAGACAGGTTTTAAGAGAGTGATTATGCTTGTTTCAGCATCAAATCAATAGTTTCTTTTGTAAGTATTTTTTTTATTCGTTAGTTACTATATTGGTATAAATATTTATATTTAATGTTTAACATACCCATATCAAAATTTTTCCAATATTCATCTTCATTGCATAGATTATGGGAATTTTTTTAAAAAGCAATGGAAAAGATTATTTCATGTTCTTTTTTACTTGGAATGCTTTGAGTTATAGAGTTTAAGGTAGTTCAGTGAAATTTATTATTCATTATTAAACAACAATCTTCATTTGTTTTAATCTTTTCAAGATCATCTTCTGAAATAGAATCTGATAAAAATGGATATTTATCTGTAATTAATTTAATATGTTTATAAGGGTATTCAATTGAATTAAAATGGTTATAGATGTCAACTAAATCATTTAAATCATTTAATTTATATAATAAAATTGCATGCTTTAAATTAATAATATATTTATAATTAATTTTATCCAGGATTTGTCTAAACCTGTACTGGTTAACTACACTATTGAAGAAGTTTTCATCTTGTATTAACTTTGTTTCATGTTTTAAAATGGAATCATGCATATCTAGACATAACACATCTTCTTTGCCATTATTTCTGTAAAAGTGAATATCCTCTTCAAAAGGTGTGAATATATAATCAAAATCCATAAAAATTTCAACAAAATTATTTTTAGGGGATTTGGTTGATAAGAATATGGTGGTTATTTGGTTGTTATTGCAATATTTTAAAATTTCATTTAACTTGTCTGCATCAGATATTTCATCAGGATATTCAAATATAAATAAATTAGGGAGGTTCTGATTTAATTGGTTAAACCAATCATTCAAATCTAACTTAATATAGTCACATTCATGCAATAGAGATTCATGCCAGAATGAATTCAGAATTGCTGCAACTTTAATATCTTTTTGATGTATAATTTTGTCGCCATAAATAAATTTCATTGCATTTTCATAATCTTTTTGTGCAATGTATTTGAATAATTTGGCGTAATTTCCTGAAAAATTTCTATTATATTCATAATACAATTTAAACAGGGGCATAGAATAATTTAATATTTCAATAATGTCCCTTGTAGGTAAATCACAATGCATTAAATGATTTTTAGTGACATATAACAATTTATCATAAAGTAAATAATGCTTAAATATTTCATTTTTATGTTTTGAAGAACATAAATAATACATTTTGTAATAAGCATTCAAACGTTTTAAAATCTTCTGTTTGGATATTTGGTGGCCCATTGAGTCATCACGATTCTTATTATAGATGACAATAATTTTATTTATGAATTTAATTCCATTAGCATTTAAGAAGGATTCCAGTAGAAAAACGGAATCCTGTGCGGGCATGCCTTCAGGGGATTTGATGTCATTAGCTATAATGAATGATTTTTTAAAAATTTTATTCCAAATGTTTGAATTTGCAATGATTGAGGGATATTCATCAATGGAGTTAACTTTCAGGGAGAAATTCTCATCTTTAACCATTGAATTAACTTTTTTAGTTCTTTCACCCCATTTTTTATTAGGGTCAGTCAATGTGTTTAACCAAATAAATTGCGGCACTTCTTCTCCATTAGAGTAAACGCCACCCACAATATCTATATCCTCATTTGTTATTTCATTGTATAATACTTCACAGGCATCTTCCACATACACGTCATCAGGATCTAAAAACATTATGTAATCTGCGGAGGCATATTCCATTGCTACATTACGGGGTCTTCCCGCATCACCGCTATTTGTCTCTAAATGGATTGAAATAACATTATTATAACTTTCCGCATATTTGTCGATAATTACGGAACTTCCATCTGTTGAAGCATCATCAACAAAAATAACTTCTAGATTATCAAACCCAATAGTTTGGTTCTTAATTGATTCAAAAGCAAAGCTTATGTATTCCTCAACATTAAATACTGGAATAATTATTGAAATTTTATACAAAGAATCACCATCAAAAACATATTTTTTACATTTTTAAATAAAAGTTTTTCAAATTATTAATTTCATATTGCATGTTAAATAAACTTCATCAGATTACCTTTTAAATATGGAATCTTTTTTATTTTTTTTAGTTAATTCTAAATTAACTTTATTCAACTCTGCATTCTTTTTAATTAAATACTTATTTTCAGAAGTTAATTTTAATAACATAAATTCATTTTTTGAAGCAGTAATTTGATATTCCTTAAGTTCTGCTTGAAGTTTTGATAAATCTTCTTTTACATTTTCATGTTCAAGATTATTAATTGATTTATTTTCCTCGTTGATTTTGTTTTGAAGATTTTTAACTTGCTTATTTAAATCGGAAATCGAAGTATTTTTATCTTCAATAGTGTTATGGCAATTTTTTATTTCATTATTTAAATCGGAAATCGAAGTATTTTTATCTTCAATAGTGTTATGGCAATTTTTTATTTCATTATTTAAATCAGAAATTAAAGTATTTTTATTTTCAATAGTGTTATGGCAATTTTTTATTTCATTATTTAAATCGGAAATCAAAGCATCTTTTAAAATATTCAATGATTTGAATTTATTAAAATCATTATTCAAATCAGAAATAGGAAAATCTTGTTTTTTCATATTTGATTTAAACTTCTTTAAATAAGGATAATTAGAATCAGAATTTTTAGAAATATGTGATAATTCCAAAGCCATTTCTTTATAGATTTTATTTGTAAATAAGTTTAATTCCTCTAATTTTGTTAACAATTCATGGTTTTCACTTTCATTTTCTTTAATATATTGGCTTAATTTTTCTTCTTGAGCAATAATTGAATCTAATTTTATTTTCATTTGATACTTATGATTAGCCATATATTCATCAAAATTATCGGAATTAATGATAGTATTATAAAATAACTTGTTTTCAGAGCTTATTTCGTTATTTTTATAATTTTTTAAATCGCTTTTAATCCTTTCAAAAAAATGAGCTTGGTAGGTTTCATTTATTGAATTAAACCAGATTTCAGTATCTAAAATTTTTTCATCTGCTGTTAATTTATTATTGATTAATATTTTATAATATTCATATAATAAATTAAAATCTTTATAATCTTTTGAAATTAAAATGGAATCATAAATATACTTATTTTTGCTCCATAAGTTATCGGCAAAACTGGCGTTTTCATTTAATTCAAAATCCTTTTTCATTTCTTTATAAAATAATCCCATAAATTTTTCTTGAATTTGATTGTATCTTTGAATAATCCACAGAATTTTCATATTGAATAATCTATTCTTATATTTATCCAATTGGCCATGCTTAATGAACAATGCAATTATATCATTTACAACACCAATAATGTCAATATGGTGTTCATCACCTGATGCGGTCAGTGATTCTGAATGTCTGGTTCTTGTGTAATAAAATTCATCCAAAAAGTAAATTCTTTCGGCCTGAAAGATTATGTCCCAAAAGAATTGATTGTCATGAAATTTGGAATTTTCCCTAAATTTTGCTCCGGATTTTTTAATGAATTGGGTATTATAAAATTTACTCCAGGGAGTTACGCTGATATGGAATAGCAACTCACCTAAATCTTTAAAACCAAACACCTTTCCCTTCATTGCATTTGAAAGCACCGGCATGCTGTAATAGTTTGTTTCATAATAGTTATCTTCATCAACATTATAATTAATAGCTTTGAATATTAAAAAATCGAGATTATTTGACTTGGAAATGGAATAAAACTCTTGAAAAGCATTCAAGTCTAAAATATCATCGGCATCCATAATGTATAGGTATTCTCCGGTTACTTTGGTTAGGGCATAGTTACGTGCATTTCCTCCTCCCTGATGATCTAGGGAAAACACTTTCACACGGCTGTCTTTTTTTGCATACTCATTCAATATGTTCAATGAATTATCAGAAGACCCGTCATCAGCACATATAAATTCCAAATCAGTTAATGTCTGATTTAAAATTGAATCAACCGAATCTTTCAAAAACTTTTCTGCATTATAAACGGGCATTATTACGGATACTTTAACCATCTAACCACTTCATATTTAAGACTTCATAATATCCAAAAACTTGTTTTAACAATAATTTAAGCAATAGATTATTTAACCATTGTATAATATATGTTATATTATATATAAACTTATTGAAAGTGCTTATATTGTTTAATTGTTAGTTGTTGTGAATATATTTTGTTAAGAGTTATGTTTTTATTTAAAAAAATTTAAATAATGTTTTTTTAATATTTTAAACTTATTTTTTTTGTTTTTTTAGAAGTGAGGGTCATAATTTAGTAAATATGTTTTAGAAAATAGGATAAAGGTTATAATTAAAGTTAATTGATTATCATATTTTATGATGCAATTGATTAATATTTTATTGTTTTTATTGAAAAAGAAAAAAATATTTGACTTTTAATTTCACTTAATAAGTTACAAAATATTTAAATATATTTTAACATATATCCATTTATATAGATTTAATGGAGGGTATCAAGATGGCTGATAAGAAAGCTCCTGCAGATGGTTGGCCGGTAATTAGTGGGGACTATGTTGTAGGAGATCCTGAAAGTCCAGTAGCTGTAACAACTCTTGCTTCTCACATCGAAGCAGAGCTGAGTGGGGCTGCAATTGCTGGACCATGCAAAACAGAAAACTTAGGAATAGAAAAAGTAGTTGCAAACATCATATCAAATCCAAACATTCGTTTTTTGATTGTAACTGGTGCTGAAGTACAAGGACACATTACCGGTCAAAGCATTAAAGCATTATATGAAAATGGAGCAGATCCGGATAAAAAGAAAATTGTAGGTGCAACAGGTGCTATTCCATTCGTTGAAAATGTTCCACTTGATGGTATTGAAAGATTCCAAAATCAATTAGAAATAGTTGATTTAATTGATACTGAAGATATTGGGGCAATTCAAGCTAAAATCAATGAATGTGTTGAAAAAGACCCTGGTGCAATTGAAGAAGATCCAATTGTTATGGAAGTTGATGAAGAAGAACAAAAAATGAAAATCGTAAAAAAGGATAAGAAAGAAGATGAATAATCTTCTTCTTATGTACTGTTTTTTATCTCAAGCTGGAAATTCAAATTGTCCACACATTTTAATGAGGTAAAATTTCTTGTAGTGATATTTTGCCACATTAAAAAAATTGAGTGGAATTTATAATCTGTTTAATAACATCTGTTTTGACTGTGAAAATCATTTCTAAAGAATAAATAAAAAAATTTCTATTGAAATACAAATCAAAACCTATTAATAGTATATTATATAAAATTTTACTTGCAATTAACTTTTTATAGTCTATTACTATCTAAATTAGGGGAAATTATGATTTCAGTAATTATTCCGGTATATAATGTTGAGGATTATCTTCATGTTTGCATTAATAGTGTGTTAAAACAAACATATCAAGATTTTGAAATCATTTGCATAGATGATGATTCAACCGATTCTTCTTTAGAAATTTTAGAATATTTTACCCAAAAAGATTCAAGAATTAAAATACTTAAAAATGATACAAACAAGGGGCCGGGTTATTCAAGGAACAGAGGGTTGGAAGTAGCTCAAGGCAAATATATTTCTTTTTTAGATGGCGATGATTGGTTCAGTTTCAATGCATTTGAGATTTTAATAAAAAAAATTGAACAAGATAATCTGGATGTGTTGATATTTAAGAATATTGTTTATTATAATGAACCTCAAGAATTTGGGTTTGAGAAATATTATGATATGAAATATATGGATAAATTTACAAATCAAGTATTTAATCATTGGGATTTGGATAAAACTAACTTATTTAAAATTTCTAATGCTCCATGGAATAAAATTTACTTAAAATCATTTTTAGATGATAATAATATTAGATTTCCAAATGAAAATTTAATCCATGAGGATAATCCTTTTTTTTATAAAGTAATAACATCCGCAAAAAAAGTATCTATAGTTGATAAATACCTGCACAATCGCCGAAGAAGGTCTGATTCAATAATGACTTTAAATGATAATCGATTATTTGATGTAATCGATATATCCTATAAAATTTTCGATATATTCTTTGAAGATAAAGAGTTATATGATTATTATAAAAAAGAAGTTTTAAAAGCTATTTTTGTATCAAGATTTAAAATGAAGTATAATCAAATTGATGATGAACTTAAAGAAAAATTTTTCAGAAGGGTTCAAGAAGCATTTAAAGTTTATATTGAAAAATATGGTTTATATGAAGATATTAAAGAAAATGTGAGTGAGACAATTCGGGAATTTTTTAAATTTGATGATATTGTAAATGAGATATTATCTTCAAATGCTAAAAAGTAAGTAGTAAAAAGTTAGTTGATTAGTTTTCTTTATTTTTTGCAATGTTTTTTGTGTTGTTTTAGTTTACTGTGTATTTGAATGTAGTCAAATGAAAATTTCACAGGATAAATAAAACAGATCTATTTCAATTATGTTATTTGAATGGCATTGAATTTTTATCATATCCTCCAAATGAAATTAACTATTGCTTAAAAATAAAAATGGAACAATTTGGCAACTACAAATAGATATTATAATATATTGGAAGTTTTTGCCTTTGATTCATATTCTGTTCGCAATTATGTGAAATCATTGAAGAGGATAATATCACTTCCAAAATCGTATTAAAAATCGACACGGAGGGTTCTGAATACAAGATTATCAGTGATTTAATGGAATCGGGAATTATTAATGATGTTGATTTGATTTTAGGTGAAGGACATAAGTTCTGCGATGAAGATTTTGGTGAAAAATTAGAAAAGTTAGGCTTCAAATTAATTAAAAGGGTTTATTTTGAAATCATATATAATTTTGCATATGTAAAAGAGCAGTATTTTGACAAATGGCTTTTAAAAGAGTGATTTATTAAGTATTGCATTATTCAGTTTTTATTATAAAAATGATGATATCCTATTAATAATTTCACCTATACCAATATTTAAAATGTATTAATATCATATTTTTATATGGAGATATATTATGAAGGCAGTAATACCCGCAGCAGGTTTCGGAACAAGATTTTTGCCTGCAACCAAATCACAACCAAAGGAAATGCTACCCGTTTTTGACAAGCCTACAATCCAATATGTTGTTGAAGAGGCGGTAGCATCAGGAATTGATGATATTTTAATTGTAACCGGAAGAGGAAAAAGGTCAATTGAAGATCACTTCGACCGTTCAATGGAACTGGAAGCAACCTTAAAAAATGCAGATAAATGTGACCGTTTAAAGATAGTCCAGGACATTACTGGCCTTGCAGATATCTGTTATGTCAGACAAAGGGAACAGAATGGTTTGGGCGATGCAATTGCCTGTGCTGAAAAGCATATAGGAAGTGAACCATTCGCAGTTCTTTTGGGAGACTCAATTACCAAAGGACCAACACCATGTACAAAACAACTGATTGATGTTTACAACAAGTATCAGAAATCAGCAATTTCACTGGAAGCTGTTCCTCAAGATAAAATTGAACGTTATGGTATTATTAAAGGAAGCAGTGTTGAAAATAATATCTATAAAATAGATAAACTCGTTGAAAAGCCTCCTGCAGATAAGGCACCATCAAATCTGGCTATAATGGGTCGTTATGTCCTGACTCCAGATATTTTTGACAAGATTAGAGAAACTGAGGCGGGTGTCGGCGGTGAAATCCAGCTTACCGATGCACTTCAGAAACTGGATGCAATCTATGGGGTGGCATTTGAAGGCAAAACCTATGATATCGGAAATCGCTTAGAATGGCTTAAGACATCTATCGAATTTGCAATGGCCAGTGAAGACGGTGATGAGCTTCGCCAATATTTAAAAACATTCATTGATTAAAAAATGGGGATTGGCTATCCAACCCCAATCATTTTTACCATTTTTTATGCAAATCTGCTGATTTCTAGCTATTTTTTTGATTTTTGGTTTTATGGAAAGCTTTGCTTGTCAATTTTTAATAAAGAGATATTTGAAAACGTAAATAAGCATCATCAAACAATAAGTAATATTATGGTGAAAAACATGAAATATTTGGCCATTGATGTTGGCGGCACCGCCATTAAATATTTATTGACAGATGAAAGCGCTAAAACAATCGAAATTAAAGAAATAAAATCCCAAACCAAATCACAATATGGACTCTTTGATTCTCTTGATAAGATTATCTCACCTAACTTAAATCAAATAGATGGTATTGCATTATCGTTTCCTGGAAGCATTGATGTCAAAAAAGGCATAGTTCATATTGCAGAAAACTTCGGTTGGATAGAAGATTTGCCCTTAAAGTCAATATTGGAAGAGAGATATTCTAAAAGAGTGTGGATTGAAAACGATGGAAAGTGCTGTGCTTTGGCCGAATCTTGGGGAGGAAATCTATCGGATGTAAAAAATGGGGCGGTCATGGGATTGGGTACTGGAATAGCCGGAGGCATAATCATTAATGGGGAACTGTATCGCGGAATAAATGGCTGTGCAGGGGAATTTTCAAGCATGATAGACAATCTCGAAAACCCGAAAAATTCCCGGAAGTTATCTGAGATTGCTGGTTATAAGAGTCTTTTAAGCCGTTATACCAAATCAGAAGGTGCAAATTTCATGCTTAATGATGCACATGAGTTCTTTGAAAATTACCATAACGGTGATGAAATGGCCATTTGTGTATTGAAAGATTATGCAAAAGCGGTATCCGGCGCAATTATCACTATCCAGGCGATATTGGATCTTGAGAAATTTTGCATCGGAGGAGGCATATCATCTCAAGATGCATTAATAGATGAGATTAGCCAAGAAGTGCATGACTATTTTATAAATAATCAATTAAGGTCCATTAAAGAGCCTATAATTGAGGGATGCTTTTTTAGAAATGCCGCAGGCTGTGTTGGGGCATTGTATAATTTTTTGAGTATGGAAAGGATTGTCGGTGATGATTGAAAATCGGCGCACCTGTTGCATACATCGTCTAAATCGTTAGGGATGGTTAAAACCATATGCTTGGCTGTTGGAAAATAAGGTTTTTATTTTGTGATTTGTTTAAATGGAGTAGAGGATAAATTATATTTGAGGTTAAGTTAAAAACTAGCTAAATATTAACTGCTGTCTTTGTTTATTCGACATTGCAAAGTATCGGGGATTCTGGATTTGTTTAATGTCTTTGAAGGATTTGAAATGATAATTTTTCCATATTTTCAACACAACCGTTTTTCCACAAATTCATACTTGCACTTTTTTAAAAAATACAAACATTTATATATAACCTAAACTAAATTATTAATTACATTGGTATAATTTGCATTTTTGAAAAAAATATAATGCAAAAAACCAATACATTTATATACTATTGCAATAATAGTATAACTACGGAAGTGTACTTTTACCAAAAAGGTACATAGAAATATCAAGTATATTTCTAAAAAAGATATCACCATTGTTCACATGTATTATCTTTTAAGGTGAACGTCAATAAATCAATAGAGGTATAAAATATGAACGATGCAAAAAACAGAGATGGGATAATAAACTGGTCTGAAAAAGTCAAAGATTTGGATGAAAATATCAGAAGGGAAATTGGAATCGAAGGGGAGTGCGATGCAAAGCACATCCTAATCAAAGTGCAGACAAAGGCGGCAGAATGCATTGAACCTGCATTCATTGTTGCAGAAGACGACACTTTCCTTGACCTTTTCGTGCTCTCGCCGCAAGGCCCTGGAATCACTTCCACTGCCGTCTTGAAGTCCAACATTCAAAGCGTTGGGGTAATCGGCGGGGTGGCTGCTGAAAAGATCGATAAAAAGGAAATCCCGCAGGACACCAATTTCGAGGATGACTTTGGAGGTTTATATCAATAAACCTTCAGGACCAAGGCCATGAGAAGAAGAAATTCAACAAGAAAACACAGGGATAATGATTACTATGCAAGGGAGCAGCTCCTGAACAGGAAAATACGGCAGTTTCAAAATGACTATTACAATCTGTCAGATCCTCCTCTTGCTGAGGAATATCGTGAGATGGATTCGCTTAGAAGACAAATCAAGTATCTTTTGAGATGCCAGGAATACCAAGTCTGGCAAAAGTCATACAACCGCAAACATGCTTATTTCGACCAATTATCATTATTCAAGTCAATGTATATGATGTGGAAAAGGCTGACCTTTTTCACCTACATTGAGGAATACCACCAGGTGCCGCACCACATAGCCCTTTGGGCCAAAACTGTTGGTGCAAACATGGTTCCAAACAGGGTTTTTGGAACCTAATTTTTTATATTTTAAAATATAAACATTAAAGCAGAGGCTAAAATATGGACAAGGTAAAGCTTAAGGACATTGCTGATGTATCGTCAGGTCTTTCATACAGAAGATATGTTGATGATGAATCACAATCATATAAGGTCATAGTTCAAAGATCCATTAAGAAAGATGGGATATTGGATGATTTCGAAGATATCCGATTAAAACAACCAAAACCGCATTATTTCACCAGAACAGGAGACATTTTAATGAAAATGCCATATCCTTATGATGTTGTCTGTGTTAGCCAGGAGAATCTGGTTGTAAGCGACAGGATTGCAATAATCCGTCTAAAGAAAGGCCACAATCCGGAATTTATCGCGCATTTGCTTACAAACGCCCATGTCAAAAAACAGTTGTATGAACTTGGAAGTACAGAAAAAATACCACACACTTCCATAAAGGAAATCAAGGAGCTTGAACTCATAGTGCCCGATTATGAAGCCCAGGTAAAATATGGAAAACTGCTTGACACAATCAATGAAAAGATTGCCGAGGACCTGAGACTGGTTGATTATGACAGAAACCTGAAAGAGGGCATACTGAATAAGATTTGGGAGGATGCGAAATGATAAAAACAAAATCCCACAATGAAAAAATCCTTAACTATCTAATTAGAAGGGGTAGACGTTCAAATTCTTTAATTAACACTAATTATCTCATGCTGTATGCATTCTTATACAAATATCTATCTGACAAACTCAAAAATCATCTCCTAAAGCAATTAAGTGCCAATGGTGATGATTTAAAAATGATTTACGGGAGTGAGGAAGATAAATCATACATTAGAGAATTGGCTTTAAATGATTTGGGTTATTTCATTGAAAGCTATGATGTCTACATGGACCAGTTCATCAAAAACGCTTTCAGTGATGATTTGGTTGATCCGGGATTTCTACTTGATTTAAAAGAAAAGATTGTATTCAGCAAAGACAATCCCTGTGAGGAATATTTCAATAAAATCATAGAGATTGTTGAAAATCAAACCAAGTTTTATCATGTGAGCTTCGATGCTGAACAGGAATTGATTATCAGCAATTTTATATCAAACGTCTCCAAGCTAAACATTGAAGAAAAAGAATTCACGTTTCAAAGATGTTATGATCTAATCGCATCTTCAAGACAAATTAGACTGATGCAAACTCCAGAATACATCACACAGATTCTTGAAAGAATAATTACTACAGAGAGGGATTCTGCAACAAGTGTATATGATCCATTTATGGGGGACGGGTCCAATCTGATAAGAGTTTCAAAAGCATTTTCATCACCAATATACGGTAAGGAATCAGATGAGCTGCATTATTTCTACACATTGATTAAGGCGTTCATCTATGAATATGACTTTAATGAGGTATTTTTAAGACATGAAAGTGCAATCAATTCAATGTCATTTGATGACAGGCTATTTGATGTAATAGTATCAAAAATTCCAAACAGATACTCCAGAGATGTTTATACAAAACAAAACCTCGAAGCCCCGAATCCCAATAAGAAGGATATAAAAGAGCAGTTGATTTCAGATTTTGATTTGTCTGAATTTGGTGAAGATGAAGAGCTGCTTAATGCCTTAAGCATTTTGGAAAAAAGGGTTGAAGCCGCTGGGAAAAGTAATGTCATTCAATTTGAAGGTGAATATGAATCATTAATTGACAGTGAATTCTTATTTGTCATCAATATGATCAATTCGCTTAAGGAAGATGGAATTATGGCAATCTCAGTTTCACAGAATTTCCTCTTTAAGAAATCACTGACCACCTTGAGGAAATTTTTAACACATGAAAACAACTACATCGATACGATCATTTCTCTTCCGGAAGATTTAAGCAGAGCAATCAGGCCTGAAGTAATCATTGTATTTAGAAAAAATAAAAATCGTGAAGATGTATTGTTCATTGACTTTTCAAAGGATTATAAACTTACAAGACCTAAAAATATCGTGCCAGGATTGTTCAGGCGCAATCTGATTTTGGACGACAGGACTTTGGATAAGGTCACTGATGTTTTAACAAAAAGAAAAACAATCGATAAGTTCTCACAGCTTATTTGCTTAGATGAATTATCCAAAAACGATTTTAACCTGTCAGTTTCAAGATATGTGGATACCTATGACGGCGAGTTCATTCGAATCAGGGATTTAAAAGGAAATAAGAAAGATATTGACCAAAAAATGGATTATTTGAATAAAAAAATAGCTATGATGATGGATGAGTTGGATATTGGTCTATAGCGCATATCCAACAGGCATTTGTTCATTTATGTCATCTTGAGCGGCATCATCCGCTTTGTTGAAGTATGAAAAGTGAAGTATTTCCTCATCATATGTATAAAGGCTTCCAAGACCGTTGTCGTTTTCAAATTCGAATTTGACTTCCATGCCTTCACTGTCTTTCCTGTCAAATGCCAAATAATTTGCATCATCCATAAAACTTTCAATCTCATCAACATTAATGGAAAATGTTGTGTTTTTTATTTTGTTGTCAATCAGATAGCTTCTTAAGACTTTTTCATGGTATTCCTTATAGATTTGTGGATTGTAAAATATCTCAAAACCTTTTATCTCGCCATTTTGAATTATTAAAACACCACATTGCCCGTCAACTATTTCAAATGCCTTTAGAAATTTGTTATGGTCAACTTTTAAGTTTTCATAGCTTTCAGACATTGCACTTGTCGGTGATTTAAACGAATTTTCCTCTTCAAGACAGCTTATTGAATTCCATATTGCTTTTTGCGCATTGCCGTGACCTCTTGAGGCATATTCTTTCACGCGGCGGGTCTTGAAGTTTGCAATATATTCGGATTGTCTGAATTCACTTTTATGTTTCCACCTGCCATGCTCCGTGCAGCTAACTGAAATTGCCTGGGTTGTCTTTGGGGCAATCAATAGTGTATTGTTCACAATACGGTTTTGTTTGGCTCCAAGGATTTCCTCACCATCGATTAAAATCAGCGGTGTAATGGCATTGTTTGTAACCATGATTGTGTTGACGGTGCTCTTTTCACATTCCTTAACTTCAACAAGCCCCAGTTCCAGACCTTTTTTCAATGTTAATATATCCAGTTTGTATGAAATTTTACTTTTTAATGGGACTGCAGCCATATTTTCATGAACTTGGGGTTTCAGGACTTCAATGTCAAAGCCAATCTCATTATCTTCAAGAATCATTTTAATCACTTAAATAATGGACATCACTTTCGGGATTTTCCAGTTCTTTTAAATACTCGTCTTTTGTTAATATTTTTGCAATCGCTTCGGTTTTTGTTATGAATTTGACCTGTGCAAAGTATCCGTCTTCGATTTTGTCATAAACTCTTCCCGCACTCATGCATCCTTTAACAACGGTTTGAACACTGTTTGCAACGAACCCTACTCGGCCGAAATATCTCATCTCACAGGCTATTGCCTCATCATCATATGTATTGCCTGTGTCATGAATCAATTTCATTATTGTGTCGGCTTTAAATGGTTTTGCGCCATGAAACATTGAAAATGCATTTATTGTAATGAAAATGTCTTTTTCGCTCCAGTCTATAATTTCCATGTTATCACCTTGTGTATATTTTATGTTCGAAAGTATTTAAGTTTTTCACTAGATGCCCAAATCATAATTAAAAAATTAATTTATAAGTTTGGAATAGACATTAATCAGATGGTTGATTTAGCTTTATTTTAATATTTTTTCTAAATACCTTTTTAGGTGCGGGACATCATTTTGTATTGTTTCCCATACGATTTCATCAATTACCTTTTCATAGTGGTGGGTGTGTACAATTCTCATTCCAATAATTTCATTCCAAGGGATATCTTTATGGTCTTCCTTAAATTCATTGGATAATTTATTAACCTGTTCTCCAAGTTGTATTATTATTAATGAACATGCATCTTGCAATAATTGATTTTGAAGGTATTCTTCTTTTAGATTTCCATAATATGATACATATTCATTTATTCTATTGCAAAAATCAATGATGTTTTCAATAATTTGTTTGTCTTTCTCGTTCATATAATAAAACCTCATCATTTCTTATTGAAATGAGAAATTTTTTATTTGAACTTCCCTTTGAGATTAAATCAACATGACAATCAAATTCTTTTTCTAATGCATTAACTAATGAAACATATTCGATTAGACCAGTTAATTTACCTTTATCCATAACTAAATCAATATCACTATTCTCATTAGCTGTTCCTTTTGCATAAGATCCAAATAAGCTAATGCTATTAATGCCATAGTCACGGACAATTGGGGTGATTTTTTCTTTAATCTCTTCAATTGTATACATCAGTTACACCTTTTAGTAATTTTTAATTATTACTTCACATATTTTTCTTTGATTATATTATTTAATAAATTTTTTCAATGAAGTAAAATTATTATTAAATTTCCCATTTCATTAAATATATCTATTAATATGGGTTATTTAATTGATAAAAGTGGTTAAAGTGTGCAAAAACATATTTGTGCATTTTAAAAAGGTTTAAATAAAATAAGAAAATTTTAGTAGATTATAATCTACTAACTTTAATTAAAGATTCAACAGGAATGTCTTCAATTTCGGAAAGGCCTGCCTTATCGATTAGCACGGTAACACAGAGAGGTTCTCCGCCTAAGTCCTTAACGGTGTGAATGACTTCGCGAGCTGTTTTTCCACTGGTAATGACATCATCTACAATAACGACTTTTTTGCCTTCAACACTTCCGAAATTGGTACTTATTGTACCTTCGTCATCGCTTTCATCATTATCTTTTCTGTGCTTGTTTGGGTGGAAAATGGCAAGTGAAGTTTCAAGACCTGTCATGTCTTCTAGTACATCGGCCATCATGGTTGCAAACGGCACGCCGCTGACTGCAATTCCACAAATGACATCTGCTTCACCATATGCCAATGTCATGTCGCTTAATGCACTTGAAACATATCTTAAACGTGCTGAATTTCCTCCAATGCTTTTCCAGTTAATTGCAAAGTCGGTTGGAGCATCGGTTTTTTCTTCAGTTGCCTTTTGCAGGGTCAACCATCTTGCAGTGTCCATACTTACATTAAGTTCATCTGCAATTTCACCAGTAGTAAAACCGTGTTGTCTAAGTTCTTGAGCCTTTTGGATTAATTTTTCTTTCACTTATCTCACCTATTCAAGTTCATTTAAACTAATTGGTCTATGTTCTTTAGAGGATTTATTAGCTGCAATAACCATTTTAAGAGCTTTAAGTCCATCTTCACCAGTTATTTCAGGTTCTTTTTCTTCAACAACTGAAGTAAGGAATGATTTTAACTCTCCTTTTAATGGTTCGTCATGTTTAATTTGGATATCTTGAGCGAATTTACCGTAGACTTCAATGCTTTGCTGAATGTAATCCACTGAAATGATTCCAGCAGTTCCGGTAAGTTCCAGTTCTCTCCTCTTATATGGAGTTAACCAGTTCACTTCAATGATTCCGGTTGATTCATTGTCAAAGCTTACCATTATTTCTGCATGATCTTCAAATTCGCTGTCATCAAAACTGCTGTTCATTGTACCGTAAACTTGAGTAATGTCCTCTTCAAATAAGTAGTTCATAATATCTAAATCGTGAATTGCAAGGTCGATTGAAACGCCAACATCCTTTATTCTTGGTGGAAGCGGACCTACTCTTTTTGCAAAAGCAGATACAATATCTCCAATAACTCCATCATCAATAAGCTCTTTAGCTTTTTGGACTGCAGGGTTAAATCTTTCCACATGGCCTGTTGCAAGGATAACTCCAGCTTCTTTTGCAGCCGCAATCATTTCTTCAGCTTCATTCAATGTAAATGCGATTGGCTTTTCAACCAAAACATGTTTTTTATGTTTGATTGCTTCCATTACAACGTCATGGTGGAATGTGGTTGGTACACATACACTCACAGCTTCTATATCTGGGTCATTGAGTAAATCATCATATTCCGTAAAACCTTTGGCACCATATTTTTTCTCAATTTTTTTAAGTGCTCTTTCACTAACATCTGAAACAGCAATTAAGTTAGCTTCTTCCATTTTGTGGTATACACGAACATGGTTTTCACCCATTGCCCCTACACCAATTACTCCTACGTTTACAGTTCTCAATTAAATTCCTCCGTTTAAACATACTCACCAAAAAGTTTTCCAATTTGCCTACCAAGCTCTACGGCATTTTTAATAGAACCCTTTTCAGTTTGTTTCTTAAGGATTTCTCCTTCTTTAGTAAGTAAGATTGAATATATACTAAATTCATTATCGTTCATTCGTGCTATGGCTCCGATTGGCCATTGACAACCAACGCCTAACTCTTCAAGCACTTTTTTTTCTGCAAGTACTTCCTGCATTGATATATAATGGTTTAATTTTGCAATTCTGTCCTTTTTATCATAATCTTTACGGGTGATAATGGCTAATGCTCCTTGACCTGCAGGGGGTGTGATATAATCTAGAGGGAATACAGTTTTGATGTATTCAGTTAGGCCTAATCTTTTAAGCCCTGCTTCGGCCATTATTGTAGCATCCAAATCACTATTTAGGGCTTTGTCAATTCTGGTTTCAATATTTCCTCGAATCGGTTGTAAATCAAAGTCTTTTTCATAGAGATTACAGAAAGCTTCTCTTCTAAGACTGCTGGTTCCAAGTCGGGAACCCTGCCCTAAATCTTGCCAAGTTTTATTTGATATAAGGACTTCATTAGGAGATTCACGTTTTGGAACGGCAACGATTTCTAAATCTTCATCAAGTTCGCTGGGTAAATCTTTAAAACTGTGCACGGTAAAATCAACTTCTTCTTCAAGCAGTGCAATATCCAATTCCTTTGTAAAAAGACCTTTTGAATCCATATTGTAAAGCTGGGAAGTGGTTATCTTATCTCCTTTAGTTTTAATAATTTCTGTTTCAATTGTCTCGCCAGTCAGTTTTGATAAGTCTCTGCAAACCTGTTTTGTCTGAACGAGTGCCAATTGACTTCCACGGGTTCCAACAATCATTATTTAAATCTCCAAATTTTTCTTTCTAAGAAAAATTAATTCTTACTAGAAATTACATTCTAGCTTTACATTGTTAATCTTTATATCTGTTTATTATTAAATGTTTCAATTTTTTGACAAAAAGTTATCTTTGTGAAACTTTGCTGTAATTGGACCTATAAATAAAAAGAAGGTTTTTATTATCTTTTAAAGCCATATCATATACTTGGTTGTAATTTTTGATGTATGGAACTTTTTTAGACATTTTATTTAAAATAGAATATCCCACATCTCCTGTAAGAATAATATTGCAGTCAATTTCATCCAGATAATTTGAAACTTTGTCCTCATCAATTTCTTCACAGGTAATTCCATAATCGCCGCCGATTGAAATATAATAATCATCAATATTTTCTATCATCTCAATGGATTGCTTAATGGCTTCGGTGTTAATTCCAGGATTGATCTCTTCAATTATGGTCAAATCGCCATTACTTCTTTTGTTGGTTCTTCCAGTAATTCCCTTAAAGTTAGCCAATCCATTAATGATTTTTTCATGATTTATATTTAAGGATAATGCTGTCAGGATGACTCCCAATACGTTTAAGACATGGTGCGGGCCTGGCGCAAATGTTTTAACGGTAATTTCTCCATTTAAAATTTCACCTGAAATTGTCTTAACGTCATGGTATTCAATCTCAATTTCAGTCAAATCGATAGAATAGTTAACATTTCTGACATGCAGGTTGGAAGCATCGTCGTTTAGCGAAAATGAATTAACTTTAGGATGGGTCACATCGCAGTAGTGCTCGTCAAGGCTTTCCTTATTGCAAACTACAACAGGGCACCTGAATACTTGCTTTTTTGCCTCAGCAGCGGTGCTTTTATTTTTAGCTATCGGATAATTCTCAACAATGTTTGTCAGAAGGCCAACATCACCAATTCCGCAGCATCCCAGTGAACTTTCGAAAATGGCTGATGAGTATTTTCGGTGATTTGGACTTTCAACTGTTCCATCAGCAATTTCACAAATGGGATTTGCAATCTTATAAGCCAGATCAATTGTCTCTTTTATGTTGGCGGGAGTAATTGAAATGTCTTTTTTCAATATGAACTCCTTATCATTTTCATATAAACGGGCGCCGAGGCTTGACAAAATCAGCGGATTTTCATCAATTAAAATTTCCTTAAGCATAAAAACGCAGCTGGTCTTGCCTTTTACTCCGGTAACCTCAATTTTTAAAATGTCTTTACCCCAGTCACTTAAAATATCAGAAATGGCTTCATGATGGGTTTTGAAAGTGTAGTTTAAATCAGGATTGAATTTAACTATTTCATCTTCATCCAATGGGCAGTGGATTGGACAAATGACAGTAATGTCTCCTTTGAGGTTTGCCAAGTCATCTAAACCAATAATGTCTATGTCATGAATTCCCATCATCTCACGGTCAGCCGGCTTTAGGGTATTGTAAATGTCATATGCCGATACGGTTTTTCCTTTTTTAGCGAGGCTGACCGCTATTTTCACGCCGCCGTGAGTTAAATCGATTACAAGGTAATGCATTTTAGCACCGTTTGTTAATTCCGCCTTCGCTTAGTTTTTCTTTTACTTTTTTGTAGAAGTATTTGGTTGATGTTCTAATCAGATAAACGTTTTTATGGGATTTTTTAAACTTGATTTCTTCCTCATATTCCGCTTCTTCGTTTCTCTGACCGTCCATTACAAACACTGCACTCTTACCTTTTTTAAGTAATTTCACGGTAATTTCACTGTTGTCGGACACGATAAACGGTCTTGCACCAAGCTTATAAGGACAAATTGGGATTATGATGAATCCTCCTACTTTAGGATCAACAATAGGTCCTCCGGCAGACATTGCGTAAGCTGTTGAACCGCTTGGTGTTGAAACAATCAAACCGTCAGCCCTTACTTCCTCAATAATTTCTCCATCTACTTTGATTTGGAAGTGAAGCATTTTTGCAGGCTTTTCAGTCATGATTACTACTTCATTCATTGCAGAGTAATGGTTGTTTTCGTGGGATACGACAAGTTTTGTTCTTTTTTCTTTGTAGTAATCGCCATTCAAGACCTCATCAAGGGCATTGAATGTGTCTTTTGCTTCAATTTCGGTTAAAAATCCGACAGTTCCCATGTTTATTCCAAAGATTGGTGTTTCTGCTTTGAGTTTTGACTGAGCCCTTAAAAGGGTTCCGTCTCCTCCCAGGACAATTGCCATATCGCAGTCAAAATCAAGAATTCCGCAACTTATCTGCTTGTAGTCGATTTCAAAGTTAATGTCATCCAGCAGGTGTGCAATGTCAGGGTATTGCTTTTTGGTTTTTTCAATAATCTTATCACGTTTCGGGTTCGCCTTTATCTCTTCAATCTTTTTAGCGAGTCTTTTTTCAATCACGACTTCTCTGCCGTTTGTAAGCAGATAATCGATTATCTTTGCTGAAAATAGTATTGGGCGGTCCTGATCAATCCTGCTTGCAATTCCAACTTTTCCAATAAAATCAGTTTGATTGTCGTTTAGGATATCAATCATCTGTTTGTGAAGGATTTTGTTGTTTGCAGCAACGACTATGGTTCTTTCATGGATGCTTAATTTGCTGTTTAGCTTTTCACCATACTTGTCGGTAATGATTCCTCCAGCTTCTTCAAGGATTAATTTTGATGCCGCGATGTCGAGTATTCTGCTTCCTCTCAAATCGATGAATGCATCGTATCTTCCACTTGCAACATAGGAGATTTCCAAAACTACGCTTCCAAGCACTCTCATTCTCCTTGCATTATCAACCAATTGGGAAGCTGCTGAAGTTCCGCTTTTTGTAAATCCTCCAAGTGTCATGTTGCTGATGTTGACGTTTGTGCTTGGGGAAACTTCCTCATTGTTTAGCCAACAGCCTTTTCCCTTTTCAGCTTCAAAGAAGTTACCGTTTGCAAAGTTGCTGATAAAACCTAATTCAACATCGTTCAGTGTAGCGAGCCTTCCTTCAGGAACGTTTGCAACAGCTATTGAAATGCCGAATGCAGGGATTTCCTTAACTGCATTGCTTGTTCCGTCAATAGGGTCAACTAAAAATATGAATCTTGGCCTGTCCTCATCTTCTATATCGTCGCGCCTTAGTTCATGTGTTAATGTAATGCTTTTTTTAGTTCCTTTTCCAAGCTTTAACTCTCCAATTTCTTCACTTACAATATATGAAAGAACTGGCGCATTTTTTAAGATATTAATGACTTTTTCTTCTGCAATAACATCGATAAATGATGTTGGAGTTCCGTCAGCCCCCATTTTTACTTTTTCACCGGATTCCGGTTTTCCAACATAGGGTCTTATCGCGCGGCTTACTTCCTTTATGATTTCATAAGAAAGATCAGTTGCAATTTTTTTATCTTGAGCATCCATCTTATCCCTCTACTATTTCGTCTTTTAGATAAACCACTGATGCAACAACAGATGCGATATTTTTGACTGTTGTTGTAGATGATTCTATAATCAAATCTTCAATGTCAACATTGCGTTTGTCCATCATGTATTTAACCATATCTTGAGCTTCGTTTATTAATTGCGATTCTTCTTTATTTATTCCGGTTGTCTCTACTACACAACCTAACTCATTTCCAATAGCTACTGCTATTACTGCGGTTATTACATCTCCGGGGTTATCGGATGTGATTTCGGATAAAACACAGTTAACCATGGAGCCTGCTTTAAGTTTAGGCAATTCATTAACCTCTGCATCGCCTGCAAGCATGCTGGATACCTTTATCAGATTGACATCACCAATCCCGGCATCGCTTAGGGCATTGTCAAATGCATTTAATTTTGTCGGACCTTCATCTTTTCCACTAACAATAGCTATTTTCATTGTATCACTTACTGTTAATTTTGGCATTTCTATCTAATAAAATATTTTAATTATAAGATTCAAAAATTAATTTAGGTGTACCTAATGATTTTCAATAAATATTTATCACTAGTCTTGTCGGCATGTCTTTTCATGTTGTTGATGCTTTTGACCTCATCGATTGTAGTGGTCTTTTTTAATGGTGGATCAATCCCGTTCATCGGTATTGCGTTTGTTGTAGTTTATTATTTTATAGCCAAGGCATTCTACAATTATTTGAGAAATGATGGGGAGTATAAAAACAACAGAAAAGCATCCAGCGATAGGCAGAATGAAAATTACATTACTAAAGGCCAAAGCGATTCAAAGAAAGTTTTTATAGTTGCTTGGGTTTTGGTCATTCTGCTTCTTGCCGCAATTTCTCTTTGGTTATATTCAATTAATAACGGTTTGGTTTGATTTTTCTAAATTTTGTAAAATAAACGAATACTTTATATAAAATAGAAAATATAATTTATATTAATCTAATAATATTCCTTATTATAAGATTATAAAAACCGGTTTTTAATTTATGGAGGAAAATTAATGTCAACAAAAGTTGTAGAGATTAAAACTTTAAAAGTAGGAAAATATATTGTTTTAGGCGGAGAAGCTTGTAAGATTATCAGTTATACTACTTCATCTCCTGGTAAACACGGAGCTGCAAAAGCAAGAATCGAAGCAGTCGGAGTATTCGACAACCAAAAAAGAAGCCTTGTCAAACCAGTAGATAACAAAGTAGATATTCCAATCATCGACAAAAGATTAGGACAAGTTATATCTATCCAAGGTAGCAATGTTCAAATAATGGATATGGAAAACTACGATACCATTGACTTACCAATGCCTGATGACTTGAAAGATGACATCGTTGAAGGTATTGAAGTAGAATACATTGTTGCTTTAGGAAACATGAAAATAATGAGAACTAGAGGATCTGCTTAAGTTCTCTACTTATTTTCCTTTTTTAAGAATTATGCTTTTAAATACATACGAACCGTGGAAATTTGCATTTTCACAAGAAAGTGAAAACATTGAGGGAAATTCATATGGAATAATCGGAGTTCCATTTGACAGCACTACTTCTTATCATTCCGGATCACGTTTAGGACCAGTTGTTGTTCGTGAAGCATCATTTGGTTTTGAAAAATACAATACTGTTTTTAATAAAGATTTAACTGCTACTTTTTATGATTTTGGCGATGTTAATGTAGTTCCAGGAAACTGTCAGAAAACATGCCGAATTGTTGAAGACACAGTTAATGAACTTTTGACTTTAAATCTAAAGCCGATTATAATTGGAGGCGAACATTCAGCTTCAATAGGTGTCATTAAGGCATTAAGTGAAAAATATGAAAAGTTAACCGTAATTCACTTGGATGCCCACCGTGACCTTGCATTCGAATTCATTGGGGAGAAATACTCACATGCAACCGTAATGAGAAGGGCTCATGAAGTGGGTGTGGACCTTGTACAGATAGGTATCAGGTCATCTTCCCTTGATGAAGAGGAGTTCATAAAATCAACATACAATATTCAAACATTCAAAAATAGGGATGTTCACAGGCATATGGATGCAATCGAGTATTATCTGTCAAATATTGAGGGGCCTGTTTATATTTCAATAGATATGGATGTTTTCAATCCGGCTATCGCTCCGAATGTTGGAAATCCAACTCCTGGGGGATTATTTGTACATGATATTGAAACAATCCTTGAAACTCTATGCCGAAAGGATGTTGTTGGACTTGATGTTGTGGAAACTGCCAGCAATGAATTGGGGGACCCTACTGCTGTCGTTGCGGCAAAAATAATTTATGACTTTTTGACTTTGGTAGAATAATTTAATAGGATATTATGAACATCAAAGCGCCGTTGATAATGGAATCAGTTTTCATTTTGATTGCGGGTCTGGTTTATTTTATAACCGGAAATGACTTTTTCATTTTCAATTTTCTGTTTATAGGGACTGCAATTGCAATAGGCATTTTTTTGATAGGTAATGGTTATGAATATGGTCGTAATTTGATAATGCTTGTTGTCGGGTCATATTTGCTGTTTTACGTAAGCATTTTAGGTCATGAAAGCCTGTCACTTTCGGGCTTTTGGTATTATCTCTTTTTAGGTGTTTTTGAAGCTGCAGTAATCCACTTTTTGATTGCCAAAATTGCTGGACCGTTTATCTTTGGAAGGGGATGGTGCGGATATGCATGTTGGACAGCAATGATATTGGATTTGCTGCCTTACAAGACTCCAAACCATGAAAGAAAAAACTGGGGTTACTTTAGATATATTCTGTTTGTAGCAATCTTTTGTTTTGTAGTTTCACTGTTCATATTCAAAATGAATAATCTGGATGAAATAATATTTTACACGTTCCTTATCGGAAATGTCATCTATTACATTGTAGGGATTGCATTGGCATATCATTTAAAGGATAATCGTGCATTCTGCAAATATGTTTGTCCAATAACTGTATTTTTTAAATTGACAAGCTACTTCTCACTTTTAAGAGTCAAGGTTAATAACGATAATTGTAATGGATGTAAAAAATGCATCAAAAACTGTCCGATGGATGTTGATATGCTAAATAATTCCAGAAAAAGGGAAAACGGAACTGAATGTATATTATGTTTAAAATGTATTCATGACTGTCCAAACAACGCTTTAAAACTTTAACTTTTTCGTTATAATAATATTTTCATTTCATGATTAATCATGAAAAATTATCGATAATATTATAATACTAATTTTACAAAAATATTTATATCGGAATTTTACGTTTTTCTGATGAGGTGTTATATGTTGGACAATTTTTTCAAATTTAAGGAAAATGGAACTGATTTCAAAACTGAAATCATTGCAGGTATCACCACATTCCTTGCTATGGCTTACATTTTAGGGGTAAACCCAGTTATCTTGGCTGATGGTGGAATGCCTGCTGCCGGAGTATTATTTGCAACAGCAGTTGCATCCGGTATAGCTTGTATAATTATGGGGCTAGTTGCTAAATATCCAGTCGGATTAGCTCCAGGTATGGGACTAAATGCATTGTTTACATATACTATTATATTGACAATGGGAAACACTTGGGAAACTGCACTTGCAGCAGTATTCATTTCAAGCATAATATTTTTAATAATTACTATTTCTGGTTTAAGGGAAGCTATTTTAAATGTCATCCCTCTTGACTTAAAACTCGGTATCGGTGCTGCTATCGGATTTTTCCTTGCATTCTTAGGATTGAAAGGTGCAGGAATTATTGTGGCTGATCCGTCAACTTTCGTTACCATGGGTAACCTTATGGCTGCTCCGGCACTTCTTGCATTGATAGGTATTGTAATTACCTTGATTTTATATGTAAGGGAATTCCCTGCTGCAGTATTTGTCGGTTTGGTCGTAACCGCTATCATTGGTGTAATATTCACCGCACTTGGATTTGGTGCAGGAGACATGTTGATGCCTGCTGTTCCAGCGCAATTCATCACTACCAGTTTTGATTTATCCTTATTCGGAGGATTTGCACGTGGATTTGGACAGCTATTCACTAATATTCCAAACTTGATTATGATGCTGTTCTCACTCGTATTTGTTACATTCTTCGATACAACAGGAACCTTGATGGCATTAGGTAGACAATGCGGATTCATCGATGAAGAAGGTCAGGCCGTAGGTATTGAAAATGCATTTTTAGCTGATGCTGTTGCAGGTATTATTGGTGCAATATTCGGTACAAGTACAGTTACTGCATATGTGGAAAGTGCAACCGGTATAGGTTTAGGTGGTAAAACCGGTTTAACAGCTATTGTCACCGGTATCTTATTCTTGTTATCCATATTCTTTACTCCATTGATACTGGCGTTATTCACTTCTCCGGTTACTTGTGCTGCATTGGTTATTGTCGGTATTTTGATGATTGTACAATTGAAAGAAGTTCAATGGGACAGTTTAGTTGTTGCAGCATCCGTATTCATGACCATTATTATGATGATTTTAACATACTCTATTTCATTAGGTATTGCATGGGGATTCGTTGTATACGCAATTGCAAGCTTAGCTAGTGGAAAAACAAAAGAGTTAAGTTGGGGTATCTGGTTAATGGTTATTGTATTTGTAATATACCTATTCTTTGGACTTTAGACTCATAACTATGAGTCTACATTTTTTCTTTTTTTTAAATTAATCGTTGTAATCTTTTTCTACTTTATCCAAATAGTATTTGCCTTTATCGGTGATGCTGTAGAACCTGTATCTTTTATCATCTTCATTAAGACATTCTACAAGTTCGGCTTCTTTTAATGTCTTTAAATATTTGGAGACATGATTGCTGTTGTCGTGAATATCCTTGCTGATTTTTGAAGGTATCTTATCCTCCTTTTCAAGTGATTTCAAAACGCTTATTCTTTTTTTGGATCTTGCAAGTAATGAAATAATGCTCATGTCATCCTTTTTACTCATGATTTTAGTTATAAATTTTAGCTATTTTATTGATATGTATATGATATTAGCATGCTAATAGCAATGTTTATATTATGTGTGTAACATAATAAGGTATACACATGGGGTGGAGTCCTTGAACAAAAAAATTATTTTAATATTAATGGTTATCTTTGCTTTTATTTCCATAATGGCCGTAACTTCCATCAAATCCAATAAGGATTTTGATGGATTATTCACAATGGACATTCCAGCAGGTCAGCATTTTACAGATGTGGCATATTGTCTTCCAAATGGAGCATTAGGTTGTTCCAGGGAATATTTGGATGATAATACAGGATGTGAACTGGAACAGGATGACATAATAATTTGTTATTATAATGATTCGTATCTTGTGGAAGGTGAGTCAAGTGCATGGCAGCATGCAGTCAATGGCCTTACAACATCTTATTTTTACCAAGTAGCTCAAGATGATGGAAATTCATTGGTTTTAACTAATGATATAGGCATGAAGATGATGCCTCCATATCTTGTAGGTGTTAAAAATGATGATGGAAGTAAAGTGGTTTTTGTTGGCGGATACCATCTTGATGATTTGAAAAGATATGCAAATTCCGTTGAATTTAAATAGGTGATAAAATGGATCTTGGTGAAATCTTTGAAAATTTTGGATTAGGCCTAGGAATTGTCATTTCAATAATCATGCTGGTTATTGTAATTTCTGTTCTTGTGCGGCTTCTTCCTATCTTGATTGGATTAATTGGCTATATTTTTGCCATAATATTTATTATAGCTGCAATTGGTCTTGTAATTTATTTCATTGGTAAATTTGCTAAAGGTTTCATTAAATGAAAAGGTGATAAAATGTTAGTTCGTAATTTGGATTTTTTATCCATACCAAAAGAGTTCGCTAAAGTTGAAGTTGATATTTATGATGGAAAATCAATTGCTTTAGTTTACATTGAAAATAAAGGATACTCCTTAGTTTTAAAAGAAGGTGAAGAAATCGATTCAGTATTCCTGCTAAAAACTGATATCCTTCCAAATAATGTTAACTCCCATTCTGACAGGGAAGATTTCATTAATGTAATTAAAATGCTGTTGGATAAGGTTTACAGCGTTTCAGATATTAAGGAATATGAAAAGCAACACCAGGAACATGTGTTTTTAAGATTGATGGACATGTTGAATGAAGGAAATGGTGTTGAAATGATTTCAGAGGAAACTTCTAAAACCTATACAGACATTGAAAAGGGTTTCATGAAATTGGAAATTGATATCATGGAAAATAAAATCAATGCTTTGAATTCATCCATATCCGATGTTTCCAATAATTTACAAAGCACTGTAAATAACATTGAAGAAAAGGATTGGGGAAATAGGATTAGAAAAACAATTAATCAACAATAGGTGATTAAAATGGTTAAATGTAGTAACTGTGGAGCGGAAGTTGTCGGATCCGATTTTTGCTTTAACTGTGGTGAAAAAGTAGAAAAATATGAAAGCAATTCTGATGTCTGCCCAAAATGCGGGACTAAAAACAGCAAAAATACTAACTTCTGTGTTGAATGCGGTCATAAATTAGATAATGGAGCATCTATTTCATTTAAACAACAAGAATGGAATGCAAGGCGTGATGAAGTCCTTGCCAGATATGATAAACTTGCCGAGGAGTTCGGAATTAAGGATGAAGATTATTTCTTGACTAGTGTTGAACGTTTCAACATGTTGGAAAAATCAACATCAAAACACAAAACGATTAATAAATGGGTTTCTGGTTATAATCCAGGTAATTTCATAGGTAATGAGACTCAAATTGATGGATTTTTCTTAATTAAGGAAAATAAATTTGTTTTCATGGAAATTGATAACAGGGACTTTAAAAAAGTCAATGCCGGCATTAATAATTTTTATTTTGATAAAATTGTTTCAATGAGGGTCACTAAAAGATTAGGTGATGAAAGCAGATATGAGGATATTACAAAAAGGGCTTGGACATCTCCACATGATATCAGAAGGGATATCCAAAATAAAATCGCTTCTCTAAAAGCAACTAGATTTAAGGATATGGTTGCCAACAATGATAGTGCAGACATGTTTGATAGGCTATTAATAAAATTGGTTGATAATACCTCTTATGAAATTAGACTTCCAAGTTATGAATTCGGTCAGAATTTGGTGGATTTATATGAGGCTTTAAGAGATAAACCTCAAACTGTAGTTATTGAAAACCAATCCAGTGAACCTACTAAAACTCAACAGTTAAAAGAATTCCAAGAATTACTTGAAAGCGGTGCAATAACACAGGAAGAGTTCGATCAACTCAAGAAAGAGTTATTATTTGGTTAACTGGTGTATGATATGGCTAAATGTAATCGTTGTGGAATTGATATAACTGGAGATTGGAATATCTGCCCAAACTGTGGAAATGATTTAACCGGCGCTGGCGAATCACAGGAACCGCAATCCAGTGATGATGTTACTTGCAGTAACTGTGGAGCAGCCTTAAAAGAAGATGCCACATTTTGTGATAAATGCGGAAATAAAATCGATGAGATTATTGAAGTTCCAAAATGTGAAGGTTGCGGGTCTGAAATCCCTGAAAATGTTTTATTTTGCCCTACTTGCGGGGCTAAAGTAGAACAAAAACTGCCTGAAACAAATAAATCATGCCCTAATTGCGGATTTATTTTAGATGCTGGCACTACTTTCTGTCCGGAATGCGGTTCTAATGTATTCACAGGTGAAAAAACAAATGAAGTTGTTCAGCCTACTGATTCCAATAAAGGCTTTGCGGATAAAATCAATTTGAATTCAATTTTAAAGCCGACAATAGTTAATTTAATAGTTTCTGTGATATTGTCATCATTAGGATTGCTGATTGGATTTTCATGGGTTTCATTTATCATAGCAATCATTATCAGCGTAGGATTTTTCGCAGGTCTTGTCGATAATGAAGCCAATGCAATAGTATTGGGCGCAATTGTGGGATTAATATTGGGATTATTGGAAAATCCATTAGTGGAATTTTGGTACGGTTCATTTGTGGCAGGGCTTTATGAATGGTTTTACGGTGGCCAAATTCTTTTATTGATTATTTTAGGAATAATATGTGCTTATGTTTCAAATGTCTATCTAAAAAAGAATATTGAGGAAATTGCAGGCAATTTCACATCTCTGTTATAATCTGATTTGGATTTAAGGCATTGTGAAATGCAAAAATTGTGGTGGTGAATTTCCAGAAGCGCTTATGTCTTGCTAATTGCGGGGTAAAGGTAGAAATGGAATTCACTCCTCAAAAAATAAATAACTCCGACTTATTTTTTTCTTTTATCAATCATAACAATCATTAAATATCACCAAAACATAAATTTATAATATTAACTATTGGAGCTAATATTATGAATAAAAGAACAATTGAACTTTCAGGCCATATTATCGACTCATTGACATTAACCAAAACAATGGGCATAATTATGGACAAAGGTGGAGAATTTGACATATTGGAAATCGATGTTGGACGTAAAAAATCAGATGTAAGTCATGCAAAGATTGAAGTTCAAGCTGATTCTCCCGAATTGTTAGATTCCATTTTAGATGAACTGTCTGTTCTAGGTGCATCAATCGATGAGATTAATGAAGTTAATCTTGTAGCGGCATCTAAAGATAAAGTTGCTCCTGAAGGTTTTTATTCATCATCCAATCATACCACTCATATATTTTATGAAGGCAACTGGATTCCTGTCGAAGAAATTGAAATGGACTGTTTGGTTGTCGTTGATGAAGATGAAAAAAGAGCTTTTGTAAAGCCGATTGCCGATGTTAGAGTGGGCGATAAGATAGTTGTTGGCCTGGATGGTGTTAGGGTAACGCCTCCTCACAGATCAAGGGATGAACAGCAAGTTTTTGAATTCATGAACAGTGAAGTGTCCTCTGAAAAGCCATTAATGAATCTTATCAACGGTATTGCAAAAGAAATGAAAGAAATCAAAGCTAAAGGGGGAAAAATTGGTATAGTTGGAGGTCCGGCTATTGTCCATACCGGTTCCGGAAAATACTTGGCTTCTTTAGTTAAAGACGGTTATATTGATGTTATTATGGCAGGTAATGCTTTAGCTACTCACGATATTGAGTCAAATCTCTTCGGCACATCTTTGGGCATTGAAGTGGAAACAGGTAAAATCGTTGCCCATGGTCATACTCACCACATGAGGGCAATCAACAGAATCAACCGTTCAGGTTCCATTAGGGAAGCTGTTGAGGACGGAACATTGACCGGTGGAATAATGTATGAATGTATTAAAAATGATGTTCCATTTGTCCTTGCGGGTTCCATTCGTGATGACGGACCGCTTCCGGATGTTATAACTGATGTGGTTGAAGCTCAAAAGCTAATGAGAAAGTACGCTCAGGAAGTTGATATGGTTATTATGATTGCAACAATGCTGCATTCAATTGCAACAGGAAACCTGCTTCCTTCTAGGGTTAAAAGTATTTGTGTAGACATTAACCCATCTACAGTTACAAAATTGTCAGATAGGGGAAGCGCACAGGTAGTCGGTATCGTAACGGATATTGGAACATTCCTGCCTCTTCTTTATAATGCATTGCAGGAGGAGTAAAAATGGAATTCACAGCTTATATCTATGATGTAATCTCTAAGACAATCCGTCCTGTAAGAATCACAATCGAAAATGGAATATTTACAGAAGTCGCCCCAATCACAGTAGATGAAAAGACCTTTGTTGATGTTAAGGGATTGGTTCTTCCAGGTTTCATTGATTCACATATTCATATTGAAAGCAGTATGATTACTCCGGCGCAATTTGCTAAAATTGCAGTGCGTCATGGTACTACTTCTGTCGTCTGCGATCCTCATGAAATTGCTAACGTTTTAGGTATTGAAGGTATTGAGCTGATGATTGAAAATGCGAAGAAAGTTCCTTTTAATTTTTACTTTACAGCGCCTTCATGTGTGCCTGCAACTCCATTTGAAACTTCAGGGGCGATTTTGGATTCATCTGATATTGAATTATTGCTTAAAAAAGATGAAATAGTCGCTTTAGGAGAAATGATGAATTTCCCGGGAGTTATAAATGGTGATGATGAAGTTTTAAGAAAATTGGCATTCGCAAGAGAATGTGGCAAGCCGATTGATGGTCATGCACCATTACTTTCTCGTCAAGATTTGGACAAATACCTTAATCAGGGTATAAGTACTGACCATGAATGCAGCAATGTTTTGGAAGCTCTCGAGAAAAAGCTTAAAGGTATGAAAATTATGGTGAGAGACGGTTCATCTGCCATGGATATGGAAGCTCTTTTCAATATAGATGAAGGTAAATCAAGCATCAAACATCCTGGTAATTTGGGCTCTATTTACAGGGACATGTTTGAGAGAAAAATATACTCTCCACTATTTGACTTTATCGTTAGTGATGACAAGCATCCCAATGATTTGATTAAAGGTCATTTGAATTTATCAATTAAAAAAGCGGTTGATTTGGGAATTGATATCCTGAAGGCTCTTGATATGGTAACAATCAATCCTGCTTATCATTATAATCTGAATTGTGGCGTCATTCAGGAAGGCGCAAAGGCAGATTTCATCGTCATTGATAGCATATTTGATTGCAATATCCTAAGGACATATATTGCGGGTGAATGTGTCTTCGATGGGGAAAATGTTTTATTTGATGTTCCTGAAATTGAAGCTCACAATTCAATCAACGCATCTAAAAAGACTGCTGATGATTTTGACCTACATTATGATGGAGATGAATGTGAAGTTAATGTAATCGAGTGTTTTGACGGTGATTTGTTAACCAAAAAGACAACTGCAAATTTGTATGTCAAGGATGGTATCATTCAACCGGACATTTTCCAGGATGTTTTAAAAATAGCTGTTGTGGAACGTTATGGAGGTAATGTCGTTTCCAATGCATTCATTAAAGGATTTGGTCTTAAAAAAGGAGCTATTGCTTCATCCGTTGCCCATGATTCTCATAATATCATAGTCGTTGGTTATAATTCAGATATGATGGCACAGGCTGTTAACATGGTTATTGATGATATGGGGGGCATTGCTGTTGTAAGTGAAGACTTTTCAGATTCGCTGCCTCTTCCAATTGCGGGGCTTATGAGCAATAAGGACGCATATGATGTGGCTCATAAATTGGGCATTTTACATAATATGGTTTCGGCTTTGGGTTGTGAACTTAAATCCCCATTCATGACAATGGCTTTTATGGCTTTGTTGGTTATTCCATCAATTAAAATTTCAGATAAGGGACTGTTTGATGGTGATGCATTTGAGTTTATGGATGTTATAATAAATTAGGGTTCATACCCTTTTTTCATTAATTCTTTTTTTATTTCAGCCATTGCACGCTTATCCTGTTTATAGCCGACTTTATTTACGATGCGGTTGCATTCCCTAAATCTTGTTAAATAATATTCTTTTTGAGTATCATCCACCAAATCAAAACGTGAATAGTTGGATAGTGTTTCTATAACGCATCCGAAACTTCTGTTAAATGCTTTAGTGGGCTTGTTAATGACTAATTCAGTCACTTTTGATTTTATGACTATGGCTTCACCTTTCTTTTTTATGGGATCGCTTTGTTTGACCGCTTCCTTTAAGCTGATTACCTCACATTTGAAGTAGGCATCTGCACATTTTAAGGTGTTGTCTTCATTGAAATGGCCTTCAGGCAAATTTCCTAAAGTGGATGCAGTAAACAATTCAGGGTCATGTGTAATATTGACTACAAACTTTTTTTGAGAGATGATGTTTTCCAGCGTGTGGCTTCCCTTGAAAATGCGATTTAAAATAATGTCCTTTCCGGCACACAATACTCCAATTGGCGCCGCATTTTGATGATTTTCACAATCGTTTGTAGTGATTATTGTTTCATACTGTTTTCCCTTTTCCATTCCTATTAAAGATAAATCGATTTCCATATCAATCATTTTTTATTTTTTTTAAAAAAACATTTTTATATATTGAATTACTACATATTAATATTGTTTATTAACTTTTTGGGAGTTTGGGCTATGAACTATAAAATGTATGATGAAATGATGGAACAACCTGAGTCCCTCACTAAAACCTTTCAATGTGAATTATCCACAATGGAAGAGGTTTCAAACTTAATTGCTGATGTGGACAAGGTTTATTTAATTGGCTGTGGAAGTTCTATTTCAACCTGTTACAGCGTTAGGGATGCTATCAGAATGTCTTCTACAAACATTGACATTGAAGTTTACGCAGGCTATGAATTTTACTACAATAAGAAATTACAAAAGGATGAAAATACACTTGCTATCTTCACTTCCCAATCCGGTGAAACTGCAGATACTTTAGCAGCACTTAGAAAAGCAAACGAATATGGTATTCATACGGTTTCCATTTCAAATGAACCGGACAGTTCCATGATTAAAGAAGCTAAAACTCCGATTACAACTAGATGTGGAACAGAAACTGCCATTTTAGGTACAAAAACTTATATTACCCAACTTGCTTGTCTTTATCAGATATTATTTAAGGCATCTGATTATGAAAATAAAACTGAGTTGCTGGCTCAACTTGGTGAAATGCCTAAAATGTTGGAAAAGCTATTGCTTTTAACTGAAGATGAAAACAAGGCATTGGCTGAAGAGTTTAAAGGCGAGGATATCTTCTACTGTTTAGGCAGCGGTCCTAATTTCGGTCTGGCTTATAAATTGGCCATGACAATGTTTATGGAGGGAGCTGTCAAACATGCCTGCCCGGAATATTCTGCTGAATTTAGGCACGGTTTAATTGAAAGGGCAGAAAAGGATGTTCCAATCGTATTTTTAAAATCTGATTTGGAATCTGATGAAATAACTCAAAAAGCAATTGAATTTTCTGAAAACTTGGAGTTAAAATCAATAATATATGACTTGAAGGATTATGCGGATGTTGATAAATTATTATCACCATTTATTCTAGTTATTCCTTTAGAATGGTTTGTATATTATTTGGCTCACTTTAATGGTGAGGATCCTGGTGCAACAAGACACATCGGAAAAGTCAGATACTAAAAATTAATTATTTTTAAAAAAAGAGATAAAAAATGTAGAAAACTTATTCTACATTTACTTTATGTTTTGGAATTACTAATTTTGGAATGCTTATAGTAACGGTTCCGTTATTGAATTTAGCGGAGATATTTTCGATATCGAGGCTGTTTTCAAATCTGATTGTTTTTATGCATTTGCCTGATTTTAAAGAGGATGCAATTACTTCAGCGGTTTCATCTTCTTCAAATTCTTCAATGTATGCTTTAAAGGTTGCTTCGATAGTAATGTCGTTGTCTCCAGCTTCAATTAAAATGTCATCTTTATCAATACCTGGAACAGCAGCTTTGATGTAGTACACGTCTTCAGTTTCGATTAAGTCAACATCTAAACTTTGAACGGTTGCTTTTTTATAATCGTTGTATTTTTGATCTGCAGTTTTTTGCATATTTTTAAGACTGTCTTTAAATTCATCAATGCTTTTGTACAAATCACTGATTACATTGTCTGCAATATTTTTTCCTTTTTCTTTGGTTTCTTCGAATTTTTCACCAAATTCATCTTTTTTATCTTCAAATTTGTCTGTAGTTTCATCAAAGTTTTCTTCAGTTTCTTCTTTTTCATCTGAAATTTTGGTTTCAATAGTTTCGCTATCTACCATAGTTTTCACGCTCCTTATTTTGATGAATTGCATGAATGTATTTTATTTACTTTTTGTTACTATATAAAGGTTTCGATTAAATTAACTGAAAGTTATTAAAACTTAATTTGATTAATTTTTTATTTTTTTATAGTATAATTATTTATTTTATTAAATTCATGAATTATTTTGTTAATATTAGTAATAACTGTTATTTAATGGTTATAATTAAATAAAATCAAATTTCCATTTGGTTTAAAATGTTTTTAATAGGATGGTAAATATGTATTTTTTCAGTTTTGAATATTGCCGTTAAAAGATGTATTTCTTTTATGCATTTAATCCTTCCTAAAAATTATTTTAGGTTTTAAGATTGTTTTTACTTACTAAAATTGCTTTATATTCGTAAAATTGTCATAAAAGCAAAGGAAATCTATTTAAATAATTTAAAACTAACTATTATTAAATTTTCAATAATATTAACTTCAAGGTATCGAACAGGATATTAAAACTGATTACATGATATTATTTATATGTTGGTTTTCATATCATATATTGTAAAATTAGTTTTTTTTTTCAAAGTTTAAAACTGTAATGAGGTTTTGAAATGAATGAGAATATAATTTACGACTCTGAAAAATTCAAATCAATGATTCACTACATAATCAGCAGATGTCACACAAAGGATAATTTTGCCAGGGTGGTATTATATAAATTATTATATTTTTCTGATTTTGACAATTATGAGAAATATGAAAAACCGATTAGCGGTGAAACTTATATTAGAAAACAAATGGGACCAGTTCCTTCACACTTTTTTGAAGCTATTGGCGAATTAATTGATGAAGGAAAAATAGATGAGCGTTCCGAACGTGTTATAAATTATTCAAAATATAAATATTCCTCATTAACAGACCCAGATATCAGTTTGTTATCCTCAGATGAGATTCAGGTAATTGATGATACAATCAATAAACTTTCTCATTTCTACTCTGAAGAGATAAGCCAATATTCTCACGGAGATATTCCTTGGAGATTAGCAAAAGATGGTGAAATATTAAACTATGAAGCCGTTTTTTATAGAGATCCGGAATATTCTGTGAGGGAGTATGATGACTGAGTACAAGGGCTATACATTTGAATACCATCATAAATTCAAAAAAGAGTTTCAAAAGACTTTCACCCGCCACCAATGCCCTACAATTAAAAGCGACTTCAAACTTTTGTATGATATTTTAATCCAACATCTTTTGGAATCCAATAAATTTGAATCACATGTTTGTATGCGTATTGCAGGATTAGAAAATTATGTGAACGTGCCTGCATTCATTATCAAGAAGTTCCGTTGTGAAGGAATAAATAAAGGCGTTAATTCCGGTTTTAGAATAACATTCCTCTTTGATAAAGAAGAAAGTAAATTTATTTTTGTTGAAATGTTTCATAAAAATAAAAAGAAAATTCCTGATAAGAATAGGATAAATGAATTATTTGTAAAAGAAATTGAAATCAATGATGAGTTATATGAACATGAAGAAGAATATTTAAATTTATAAAATCAGGGAATTATTTTATTGGTATTATTAATTAATCTAAGATTATTTTCATAAATTATTCTTTGTAAGTTTAAGAATTTTTGAAATTTAATTTTTCCGATAAATTTATATTATTCGGAATATATATTAATATTCAGATTAATCATAATCGATGTGATTTTTTATGAGTTTAGCAAGCAGTAAATTATACGGTAATGATGAATTGCACTTGCCGAAAATAATAAAAGAAGAATTTAAACAATTCCCTATAGATGAAAACACAATCTTTGAATGGGATATAAAGGATGATGAAATCATTTTAACACCTAGGCAAAAAGTAACACTGGATGATGTTTTTGGAATGATAGATGACGATGGTGAAGACTGGAATGTAGATGAGTTGGTTTACGATGGCTAAACTGTTCATTGACACTTCATTCATTATTCCAATATTCAAAAGAAACGACACCAATCGCGAAATAATCCAAAAAAATAAAAATCTCCTATTGGAAAATGAATGTTTTATTAGTAATGGGGTCTTGCAGGAAGTAATAACAGTCATAATGAAGAAAACCAAAAATATAGAACTAACAAAAAAAGCATATTACTTCTTAGTGGATAACTTTACAATACTTAACGAACAAAGCATTGAAAAATATAATGATAGGGTATTTTCAATCTTTAAAAAATATAATGTTAATACTTATAAAGCCAGTTATATTGATTGTTCTAGTGTTGTTATTGCTAAACAGTTTAATTTAGATCATGTTGTATCCTTAGATAAATTTTTTGAAAAATTTGAGGAAATATCTCTGTTGGAATTAAATTAAATTCCATTCTTATTTTTAAAATGTAAAAATAAAAAAAGAAAAGGACTAGGAAAAAATCCTAGTTAATTAAGCATAATAATTTCTTGTTATATTATAACTGTACAGGAAATCCGGTACCTGTGGAACCAAAAGCTTCAGGGGCAAGGCCCTGTTCATGCATAACTCTTAATTCAGTAAAGAAAAGGAAATACTGCAGTGGAGTAAACTGGCTGTTATTTGTTTTGATTGATGCATGCATCATTTGATTAACGGTATCTTCTATGGATGCAGCGGTGACATTGTAACCGCAATTCTGCAAAGTATGGGTAGCAATCAATATTGTTTCTTCAATGCTGGAATGATTCCTGTAAACATCTAAAATCAAATCAAGATAGGAGTAATGCAGATCAGGACGCTCTATAAAAGCCTTTCCATTCTTTTTATTGAAGAGGTCTATGTATTTTTTGGATTCGCTGTTGATTGACTTGTGTAATTCATCTGCTTTGTGCATTTCATCCTTATAATAGGAACCGTTCATTTCTTTGGAACCTGTATATACTGATCCGTCAATCATTTGGTACATCATGGCTTCCACTTCACTGAAGGATATTTTTAATCCTCCATCCCTTAATACATGGGTTGCGATTATTACAGTGTCTTCAAATGAGTAGTGTTTATAAATCTCTAAAATCAAGTCCATTTTAGAGAATTTTTTACCGTTTGACATTGTTTTTAAATGATTATCTTGGAAGTATTTGTTATATTTTGCAATGTCTTTTTTAAGAGAATCTTGATTTTCAGGACTTAAATCAATATGTTTTGGATTTTTTACACCAACGGTTGGAACTACTTTTTGGTCTAAAGGATTTTGAGTTGAATTCCCAATTGCAGCGGTGGAACTGTTGCTATTGACAATAGTGTCATTAACATCTGCATCATTTCCAACAGAAATAATGCTGTTATCATTGGTGTCATTTTGAACAGTATTATCTATTTCATCTACACTACATTGATGATCAATTGCATGAATGGGTGCATCATCAATGGTACCATTAATATCGGTTGCTGAAGCAATTCCAACACCGATAATTAAGATCAATAATGAGAATGTGATTAATGCAAATTTTTTCATATTAACACCTTTCTTATTTTTTGAAACTTGTATTTTCTGCTGTTACTTTATTCAAGATAATATATAAAGTTTTTCGAGTGTAAGTGCCCACTTACATCTTAAAATAATTTAAAAATAACTAATTAATCTAATTTTAAAAAAATAAGTGTTTTAAATAATCATTATTGGATTTGAGTAACTATTCAAAAATTTGACCAGTAACAGTTTGTAAATAAAATTTTAAAAATATAGTTACTTCCAAACTAATCTATTCGATTACATAAATCCAGATAAAAGGCTAAATATATATTTTTAAGGGTAAAGTAGCGCTCAGGTAGTTCAAATTTTTTGCAATTAAAATTCATATTGCAGTTATCTGATGGGATATGTGGCTGCAGAGGATAACTCATACATCTTCATTGATGGAGCAACTCAAATCATGCCATTAGTGGAAAATAAATTTGATATATTTAAATAAAAGTATAAAAAGAAATATTATATAGACAATTCAATTAACAAAAAAAGACTGTGAAACCAATGAATAGTGAAGTTAAAACCGGAAGGACAACACTGATTATATTTATTATAGCGGCCGCGATATTGAGTGCTGCTCAGACTGTAGTGACAACTGGAATTTCATTCATCACCCTTGATTTTCACACAACTACGAACATGGCTCAATTGGTATATTCTTCATTTTTGCTTGTTTTGGGAGTGATGATACCATTATCCGCATTCATTGCCCGACGTTTTAAAGTGAAAACAATTTTAATATCTTCTTTAATTATATTTTTAATTGGGACAATAATTTCTTTTATTTCACCGAATATAGAAATCTTAATTATTTCAAGAGTGATACAGGGTATTGGAGCGGGAATTTTACTCCCGATTACACAAATTGTGTTATTTAAAGTAGTTCCTGAAGATAAATGGCAAGTTTATATGGGTTTATTTGGCCTTATTATTGGAATAGTTCCTGCATTGGCTCCGACATTAGGAGGTGTCATTATTGATTATGTTGGATGGAGACCAATATTTCTGATATTTGCAATAATTGTTGCAATTTTAATATTAATTTCTTTAGCTGCAGTTAAATTGGAATTTGAAACTGGCGATTATCCGTTAGATATATTATCATTAATGCTTTGTATCGTGGGCTGTTCCGGAATAATGTTTGGGTTCAACAACATTACAAAAAATTTAAGTCCGGTTGTAATTATACCCCTTATAATTGGTGTGATTTCATTGGTTATCTTTGTCAAAAGGCAATTCAGTATTAAAACTCCATTAGTAAGTCTGGTTCCTTTAAAAAATAAGTTTTTCTTTGCGGGAACATTATTTTCATCTTTACTTTACTTTACAATGTGCGGTTTGAATGTAATAATGCCATTGTTTGTTCAAAGCGTAGCGCATTATACTGCGACAGAATCCGGTTTGATATTGCTTCCGGCAACCCTTGTGATGATTGTATTCAATTTCGTAGGTGCAATAATAGCCAATAAAATCGGAGTTAGGAAAGTTCTGATTCTGTCTTGCATATTTTCAATTGTAGGCTATTTGGCAATGACAACCTACACAATGAGTACCTCAATGGAATATATGGCCATAACTCAGATTATCAGATCCATTGGGGCAGGTTTAGGTTTAATGCCTGCGGTAACATGGACAATTGCAATTGTATCTGGAGACGTAGAAGATGCAACAGCAATTAACAATACTGTAAGACAAATTATCGGTGCAATAGGTTCGGCGGTTGCAGTAGTTTTAATGACATTATTTGCAGGGGGAAGAATCAGCCACAGTTTAATTTCACAAGAAGCATTTTCCCAAACCGCAATTATGATGTCTGTTTTAGCTGTAGTATCCTTAATAATTGTAGTTCTTTATATTAAAGATGAAGTTCATGATTTAATCTAAAAACAACTTCATCATTATTAAATTTTTAAAAAATAGCAACATAGTATTATGGATATCAAAGGATATGAAAACAGACGGAACAGTAATTATGAGAGTAATGTTTGGTCTGCTATCTGATTTTGAATTATTTTAGCTTTTCTAATGTTTATATTACGATTTGAATATTTTGCAATGAAAATTATTCACTTCAAGCAACTTTAGTTAATTTTTGGTAAAAATATTTCTATGCTTGAAAAAGACCATTTTAGTTTAGTTTATTTGAAATAGGGTGTTAAAACACTTTGTTGGAATAATAATTAATTTCAAGTCTTTTATTTACTAAATAATGATGTAAGTGAGCACTTACATTCGAAAAACATTATATAAGGGTGTTTTCATATATTTAATTGTACTTTGAAGGGACTTGTATTCCCAACACTTCTCTTACAGTTAAACAAAAATTAGGTGATAACATGGATATGAAAAAAATATTTTTCGCATTGGTCGTTTCTGCACTTTTAATCGGCGGCGTTTGTGCAGCAAGTGTAAACGATTTTAAAATAGATGATACATACAAAGGTATCTACAACGGCGAATACTACTCAGTATATGCAAACACTAACCAAGACAGTGGAATTTCAATTTACAAAAATGTAGATGACGATGTTTACGATAATATTGAAAACGATGACATTTTAGATAATGTAATCCATCATGACGGAAGAGAATACATAGTGGCTGATGATGATTTAAAACTTGATGTAGGTTCAGACCACATCGCAAACTTCACGGACTATGAACATGCAACTCATGGTGTTTCAGAAGTAGTTGATGTTAACGGAGACCAATACATTGTAGTGGTTTGGGCGAAAGATTCAAGTAACATGGATTTTGCTAAATTACTTTCAACATTGAACGATTTCAATAAAAACAACAATGTTAAAGCAATTGCATTCTAAAATTAGAATTTTTGGAAATGGTTTTAAGTAATTATAAATAAAAAAAGGAGTGTTAATTTAGTTTTTTAAACACTCTTTTAGAACTTTTTTTGACAGTTTTTAATCTCTTCTAAAGAGATCTCTTGTATATACCTTGTCTGCAACATCGCCAAGAACATTGGAATCAAAGCGGTTTGCAAGAATCACGTCACTTTCGCTCTTGAAACGGTCAATATCATTTACCACTTCAGACCTAAAGAATTCGCTTCCATCATCCAATGTTGGTTCATAGATAATAATTGGAATTCCTTCGGCTTTTATGCGTTTCATTACGTCTTGTATAGCTGATGCACGGAAATTGTCACTGTTACTCTTCATGGTAAGTCGATAGACTCCAACTGTTTCGGGATTCCTTGAAATGATTTCATCTGCTATAAATTCCTTACGTACTACATTTGAATGGACAACTGCCTCAATCATGGTCTGAGGTACATCTTTATAATTTGCTAGCAGCTGTTTTGTATCTTTAGGCAAACAGTATCCTCCGTATCCGAATGATGGGTTGTTATAATGTCCGCCGATACGAGGGTCCATACATACGCCGTCTATAATCATCTGTGTATCAAGGCCTTTGGTCTGAGCATATGTGTCAAGTTCGTTAAAGTAACTTACCCTTACGGCAAGGTAAGTGTTGGCAAATAGTTTGATGGCTTCGGCTTCTGTCAAATGCGCCAACAATATTGGAATGTCCTGTTGCGGACAGCCGGCTCTCTTTTCCTCTTCTCTTGCACCATCTAGAAGAAGGTCTGCAAACATCTGTCCTTCTTCTTTTTGGTCATCATCGCATCCAACGACTATGCGGCTCGGATGGAGGTTATCATAAAGAGCTTTTGATTCACGAAGGAATTCTGGGCTGAATATAATGTTATTAATTCCATACTTTTCACGCACGGATTTTGTATATCCTACTGGAATTGTTGATTTGATAACCATAAGAACATCCGGATTAACTTTAAGGGTCCATTCTATTGCATCCTCAACAGCTGATGTGTCAAAGAAATTATTTACATCATCATAATTTGTTGGTGTGGCTATAATGACAAGCTCAGCATTCTTATAAGCTGCTTCCTTATCTGTTGTTGTGTGAAGATTCAGTTTCCTTTGTCCTTCACGTGTCTCTTTAAAAAATCGTTCTATCTCGTCATCTTGGATAGGACTGATAAATTGATTTAACATTTCTGCTTTTGATTCTGTTGTTGTAATGGCTGTAACATCATGCTTTTGAGCTAGCAGGACAGCAAGTGAAAGCCCTACATATCCTACACCAGCGACTGTAATTTTCATTTAAATTTTCTCCTATATCTTTTTTGTAATAGATTATGCCTTTTTAAAAATGTATCATAAGATTTCCGGTTGGATATCTCATTTATATTTCATGAGACTCATTAAACATTGTCAGTGTCTTCTTTGAGATATGCACAGTTTCTTTTCCGGAAAATTCAACTCTTTTTTTTACTATTTATATTCATTTCTTGAAGTTTAAAATATTTCAGCTGAAAATTTTCACATCAAATACTACTTAATTTTCATTAAAATAGCTATTAATAGTTTATATCTCTTCTTTAAAAAACTTTAGGGGTAATTGTTTTTAATTAGATAGATTTTCTCCAAATATAATTTAATGTATTTAATAATACTCATCATCGTCTTCTTCAGGTGTTCGGTCTATCTTTTTAATGGAGCGGATAACCTTATTTATTTCATCAACGCCTTCACCATCAATAGCTGAAATGAATATGGATTTGTCTTCATCATCAATATACTCATTAAGATATTCCCTATCTTCAATTAAGTCCATTTTATTAAATAAGTAATAGACAGGAATATCTGCAAATATTTTTTCAATCTGCTTTAATAGGTTATATTGGTTTTCCAGATGGAATCCGCAGGTTTCGGATGCATCAAAGATAAACAGGATTGCATCAGCCAAATGTTCAAGTGCAACGATAGCATTCATTTCAATATCGTTCATCTCCAAAACGGGTCTGTCGAGCAATCCTGGAGTATCGATAATTTGGATGCTTCTCCAGTGTATTTCTGTGTGGCCTATCTGAATACCTTTTGTTGTAAATGGGTAATTTGCAACTTGAGGGTCAGCGCCGGTAATTTGTCTTAAAAGTGTGGATTTTCCCACATTCGGAAAACCGGCAATGACTATTGTGGTTGCATCAAAATCAATTGTTGGCATATTCCTCAGGTTTTGTTTTGCAAAGTCCAGGAAATCCAAATCCTTTTTAATCTTATATACGACTGAAGATATCCTTCCGTAAGCTTGTTTTTGTATTTCAGTTGCCCTTTCAGAAGGGTTTTTCCTAATTTTGGCACCGTACTCCTTTTCAAGCTGAGTAATTATTCCATATGCCCAGTTCAGTGCGCCTAATGATTGTTTCATGTCATCCACACCAACAGTGATGTCGATATAATCTTGATAGAATGGATGGAGCTCTTCAATTTCAGGAACTGCGTCGATAATTGATTTTAATTTATCTTTAATTACCTGACAGGAAGTAATGACTCTTCTTTCCTCTATTCTTTTTCCTTTTAAATGCTTAGGAATTTTTTGAGACCTGATCAAATCGGCCTGTTTTTTACCTCTGCTGAATCCCTTGTCCAATAATTCTTCGGGAGTAGGTATTGTTGGTATCATCATTGTAATCACGTTAAATATCAATTAATTATTTTTTTCTCAATCTTTCTATACTATAGTTTAGATTTGGCGGGTTAATTAAATTTGTGGATAATGTTGGGGTATTTCAGTTAGTTTTTATTTTATATAATAAAAAATATGAAATGTTTACTATGGGAATTACTGATTATATTAAAACTAGATTGTTATATGAATACTTATGAGATAGTTGTATCACTTTTCTCTCTACACTACTTTTCTAGA
>NZ_JAFRKB010000016.1 GCF_017431965.1 Methanobrevibacter sp. | reverse complement strand
TTTTGACAACCGGTATCAGCAGCTATCTGGTCGGAATCATTGATTCATTCGTCAACGAGTTTGGTATATTGATTTTAATCGGTATCCAATGTATCATATTCGCTTGGTTTTATGGAGTGGAACATTTCCTTCCAGCCTTAAACGAGCATTCAACATTCAAGGTTGGAAAGACCTGGACTTTCGTAATCAAATACCTGCTTCCAGTTGTTCTTGTAATAATGTGGGCAATCGGTATTGTCACACTCTTCTCCACAGCTAAGCAATTTGAAATAATCGTTGATTTGATAATTATTGTTGCGGTGCTTGTTTCAGCATTCATATTGTCTAAAATCAAGCCGTCAAGTGAATAATTTATATTATTCACTCTTTTTTTTTAATGGACTCTTAAAATTCCGTCAACCTTGTCAAAATCATCGTCAAATGATAATATTTCATAGATATCGTTTTCTTTCATGGTGTGGATTGCGGTGCAGTCTGCCAGGGACAGTGTTCCGTTAAATTGGAGATAATATCTGAGTGACTCTTCAAGCAGGGTGTCAGACTTGAAAATTGTGAAGTTGTCCCTGATGTATTTGAAGGCCATATATCCGACCTTTCCTCCGTGACAGCTTCCAATGATGTTCAACGATTCTATAATCATCGCTTCTGTAATCATTTTTTCTTCCGATTTCAGCTTTTCAAGCAATCTTACTGCATCGCCATGCCACTGGTCCTTTTCGACTATCAATGCAATAAGGTATGATGCATCTACAAATATCAAGCTATCACCATTTCAATCCTTTTGATCCTCTTTTTTTTATTTCAACGCTGTTGTAGGGAAGTTCCTTTTTGATAAGTCCGGTAATGTCTTCTTCTGTAACTTTCTTTTCAATTTTCAATAGTATACCCTCTTCTGTGCTTGTCCATGAAATTTCATCGCCTGCAGATATATCATAGTGTTTTCTGAAATCCGCAGGAACCACAACCTGATTTGAAGAACTTACCTTTGTTATTGCATACATGGTAATCACTTTAAATTTTATAAAGTATTTTATATTTTATAAAATATTTATAATTTTACTTTGTATTTTGTAATTTTTAAAGTAAATTCCCAAATATTTTTTAGGTTATTCGATACATATTATGTAATACTTTTTTACATATGCCTATTATTGAGATGTGACTGTATGATTCTGCACAAATTCTGATGAATAATCGGCTTATCTATTCTTTTTCATCTATACTCATGACATTTGAATCAACATTTTTTAAACTACAAATTATTTTAATCATAGTTTGCTTTGATTAAATGGGTGGTTTTAAAAATAAGATATTGAATAATCATCTCTGATTTTAAGGAAATGTCATTTAATTTTTGAGCAGTTTTTAAAAAAATAAGTGAGGTTATTGAAGACCTCTAGTATGTTGTGTATGCATCATAGGCGGCATATGCCGAATATGCAAAGCTTATGAGGTGGCCAAACATATTGTTTGCAAAAAAATAAATGAAAATATTCAAAAGAATCAGGATAACAAACATTATGATTCCTTTTTTCTTGTATCCGTTGATGGCCTGGCCAAGACCAGGTATTATAAATGAGAGAACTCCATTTACTAAAGCGTCACTTTCCATAGTATCAATTTCCTTTTTTTCAAAAAGAGTCTTTAAAGTCTAGGGATATGATCCCTAAACTTAAACTAAAATAATTTTTTTAGTGTAACCAAAGGTTACAATTAATGGTTTAAGTCGGATTCTATTTAAATATTTTGCAATTTGGGGATTCCTAATTTTTAGGCAATAGTTAAATTTCATATGTGGGCATTTTTTATGTTATTGCAGCAGATTAAAAAATCAGTCATTGTTTTTTTTAATCAGCTCCTCCAGCTTGTCCAGCTTTTCATTCATGTCGTCCATTTTGGAATTGAAATGGGTTATTAGGATTGCCGCTGTCAATGTGGATGTTCCCACTCCGGATAGCAGATATCCTCCCCAAACCAGAATCAGCGAATTTATTTTTCCGGGGATGGTATGGCCCAGCACTGCATATCCGTTACTGGTAAATGCATTTGAAACCATGACAAGTGAATCAAGGGGATTTACGGATTCGGCGACTTGTGTCACCAAAAAGCTTATGAATATTATTGCAAACAGCAGGATTATGGTTATTCCGAGTCCGTTTGATTGGGTATACTCTCTGAATTTGTCGTAATACAGTTTAATGAAGTATATGAGTATCGGTATGTGGAGAAAGTCAACCAGTCCGATAAGGCTGTTTCCGAATACGATGAATGTCAGCGAACCGAAAGGAATCAGCAGAATTAAAATGGCCTTGTTTTTATGCAAGCTCTTGTCAAGGGTGACTGCAAGATATAGCGAAAGGGCAATGTCGAATGCAGAAAGGTAATATACGTCGCTTCCGACAAAAACCAGGGTATACAATATGTCTGCAAAAATCAGGCCCATCATTATAAGGAAAAATGCCTGCCTCAGGGAATGGATTTCTTCCACAGGGAGGTATTCCTGGGGATTTAAAAGTTTATGATTGCTTTTTGTGATTTTTTTGGATAGGTAACTTCCAATGACTACCAATGCCACGAAAATAATCACTTCAGCAAATAAATAAACAAGCCTGATATTTGTAAGGTCCACCATGATCACCAATATGATATTTGAATTTGCAGCTATTAATAATTTACTTGAAAAATAAAAAAGGAGGTACTCTAGAAGTATTGAGTACCGCTTGTTGGGTTTAAATTAATTCCCTGTGTTGAAATCAGGTCGTCCATTGCGTTATATACCTCCACACGTGCGAAATCAGGATATTTTGAGTATGCATCAGCGCTTGCAATGCTTACATATCCGTCGGATTGGATTGTGGTTCCGACATAGTTTCCATGATTCAGGGCGACGCCGTCACGGAAATAGAAAATCTTGATTCCGACAGGCTCTCCTGCATGGTCAATGCCCAGGTATATCCTCGCATAGGTCTTGTCTTCATCTGCGCTTCCTGTTGTAAATGAACCTCCTCCGATCATGATAGGGTCAACCGGAGTGAATGTCACGTTTTCGCTCTGGTCCTGGGTGTCATTTCTAATCTGCTCGATGACTGTCTCAACAGGGGTCTTGTTTTCAACTGTTGTTTCAACAGGAGCCTTGGTTTGCTCTGTTTTTTCTGCTGGAGTGTCGTTTTGTGCTGCAGTGGTATTTTCAACAGGAGTGCTGTTTTCAGCAGGGGTCTCGTTTTTAACGGTAGTGTTGTTTTGTGCCGGTGTGGCATTTGTTGCATTCTTAAGGGTCAGTGCGGATGTGTCCTTGATTTTGGTGGTGTTGAGCATTTTTACAATCAAATCAAGATTGTTTCCGCAGACAATGATATCAGTACCGTTGATTGATTTGACGACCTTGTAGTAGTTGTTCAGCGGGCTGTCCCCAATCAGATAGGTTTTTTGCGAATTGTTCTCTGAGAGAAGCTTTGCGTTTTGCCCGATCAGATTGTCGGTATAGTTGACGGATACCATTATTCCGTCGGTTTCATTGGAGAAGTTTGCATTGTTCTGCCAGAACACCATTCCCTGTCCAACTGCGACCTTGTTGTTTCTCACGGCAAAATTGGAACCCTCAGGAACGTCCATTTCAAAATAGCCGAAATCATGAGTCTTGAGCGGAATTGTATATGCGGTCTGGTTCTGGTTTGAATAGTTAGGCGCAATCGCTACAATTCCGGCCAGGAAAATAACGACAACAGCTATCAGAGCGATAATTATCTTTTTGTCTGTTTGCATTTTTGATACCTCACTAATGATATGTATTTGGTTAGGTGTTATTTATATTTCGTTGGTTCATGTGCTTTTGAGTCGGTATTCATGGCCTTGGATTTGGGAAATAATGTTATGAAAAAACTATGTAATCGATATCGTTTATTTTGTATATCGCTTAATTTCTTAATTAAAATATTTTAAATTTTTATTTATTGAAATCAGAAATATTTAAATAAGTGTTATTATAATATATTTATTTACAGATTTGTATATCGTATTTTATCGATATGAATATTATATAGTAAAATACTTAATGCATTATTTTGGATGATTTGCAAATCCAAGTCTTTTGGATTTCTATTTGGCGTAAATAAAAGCATAATTTGATATGTTCGTGTTGAAATTAATGGAGATGAATATATAGGTGCATAAAAAAGTCCTGATTTTTTGAATGCTCTTGAGGGGGAGATATCGATGGAGATTAAGGAATGTTCCGGTATGAATTTGACAGAATTTATAGGCCCTGAAAGCATCCATCTGGTGGCTGGGCGCTCCAATAATGTTGTGGTTGACGGCAAGGTGTTTTTGCATAACGTAAGGTCAATCCACTTTGCAAACGGCGACGGATATCATGTGGAGTTTGTCTGCTATGACGATGCGTTGAACGTCCAGGAGCTCTACATCTACAATGTGTCTTCAATCATGGTTGAGTCCGTTTATGGGGAACAGAAATTGTTTGGGGATATTCATTTTAGCTGAATCGAGCGGGCCATCTGCTTCAGGTCATCCAGTTCGCTTCCGGTAAGCTGTACGTAATATCCGCCGACTTTCCTCTGGACGATATATGTATTCAGTTCTCCGTCAAAGATGTCAAGGTCACCATCCCTTCCGAGATAGTCATAAATGGAAGTGCCGTCATAGGTTGAAATCCAAACTATCATCAAGTCAGTATCGCCTTCACCTTTATTCGAATAGCCGATAGCCCAGTTTTGGCTTCCTTTGCCTATGCTTTGGTATTCAACGAAATCGGAACCCTTCGGAACAGACATTGTCAGATATCCGAAATCGCATGTTTCAAATTTGGGCTTGCTGTTTTCAATGGAAGTAAACATTGTTGACACGAGGCCAGCCATTATCAATACTATAACAATCAGCAATGCGATAATGATGGTCCTGTTTGTTTTTTTAACGTTTTTTTGTGGAGATTTCATTGGTGAGCCGCAATCAGGACAGAATTCATCGTTTTTGTCTGATTTGCATCCGCAATTTTCACAGTAATCTCCCATATTTCACCTCTATCCGGTTGTAGTTTCAACATTAGGTGCGGCATCGCCGCCTCCATCATCACCACTATCTGGATAATAGCTCATGTCATCTGAATAGTAATCATAATAGTCATAATAGTCATAGTAACCAGACCCTTCCAAATATCCGCTCCAGTAACCTTCTTCGTGCCCGTCAGCAAGACCTAACAGATAATAGTATTCGACTGGATCATATCCTCCAAACTCTGCATTGTCAGATGATGTTTTATTTGTAGTGTTGACAGGTTTGCTTGTTGGGGTAATTCCGAGATTTGCTTGAACGGCTTCGCCAGGTTTTCCAAAGTGAATGGTGTCCAAGACATGCTTGAGTATATTTAAGTCTGCACTTCCAATAATGATATTGTCGTGACTGGTTTCATTTGAAATATTTACAATGTAGAAATGGGTGTCATTGACTGTGTTTTCCTTAATTTGATATCCGTGATAGTTTTCAACATCAGTAGAGCCGTTTAGCAGCATGTCTCTTGCAAGTGCAAAACCTAAACCACCAACAAGGTTTGAATTTTCCTGACTGTTATA
>NZ_JAFRKB010000015.1 GCF_017431965.1 Methanobrevibacter sp. | reverse complement strand
TACGAAATGGCTGGATCTGTCGCAAACTTAGACATGAAAGGTTGTTTCATGACCAAAGGATTCGAAAACTTCATTCCTTTAGTTGCTGCTGCACACGAAATCGCTGCTGCTGCTGCTAAATTAGCACAAGAAGCAAGAGAATTAGAAAAATCAAACGACACAGTCTTAAGAACTCCTCACATGAAAGAAGGAAACCCTGGTCGTAAAACTGAATTAATCTCTAAACCAGAATAAGTAGATAACTTCTACTTATTTTTTTTAACTTTTTTTAAACCTAAAATTAACCAAAAAATAAAAATAAAAAGCTATATTCTAATAGCTTATAAAGTTCCTTTTGTTGATGGTATCTGATTGTGTTCTACTTTTACAGCATCTTTCATTGCTTTTGCAAATGCCTTGAAAATAGCTTCACATTTATGGTGGTCATTTACTCCTTTTACTTCCCCATAGATATTCATTTTTGCTGAGGATGCAAAGGATTCAAAGAAATGGACAACAATATCTGCAGTCATGTCTCCGATTTTTTCATTTTTGAATTTCAAGTCCATGTTACAGTAGCTTCGTCCGCTAATGTCAATGGCAACTGTAGCTAGTGATTCATCCATTGGAACGATTGCATGAGCCATTCTTCTGATGCCTACTTTATCGCCGATAGCTTGAGAAAAGGCTTCGCCGAGTAAGATTCCAACATCTTCAATGGTATGGTGATCATCGATTTCGATATCCCCTGCAGCGGTTATATGCAAATCAATCATGCTGTGTTTTGAAAAAGACTCCAACATGTGATTGAAGAAATTTACGCCTGTGGAGATATTGTATTTTCCTTCACCATCAAGATTCATCTTAATTTTTATATCTGTTTCGGATGTTTTCCTTTCAACATCAGCTGTTCGACCCATCATAATTACCTTCCAAATTATTAATTCTAGCTTCGATTATTCAGTCCTTTGGACCATCACGTATAATTTTAATACAGTTTGTAGGGCATTTCATTGCGCATAATGTACAAACATGACAATATCTTAAATCCAATATATGTGCGACGTTAGAGATTTTCCAAATTTTATCTGCTTTCGGACAAATCTCATAACATTTACCGCAGGCAATACATTTAGATTCATCAATCTCAATTTGTAACATGAACTCACCCGTAAATCAATTACAATTTCAGAGTAGCTACAGACATTGCCTTAAAACCTATGTATATTTCCTTGCCAATAGTGAGATTCAATTCCTTTTCAGCGGATACAGTAATATCTGAATAGACATTTACTCCCCCAATATCCACATTAACGCGAATAATCTCATTATTTAACCTCATTTCAACAATAGTACCCTTAATTATATTACGAATACTTGATTTTTGAGGTTCCAACATTAAAAAGATATTATCATAACTAATCAATGCTAAAACTCTATCTCCGACTACATAGTTTTTATTTAAAGGAATGTTAACTTCAAAGCTTTTCATTTTAACAGTCATTACCCCTTTAGACTCGTCAATGGCTAAAACTTCGGCTTCGATTTCATTAACATCCTTGTGAAGCTCCATGATTGCATTAATTTTTTTACATTCTTTTAAAATAGAATAACCTTCTTCGGTCAAAGTAGTGCCCCCACCACCACCTTTACCTCCTTTAGAAGTACTCACAATTTTTACTTGAAGAGTAGATTCTATTTTATCAATATAGTTTAGTGCAGTCCTATAAGATATTTTAACTACTTTAGCAGATTCCGTTAAGGAACCAGTGTCTAAAATAGATTCTAATAGCTGATATTTCTTATTATCCAGTAGGAAAGAATTACCATCTACATTAATCTTATATTCAACACCCGCTTTTACATCAGTCATATTATAATCCTCCAAAGATATATAACATATATTATTTATTATTTTTATATAAAATAAGGTTTACTATTATATATTAATTTCTAAATTCTAATTTTTCAACAAAATTAAGAAGTTTATTTGCAATGACAGAGATAGGGCCAAATTTGGAAGACAACTCTCTTAAAGATGCAATATCTTCTTTTGTGAAAAATCTGACTAAAATCAGTGCAAAGAAATAGACAATAATACAGGCTATAATACCAGGGAATAGCCATAATGTAGTTTTTGGAATAATTAAAGCAAAAATACCCATAATGGCAGATGCAGCAATGATTTTTAGCACAGAAAGCTTTTGAGCCTTAGCCTTGGTCAGCTTGAATACAAAATAAATTACCGGCACCATCATCACGAAACAGCCGATAGTAGTTCCGAGCGCACCCCCTGCAATTCCCATGAACGGAACCAAAATCCAGCACAATATTCCTGTGACGATAGCTCCAAAAATCAAAATGTACATTGGAATACGAGGATTTCCGATACCCTGAACAATACTGGTTGAAATTGAAAATATTGAATAGAATGTCATACCAATAGCTAAAATAGCCAATGCAGAAGCACCTGCAACATATTCAGGTTTGGCAAAATACAATACCCTCAATGTAGGCGCTGCAAACAAAGCAAGACCCACACACATCGGAACTACAAACAACAATGAATATTTATAGGATTCATTCACATATCTCTGCAATGCCGGAATGTCTTTTACTTTAAAAGCTTCAGAAGAAGCCGGAAGAATTGTTGTAGCTACAGAAATTGAAATCATTAAAGGCAAACGTGCAATCGGATCTGCGGCTGCAAAAAATCCAACAGCATCCAAAGTCAAGAATTTACCCATCACGATAGTACATATATTGTAAATGAGCATTTCAGCAATAGCCGTGATAATAACAGGAATAGAAAATTTAACTAATGTACCTGCAAGCCTTAATTCATCCTTTCTTGAAAATACAAATCCTGGAGAAGCTTCAGGAATATATTTTGCCATGTGAAATTTGAAAATATAAACTGCAGCAACAGCAGCCATTGAATAACCTAAAACAGTACCCCATAAAGCTCCAACAGTTGATAAACCTATTAAAACAAATGCGGTTGCAAATAATATCATACCAAGCTGTTCAATAGCACGGGTATATAGAATATACTCCATCTTATAAACACCCTGGAATGCCCCTCTGAATGCGCCCACAATTACACTGAAAGGAGTGATAAGTCCCACAATCTGTAAAGGAACCAATGCGATAGGCTTTCCCAAATAGCCATAAGCCAGCCATGGAGCGACAACAAAAACCATAAGAACTCCAAAGAAAATTCCCAGAAATACCATTATCTTTAAAGCCGTGTAAATGGTCTGTCTGGCCATGTCCGATTCATTGACGGCATTATATTCAGCAACATATTTTGCAATGGCAGGCGGAAGTCCTCCAGCAGCTAAAGTTTGGAATATACCTTGAAACGGCAAAGTAAGTCCTAAAACACCGTACATAGTAGGTCCTAGAAGCATAGCCATTAGAAAACGGTAAACATAACCTCCTATACGGAAAATTATGTTTCCTAAAAAAATTATTAAACTGCCTCTAATCAACTTATTTGCCATATAATTTACCTATAAAAATTAGTCTAGATTAATTTTAGTAAATTTTAATATATAAATGTAATCAAAAAAATAAATGTAGATTAAATCTACTTAAAAAATTTTAAAATCAAAGCAGTTATAGAAAATCCAATAATTAATGCAATAATCATCAGAATAATATTTGTAACACTGAATAACTGAGAATCCTCCTCTTCAATATGATTATCCGTGGAATTATTAACTTCTGAAATATTTGCTGATTTATTATTTATCCCATCATTTGATGAATCTGAAGTTTCAACAGCACTACTTGAACTAGATGAACTGCTACCAGAACCAGTTGAACTACTAGAAGCATATGAACTGCTAGAACTAGAAGATACACTAGAAACAGAAGAACTTCCTGAACCAGAACCACTATCTGAAGATTGCATCGGTTGAGAAGGACTAGAGGATGAAGAAGGAACCTCTTCAACATATTCAGTTCCATGACCCGGATGTGCAAAAACAACATTACCACAAGAAACAATTAAAATTATTGTTATTAAAAAAGCCAAGTATTTATATTTCATTTAAATCATCCAAAAAATAAAAAATAAAGATTATTCGAATGAATAATCTCATAATTAATCTTTTTTAGTTCTCATATAACCTACAGCAAACAAAGCACCTAAAACTAAAGCTCCAATAACTGCGTATACAAGATTATTAGATCCTGATTTAGAAACAGGCTTTTTATTAATCTCATAAGCTTTTGAATCATCATTTGAACTATCATCAGATGGACTTTCTGATGAATCTTCAGATGTTGAAGCAGTTGAAGTGCTTATTGGGTTATTTGAAGTTCCAACACTGGAATAACTACGTTGATTTGTATTTGTAGAAGGAACAGATGGATTATTTACATTACTATTAGAATCTGTATTAGTATTAGTGTTTGTATTAGTATTGTTAGATTCTGTGTTAGTATTTTCCTTATTACTGTCAGCAATTTGCTTTAATAAATCCTCTTTACTGATATCTTCCAAACTTCTTAAATATTTAAGACTACTGCCTTCTCCTCCAGAAGTGATAGTTTGCAATTGTTCCTGAGTAATCCATCTACTATCTGAATGAGCAACTTTATGGTAATTATCTGTTAAAATTGGATTATCTCTACCATTATACAAGTCAATGAATGCTTGAATTTGAGCAGCTCTTTTTGATTCAGATGTAGCATATGCACTTAAATCAGGGCTTGGCCATTGATAAGAAAGAGCGACAGCCTGACCAATGTTATTAGCTGAATCCCAAATTATCAAGATACCTTCTTCATCCAAATCATCAGCACCTTTATATTCATCACTTGTTAATTTTTGAACAAGATAATTTCCAAGACCTGGAGATACATCCAAAATATATTCAAGACTATCATCCTTACAATATTGTTCATTTGCAATGTAGATATAGGATTGGTTCTCATTTAATGGGAAATTTTCCTGAATATAGTCAACCATGAAGAATCCTGGCTGTACACCTGGACATGCATGATTGTGGAACAAGAATGACATGATTTGGTCAAAAGCCGGTCCTGCAGACCAAGCATTGGAAATACTTTGAATACTGAAATAATTTCCATCAGGATATGCGCTTGAACTAATTCCTCCAGAAATAGCTGAATTATTCAAAGTAGTCATGTTGATATTGTAAACTTGACTTCCATTATATTCACCGATGAAAAATGTTCCGTCTTCATTATATCTCATATAAATACTCATTAAAGAACCATCGTCTTGTTTTAATAAGAAATTAAACCATAATGGAGTCCAAATTGCTTTATGATCAGGTAATAATGTTTTTCTGGATAATCTTGACCCTAACTCTTCAAATAAACCATCCCAACATGCCTCGGTTGATTGCTCATTAATCATTACATAACCAGCTGAAGTTAAAACCATCAAATTAGGCATATCCTTATGTATTTTTACACCTAATTCATTTTCATAAATTGATTTTGCAGTGCTTGCAGCTTGTTGACCAATAGCTTTGAAGTCATCGTAAGTCAATGAACCTTTATTAGCGATAACATTGTCACGGGTGGCATTTGGTAAATCCAGACTTTGAATATAAGCATAATCCAAACCATGAGAATTAGTTGCATTGATAACGTGACCTTCATCATCTTCTTCATCGTCAGTAGTTCCGACTAAATATAAGTATTGTTCATAATTCAAACCTTCTTTTTCAATTAAAATATTAACAAGACTTGCAGGATTATTATAAATCCTGTTAATCCACCATGTGTTGTATTTTAATTGTTCTAAACTACCGTCTCCAGTAATTCCGGTTTCTTTTTCAAATAACTGTTTATTTTTATCGGAATCATATTCCATTACAATAATAGTTCCTTTATTAGTTTGACCATTCCAACGGATGAAACCAATCATTTTTTCAGTTGCACCTGTTGAAGTAGTATTGAATCCTATGTAAGAAGTCTTACCGGAAGTTGCATCTAAGAAAAAGATAACAGCATCGTTAGAAGAATCACCAGGAATACCTAAAACTTTATAAGAAGTAATATCTCCAGGAGATTGTTTACCATTACCAGTTTCTTTTATTGGAGGATAATATTGAAGTAATGCTTTAGTTATTGTATAACCACCAAGAGTTCCTTCACAAATATGTCCATGAAATGCTGCCTCCTGTAATACATCAAAGGTTACGCCATCATACCAGCCGTTAGCCAAACTGGCAAATGAAAATGCATTTTCACCGCCAACAGCTTTATATAAAGCATTCCATTGTGAAGTAGTCATATTTTCAGAGATTGTACCAAGATATACCTCATTTGTATTTCCATTTAAAAATATTGCTGCATTAAGAGCATTGCCTTTTTTAACTACAAAACAAAAATCAATTGGATCCACAGCGGTTTGACGTAACATCAATATGTTACCCCTACCATAAGAAATATATTCAGTAGCATAGTTGAGAATTCCATCAATAGCAGGTTCACTGGTTTTACCGTTTAATTTAGGTACACCAGCTGTAGTAATTGCTAAAACTTCATCAGCATTTTTAAAATCAAGTAATGAGTCTGCTTTAGCTGTTACATCATAACCTAATTTATAACTGTCTGTAGCTTTTAAATCTACACTTATAATTTTATTATCAGTATCTACAAGTTTATATTGTGTAATATAACCTGGAGCTGAAATAGAAATATTAAGTTTAGTAGAGATTTCTGTTGAATTAATTTTAACATTATACAGTTTAGATGAACTATCATAATCCTGAGAAATGACAGAATTATTCTCTATATTAAATGTAGGTGTTATTTTGCTAGCATCATCAGGATATTCATAATTTACGGCAATATCAATTTGAGAAATGCCTGGAATTTCTGAATTAGTCAGTATGTCTGAAGAAATTACATCGCCATCCTGAGCAGAAACGCTAGTCATTGCACACATTACCAACATGACAAATGTCATGAGTAAAATAAATTGTTTTTTAATATTTTAGCCTCCCATTTTGTATATATTATGTATTCGTTAACAATCATTAACTAAATACAAATCTACTTTGTAGTAATAATTATATATAAATATTTATTACTTATAATAATAATTTTACAGAAAAAGTATTACTTTTACGGAAATTTAAAAAAATGAAACCACATAAAAAGTAGTAAAATATGAAATTAATTCTTTTAAATATCGTTTATTGAATAAATTAATTTATATTATTATAAAATATTAAATTATATAATTTACAGTGAAATTAAGAAAAATTATTGAAAAATCAGAGTATAAAAATTCAGTAATACTATTAACAATGTTATATTAGCAAAATAAATAATAATAATTGAGCATATAACAATTATTATATAATTATAAAGTTATTTATAAAATAAGTAAATTTAATAATTAAATATCAGAAACAGATAAATTAAAACTAAAAAACTATAAATAATACTTTTTTTAAAAAAATTAATATAATATGAATAAAAAATATCATATTT
>NZ_JAFRKB010000014.1 GCF_017431965.1 Methanobrevibacter sp. | reverse complement strand
ATCTGTGATGAACTGGATCACAGATTATTAATTCCCGTTTACAATAACTTAATTGATTTTAAGGATTTTGACAAGGACAAGGATTCTATTTTTGATTTAAAAAATCAAAAATCAGTTTACTTTAAAATTGATGGTAAAGGGTATTCTCTTCCATCTGTGGACTGCGTATTTTTACCGCTTCCCTATACTTCTGCTGAAGAATTATCAAAGTTTTTTGCAGAAACTTTATCAAAAAAACTTTCTGAAACATATGATAATCTTGAATATGTTTCAGTTTGCGTAAATGAGGGAATCGGTCAGGGAGCAATGTATAGGAAAGATTTATGATGAAAGCTCCAATAATTGAAATTTTTTCATCTTTTCAAGGTGAAGGCCTTTTAATAGGTCAAAGACAAATATTTGTTAGATTTGCAGGTTGCAATTTAAATTGCAATTACTGTGACACCAATGACAGTAAATCTGAAAAATCAGGAAAGTCAATGACTCCTCAAGAGGTCACAGATGAAATTAACAGATTATTGACTCCTGATTGCAGAACTATTTCATTTACTGGAGGTGAGCCTAGCTTATATCCTGAGTTTATTTCACAGGTTAGTAAAAACTTTGATTTGGATATCATGCTGGAAACAAATGGTACTTTGCCAGACAATATTGATTTAATTGAAAAATTAGATGTGGTCTCTTTAGATATAAAATTGCCTGAGCATTTTGACGGTGATTTTGATGAGGAAATTTTTTCAAATGAGATTAAATCACTAAATTTATTAATGGCGAAGTGTATAAATGTATATTGTAAAGTAGTTATATTGCCTTCAACAAAAATAAAGTCATTTAAAGAGGTAATCAAAAAATTATCCGATAATATTTCAAGCAAAAGTGGCCTTCAAATAATTATCCAACCTTCTAGTCCATTGAATGAATGGAAGGACCTTAATTTTAAATTATTTGAGTTTTCCGAGATTGTTGGGCAATATTTTGAAGTTGTTACTATTCCTCAGATTCATAAAATTTTGGATATTGAGTAATTTTGTTTTTAATGAATTGATTTTATTTTTAAGGAAATATAATTATATTAGAGGTGCGAATATGAAAGATAAAACATCCATTAACAGAAAATCAAATACAGGTGCAATTGAACGCGAAACTAAAGTTCATGATAAAGAAGGGGACATCATGGCTATTGCTACTAGAGATGTAATTTCTATCCCTCCTTCAAAAAGTATCAAAGACACTGCTAAAGTTATGATGGAACATGAATTTAGAAGATTGCCAATTACAGACCCTGGTTCTGGTAAATTATTAGGTATTGTAACCGTAATGGATATATTAGATTTCTTTGGCGGAGGAAAAAAATTCAATATTATTGAGAAAAAATATGAAGATAACTTTTTAGCAGCAATCAACGAGCCTGTCAAAGAAATTATGACACGTGATTTAATCACATTATCTCACAAAGCTTCTATTGGAGAAACTATTGATACAATGTTGGCTAATCAATTAGGTGCTATACCTCTCACTGATGCTGACGAAAAACTTGCAGGAATTGTTACTGAAAGGGATATTGCTTTATCCTTAGCCGGAGTGGCAGGAAAAGAAACAGTACAAGATTATATGAGTCCTAAAGTATTCACTACAACTCCTGGAACTCCTCTTGAAGGAGCATGTAAAATCATGGTTAGAAATGGTTTAAGAAGAATTCCAATTGTTGGAGGGGAAGCAGATATTTCTAAAGCAGCTAAAAAATTATTAGGTATCTTAACTTCCACTGATGTTATAAGATTCTTAAATGCAAAAGAATTGTTCGATCATTTAAATTCTAATTTAGCAACTGATGTTTTAAAAACAATCGTTTCTGAAATAATGGTTGAAGACCCTATAACCGTCGAACCTACAATGACTATCGGAGAGTTATGCGAACTGTTTGCCGAAAAGAATATTGGTGGAGTGCCGGTTGTTAAAAATGATGCAATAATGGGAATTATCACTGAAAGGGACATATTAAATGCAGTTAAAAGATATTAAGTATTAAATAGGAGATGATAATATGCAAATTAAGAATTTGATGTCTGAAGATTTAATTACTGTAGACAAAGATCAAAATCTTACTGATGCGTTGAAACTATTCCGCAAACATAATGTATCTCGTTTACCTGTAACTAATAATAAAGAGTTGGTTGGCATTATCTCAGAAAGGGATATTGCAAACAAGCTCGGTTCTTCAAAATATGAGAGCATGCCTGCATCAAGACTTCATGTTTCATCTGTAATGGTTAAAGATGTCATTACAGTTCCTCAATCAATGAGATTAGGTGAAGTCGCAAAAATAATGTTGGATAAAGGCATTGGTTCTGTTCCAGTAATGGACGATGATAAAATGGTTGGAATAGTATCAAAAGCCGATTTTGTTACTCTTGCAGTAGGAATTGCATTTGATAAGATAACTGTAAAAGAAATAATGTCTAAAAATTTAATTTCAGTATCTCCAACAGAAAGGATTATTCATGCAAGAAGACTAATGCTTGAAGAACATGTTGGCAGATTGCCTGTTGTCGATGAGGGGGAACTTGTTGGGATGATTACTTCAAAAGATTTGATGAGGGCTTTCATCGAATTTAGAAAATCTGTCCCGGAAAAGTATCAGAAATCTCAAATTAAAGATCTTCTGGTTGAAGACATCATGTCTAAAAACCCAACTTTTGTTTCAAAAGATTTGTCCATAACTGAAGTTTCTAATATCATCATGGAAACTGGTTTTAATGGATTGCCAGTTGTTGAAGATGGTGAAGTTGTGGGTATTATAACTCAAACTGATATTTTAAGACTAATTGAAAAATTAGAATCTTAAATATCTCTTTTTTTATTTTTTTTAGGGGGAATTTATATTACATTTGTATCTTTTTTAGGTCCTAAAGGGACTTTCACTCATGAAGCGGCTAGTCTGGTTGGTGGTGAGTTAATTCCTTATTGCACTATTCCTGCGGTAATGGAAAGCGTAAAAAATGGGGAATGTTCCTTGGGTGTTGTACCAATTGAAAATTCCATTGAGGGTCCTGTGGGAATAACTTTAGACTCTTTAGCCCATAAATTTGATTTACAAATAGTAAATGAGATAATTATTCCAATCAATCAAAACCTAATTGTAAATCCTGGAACAAAATTAGAAGATATCAGCGACGTATATTCTCATTCTCAAGCTATTGCACAATGTCAGGAGTATATCGCCGAACATAAAATACAACCTCATTATGCGATAAGTACTGCAAGAGCGGCAAAAAGCATTATCGGCGATAAAACTAAAGCAGCCATTGGCAATGCAAAGTCCGCGGAATTATACGATTTGGAAATTCTTGAATCCAATATTCAGGACATGGATAATAATCAAACAAGATTTGTTGTTCTCTCGAAGGAAAGTCATGGAATAACTGGAAAAGACAAAACTTCGATTATCTTTTCGATTTATGAGGACCGTCCCGGAGGATTATATAACATTCTAGGATTTTTTCAAAAGAATAACATTAACTTAACCAAAATCGAATCTAGGCCTTCTAAAAAAGGTTTGGGTAAATATTTGTTCTTTGTAGATTTTATAGGTCATAAAGATGAGGTTATCATACAGAACATATTGGAAGAAATAAAGGAAAATACTTATTTTTTTAAAGTTTTAGGTTCTTATCCTGAATTCTAGTTAAACTTATAAATCAATGTTTCAATATATTATATCATTATAATGTTTATGGAGGGTAGGTATGTCAGACGATAGAGAAAAACTTCTTAAAATTATGGCTAGTTTAGAAGACGATTATAACACGGGTAAGATTTCTGCTGACAAATATAGTTATTTTCGTTCTAAATATGAAGACAAATTAAATACTATCGATGCTCAAGCAGCTACTAGAAGAATTAGATCTATGCAAGGCAAATCTACTAGCAATACTGCTAAAAAGAGAAAAAGAAGTAGAAAGCCTACCAAAAATAAGAAAAAAGAAGAACAAGATTTGGTTCAGAAATATATCATTAATCCTAAAAAAGGTGATGCAAAATATAATAAAACTAAAAAATCATCAATGGATAGTGGTACTTTTAAATTATTATTGTTATTGATATTAGTAATAGGATTTACCGCAGGTGTTGCATATGGTATTTTCAATTTTGATTTTAATGAGTTGTCCAATTCAGATTCTGTAGCTATCGTTCAAGATACTGCATTCCCTGAATTTAATGAAGTGAAGGTTACTAACACGACATCAGATTCTAATTCAAATTATTCTTATTCCACAATTGAAACTACTACTGATGATTCAAGTAGTCCATCCACTCCGGATAGCGATGGTTCTGATAGTGGTGGTTCTGATAGTGGTGGTTCTGATGATGGTGGTGGAGACAATCCTTCAAATCAGGGTAACTGAGGATAATCCTCTTAATTAAAGGTGAAACTATGGAGAAGAAAATATTGAAAAGAGGTATTGTTATATTAACATTGGTGCTGTTGCTCATGTCTGTTTCAGTAGTTAGTGCAGATTCAAATGCCACCAGCATTTTAACTTTATCCAATAGTGGCATTACTATTACTTACCCTTCTGATTGGGGAAATTCAAAAGCAGTATCTGCAGATTCAATAATGGCAATATCTAAATTAAATTCAATAGATTCCTTTGGTGTTGGTCAAGTGAATATTAATGTTGAAAAAAGGCCGATTGAAGGAGATTTTTATACTTTTGTTAACAGTACCTACAAATCAATGGAAAATGATCCGGATTATGAAATTGTCTCTTCAGGATCTTTAGTCCTTGAAGGGAATGATGCACTGGAATATATTTATACATCTAATGTAGATGGTGTTCAAAAGCAACATAAGGCAGTCTGGTTTGAAAAAGGAGGTCAAGCGTATGTTTTGCTTTATAGTGCACCTGTAGGTCAGTTTGAAGATAATTTGTATGTTTTTGATTATATCTTATCAGACATTCAAATTACTTAATTTCTTTTTTTAGGTGTTTTAAAATGATTGTATTATGTGTTACAGGTAGTATTGCAGCTACCGAATCAATAAAATTAGCTCGCGAATTTAGAAGAAACGATGTTGAAGTTAAATGCTTTATGAGTGAGGCTGCATGTGAAATCATTCATCCAAATTCTATGGAATTCGCAACCGGCAACGAAGTTGTAACTAAGTTAACAGGTAAAATAGAGCATGTCAAATATTCTCAGGAAGATTTGATATTGGTTGCGCCGGCCACTGCAAATACAATTTCTAAGTTTGCCCATAAGATAGCTGATGATGCAATTTCAACTTTATTGATTACAGCTTATGGTCATGATACGCCGATTATTTTTGTTCCTTCAATGCATGATTCAATGTATGCTGCAATTAAGGAAAATATCGATAAAATTAAGCACGAAAAATCTGCTATATTTATCAATCCAAGAATGGATGAGGGAAAAGCTAAGTTTCCATCAAAAGAAGACATTGTTCTTGAATCATTGAGAACTATCAATTTAAATAAAAAGGAATGATACTATCAAAGGTAAAAAAATTTTAATAAGTATGGGTGGAACTTATGAACCCATAGACTCTGTTAGGGGAATAACTAATAAATCTTCTGGAAAAATGGGTTTGGAACTAGCTAAAGAGGCTTATATTCGCGGTGCTGATTTGACATTAGTTGTGGCTAATGTCACTGTGGATATTCCTTCTGTTTTTGACGTAATTCATGTTGAAACTAGTAGCGAAATGAATGATGCTATTTTAAGTTTAATTTCTGATTATGATGTTTTCATTTCTGTAGCGGCGGTTTCGGATTTTGAGTTTGGAAGAAAATCAGATAAGAAAATTGATTCAAGTACTTCACTTTCACTAAATTTGAAACCAACCACTAAAATCATTCGTCAAATTAAAAAAATCAATCCTGAAATATTCCTGGTTGGATTTAAGGCTGAATTTAATATATCTCGTGATGATATAATCAATTGTGCTAAAAAGCAGATTGCCGATGCAGGTACAGATTTAGTTATTGCAAATGATATTTCAAAAGAGGGTTGTAGTTTCGGATCTGATAACAATGAGGTATTGATTGTTGATGAAAATGTTTTATCAGTTCCTCTTGCATCAAAAAGGGAAATTGCAAAAACAATTTTGGATGTAATTTCAAAAAAAATATAGTTAGATGTAGATATATAAATTAATATTCTATTTTTTTAATATTCACTTTGATATTCTTTAATTCATGTTAATTTATTTTAACTGTATTGTCTAAAACCATATGGAATTTTAAATGTAAAATCGATATTTTGGATAGTGATGTTTTGCATGTCTTATCGGTATTTTTAAAAAATTTGTTGAAAAAATTAATTCTTTCATTATACTTTATTTTTTAATTTTCAATTTGTATCTATTTTATTTTTGATATGTATTTTTATTTTCTGTTCAAAGTTAATTTCAATTTAAACATTTAACTGATTCAATTATTGAGTGCATGTTGTAATTTTTTAAACGAATTCAAGCATTAAAAAGTAATACTTTTCTAAATAAAATAAGAAAAATCTTCTTTGAAAAAAAATCTTTTTAAAATAAGTATTTCAATAAAATAAGTTCATGCCTTTAGGCGTTAGTTAAATGGAGTGATTAATAGAGTGAATCAACCTAAAGGACGTTTCAATGAACTTTTATTTTATTTGCATTAGCATATTTTATATTTTATTTCATAGTATAAAAAGGTATTGGAGTAATACTTTTTTGGTATTTTTGTAGTAATTTTTTATATTTCTCACAGCTATTTTTTTTCTCATTTGCGATGTAAAATTACTTATTTTTTTTTAAAAGTTTTTCTCTACTAAAAATGCAATATGGTCTTTTTCGTATGGTTCCAGTTTTACTTTTTCAACAATCTTAAAACCTTTTTCTTTCAATTTCTTTTCTTGTTCCTTGAATATCTTTTTAGGTTTTTGTACGACATCAATACTTCTAGCTTTTATCATTAAAAGACCTACTCCATCATCCTTGGAAAATAATTTCATGTTTTTCATAAACAATTCACTTTGATTTGGTTGGGCAACATCACAGTATACTAAGTCTGATTTTTCAACAATGTTTAGATATCCTTTGGGTTTGGTTGCATCACCTAAAATCGGAGAAATATTAAGCCTTTGGCGGGAAAGTTGGACTAGTTTTTTGGCTGTTGTAGGTGAAAATTCAACAGCATATATCCTTCCATTGATTACAATGTCTGAAATGTGGGAAACAGTTGTTCCGGTTGATGCACCTAAGTACAATACTTTTGAGGTGTCCAGAATCTCTAGATTTTCCAACCCATTTAAAAGGGCTGCTGCTAGTTTTGAGCGTCTAGGATTCCATATCCTATATTCTTCATCTTCTATAATTAATTCTTCTCCATATACTGATATTCCGGGAGTCAAATTTTTAGTTGCAACATTTCCATCTTTATAATACACTTTCATGGCCTATCTCCTTTTCTTTTTATTTCTTCCTTTTTTCCGCTTATTTTTTGTTTTGGACTTTTCTTCTTTTCTTTTTTTAGTAGTTTTTGTTGGAAATGGATTATTTTTTTCTATTTCTTCAACTTTATCTTTAAATTCATCTGCAACATTTTCATCAAGGGTTCTAGTAAAAACATCCCTTCTAACAGCTAAAGATATTTTTCCAGCAAGCATTCTAGCAATTTTTCCCCTATTCCACCATTTAGCGCCACGAACCTGCGGATGTTGGTATATTAAACCATATTTTGGTGGCCTATCCCCGCTCTTTAAATGCCTAAATAATGCTTTTTCAGCACCCATAATTTGAACTGTACTGGATGGATACATTGCAAGGCGTTTTATTCCTCCTGCATGTGAAATTAATTTCGCGCCTAATGTTGAACCAACTAACAGCCTTAAATTTGGAGCTATGGATTCCATTTTATGGTCAATATATTCTTCGATATTTTTTCTGGATTTTTGAAGTTCAAAGATGGAATTGGCATAATTATTCATTATTTCCAGATCTTCAATGTTGATGTCATCTTCAAGATCAATAATATTATTCGGAAATGCATCAGGCTTTGCTTTTATGATTTCATCTTTTGTTTTATTCTGAGAAATTAACTTTATATAAGTTTCATTATTTTTAATAATGTCCATTTCAGGGAAATATAATGCATACCATTCTCTTATTCTTTCAATCAGTTTGGATATTGTCTCATCTATTTCATCAATGGAGTTAACTGCCTGAATCAAGTGTTTATCTTCAGAGGCAGATTCTTTTTTAATCTTATAGATTGCTAAATTTTGATATACTTCGGTAATTTCATCATTGTCTAAGTTAAATTTTTTATAGTTATTTCTAAGATATTCCCCTGCCCGATTAGGGGTTTCAATTTTAATTTTTTCATTATCATAATCGGATAATCGTTTATTTGACTCGATGATGATTTCATCATAATCCTTTGAAACTTCTTCGATTATCTCAAGCTCTTCTTTGACAATTTTTTTATCATTGATATCTGCAAATCTTTGGACAATTTCATCTTCAGGGAATAATTTTTTAGCTATTATTTCATTATCTTCATTAAAAGCCAAATATCCTTTGATGCAGTAAGTTATATAACATTCCATGAATTAAAATATTTTTTTTATATTATAAAAAGATTTAATTTATTTAAAGGTTAAAATAGTTTATAGAATTTATAATTATTGGATTTGTAATTATGTCAAAACAGAGTATTGGAGATTTGAAAGATGAACTTGAGCTTAAAAATGCCGAGATAGATGAGCTTAATATGGAACTTGAAGCTAAAAAGGAAGAGATAAATAAATTAAAATTGTATTCAACTAAATTGAAATATGAAAATAAAAATTTGGAAGATAAATTAGACACAAAAATCGATTATGACAAGGCTAGAATGAAGGAATTGGATGAGCTTCAAGAAAAAATCAAGGAAAAGGAAGAAATAATTGAAGACAAGCATGATCAAGTAAAATATTTAAGGTCATTAATCGATGATTACAAGCATCAGATAAGTTCAAATTCGCAAAATTTAGAGCTTCAATTAAGAAAAATTTCTAAAACTTATGAAGATTTACTAAAACAAAAGGATTTAATCATCGAAAAACAGGATGAACAAATTGACAATTTAATAAAATCTAAAGAAGAATTAATCAAATCCAATAAAACTAATGTCATTAGCTTAAAATTGCAAAATGAAAAATATCAGGAAATTATTGAAAAATTAACAAAAACTAATTAAATAATTAAAATCAGAAATAATATTTAGGTTGATATAATGTTAAAAACAAATGTTTGTGGAGTGGAATTTAGAAATCCATTGATGCTGGCGGCAGGCATTATGGGAAGTAATGCTTCATCAATGAATTGGATTTTAAAATCAGGTGCTGGAGGCGTAGTTTCTAAATCCTTTTCTTTAAATCCTCATCCTGGTTATGTAAACCCTACAACCGTCGCGGTTGAAGGAGGCATCATTAACGCAATTGGACTTTCCAATCCGGGTGTTGAAAACTTCAAAGAGGAATTGAAAAAGATTAATCATGAGAATAATGTTGTAATTGCATCAATTTATGGTGCAACACCGGATGAGTTTTCTACATTGGTTAGTGAAGTTCAGGAATACGTTGATATGATTGAATTAAACATTTCTTGCCCTCATGCAATGGACGGTTACGGTGCTTCAATTGGACAGGATTGTAATTTGAGCCACACTATAGTTTCAGCTTCAAAAGATGCTTCTGATGTACCGATAATTGCCAAATTGACACCTAATGTAACTGATATTACTGAAATCGCAAAAACATGTGAAGATGCAGGTGCAGATGCCCTATCTTTAATTAATACTTTAGGGCCTGGAATGAAAATCAACATCGATGTGGCCCGACCAGTTTTATCAAATAAATTTGGTGGAATGAGTGGCCGTGCAATTAAACCGATAGCCGTAAGGAATGTCTATTCAGTTTACGAAGCAGTTGATATTCCTTTGATAGGCGTTGGGGGAATTTATACTTTTGAAGATGTTGTTGAATTTATCTATGCTGGCGCTCGTGCAGTACAAATCGGTACGGCAATAATGGATAAGGGTGTTGAAGTATTTAAAAAGATTAATAATGGTTTAGCAAAGTTCATGACCGAAAAGGGATTTTCATCAATTGATGAGATGGTTGGACTTGCACATGAGGAGTTGTAAAAATGATTAATGAACCGAAAATTGTTGAAATTAAAGAAATTATTGATGAAACTCCTACAATTAAAACTTTTAAATTTGATTGGGACATGGAAAAATTAGGTCGCCCGAATCCAGGTGAATTTATAATGGTTTGGAATTTTAAAAATGAAAAACCTATGTCCATTTCACAAATTAATGATAATGAGTTGGCTATTAGTGTTAAAAATATAGGTGAATTCACTTCTCAATTGCATGATTTGAATATTGGAGATCAAATCGGAATTAGGGGCAGTTATGGTAATGGTTTTAATAATTCATTTGAGGCAAAGAATATAATTGCTATTGGTGGAGGGGTTGGAATGGCTCCTATTAATGCAATTGCCAGTGATTTAGTTAAAAAAGGCAATAATGTTGATGTTATCTCAGCTGCCGTTACCAAAGAGGAATTGCTGTTTTCAGATTTACTTGAAAAGATAGGCGCCAATGTCCATAACTGCACTGATGATGGAAGTTTTGGTTTTAAGGGCTTTGCAACTGACTGTTTAAAAGAGTTGCTTAAAGACTCTTCTTATGATTATGCATTTGTTTGTGGACCTGAAATAATGATGAAAGGGATTTTCGACATTCTTGAAGATGCAAAAATTCCTGCCCAGTATTCTCTGGAAAGATACATGAAATGTGCATTAGGAATATGCGGACAATGCTGTGTTGATAGTGAAGGTTGGAGAATCTGTGTTGAAGGTCCTGTTTTTGAAAATGATAAAATTAGTAAAATAACTGAATTTGCAAAATATAGAAGAGATGCTTCCGGTTTAAAATATTAAGGTGATAAAATGGAAATTGACATTAAAGAGTATTTAACCCCGCCAATATTATTGATATTGTTTTTGTTAGTAGTATCTTTAATGATAGTATTTCCTGTTTTAAACATGATTATCCTAGGGGCTATTTTGGCTTATGGTATCAGGCCGGTAGCTCGTAAATTTCAATCTAAATTGAGATATCAGTCTCCATCTATTTTTTTGGCAATGATTGTAGTATTGATACCTCTATTCCTGCTGATTTTTTATATCATATTCGAAGTTTCCACATTCGTTACATGGGTGTTAGCCAACAATCAAAGTGTTGATTTACTTTCAGGGGTAAATAAAATTTCTGCATATCTGCCTAATGGTGATTTAAGCGCTATTAATTCATATATTGACAGTACAATCAATAATATTGGAAGTTACATTTTAAACTATACAGTTAAATTTTTCAGCAAATTCGCCAATATTATTTTGGATTTATTTATTTTAGTATGCTCAGTATTCTATTTCGTTCGGGATGGGGATAACTGCTTGAACTTTGTAAAGTCATTCGTTCCAGATGATTCTAAAAAGTTTTTTGACAACACTGTTGATTCAGTTAAAAATGTTTTAAAAAGCATATTTTACGGACACTTTTTAACTTCACTCATTATTGGTATTTTTGGATGCATTGGCTATTCTATTTTAGGATACCCATTCGGTATATTTTTAGGTGTATTAACTGGAATACTTCAGTTAATTCCAGTATTTGGGCCTTGGCCTATTTATTGGGCTTTATTTTTCATAGATATGACTACAGGAAATTACACCCGTGCCGTAATAGTGTTGTTATTTGGATTTTTCCTAAGCACTATTGATATGTATATTAGACCAGCATTATCCAGTCATTATGCAGATATCCACCCATTAATATTGCTAATCGGATTTTTGGCAGGGCCTTTGGTTTATGGTGTTGTTGGTTTTATTGTGGGTCCGTTGATTTTAGGAATAACTTATGCTGTTTTGGATAGCTATAGAAATGAATATCTTCTTGGTGAGGAATAATATGGAAAGAAATGTTGTTATTTTAGACATTGATTATGTTACACATAAGGATAAACCCGTAATTCGATTATTTTCAAAGGACGGGGATAAAAATGTGGTTTTATTGGATGATACATTTGAACCATATTTGTATGTTGTCCCGGAAGACATTGATAAGTGTATATTGGAAATTCAGGAAAATCTAGATGTTGTTCGTGTTGAAAAAGTAGTTAAAAAAGATTTTCAAATCGAAAAGGAATTTTTGAAAGTTACTTTTATCCATCCTCAGGAGCTAGCAAAAAACAGAGATAAATTAAGGGATATTGAAGGTGTGCTCCAGATCAGAGAATTTGACATTCCTTTTTATAGGAGATACCTTATGGACCGTGATGTTATTCCTATGACTGAAGTAATAGCTATTGGGGAGGAAGTTGATTCGTTTCTTGATTTGGATTCTAAAAGACAGGATATTCAAATTATTAAATTAACTGATAGGCTAAAACGTGTTGATGAGTATCCTCAAAAATTTAGAATTTTAAGTTTTGACTTAGAAGTTAGAAACCCTCATGGAATGCCAAACTCCGAAGAGGATGAAATTATCATGATAGGCGTTGCCAGTAACTTTGGTATCAATCAGGTCATATCTACAAAAACAAATTCAAAGGACAGGGATGATTTTGTCAATCAAGTTGCCAGTGAAAGGGAAATGATTGAAGAATTTACAAAAATCATTAAGGAAAATAATGTGGATATCATTGTTGGATACAATTCGGATAACTTTGACTTCCCATATCTTAAGGATAGAGCTAAGATTTTAGGTGTTGATTTGGATATTGGTATGGATGAATCTGACGTTAGATATATCAGAAGGGGTTATGCCAATGCAGCTTCTCTAAAAGGATTAATTCATGTAGATTTATACCTTGTAATGAGGAGGTACATGACATTAGAAAGATATACTTTGGAAAGGGTCTATTATGAATTGTTCGGTGAAGAAAAAATTGATGTTCCCGGTGAAAAAATTTGGGAGTTCTGGGACAATGGCGGCGAGGAGTTAGACAATTTATTTGATTATTCATTGGATGATGTGATTTCTACTTTAAAAATAGCCGAACAGACATTGCCGCTTAATTTAGAACTTACCCGTATTATCGGGCAACCGTTATTTGATGTAAGCCGAATGGCTACAGGCCAACAGGCTGAATGGTTTTTGGTTAAACAGGCATATTTTGATGGGGAAGTTATTCCAAACAAACAAGGTTCTAACTTCGCTGACCGCGCTAATGCAGAAGATAACGAGGGGGGCTATGTTAAGGAACCGGAAACTGGCCTTCATGAAAATCTAGTTCAATTTGATTTTAGAAGTCTATATCCAAGTATTATCATATCTAAAAACATCTCTCCGGATGTGATGGTTTTGGGGGATGTTGAAAATGAGGATGAATATAACATTTCACCAGAACATGGTTTGAAATTCAAAAAGACACCTCAAGGTTTCATTCCATCAGTTATTGATAAAATTTTACAAGAAAGATTTAGAATCAAACATGAAATGAAAGCCTGTGAAGATGAAACTGAGAAAAAAGCTTTGGATGTACAGCAACAAGCCATTAAAAGGTTGGCAAATACTATGTATGGTATTTATGGTTTTCCTAGATTCAGGTGGTATTCATTTGAATGTGCAAAAGCCATTACCTCATGGGGAAGGCAATACATTAAATCGTCAATAAAAAAAGCAGAAGAATATGGTTTTTATACTATATATGCTGATACTGATGGTTTTTATGCCAAATATAAAAAAGAATAGTCTATTTTTAAAAAAAGAATTTGAAGAATAAAAATTTATTCTTCTATGTAGGAATCTATGTCAATATCTAAATTGTCACAGATTTCTTTTAATTGTTCATATAATTTTTCATCAATTGTAATACCATTAGCTTCAGCTTCAGCAATTCTTTTTACTTCTAAATCTCCAGGAATTGCTACGGTTTCGCCGGTTGCTCTGATTTGGGAAACAAAGTCTTCGGTATTTGCTACAAACTCTCCAAAATCTCCAAATTTGGATGGATCAATTACAACATACAAATCCCCTTTAGTACAGTCTTTATCTGGTGAAGCAGTACCTGTTACACCATGACCATATCCTGCTTGTACTAAAGGACCGGTTAAAATTTCAATCAATGCTGCAAGAGCATATCCTTTAAATCCACCAAATGGCAATATTGAGCCTTCAAGAGCAGCTTCAGGGTCATTAGTTGGATTTCCATCTTTATCTAATGCCCATCCATCAGGTAGGTCTAAACCTTTTCTTTTTGATTCGATAATTTTTCCACGTGCAGTAATTGAAGTTGCCATATCCACTGTAATATAAGTTTCAGATGGAATACCTAATGCAAGTGGATTGGTTCCGATTAAAGGTGTTTTTCCACCTAATGGTGCAATTGCCGGATCTGTATTTGCAAGGACTAATCCAATGCAGTTTTCCCTCAATGCTAAATCGGAATAAAAACCAGTTACTCCAAAGTGGTTACTATTATGCACACCAACACATCCGATTCCCACATCTTTAGCTTTTTTAATAGCTAATTGCATTGCTTTATAGGATACAGCTTGTCCAAATCCACTGTTACCATTAATCAAAGCGATTGCTGGTGTTTCTCTTTCAATTACAATATCATCTTCTAAGTTAATTGTTCCTGCTTCGATACTAATTAAGTATTGTGGGAATCTGCCGAGCCCATGTGATGTAAATCCTTTTAAATCTGCGTCTATTGTTGCTTCGGCAACATATTCTCTGTCTTCTTCACTAGCTCCTAATTTCTTTAAGATTTCTTTAACAAGAGCTATTTCATTATCTTTCATTATTTTCATTTACACACCCTCTTAATCCTTATCAAATCAGTATTCAATTTCAGATCCTTCAAAAGCTTTAACTTTTATTTTCTCATCATCGGTTACTTTTCCAATAATTTGACAGTTGCAATATTCTTTTAAAGTATCCATAATTTTTTCAGCTTCATTTTCTTCACTAATTACAACAAAACCTACTCCCATGTTAAATACCTTGTACATTTCTTCAATGTCGACATTTTGTTCATAAATAAGTTTAAATATTTCTGGAACTTCTGGAAGATCGGTTATGTCATAACCTACACCTTTTTTCAAGCGTCTAAGGTTTGTAAAACCTCCACCTGTAATATGTGCAAGTCCATTAATTTCATATTCTTTTTCAAATAATGCTACAATAGGTTTAACATATAATTCAGTTGGTCTAATCAACTCTTCACCGATAGTTGTTTCACCATTTGGCATTTTGTCATCAACAGTAAAACCAGCATCATCAAATAACGCTTTCCTTGCTAAACTATATCCGTTTGAATGAATACCATTACTTTCAATACCGATTAACACATTTCCAGGTTGGATATTTTCACCTGTAATGATTTTATCGATATCTACAAACCCAATTCCTGTGCCTGCTAAATCAAAATCTTTAATAATTCCCGGAAGTGATGCTGTTTCACCACCAATAATTGCTATCTTTGATTCTTCAGCGCCTTTTACAAGACCTTCAGCAATTTCAGAAGCTCTTTCAGGGTCAGGTTTTTCAACAGCAAGGTAATCTACTAATGCTATTGGTTCTGCTCCTACACATAGGATATCATTAACTACCATCGCTATGCAGTCTACACCTACTGTATCATATTTATTCATCATTTCTGCAATTAAGATTTTACTTCCTACACCGTCAGTACTCATTGCAATAGCTTTATCCCCTAATCTCACTAAAGCAGCATAATGACCACTGTCAGTGATAATATCCCTATAAGACAATGTTGATTTGAGCTTATCAGCCAACTTTGAAACAGTAACAGCTTCAAGGTCTATATCAACACCAGATTCTGAATAAGTAACCATTTTAACACCTAAACATTATTTGTTTAATTTAATTAGAAATAAATAAAGTAATATTGTATTAAACAATATTTTTTTACTATATATTTTGTTTTACTAAGTATTTAATTGTTTTTTTCAATTAGTGTATTCTAACACAATCTAAATTAATTGGAGTTTTAGTTTCAATTTTATAACTTCTATGGATGGAAGATGCTAAATCTACAGCCTTATAAGGGTCGCCATGACAAGTTATGACTTTTTCAGGTCTTGGATTGAGTCTTTTAACATATTCCATTAATTGCCTTCTGTTTGAGTGTCCACTAAATCCATTGATTGTTTTTATTTCCATTTTTACAATAAATTGTCTAGTTCTACCATCTTCGTCTTCAAGAGGTATTTCTTTCCATCCTTTTTGAACTCTTCTACCCATTGATCCTTCAGATTGGTAACCTACAAAGATTAATGTGTTTTTCTCATCTTCACATAACCATTTGAAGTATTCTACGGAGTTTCCTCCAGTCAACATACCTGAAGTAGATAAGATGATTGCTGGCTGTCTGCTTTCAACAATTTCTTTTCTTTGGTCATGATTTTGAACTTTTTCAAACATTTCTGAAACAAATGGGTTTCTTCCCATGTGGAATATTTGGTCTCTTAAGTCTTTGCTTAAGTACTCAGGTCTTGCTGTATGGATTGCGGTAGCTTCCCAAATCATACCATCAATATAAATTGGCACTTCTTCAATTAATCCATGTCTCATATATTCTTCTAATACAACCATAAGTTCTTGCGCCCTTCCCACAGCAAATACTGGAACTAATACTTTTCCTCCACGTTTAAGTGTTCTGTAGATTGTTTTCATCATTTCTTTTTCAGCATTGTTCCTAGATGGTTGCACATCTTCTTTTCCACCGTAAGTACTTTCCATAATTACTGTTTCGGCACGGGGGAATCTGATTGTTGCAGGTTCAAGTAATCTTGAAGGTTCGTATTTGAAATCCCCTGTATAAACTAAGTTGTGAGCTCCGTCTCCAATGTGCATATGGGATATTGCTGAACCTAAGATATGTCCCGCATTATGTAATGTTAATCTGATATCTGGAGAAATGTCAGTTACTTCTCCATAATCTAGAGTAATTGTATTTTTAATAGCTTGCTTCACATGTTTTGATGTAAATGGTAAAGGATTGCCTTCCCTGTGAGCAATATCTAAGTGGTCAAATTGTAAAAGTGTAGTTAAATCTCTTGTTGGAGTTGTACAATAAACAGGTCCTTCATATCCATAATGGTAAAGGTAAGGTACAAATCCACAGTGATCTAAGTGAGCGTGAGAAATGATGACAGCATCCAATTCCTCAATTGAAAATTCAGGTGCATTCAAGTATGGAAATGCAGTTTTATTGTCTGATGCAGCAACATTCACACCGCAGTCTAATAAAACACGACTGTTAGGTGTTTGTAAAAGCATTGATGAACGTCCTACTTCTTTAAATCCTCCCATGGAAGTAACTCTGGCCCAATCATTAGGGTGTTTGCTGCCCTGATGGATTTGACGTCCAAGACGTTGTAACATTTTTTTTCTTTCTTTGCTGCTGTTCTTTTGTATTGTTCTGATTTTTCCAATAATATCAGAACTGATTGGGGGGGTTCTTAAAATTTTAGGAGCCCATCCAGTATTTTTAACAATATTTCTTGATGTTACACCGTATTTTCCAATAACTAATCCTGGTTTTTTTGCAGTAATCACTACTTCGCCAGTAACAGTATCAAAATAAATATCAGTAATTTCTGCGCCGTCTGGAACTATTTCATGAATTTTATTTATTGTGTCTTCTGGTTCAAGTAATGCGCATTTGTCAGATCTAATAATGATCCTTTTTCTAAGTTCTTTTGCAAGTGATCTTATAAGATCGCCATTTTCAGTTATAATTTTCGGATTTTTAGTGTAAACTACAACTTCGGGTCCTTCAAATTCAACCTTTGAAACCTGAATTTCATTTGGTAGTTTATGTAAAATCTCTTTTTTGATATCTTCTAAAATGTCTGAAGTCATATAATCCCTTCAAAAAAAGTTTGTGTAGTACAAATAGTTTATGAAAAGCTTTAAGCTATAATTAGTTAAATTTCATAAACTACCTACACTATGTTATATAAAAAAATAGTTAGTTATGAAAAATTAGCTTACTTATATTTTTTCAAGAATCTCATTAATTTTTTCATTATCTAACATTTCAAATCCATTTGCATCCACTTTAGCAACTAAATATCCGTTACCGGAGTATGTGTCACGTTCAGCAGCTGCTCTAATAGCTCTTATGGCTATTTCAATTCCTTCATCGGTTGTTAAATCATCTCTAAATCTGTCTTCAAGAACACCGTATGCAACGATAGAACCTGATCCAGTTGAGATATAAGTATCCTCAATCATTCCACCTGCCGGGTCTAATGAGTAAAGAGATGGTTTGTCACCGTCCATTCCACCAAGTAATGTTTGAACATACATTGGTCCTGAACGTAAAATGTTTGCAGTTAATGAAGCTGCAGCTTTAACACTAATTTCATCGTTGTTTCTCATTTGGTAAAGAGAAACTTCTGCTTCAATAACTTTCATTAAACTTTGTGCATCTCCCACTGATCCAGCAATGGTAGTTACAATGTGATCATCAATTTTAAATATTTTTTCTGCGACTTTGTGAGCTACTAAGTTTCCCATACTAGCTCTTCTTTCGCTTGCAAATACAACTCCGTCTTTACAAGTAATTCCAACGGTTGTTGTACCTTCTAGTATTTTATCGTCCATTTAAATACACCTCATACAGTATTTAAAATATCTTATTTCAACTACTTTTAGGTTGAATATTATAAAATCGTTTTAACAAATTTTATATTAATTTTATTTAAAATCAGAATCAATTATTAGTATAAACTAACAATATTAATATTATCTATTTGCATATATAAACTTTTCTTATCAAAGGTGTATAAATTGAAATGGAAATTAATAGGAGATATCCTGATTTTGGATAATAGCTTTCATTATGAATCACAAGAAGAATTGGAAATGTTATCCAAAAAGCATAAAGCAAAAACAATAATGAAAATCGACCACATTCAAGGAACTAAAAGGGAACCTGTTTATGATGTGTTGTATGGTAGTGAAACTGAAACGATTAACAAGGAAAACGGTTGTTTATTTAAACTTGATTTGGCTAAAGTAATGTGGTCTAAAGGGAATAATAATGAAAGAGTGAGAATTGCCAAATTAGTTGAAGACGGGGAAACTGTTTTAGACATGTTTGCGGGTATTGGATATTTTTCCATCCCTATTGGTGTCCACTCAAATGCCAAGCAGATTTATTCAATTGAAATAAATCCTAATTCTTACTTTTATTTAAATGAAAATATCAGATTAAATAAACTAACAAATGTCACTCCGATTTTGGGCGATTGCATGGTTTATGCTCCTAATTATAAAGCGGATCGCATAGTAATGGGATATGTCAAGACAACTCACCATTACTTAAAAGTAGCTATTGATAGTCTTAATGAAGGGGGGATTTTGCATTATCATGAAACAGTGCCCGAAAAGTTGATGAACACACGACCAGTCGAGAGAATCAGGTCTCAGGCAGGCAATCGCGACGTTGATGTATTGAAAATAAATAAAATAAAAAAATATGCTCCCGGTGTTGAGCATGTGGTTGTTGATGCTAGGATAAATTAGCTATTTTTTCCAATAGATAGTCATTTAACCATTCATCATTGATGTATTTTTCATAAACGCATAACCTTTCGATTAATTCAAATCCTGCATCCTTTGTCAAGTTTTCAAGTTCGTCAATTCCAGGCCAAGGTGATGTGATATTGACGAAATCTGGACTTACTGGTGAAACTCCTCCCCAGTCATCAGCACCGCATAATAAAAATATTTGCGCAGTATCATTATTTAGATTAGGTGGAACTTGTATACTTACATCAGTATCCTTAAACACCAAACATCCAGCAATGACAGTTCTAATCATATCTAAAAAACTTGGTTCTGCCCAATTTTCCATTTCAATTCCGGGAATTGGTGTAAAATTTTGAATAATCACTTCTTGAATATGTCCATATTTGTCATATATGTCTTTAATTTCAAGTAATGATTCGGCGATTTCCTCTTTTGTCTCTCCGATGCCTATTAAAATTCCGGTAGTGTATGGAATTTTTAGCTTTCCTGCATTGGATATTGTTTCCAATCTCAAAGTCGGATTCTTTCCAGGACTTTTATTATGTGCAGGCAGTTCCATCAATCGTTTTGATGAATTTTCAAGCATTAAACCCATTGAAGCATTTACTTCTTTTAATCGTTTTAAATCATCATAGCTGAAATTTCCGCCATTGGTGTGGGGCAGCAGACTAGTTTCATCCAAGGTCATCTGGCAAACATCGACAATGTAGTCAATCATTTTGTCATAACCAAATTCTTGTAATCTTAATTTAACAACATCTTCCTCATCGGCATCTTCACCAAAAGCAAACATGGCCTCTTTACAACCATACTTTTCGGCTTCTTTTAAATCTTTTAAGATTTCTTCTTTGGTTTTTAGGATAATCGCTTCCGGGTCATTCGGATTCTTTTTAAAATTACAATATCCGCAGTCGTTTCGACAAATTTCAGTTAATGGTATAAAAATATTCTTAGAATAAGTAATAAGGTTATTCTCCCTATATTTTGCAGTTTCTGCCATGAATTTAATAATTTCACTATCGGTTGCATTTAATATAGTGAGAATATTTTCTTTATTTAAATCTGACATATTTCACTCTTCACGTTCTGAAACAGTAACTTCCACATAAAGTGGAGGTATTTCATTTTTATCTTCCCAAATTGCAATAACCACATCAAAACTTGGAAGTTCAAATATTTTATATCCAACTACAAGACCCATTGATTCCAATTCTTCTTTAACTCTTATGAAACCTCTGTTGTCAATGTCTCCTGTAGAAATGTTGCTTTCTTTGATATGTTTGTCTCCAGCTTTGAGAATTTCTTCTACTTTTTCGGAAGTTGCTTCTAATTCAGTTCCGCCAAGTATTTCTCCAATTTCAGTAAGTTTTGAATCAAATTCTTCAATTGGTATAACTTTTCTTGATCTTCCTCTTACAATTAGGATTCTGTCATTATTAATAGCAGGTCTTGAGCCCTTAAATGAATCGAAAAAGCCCATTACTTCTCCTGCAATTTCATAAGTTTTTCTCATTAAATCATATCCTATTGAATATTTAATTCTTCTTTTAATTCGCCCATTGTTGTTACTTTTTCAGCGAACGCATTGTGTCTGTGAATACTTTCATGATTTTCTTGACGTGCTGTTATGAGGGTATCATCAGGGAAATCAGAGTATTTGTTAGCTATTGTTTCCATCATGTTTCTTACACAGTCTTCAACAAATACAGGTTTTCTGTGAGCGTTCATAACAGTTGCATTTTCATCAGGCCTTTTCAATAATTCACAAACTGGTGAACTCATGGAATTTTCAATGATGTCGATGAACTCTTCTGCTTTCACATTTTTATCTTCCGGAACTTCCATTAACAATGTTCCAACTCCCCTCTGATTATGTGAAGCAAAAGTAACTGTGTCTAAAACTTTCTGGGTTGTTTCTGCATCTAAAAATTCTAATAATTTGTTTTTATCTGATTCTCTTACAGATTCTTGAGCACATGGACAAACAGTCATTCCAATAACTTCAGCACCAATACTTTTTCTAATGGAAACATTTCCATTTTCATCTCTTAAGCCAATAGCTTTTGCTATTAATTTAGCCATTTCTTGGGTTTTATTTTTAGTTACTGGAGACTCTCTCATAAACATAAAATCAGTGGTCATAGATATTTCAACACGTTTAGCATATTCGTGTTTTTTCATCATACAATCAACAATTCTAGCACATAATGTCTCAACATCTACGCTTGAATCCTCAGCAACAGTTTCAAGAACTTCACTGATTGCTTCAGGATTCCTGGACATGTGTACCCCTTTTTGATCATTTGGTAAGTCTACAAATGCATCAAATGTAGGTAGTAAAATTATGGGTCGTTTATTTGCCCTTTCTAGTTGTAATAATTTTTTTACTCCTGTTACACCTACTCTTGTAAGTTTAATAGGTATGCTTGGAGTGTCATCTTGGGTGTCGGGTAAGCATACTGCCAATTTTATAACCTCTTAAATATTTGATTAAGTACTACTATTTATTGATGTCTTTATATTTATATATTTAAAAGATATTTTGATTTTGAGATGTGTTTTTTTCTAATAAAATCTAATTATATTGTAAATAATTGAACAATAAATTAATATCAAATTTGATATTTTTTTAAAAAAAGTAGTTGAAAAATAAATGGGGTTGTTAAGCAGTTGTTTTTATTCAACTGCTTTAAATTTAAAAATTTTATAAAATGTTTGAAGAGCCCATATCTTCTTTAATAACATCAAGAACTGTTTGGGTGTAAGTCCTTTCTATAATTGGATCTTTCAATAGTTCTTTGATAAATGCATTTAATTCATTTGTGTTTCTGAATTTTGCAATTAGGAATGCATCATATTCTCCAGTAACATCATAGATTCCAACGACATTTTTGTTGAAGAAGGTTTTTTCTTCCCAGTTTTTAAGTTTTCCACCTTTGACTCTTACTCCGATAATTGTGGTTAAAACAAATCCAAGTTTTTCGTGGTCGATAACAGGTGAGAATTTCTTGATTACGCCGGATTTAACCATTTTGTCTATACGGTTGTGTACAGTACCTACAGAAACATCTAAACTACGGGAAATCTGTCTGTAGGATGTTCTTACATCTTCATTAATGATTTTTAAGATGTTTATATCTGTATCGTCAAGTTTTACAACATTATCTTTTGTTTTTACCATATAATCACTTCAGTTTTAATCAACGAATTTTTTATATAAACTTTGTTGAATTTAATATATAGTTAATATTATTCTTTTATATTATTTAAAAGTTAATATATTTTTTTTAATTTTTAAGGTTATTTTTCATTTTTTATAATATTTTTCTACTAACTATAAATATTTTGGAAAATTTTTAAAATTATAATTTTAGATGCTAAAAAATTATCCTGAAATTCAAAATTGTTATTATTCTTTTGATAATTGGATTAATATTCTTTTTATTTCTTCAATATTTGCATCAGTTTTTATGCCCAGTGGGTTGTAATGTGTTTTGATGGCTATGAATCCATTATTTTGTATCTCTTCAAATATTAAATCAAGCTTTGGAGCACTTATTTTCAAAGATTTGCAGATTGAATGCACATCAAAAAACGTTGCGGGAGCAGTTGCTTCATTAAGACAACTATTTAAGAGTTTTAATGCTTCTTTTTCAGTATTTATTTTTTTATGTTCGGTTTCATCAATCATTTTTTGGATAAATTCTCTATTTTGAATATTTCCTAGCCATAATGGACCTGCATGTATTAATTTTTCACCACAAACAGGACAGGTTTCTTCAATCGCACTTGCTAGGCCGTAACTTGTCTGTCTGTGAAGACAATTGCTGCAATGACTGATGTATCCCATATTTTTTAAAGACTCATCACTCTTTTTTGATCCCTTTTCAATTTTTATGTATAATCTCATATAATGTTCAGTGCTGTGGGACATTTTTATATCGATGCATTTTGAATATTTTGCCAAAGTGAGTGCAACAAAACCGGCCAGGATTCTAATCCCATTTTCATGACAGTACTCGCTTTTGTAAGGTTTGGCGTTATATTTGCGGATACATGGTTCCTTGTAAGTTCCGCATAATGCCGAAGTGTCTGTTGCTGTAACGCACAATAATGAGTTTCTGCGAGCGCAATATCCCGCTGAATCTAGAAACGGGGAAGGGGTTCCAAAAGGATCAATGTCAATAACATCAAATTCCCCTCGTTTCATTCTTAAAAACATGCTTGCGTCATGTTGATAAACTTCAATATTTTCTAAATCATTTAATTCGATATTGTGTTTTTCATATTCGTTGGCCAATTCGCTAATGTCATTTATGGCAACATTGTCCACACCGGAAATTTCATTCTTATAACGGATTCCACGTATTCCGCTACCGCCGAATAAGTCACAAATATTTATTTCTCTATCCTCTTCTTTTTGAAATACTTGGATTGCAAGAATCGATAAATCTCTATTTAATTCCATGTGGGGATTGTAAAAAACGGGTGCTTCAGATGAAACTTTTTCAAATTCGGGAAATTCAATTTTTGTTAGCCCTTCTTCAATTCTTTTTATTTTATATTCATCCATTGGTTCTCACTCATAAATTCTTTTGTTAATTATGTAATGTTTTAAATATTATTAGATTTAAATATTAGTATAGTAATTAATCTAATTTCTAGAATTTGGTGATAAATGTGTCAGAGATTAAAGTTCCTATTGCAAAACCGATTATTGGAGAAGAAGAAATAGAAAATGTAGTTGAAGTTTTAAAATCAGGGATGATTGCTCAAGGACCTAAAGTGGCAGAATTTGAACAAAAATTTGCTGAATGGGTTGGAGCAAAATATGGGATTGCTGTTAATTCAGGTACAGCAGCATTGCATGTAGCTTTATTGTCTTGCGGTATTGGCGAAGGTGATGAGGTAATTACTACTCCATTCACATTTATTGCAAGTGGAAATGCAATTGTATACACTGGCGCAAAACCTGTTTTTGCAGATATCGATTTAAAAACTTATACACTGGATCCAGATTCTATAGAAAAATTAATAACTGAAAATACTAAAGCCATTTTGCCGGTTCAGTTATACGGTCAATCTGCAAACATGGATAAAATCAATGAAATCGCCAGAAAACATGGTTTAATTGTTATTGAAGATGCAGCTCAAGCTCACGGAGCAACTTCTAACGGTAAAAAAGTAGGAAGTATGGGAGATATGGCTTGTTTTAGTTTTTACCCAACTAAAAACATGACCACTTCTGAAGGAGGAATAATTACTACTGATGATGAAGATTTGGCTGAAAACGCTAAAATGTTCAGGGCACATGGAGCTACTGTAAGATATCACCACGATGCAATAGGATATAACTTTAGGATGACTGATATTTCAGCGGCAATTGGGCTTGCGCAATTAGATAAAATCGATGATTTCAATGATAAAAGAATTGAAAATGCCGCATATTTGAATGAAGGTTTAAAAGATGTGGAAGGTGTTATCACACCATATTGTGCATATGATTCAAAACATGTATATCACCAATATACAATTCGTGTTGAAAAAGGAAATCGTGATGATTGGGTCGATATAATCAATGAATGTGGTGTTGGAACTGGTATTCATTATCCGATTCCATTATACAACCAACCAATCTATAAATCATTATGCTTTGGTGGTGATTGTCCTAATGCAGAAATTGCAGCGGATAATGTAATTTCCCTACCAGTACATCCTTCTTTAACAAAAGAAGATTTGGATTT
>NZ_JAFRKB010000013.1 GCF_017431965.1 Methanobrevibacter sp. | reverse complement strand
CAAGCCTTAACCTATCCGATCTCGACATTAATGCCATTATAAGCATGTTCACCGAATCAGACATTGACTATGCCGCAATATTTGGAAACCTCGATTTATCATGCTTAGGCGCAATCGAACTTAACCTAACCGGACTGATTGATTCACTAGACATGGACTTATCCGAGTTAGGCATTGACCTATCAGACTACGACCTATCTGCAATCACCCTTGCAGAACTTATTGGCGTCTTTAGCAATCTTGACTTTGACATGAACACCATTTTAATAATGTTAAAGTTATTCGGCATTGAATTGGATGACCTTGATTTGGATGGTCTGATAAGCAGCTTTGACGAAGAAAACTTTGATATGACAAGCCTATTAGAAAGCCTTAACCTATCCGAGCTGGACATCTCCGCTATGATGGAAATGTTCACCGACCCAGATATGGACTTTGCCAGTGCATTTGAAAACTTCGATTATTCAAGTTTAGGTGCAATCAAACTTGACTTAACCAGACTGCTTGATTCAGCAGGAATTGACTTAACTGAGTTTGGAATTGACCTGTCAGGCTATGACCTATCCGCAATCAGCCTCGAAGAACTTATTGATGCCTTATGCAGTTGCGAATTTATCATGACTGCCGATACCGCTATCTCAAAATTACTCAATATTGACTTTGATAATCTTGATTTCGATGGCCTAATAAGCAGCTTCGATGCAGAAAACTTTGACATATCCAGTCTATTGGAAAGCCTTAACTTATCTAATTTCGATGTTTCCGGCATTTTCGGCAATTTCGACATGAACGGCATTGATATAGGGGAATTCTTGAATGGCTCATTAAGCATGCTCATTGAGAAAACTCTTCCTGAAGAAACACAAGATTAGTTAGAACACTTAAAAGAGCTACTTCAAAGAAGTAAAGTTAAATCAAACAGAATAATAGTGGAATAATTTTCACTATTATCAATTATTTTTTAAAGAGTCCTATGAGAGACATTGATGAACTTAAAAAAACCCCCGGACTTTCATTGAAAAGATATCTGATACTGTTCATTGCAAATTTAATAGGATTGTATTTAATTAGTTTCGGATTGGATTTTACCGTTACCAATCTTTATAGGGTTGTAATTTTCATATTTTTCATCAGCATTTTCAATGCCATATTATGGCCACTTATAACAAGGGTATATATGCCGCTTCTGGTTTGGACTTTCGGAATTGGTACCCTGATTCTAAATGGAGGGCTATTTGCTTTTTTCGGACCATATTTTGGTTTAAACATTAATGGATTGGGAGTAATTCTTGCACCATTGACAATATCACTGATTACAATCATCCTATCCACCATATTTGGACTTGAAGATGATGGGGCATATTACCAGGCTGTGCTGAGGGAAGCTCAACTTAAAAGAAAAGGGGAAGTTAAGGATTATCCTGGCGTGATAATCGTGGAGATTGACGGACTTGCCTATGACGTTTTATGTGAAGCTGTCGACAGGGGAGTTATGCCTACCGTCAAGTCAATGATAGATGGAAAGACCCATATCCTTAAGAAATGGGAAACTGATCTGTCCTCACAGACAGGAGCAAGCCAAGCAGGAATCCTCCATGGAAACAATGAAAACATCACCGCTTTTAGATGGATTGAAAAAGAAAATGACAATCAAGTAATGCAGTGTTCAGGAGTTACAAAGGTTAAAATACTTGAAGAAAGAATATCAGATGGAAACGGATTGCTTGTTGAAAATGGAGCGAGCAGATCCAACCTATTTTCAGGCGATACCGACAATGTGATTTTCACCTTCAGCAAAATAACTGATTTGAGAAAAATGTATAACGGCGCATGGTTTTCCATATTTTCAAATCCAAACGAATTCGCACGTATAGTCGTGCTGGTCCTTGAAGACATGATTCATGAAATCTATTCCCAGTTGAAACACAGGCTATTAAACATCCACCCGAGGATTTCACGAGGAATCATATATATTCCGACAAGAGCCGGAACCAATGTATTCATGAGGGAAATCAACACCGAAACACTTATTGGAGACATGATGGTTGGAGATATTGATGTTGCATATTCCACATATTTGGGTTATGATGAAATTGCCCACCATTCAGGAGTTAGGGATGAAGATGTATGGTTTGCCCTTAAAGGAATGGATAGACAGATAAAACGTCTGCTTGATGGAAATAAATATTCCCCAAGGGAATATCAATTCGTGATACAGTCAGACCATGGCCAGACAAATGGAGCTACATTCAAACAGAGATATGGTGAATCATTCGAAGACTTTGTCAAATCCCTGCTTCCGCAAGACATAAGCATGTACGCAAAAATGTCTTCAAACGAAGACCACTTTGCAGAGGTATACGTTCCATTTTCTGAAAAGATTGATTTCATTAAAAACAGGAACAAGGAAGATGAAGAAAAAGAGCTGTCAGACTCTGAAGTTATAGTTCTTGCATCCGGAAATCTTGCAATGATTTATCTAACCCAATGGAGCCACAGACTGACATATGAAGAAATCAGCAGAATGTTTCCAGAGCTGATTTATGAAATCATCAATAACGAATACGTCGGATTTGTTTTAGTCCGCTCATCTCAAAAAGGGGACATGGCAATAGGTAAAAATGGAACATACTACTTGGATAATGATGAAATAGAAGGGAAAAATCCTCTTGAAGGTTTTGGAGACAACATTGCTCAACATTTAAAAAGAAACAGTTCATTTAAATACACTCCAGATATTCTGGTCAATAGCTTTTATGACGCCGAAAAGGACGAGGTTTGCGCCTTTGAAGAGCTGGTCGGAAGCCACGGCGGAGTTGGAGGAAGTCAATCAGAGCCGTTCATCTTATATCCTTCAGACTGGAAGGTTCCGGATGAAGAGATCATAGGTGCGGAAAACATCTACAGGATTCTGAAAGCAAATTTGAGCAATATTAAAGAAAGCACTAAACTTGATAAGTAATTTATAATTTAAAATGATAGGTGATGATGATAAATATAAACATAAGTTATGAATATTTTTTAAGTTAGATCTTTTTATTATGAAAATTAAGTAATTTAAGTAAAAATAGGAGAAAATTAACAATGCATTATGGTTATATAATAATATAACGCTATTACAACGGAGGTGAAAAATATGGCAATTCCTAAGGCTCCTGTAAAAAGGATCATCCAAGAAGCCGGTGCTGAAAGAGTAAGTGCTGATGCAGTAGATGCATTAGAAGAATACTTAGAAGATTATGCAGACGAAGTCTCTAAAAAAGCAATTACATATGCAAAATATGCAAATAGAAAAACTGTAAAAGCAGAAGATATTGCTTTAGCTATTGACAGTCCAAAAGCTTCTGAATCTCCTGAGGCTAAACACAACATTTTAGATGTAATCAAAGATGTATTTGAAGCTGCATCTGAAGGAAAAGGCATTGAAGAAATCATTAAATCCTTTAAGAAACTGGAAAAATGAGAATGAACAAGTAAAAATGATTTAAATTAAATCATAGTTATTATTTGCAAGTTTTTCTTGCAAATTTTTTTATTTTTTTATTTTTGAACTGCATGATTAAAAAATCCATTAATTTTCTTTTTTTATGCTTTTCATTTAATTTCAATTTATGCAGAAATTAAAAAAATATACACAATATATAAATAAGTTATTTGACTGAAATTTGTTTAAGAAGACTGATTTTGAGAAGGGTATGATATGGCAAATTTTTGTACTAACTGCGGGACTAAATTAGGAAAAGATGATAATTTTTGCGGCAACTGCGGAACTAAAATAAACAAATCTGATATTAAACAGAATAACACATTATCGGGAAAAGTGAAGGACATTATAGAAAAAAAAGCTAAAGAAATAGAAGAAGAAAATAATAAACTAAAAACGATTGATAAAATATTTGAATCTGATGAAATCAAATCAGAAATAAGAAAAAACAAGATTGAGCAAATGCATGTAATTTCCATTAAAAATAGTCTAAAGAATAAGATTATAAATAAAAGAGAAAATATGAGTGATGACGAAATTAAACACTTCATAAAAACAGAATTGAAAAAGGCAATAAAAGAACAGGAAAAAGTTAGAATCACAAAAGAAAAAGAAATGAAACGTAAAGAGAATGAAATGACTAATGGAGGTTACTGTAATTATAATTGCAAACATTTCTACGAAGAATTTTTAGACAGTGGCGGGATGATAGTTGGTGATTTTGATAGTGAAGGAGTAGTTGATTATTATTGTACTTTAGGACATTCTGTTGCCATCGGAAAATTTTGTAAAGATTATGAATGAATTGCTATTAAAGCATAATCTCATGTTAGTAAAATAAGTGTAGAGATATGAAAGCAGTGAAAATGCATCACTAGTTTTCATATTACTGCCAAATATTTTAATAAACAGTACAAAATGGTTATTTTACCTGAATTATTTTGCTACAACTGTTACATTACCCTCATATGTGCAACCCACATATTTCCCATCACCGGCAAATGTAAAACCACCATAATAGTTTTCATTGCCTGCATCCGCAAAATATTCGGCATTTTTAATTGTAAATTCCCCATTTTCATCAGTTACTGCCTCACCAAGCGCTCCTTTTTCACTGCCGGGTTTGTGGAATGTAATTGTTTTGTTAGGAACACCTTGACTATAAGCATCCATCAACATTCCTGAAAATGAACCGTCTTCGTTTACTTGGGTTTCATTAAGAATAATGAAAGTAGCTACATCATTATTATATTGAAATAAAAAAACGCCAATGCAAACGCAAAAAGCAACTAATAATAGAATTAAATAATAACTTTGTCTTTCCATTAGACCACCTTAATGATATATTGGAAAAGTTATCAAATAAAGTTAACTTATGTGTGAGGTGATTGCTTCACGGATCTTTTCAACAGCAATCTCTTTTTTTGCAGGATATGCAGCAATTTTTATCTTAAGGTGAATTGAATCGCCAGAATCCAAAATAGTCCATTTTTCATCTAGAGCGTCTTTTTTGTCAAACCTTAAAAACCAGTTTCCCTTCTCATCAATTTTGCGCTCTAAATCATCATTCAATTTATCCAAATCTGTCCACTCTAGAAGTGTATTAAAAAAAGTCTTTGTGTATCGTCTCTTGGATACTGTACCGGATAGAATTATTATCTTATCCTCCAACATTCCTTCGGCGTCTTCAGCTTCGATTTCAGCTTCAGGAAGAATATTTAAAATAGCTTGAGAAATCTCATCAGCACTTTCATCTTCATAAACGAAAGCTCTGAATTTGATATTATGTATCATTTTAATCTAAAAAAAGGATTTAGAAGAAAAATTAGATTTTTCTTCTTCTAGCTTGTTCAGAGCCTTTTCCTTTAGATTTGATTCCGCGTCCTTTATTACCTGCACTGGTTAAGCCTCTGAGAGCTCTGTTAGTGTGTTTTTTGGAACAAATCCAATTGATTTTTTTATCGTTGATAATGGAAGGACTGTTTGGATCTACTAAAATTACTTCGTAGTATTTGTATCTACCGTCAGACCATACCCAGTAGGAGTTTAATACTTCTAAGTTAGGGTATTTTTTAGCTACACGTTCTTCAGCGATTCTTTGGATAGATTTTGCTTGAGTAATTTTATTTACACCCATTCTTTTAGGTTTACGACCATTGAAACGACGAGTTTTTCTTCTTCCACCACGTCTTACTCTGGTTCTTACTAAAACGAAACCTTTTTTAGCTCTGTAACCTAAACTTCTAGCTCTGTCGAGCCTGGTAGGTCTTTCAATTCTTTGAACAGCTTTTTGTTTTCTCCATTTAGGAGCTCTTTGCCACATGAGCTCACGTACGTAAGACTCATCTGGGTTTTTCCATGCATCTCTAATATATTTATACATAAATAACACCTTTTTGTTCAGCCATTAATGGCCACATCCAATTGGGAACTTATCCCAAAAAAAGTATTTTAGCACTGCTATAAAATAACAGTAATCAAATATTTGTTTTATCTATTTATAAATGTATCGTAAAAAATAGTTAAAAAGAAAGATTTATCCAACTTCACAATAAATCTTCCATGGCCTTTTCAAATTTGTCAGTGATGGCTTCCCAGTCATTACCTTTGACATATTCTCGGCCGATACCTGCAATTTCATCATATTTACCCTCATCCAAAATGCGCTTAACCGTTTCAAGGACCTGTGAAGCTTCCTGGATGTATTCTATTCCATGACCGTATCCGAATTCCTTTGAAATTCCCGGAAGTTCAGTTGCTATCACTACATTTCCCATAGCCAGATATTCATAAATCTTGATTGGAACGATATCCTGCATTATCGGCTCATCAATATGTGCCGGAAGCAGACAGAAATCGGCAGCTGCCAAAAATTCAGGAATTCTGGCAAACGGCTGCTTTCCGGTCATGATCAATTGGCTTTCCATGCCATATTCATCCCGTATGCAGCACATCTCATCGTATGCATCCCCATCGCCAACAACCAAAATCCTGTAATTCGGATATTTCTCCCTAGATTTGCCAAGCGCGAGCGCAAGTTCTGTCATTCCAGCAAATTCATAAATCCAACCCATAAAGAACAATACAATATCGTTTTCTCCAATACCGTATTGCCTTCTTATTGCAGAGCCATCCAAATCGGGATCATAACTATCCAAATCAATTCCCGCATCAATTAGGATGGTGGATTCCTCTTTAGAACCCATATTTATTGCAAACTCTGATAATTTCTTATTGATGGTGATGACCAAATCCGCATTTTCAATGGTTTTTTTGGTAAACCATTTGCCAATACCTTGAAAAGCTTTTTCGGGAATGAGAGCATGCAAAACGTCGATGAAATAATAAACAAATGGAATATTATGCTTTTTGGCTATTTTTGAAGCATTATATGTATTTAAAATTCCCAATCCCAAGATAATGTCAGGATTGAATTCTTCAACCTGCCTTTCAATTTCTTTTTTATGGGAGAAAAATAATGTTGCATAGTTTAGGCCTTTGATTTTAACGAATGAAGGCCTTATAACTTCAATATTTGCGTTTTCCTTAATTTTGGATATGTCTTTGTGAACTTCCCTTTTATAGATCAAACCGCCTTCATCATTGTTAGGCCAATCGATTGGATAGTCAATAACCCTTATCTCATGACCCCTTATGGCCATTCTCTCCATGAGATGATGCTGCTGGTGAGGATTTCTCTCTATCCAATCAGATTCCTGAACTACCAAAATTTTCATGAAGACCTATTTGTTTTTAAATAAATATATAAGTTTCTTAGAAGAGATTTAATACTATGAAAATGCCTGATGAACTAGATTCAAAACTGTTGGCTCCCTGTGGAATAAACTGCATAAGCTGTGAAAAGTTTCAAAACCCCTGTGCAGGTTGTTTGATAAGTGATGACGGCAAAAGTAAGGCCAGTTTAAAATGTAAGATAAAGACTTGTTTTGATACCAAAAATTTTAGTTATTGCGGGCGTTGTAGTGAATTTCCATGTCCCTTAATGAAAAAACATTCCAAAAAATATGTAAAAAGGCATGACTTGAACACACTTGACAGCGCAAAAAGAATCAAGACTACAGGCATTGGACGCATGATGGGTGAAGACAGACAAAAATGGTTATGCCCCAAATGTGGCGGAGTCAT
>NZ_JAFRKB010000012.1 GCF_017431965.1 Methanobrevibacter sp. | reverse complement strand
TTATGTGTCTGTTGATGGTAGTGATGATAATAGTGGTGCTGCTGATGCTCCTGTTGCTACTATTGCTCATGCGATTGAGATTGCTGAGAATGGTAAGATTGTTATTTTAGCTGGTGAGTATACTATTAATGCTACTTTGGTAATTAATAAGGACTTGGACATTGCTGGTGAAGGTAATGTTGTTATTGACGGTAATTCTACTAGAATTATCGAGAACACTGCAAACCTTAATTTGACCAATCTCGTATTTACTAATGCTAAGTCTACTTATGGTTCAGTATTAGCTGATAACGGTAACACTATTATTGACAATTGTACTTTCTATGGAAATGCCGCTACTGCTACACGTTCCGCTAATATTATCAACAATATGGCTGGAACTATGGTGATTGACAATTCCAAATTCTACAATAATGTTGCTTCCAGAGGTGTTATCGCTTCTCAAGCAGAAACTGCTTTGATTGTTAATAATTCCGAGTTCTTCGATAATGACATGACTTCATTTACTAATGCATATGGTATTATTTATTCAACATCTGCTGATGCTGTTGTTGAAAACACTGTCTTTAGAAACAATAAGGTTCAAAATGGTGGTGCTATTTATGCAACCAAATCTACTTCTGCTACTGCAGGCAGCTTAGAAGTTATTAACTGTACATTTGAAGACAACATGGCATATAAAGGTACTGGTGGTGCTATATTTGCATCAGGTACACTGACTGTTGATATTTATGATTCAACTTTCATCAACAACACTGCTGTAAAAAGCGATCTTGGTGTTGGTGGAAACGGTGGAGCAATTTATACAACAGGAAGCAGCGATGTAACTGTTATCAATTCTGTTTTAATAGATAATGCTGGTGATGCCGATGCTGGTATTTACGCTTCAGGAAATACATTTGACATTAGTAATTCAATAATCTTAGCTAAAGATGGTGACATTAACCCAGCATTAAATGTTAATGATTGTACTGTTACCGCTAATGATAACTTCTGGGGTGACAATAGTAAAGCAAACACTAATGCTGATGTTGAAAGATGGATTATTATGACTGCAAATTATGATGAGGATAGTGGTGTTTTAGCTGTTTCATTTGATAAGACTAATTCAACCAGCGGCACTATAGCTGATTATGCTGGTGTTTTACCTGATGGATTAACTGTTGCCGTTATCTCTTCAAGCGGTAAATTGGATGAAGTTTTACCGGTCATTTCCGGTCAGGTATCTACAACTTATGTCAAAGACGATGAAGACAGATTCATCAAAGTAACATGCAGTAATGCGGAAGTCATTATAAAATTCATGATTAAACCTGACGTTATTTATGTTGCTATGAACGGTAGTGACGATAACTACGGTACTATTGATGACCCTGTTGCTACAATTGCACATGCTGTTGAAATTGCTGAGAAAGGTAAAATCATTATCTTGGAAGGTAATTACACTACAGATTATCTAGGAATTATTTCAGGTGATTTAAACATTACTGGTGAAGGAAGAGTAGTCATAGACGCTCAAAACAATAACAGAATACTTTATGTTGGTACAGATGGCAATGTAACATTACAAAACTTAATCATGATTAATGGATGTGACAGTGAAGAAAGTGGTGCATTGCTCGGTAACTCTAACATATTGACCTTGATTAATTGTACTTTAGCTAACTCCACATCAGGTGAGCACAATGGTGGTGCAATTTACAATATAGGTAAATTAACTATCATCAATTCAACTTTTGCAAACAACACCGCTAAAGAAGGAGGAGCAATTTGGTCCAATTACGGATTAGGTAAAGATGCTGAAATAACCATAATAGATTCAATTTTCGAAAACAATATTGCAACTGGTAGCGATAATTTCGGTGGTGGAGCAATATTTGCTCAGCAACTCACAGGATTAACAATATCCGGCACTACTTTCATAGAAAATCAAGCATTATCTACTTCAAGTGGTGGAGCAATATTCCTTTCACACATAACTGATGACCTCACAATCACCGACTCAAAATTCATTGCAAACCATGCAAATGGTCAAGAAGATGTCGGTGGTGGAGCAATTTACATGGTTGGTACTTCAAATTATGAAAGAAAAGGTAAATTAACCATTACAAACACTTTATTTGAAGAAAACACTGCAGACAGTAATGGTGCAGCAATTTATGCAAGAGCTACAACTGTAAACGTTGCTAATTCTGTAATATTTGCAAATAAAGATGCAGCTGGTTTTGCAGTTTTCGGATACAAAACAGAGCAAGTCAGTCCTTCCATTACCCTTAATGATAATTGGTGGGGAACAAATGATGATCCTAGTGATTTCGTTGGTGGAAATAGAAACTATAAACCAACAATTTCAAGATGGGTCATCTTAACTGCAACCAATGACACTCCTATTGTTGAAGGAAATAACGTTAAAATCACTGTAAGTTTGGATACCTATACTGATGGTGAAACAAATGGTACCTTATCAACTCCTATTACAATCCCAAGAGATGTAATTATTGAAACAACATTTGAAACTATTGAAGGAGTATTGGAAAATGGTGAGTTTACAACCGATTATGTAATTCCTGCTGACTTAAAAGAAATAGATGTGTATGTTGACATTGAGGATGTAGTTTTATACAAATATAAAGAAGAAACAACTGTTGAAATTGAAAACATCACTGCAATTAAAGGAGATACAGCTACAATAAATGCCGTTGTCAAAACTATTGCTGGCGATAATGTCACTGGCGGTGAAGTAGAAGTATACTTCGGTGATGATTTAGTTGCAACCATTCCTGTTATCGAAGGTGTTGCATCACAAGAAGTTGAAATTAATAAAGACTATGGAGTCTACACAATTTTAGCTAAATTCATCGACACTACTGGTGAATTACTCGATAGTGAAGCAACTGCTACTTTAACTGTAATCGGATATAATTTAACTGTCAAAGAGGATAATTACGGTGATTATGGTTCTAAAATGACTGTTCCTGCTAATTTCACTGATAATAATGGTGTTCCTGTTGAAGGTGTTGAAATCATCATGATTATTGGAGACAACAATTATACTGAAGTAACTGACAGTATGGGACAAGTTGAATTCGATATTTCAGATGTGCTTCCAGGAACTTACAATGCAACAATAAAAGTTAAAGAATATGAAATTTATAAAGTAGCTGACGTTTATGCAAATGTCGTTATTAATAAATTGAATTCCACAATTGTTGTAGATCCTGTTATTACCATTTTCCCTGATGAAAATATTTTCGCAATATTAGTGGATAATGAAGGTAACGGAATTGGCAATGCAAGCGTTATCATTACTATCAACAATGAGTCTACTGCATTAATTAGTGATGAGAATGGTCAAGTTACTTTACCTATCAAGGATTTCGCTCCGGGAACCTATCCTGCTGCTATTTCTTATGAAGGTGACAGTATCTATAACCCATCCGAAGCTAATACAGAGGTAATTGTTCATGTAGATACCAGTATTTCCGTACTTCATGATGAAGCCGCTAAAGAATTGATTGCTACATTAATCAATAACCATACTGGTGATGGAATTAATGATGCTGAAGTAGTAATCAATGTTGGTGGAGAAAATTACACTGTTAAAACTAATTCCAGTGGTAAAGCTAAGGTTTCTATCGCTGATTTAGATGCAGGTCCATATTCTGCTACTGTAACTTATGAGGGTAGTGTTGAATATAATCCTTCAAATGCAACTATAGGATTCTACATTAAAGCTGATACTGTTGTTTCAGCTGTTTATGACGAAGTGGCTAATGAAATTGTTGCTACTTTAATTGATAATGCTACTGGTGAACCTGTAGGCTATGCTGATGTGATAATTAGTGTTGGTGGAGAAAATTACACTGTTAAAACTAATTCCAGCGGTATTGCTGTGGTTTCTGTTGCTGATTTAGTTGCTGGTCCTTATACTGCTGATGTTGCTTATGAGGGTAGTGCTAATTATAATCCTTCAGCTGCTTCTGTTGATTTCATTGTTAAAGCTGATACTGTTGTTTCTGCTGTTTATGATGATGATGCTAAAGAGTTGACTGTTAGTTTGACTGATAATGTTACTGGTGATGCTATTGCTGGTGCTGATGTTGTGATTACTGTTGGTAGTGATGTTTTCAATGTTGTTACTGATGATAATGGTCAGGCTGTTCAAGCTCTTGATTTAGTTGCTGGCGCTTACACTGCCGATGTTGCTTATGATGGTAGTGTGATGTATAATCCTTCAGCGGCTAGTGTTGATTTCATTGTTAAAGCTGATACTGTTGTTTCTGCTGTTTACGATGATGATGCTAAAGAGTTAGTTGCTACATTGATTAACAATGTAACAGGTCAGCCTATTAAAGGTGGTACTGTAAGATTTAATGTTGATGGTGTGAAATACACTGTTAAATCTGATGCTAAAGGTCAAGCTAAAATCTCTACTGCAGATTTAGCTCCAGGCACCTACACCGCTACAGTATCATACAAAGGTAACACTAAGTATAATCCTTCCGCTACAACTGTGGACATGGTTGTTAAATTGAATGCAGTCATAATTGTTGAAGATCTCTTTGTAGAATATGGTGGTGACGCTGAAGTGGTTGCTACATTAATGGACCTTGATGCTGTTCAGCCTATTGCTGGTGCAGACATTACATTCAACATTAATGGTGAAAGTTACAATGCTACAACTGATGACAACGGTCAAGCTAAAGTAACCGTTTCCGGTTTAGCTCCAGACACTTACACAGCTACCGTTTCATATGAAGGTGACGACACTTATAAATCCATTAGCGAAGAGTTCACTATTGTTGTAAATAAAATGTCAACAAGTATCTCAGCTGTCTACAACGCTGAAACTAATGAGTTTATTGCAACTTTAATCAACACAGAAACCGGCGCAGGAATTAAAGGTGCTACAGTTGTAATGTATTTAAACGGCGCAAAAACCAATGTCAAAACCGATAAGAACGGTCAGGCAATATTTGCGGTTGATGATGCAGACCTAACTGCATACCATGCAGCATTCTCCTATGGAGGAAACTTCAAATATCTTAAATCAACAACCAGCATAAACGCTGTTGAAAACAAAACAACAACAACTCTTTCCACAGTCTATGACAAGGAAACAGGCGAAATTGTGGCTACATTAACCAACACTGCAACCGGTGCATTCATTAAAGGTGCAAACGTTGTAATTACAGTTAATGGTGTAAAAAATGTTGTTAAAACCGATAAGAATGGTCAATCTAAAGTTTTAATTGAAGATTTAGATGCTGGACAATATTCAGTTTCTAGTTCATACGGTGGAAACAGCAAATACGCTAAAACAACCACAAACATAAATATTGTAAAATTTGATTCAGAGGGAGATTTATAATCTCCTACTTTTTTTATTTTTTGAAATTTTATTATTCCTTAAATTAATAATGATTTTATACTTTTAGCTGTTTTTTTTCATTTCCGAAATGATTATTATCTAAGTTGTAAATAGATATATATAAATTAATGAAAATTTTTAAGGGAGGATAATATCTTGCTAAACAAAAAGGCAACGATGCTAGTGATAATATTCATAAGTTTATTAACTGTCTCTAGTGTTAGTGCAAGTGAAACAACTGATGATGTGTCGGTTTTAAATGGTCTTGATGATAATTCAGTATTTGAAGTAAATGGCAATGATACTGAAGCATTGAGTAGCAATGCCTATGGATCTTTTAAGGATTTGGCTGATGAAATAGCCAATGCAGGGACAACATTGAATTTGAATAGAAATTATGTTTATACACATGATGCGGAGGATTACAGTTATATACAAGGAATTGCAATTGATAAAGCAATTACAATTAATGGGAATGGATTTAAAATTGATGGGAATAATAAAGCAAAGGCTTTTAATATAGTCTCATCTGATGTTACTTTAAATAATATCAATTTTGTTAATTGTTATTCATACGATATCGGCGGTGCCATAACTGTATTTGAATCCTGCACTTTGAATGATGTAGTTTTTCTCAACAACACTGCATATGATAGTGGCGGTGCCATAGCAGGTATGGGAAACATTAGTTTTAATGATGTTTCATTTATCAATAATGGTGCAGACAATACCGGTGGAGCAATATCCAATATGGGAGACATCTTTTTGAATGGTGCTGTTTTTGTAAACAACAGTGCAAAGGCTGGAGGAGCAATTCAAAATGATGGCATTACTTTTATAAATGATTCTATTTTTGTTAATGCAACAGCCTGTTATGCGCCTGCGATTTATGCATCCTCAGGTTTCTTAATCATTAATAATACAAAATTCATGAATTTAAGAGCAAGTGAATCTGCAGGAGCAGTTGCCTGTAAAATGCTTGATGAGATAATCATCGAAAACTCCAAGTTCATAAACACCATTTCCACCAAAAATGGTGGAGCATTATTTATCGATTCATACGTTGATTTGGGAAATCATGTAAATACTCTAATTAGAAATGTTTCATTTGTAAATAGTTGTGGTGATTTTGGTGGAGCAGTTCTCCAATTGAGCGGTAATCTGACAATGGATGATTTAACATTTTTAAACTGTACCTCTAAATATGACGGTGGAGCAGTTTATCTGTCAAAGGTAAATGCCGATATTGATCATTGTGAGTTTATTTCAAATAAAGCCACATTATATGATGATTATCAAACCTTTGGAGGTGCAATATACTTTGACTGTGGAGCTTTAAGCATAAATGATTCAATATTCATAAACAATTCCGCACAGGTGGGCAGTGGAGTAATTTATATTTATGATTCAGAATATAAGATTGCAAATTCGGAATTTGACAATAATGGAGAAGCAGTCTATGCTGTTTTTAAGGATGAAAAATCAGAAATTGTGGATTGTGTTGGTGAGGACACAGTTTCTGATGATAACGTCTTTTATCCATATGTAATTTCAGGTGTTGGCCAAAATTTGACATTGGTCGATGACCAGATTGATTTTGATGTTCTGCCTTCCCGTTTTGATTTGAGGGATTATAATTTTACATCCCCAGTAATGAATCAGGGACTTATGGGGGATTGCTGGGCCGCCTCTTTTATTGCCACATTAGAATCAGCATTAATGAAAAAAACAGGTTTGAATAAAACATTTTCTGTAAATAACCTGAAAAACTTAATGCTTATGTATTCAAAATATGGTCAGAATGTAAATGCAGAAGGAGGATCCAATTTAAATAGTATGGCATATCTCTTAAGTTGGATGGGAGCCGTTCCCCAGGAATATGACACTCATGATGAATTGGGTAAAATATCTCCATTAATTATAAATAATGAAACTGTACACATTCAGGATATCATTATACTTCCAATGGATGCAGAAATCATTGGAGGGGACCCTAGTATTAAACAGGCTGTCATTAGGTATGGAGGACTGGTCGCAACCTTGTCTCTTCAAGTAAATGAAGAAAATGATTTTTTCAATGAAAATACTTCCGCCCAATATGACCCTGATTTAACAGATGCCGACCATCAGGTTTCTATTGTGGGATGGGATGATTCATTTTCCCGAAATAATTTCTTAATTACACCTCCTGGAGATGGGGCATGGATTTGTAAAAACAGCTGGGGAGAAGATTTCGGTGAAGATGGATATTTTTATGTTTCATATTATGATAAAACATTTTGTGCATTCCCTAATAACACTGATGATTGCGCCATTGCAATCGTAGTTGAAAATACTGTACAGTATAACAGAAATTACCAATATGATTTTGCAGGATGGGATGTCAGCTATTGGACTGAAGATGAGAATATAACCTATGCCAATAAGTTTAATTCCATTGATGATGATTATATAGCTGCAGTTGGGACTTATTTCAACCAATCCGATGTAAATTATAGGGTTGAAATAGTGGTTAATGGCGAGGCTGTCTATAGCCAGGAGGGTGTTTCACCTTACAGGGGTTATCACACCATTAAATTAAACGAATACATTCCAATTGCAAAGAATGATGAATTCAGCGTTTATATAACTTCAAATATTGTTCCATGTTCCAAAAATGTAAGATTGCATTATAAAAATGGGGTTTCATTTGCTGATGATGGAAAATGGACGGATTTATATGAGGAAATGGGAATGGTTGCATGTATTAAGGTTTACACAATTGAAGCAATCGGACCTGAAAAGCAAAACTCCAGCATTTCAGCTTATTATGATATCTTAAATGGTATATTGACTGTTAATTTGGCTAATGGAGAAGGTGATGCCATTGCTGATGTGGATATAGTTGTTGCAGTTAGCGGCAGTAGCTGCACCGGAAAAACTGATGATTCAGGCAATGCTGAATTTTCCACTGAGAACCTGCCTGCAGGAACTTACAAAGCAACTGTTTCATATGATGGTGATGATATATATGGTCCTTCCCAAACAACTATTGATATGCTTGTAAAGCTGAATACTAGTATTTCCGCTGTTTATAATAATGGTGAATTGGTTGCAAGCTTGATTAACGCAGGCACAGGAAAAGGTATTATCAATGCTAATGTCAATGTTAGAATAGATGGTGCATCTTATAGCGCTAAAACTGATTCCAGCGGCCAAGCCAAACTGACCATTTCAGGTTTGGCTCCGGGAATTCACACCGCAACGGTTTCATATAAGGGCAACGGCAAGTATAATCCCTCTAGTGAATCACTCAATATTTCTGTAAGCAAAATAACAACCAGCATTTCAATATATTATGATGAGGCAACTCAGGAGCTAGTTGCTACCTTAATCAACAGCCAAACAGGTCAGGCCATTAAAGGCGCCACTATAGTATTCAATTATAATGGTGTTAAAACAGCCACAAAATCAGACAAGCAAGGTCATGCAAGGTTATTCATTGGCAATCCTAGTGCGGATAGTGCTAGTCTTTCATATGGTGGAAACAGCAAATACTTCAAATCATACGCATCAATAAAAATTGTGGCTGATAAGATACCAACTGTCATTTCCAATTTCTATGATGAAAGTACACAGCAAGTGGTGGCCACACTTATCAACAGGCAAACAGGTCAGGCTATTAAAGGTGCAACAGTCGTATTCAACTTCAATGGCGTGAAAACCGCTTTAAAAACAGATAAGCTCGGCCAGGTTAAACTCTCAGTAGCTGATTTGATTGCGGATGAATACTATATAAGCAGCTCATACGGCGGAAACTTTAAGTATGCCGGATCTGTTGCAAGGATAAGCTTCTTTAAAATCTAAAGGGGGACCTGTTTCTCCTTTATCTTTTTCTTTTTTTTTTAAATATAATTTATCTTAATAAATGATTTTTAAATAGATTTAAATAGTATAATCTAAAATTACTTATAAGAGGAGATATTATGGCTCGCAAATCTTTCAACGAAAAATTAAATGACTCTAAAGATATGCCGAAAATAATTGAAATTGATGATGAGAAATCCATTGAAAGATATGGTGGAAGTCAGATGCTGATTGCTCCGCCAATCGAATACAATGATTTGATGGCTCAGGTTCCTGAAGGCAAACTGATAACCGTTTCCGAGATAAGGGAGTTTCTTTCTCAAAAATATGGGGCCGAGTTTACCTGTCCTATGACTGCAGGAATTTTCATATCTCTTGCAGCCCAGGCCAGTTGTGAGAGAAAGGATAACAGGATTCCATTTTGGAGAACCCTTAAAAAAGACGGCGAATTAAATCCGAAATATCCTGGTGGAATAGAATATCAAAAGGAAATGCTTTCAAGGGAAGGCCATACTTTCACAACAAAAGGCCGAAAAAATATAAGATATTTTGTTGAAAATTACAAAGATAGCCTATCTGATTTGAAATAGTTTCATTTTTAATATGCATTTTCATATTCGCACATTAAAATATACAAAATTGATTATTTTTATCTTATTTTTTAATATTTTCTTATATTTTGAAGTCAAAATGTTAATTTAATATTATTTTTTTTAATAAAATGAATATTTTTTAATTCAATTGCCAAGATTTAAATAACTCTAAAATTAGATATATAATCAGAGTTGATTATATCTGTGGGATAAAAGTTATTCTTTTCAAAATAAATCAATGCAATGTGATTTGAGGGAATAATAAATCATTTATCCTCAGAAAATATTATTTGAATTAGTCAGCTTTTTTTTAAAGACAAATTTGGAGTTAAAAACATGAAAGGACTAGCAAGAATCGATCAAGACGTAATGGACTGGGTAGAAAAAGACAAACCGGAATGCGGACCATATGATGCAATCGTTAAACCTATTGCACTTGCACCATGTACTTCAGATGTGCACATCGTTTGGGGAAATGCATACATGAGCGATGCGCCAAACAGGATTTTAGGACACGAATCCACAGGTATTGTTGAAGAAGTGGGAAGCCACGTAAAAGATTTCAAACCAGGCGACCGCGTAATCGTACCTGCAATTACTCCTGATTGGCTTACAGTTCCAGGCCAACAAGGATTCGGTCAACACTGTTACGGTATGGGTACTGGAATGAGCTTCATTACATTCAAGGACGGAACATTTGCAGAACATTTCAATGTAAACCAGGCTGACGGTAACCTTGCACACTTGCCTGACAACGTTTCACTGGATCAGGCAGTAATGATTTCAGACATGATGACAACCGGTTTTTACGGTGCTGAACTGGCTGAAATTAAACCTGGTGATACAGTGGCAGTATTCGGTATTGGACCTGTTGGTCTTATGAGTGTGGCAGGAGCACACTTCATGGGAGCATCAAGGATTCTTGCAGTAGGAAGCAGACCTGTATCTGTTAAAGTAGCAAAAGAATATGGTGCTTCAGATATTGTAGATTACCACGACGGGGATACTGTACAGCAAATAATGGACCTTACAGATGGTGCTGGAGTTGATAAAGTTATTGTTGCAGGTGGTGGCGCATCTACAGTTGGAGAAGCATTGGAAGTTCTTAAGGTAGGTGGTGTATTGGGTAATGTAAACCACTACGACGGTGTTGCTGAAGTGCCGTTGCCTGCTCTTGCATGGGGTGCCGGACTTGCTGATAAAACAATCCGTGGTGGAGTATGTCCTGGTGGACGTGCCAGAATGGAACAACTCGTAAAATTGGTCGAATATGGCAGATTTGACTCAAGTAAATTAATCACTCATAGATTTACTAATTTTGAAGACATCTATGAAGCAATGATTATAATGAGAGACAAACCACGTGATTTAATTAAACCTGCTGTTATTTTAGAATAGGTTTAAATTGTGCTATAATTCAATTATGAATTATAGTATCTTTTTCTTTTTTTGTGAAATAATTTTATATGATTTTGGATATAGTATAATTAATGAAAGCTATTGAAAAAACATTGAAATCCGTTGCTGAAAATCCTAAATATATTTTCCGTTTAACAATTCAGGGCATAATGGTCGGTATATTTGCAGGATTGATGGTATGCCTTTATAGATTTCTGCTTTATGGTTCTGAAAATATTTTAAGAGGTTATTTAACCATAATCAATGGGAATATAGTTTATACAATTCTATTTTTCATAGCTCTTGGCGTTATGGGTCTTTTGATAGATTATCTTATAAAATGGGAAAAGGACTCTGCGGGAAGCGGAATACCTCAGGTTTATGCTGAAATAAAGGGGCATATGGAAGCCAATTGGGCAAAAGTTCTGGTTTCTAAAATACTTGCAGGTGTTTTGACTGCATTGGGCGGTCTTTCACTTGGTCCCGAAGGCCCGTCAGTTCAGATTGGTGGTATGGCTGGAAAGGGAATAGCCAAGTTATTCAATGGATCCAAAACTGATGAGCTAAGACTGATTTTGGTTGGTTCGGCAGTGGGTATTACAGCGGCTTTCAATGCACCTCTGGCTGGAGTGATATTTGTTTTTGAAGAGATAAATCACGGTTTCGATAAGACTTTGGTATTCATTGCACTGGTTTCTGCAATAGTATCCGATTTCATATCAAAAGTAATATTCGGCCAACAGACAATCCTTGATTTTCCTGTCCTGAACATACCTTTAGAATCATACTGGATTTTAATCATTTTGGGTGTAATAATAGGTATTCTGGGTTATGTCTACAATATAGGCATGATCAAATCCAGTGATTTTGTTTCAAACCTTAAGATTCCTTCATGGCTTAAGTTTGTAGTGGTGTTTATGGTGTCTGGTGTTGTAGCCCTTACAGTACCTGAAATAAGTGATGGGGGACACTTCATGATGGACATGTTGGATGTAGCCATTCCTTCTTTAGGTGTTTTGGTCCTGCTTTTGCTTTTGAAATACCTGTTTTCAATGTTTTCATTCTCATCAGGAGCTCCTGGAGGAATATTTTTACCGATTTTGGTACTTGGAGCTTATATCGGAGCAGTATTCGGTTCTATAGTTGTTCCTTATTTTGGATGGCAGCAGGATTTAATCTACCGGTTCATAATCATTTCAATGGCAGGATTTTTTGCAGCAACGGTAAGGTCTCCGATTACGGGCATTGTTCTTTTGGCTGAGATGAGCGGTTCAACAGAGTCTCTGGTGGCTATGATAATAGTTTGCCTGATAGCTTATGTTGTCCCTACACTTCTGGGCAACGAACCGATTTACGAGTCATTGTATGACAGGCTGCTTTTAACTAAAAACAGGGAATTTGTTAAGAAGCCTTCAAAACATGTTTTATCAGAGTATTTGGTGCCGTTAAACTGCAACTATATTAATTTTAAAATTAAGGATATTCCGTTTCCAAAAAATGCAATAGTTGTCTCTGTAATCAGAAACGGCAAGTACGTAATAGCTAATGAGAACTTTAACATTAAATATGCAGATCAGATTCAGATTTTGACTGACGTTAATGATTATCCTTATGTAAGGGAGGAAATTGAAGAATTGTTTAATGGAAAGTGATATTTTGAGTTTAATTTTTAAAAGGCGTTCCGTTCGAAAGTTTAGGGATGAAAAGGTTCCGGATGATTTGATTGAAAATCTGCTTAAAGCAGGCATGCAGGCACCTTCATCTTGCAATTCACAGCCTTGGGAGTTTATTGTAGTTTCAAAAAAAGAAGACAAACTGGCGATTTCAAAGATGCATAGATTTGCCAAGCCTGCCGAGGGTGCATCACACCTGATTATCACCATAGGCAATCTAAATCAAGCAAAAGTTATAGGCATGATTGAACAGGATTTGGGAGCATGCAATGAAAATATTCTGCTTCAGGCAACTCATGAAGGTCTTGGTGCTGTATGGTTAGGTTTTCATCCAATCGAAGACAGAACATTGAAATTGAAGGAGTATTTGGATATTCCGGATTATTGCATTCCGTTTTCGGTAATCTGTGTAGGCTATCCTTTAAGTGATGGTGAAGTCCGCTTGAGATTTGATGAGTCTAAAGTTCATTACGATAAATATTAAATATTATAAAGCCAAATTATTATTAACAATGAGAGGTAATATCATGAACAAAAAGATTTTTGCAATACTGTTCATTTCAATCTTTTTAATTGCTTTTATCGGCTTTGTTTCTGCTGCTGATGAAGGTGGCGATAATGTTTCAAATCCCATAAGCGTTAAAATAGTCTGGAATGATAATGGCCAAACTTCTGATAGGCCAAGTCAGGTTACAGTAAACCTTTTAAAAGATGGAACTGTGGTGGAATCTGTTAGCTTAATGGATTCCAATTCTTGGAGTTCTACTTTTAAGACTCAAAATGATGGTGGAAATTATAAAATAGTTGTTAGGGATGATATCTCATCATATTCCGTTTCATCTAACGGCAATGCCAATAGCGGTTTTGTAATTTCAGCGGTTCTTAAAGAAACTCCACTGAAGGCCAGCGATGAAAATGATTCTGTGATGAAAGCTAGTGGCGGCGACAATGAAACCGGTGATGTTGCTAATGATACAAACAACAATACAAATTACAATACCAACAATGATACGGATAATTCAAACAGCACCGCCAACAATACAAGTAAAGATGTTTCCAATGACACTAAAAAAGTTAAAAATGATGTAAAACCTGTTAAAAAGGAAAAACCTCATAAAACTAAATTAAGAAACACAGGTATTCCAATTGCCGTTTTATGTTTAGTTTCTATGGTAGTAGCATTTATTCCGTTTAGATATAAAAAATAACTAAAGTAGATGTTTGACATCTACAATATTTTTCTTTTTTTCAATCGTTCAAGTCTCCAATCATCTCTTTTTTTAAATTCAATTAGACAATTTTAAATAAGAATAAAGATAAATCTTTAATTAATAACTTAATGTTTTAAGTTAATATTTTATATGAGGTTAAACTATGGTAAGTGTAAATGTAGAAGCTAAAAAAACCGTAGATGTAATGATTGAAAAAGCTGATGAATTAAACATAGCTGTTTCAACTTTAGATAATGGCGCTACTGTCATTGACTGTGGTGTAAATGTTGATGGAAGCTTTAAAGCAGGAGAACTTTATACTAAAGTTTGTCTTGGCGGACTTGCAGATGTTGGAATTTCAATTCCTGGAGATTTGTCTGAAAAATTCGCTCTTCCTTCAGTAAAAATTAAAACTGATTCACCTTCTATTTCAACCTTAGGTTCCCAAAAGGCAGGTTGGTCTGTATCTGTAGGTGATTTCTTTGCATTAGGTTCCGGTCCTGCTAGAGCTATTGCATTAAAACCTGCTGAAACTTATGAAGAAATTGGATATGAAGACAAAGATGCAGATTTAGCTATCTTGACTTTGGAAGCTGATGTATTGCCTGGTGAAGATGTTGCACAATACATTGCTGATGAATGTAGTGTTGATGTAAAAGATGTCTACTTGCTTGTAGCTCCTACTTCTTCTCTCGTTGGATCTATTCAAATTTCTGGTAGGGTAGTTGAAAACGGAACTTACAAAATGTTGGAATTCATTAAATTTGACGTAACCAAAGTTAAACATGCAGCAGGTATCGCTCCAATCGCACCGGTTGACCCTGATGGACTTAAGGCAATGGGTAAAACCAACGATGCAGTATTGTTCGGTGGAAGAACTTACTACTATGTAGAATCTGAAGAAGGCGATGACATTGCTGATGTTGCAGCTCAATTACCATCTTCCGCTGCAGACGGATACGGCAAACCATTCTTTGACGTATTTAAAGAAGCAGGATTTGACTTCTACCAAATCGATAAAGGAATGTTTGCTCCTGCAGAAGTAGTAATCAATGATTTGACTACTGGTAAAATTTATAAGGAAGGATTTGTCAACGCAGACTTGCTTAAAAAATCCTTTGGTGTAGATGAATAGATTTTCATTCTATTCTATTTTTTTCTTTTTTTTTAAAATTATGCGTATATTGTCATTTAGCTAGTTTTTTACTTAATTTTAAATAGTATTACTTTTAAATATTAACTATATCTCAATGAGATAATTTTATTTAATTTAAAGGTGATTAAAAATGGAAATAATGGATATTATCAAAGAAGCATTTCTTTTCCCATCACAGAATTTAGAAAAATTAGCGATATATATAGTCATTACATTCGTTGTAGGCATTTTAATCGGTGGTGGAGTCATATTGACTGCATTCGGAGCTTACGCTGGCGAATTTATTTATGTAATCTTGTCCGTTATCCTGATTATTCTTGGAATTATTGTTTCATTTATCATTTCCGGTTACCAACTTGGCATTTTGAAATCAGGTATCGATCAAGTGCCTGAAGCACCAAGCTTTGACTGGAAAAATGATATGATTAATGGAGTTAAAATGCTAATTGTTTCAATCGTGTATTTCATTATCCCTATGATTATTACATTGATTATTGCATTGATTACCAATATTCCAGGTCAATTCATTGATCTATTCGAACAAGCAGCAGTGGCTCCTGCAAATGTAACTGCAGCCACTAATGCAACAGCTCCTATTGTAAGTGGTGTTTCAGATGCTGCTATAGCTGCTTTAGGAACTTCCATAGCTATAACTGCAATTATTGCTGCTGTATTATTCATCATATTTGCATTCCTCCACACTATGGGTGAATCAAGATTGGCTAATACCGGCAGTTTAGGTGAAGCTCTCAACATCCCTGAAGCGTTCAAGGACATTACAAGAATCGGTGTTGGAAAAGTTGTTGCTGTAATAATTTTAATGATTGTTGTCGTTTCCGTAATTTCTGGTATTTTAGGATACATTTACGGACAAGTACCACAATTGTCTATTCTTTCAGTAATAGTAACTCCATATTTAACTTTCTTTGCACAGAGAGCTACTGGATTACTATATTCTGATATAGCTTAAATATTATTATTTAAGCTTTCTTTTTTTTCTTTTTTTCGTTGTGAATCTTATTTCATATTATTTATTCTTTATAAAACTTTTTATGCAATGATGACCATATTAATAACTATCGGAGTTGTTTAATATGTCAGAATTAAAAGGCACAAAAACTGAAAAGAATTTAGAAGCTGCATTTGCAGGCGAATCACAGGCACATACCAAATACCAATACTTCGCTGCAAAGGCAAAAGAAGAAGGCTATGTTCAAATCCACGATATTTTCATGGAAACCTCCAAAAACGAAAGGGAACATGCTAAAATATGGTATAAAATCTTGCACGATGAGGAAATTCCAGACACAATAGCCAATCTCAATGCTGCAGCTGATGGTGAAAACGAAGAATGGACTTCAATGTATAAGGAATTTGCTGAAACCGCTCGTGAAGAAGGATTTGCTAAAATTGCATTCCTATTTGAAAAGGTTGGAGAAATCGAAAAAGAGCACGAAGGAAGATACAGGACCTTGCTTGCAAATGTTGAAGCCGAATCAGTATTTAAAAAAGAAGATGAAATTGAATGGAAATGCGAAAACTGCGGATTTATTTTCAAAGGTCCTCAAGCACCTGAAATGTGTCCGGTTTGCGGATATCCAAAAGCACACTTTGAAGAAAGAGCACAAAATTACAAATAATTTTACTCTTTTTTTTACTTTTTTTATTTTCTAACGACTCACCAAAATTTTATATACTCATTTAAAAATATTTTAATTTGGAGATGATATTATGGCTAATTTAGAAGGCTCAAAAACCCAAGAAAATTTGATGGCTGCTCTTGCAGGCGAATCTCAAGCACGCGTAAAATATGAGTTTTACGCATCCCAAGCTAAAAAGGACGGTTATGTTGAAATCAAGGATATTTTCCAGGAATCATCCGACAATGAAAAGGAACATGCTAAAATATGGTTTAAACTGTTGAATGGCGGAAAAGTACCTGACACTCAAACCAACCTTGCTGATGCAGCTGCAGGAGAACACGAAGAATGGACTGAAATGTATAAGAACTTCGCTGATGTAGCACGTGAAGAAGGCTTTGACGACATTGCAGATTTGTTTGATGCTGCCGCTGCAACCGAAAAGGCTCACGAAGAAAGATACAATGCATTGTCCGCTAAAATCGAAGCAGGTAAGGTATTTAAAAAAGATGAGGAAATCGCATGGAAATGTAACAATTGCGGATACATCCACTATGGAACAGACGCTCCGGAAGTATGTCCGTTATGCGATCACCCACAAGCACACTTCAGAAAAAAAGATGAAAGCTATATCTAACTTCTTTTTTTCTCTTTTTTTTTTAATAAAAAATATATTGCCTAATCTATAATATCTTAATAGGGATATTATGATTGAAAATAACATTTGTCTTTTAACAGATAGTTATAAGGTAACTCATCACTATTTCTATCCTGAAGGAACAGAAAAGATTTATTCCTATCTTGAAAGTAGATTAGGTGCTGAATTTAACAAGACTATCTTTTATGGACTCCAGTACATAATTAAAAAGTATTTGGAAGGTCAGGTTGTTACCCAAGAAAAGATTGATGAAGCAGACAGGATTATTTCCACACATATAGGCGAGGGAATTTTCAACAAGTCCGGTTGGGAGTATATTTTGGATAAGCATGATGGGAAACTTCCGATTGAAATTAAAGCGGTCGCTGAAGGAACACCTGTTGATGTGAGCAATGTATTGATGACAGTTGAAAACACTGATAAGAAATCTTATTGGCTTCCGAATTATTTGGAATCCCTCCTTTTGCAGGTATGGTATCCGTCAACCGTTGCAACGCTATCCGCTGAAGTAAGAAAACTTGCCAACTTCTATCTGGAAGTTACAGGTTCTGCTAAAGATAATCTTGATTTCATGCTGCATGATTTCGGATATAGGGGAGCAACTTCAACGGAATCCTCAAGATTGGCAGGTTCAGCTCATCTGCTCAGCTTTTCAGGAACAGATACAATTCCATCGTTATCAATTCCAGAAAATTATTACAATGACTCTAACATTTACGGATTTTCAGTTCAGGCGACAGAACACAGCGTAATGACCTCTATGGGTCCTGAAGGCGAATTAAATCAAATCCTAAATGTCATCGATAAAGCCAAGGATGGAGTTTTGTCCATTGTCATCGATTCATATAACTACAGAAACTTTTTAAGTGAAGCCGGCAGGTCAGGTTCTGATTTAAATGAAGCTATCCTAAACTTTTTGGATGGCGAGAACAATAAGGTTGTCTTCAGGCCGGATAGCGGGGAGCCAGTTTCAACCACTATGGACTGTTTGAATTTGCTTTCAGACGGTTTCGGCTGTCACTTAACCTGCGAAGGCTATAAGGTCTTTGACTTGAATATTGGCCTTTTGTGGGGAGACGGACTTGACTATCAAAAGATACGTGACATCTTGTTTGCCATGAAATCCAATGGGTGGGCTGCCCAAAACATTATCTTCGGTATGGGCGGAGGACTGCATACCTCCGTAAACAGGGATACCCAAAGAAATGCCTTTAAATGTTCAGCTCAGCTAAGGGATGGAATGTGGCATGATATATTTAAAAATCCTCTAGATTCAAGTAAAAAATCAAAAACAGGCAGATTCAAATTAATCAAATCTAACAATTCCTTTAAGACAGTACAATTTGACAGCGAGGGTGAAGATTATCTGAGATGTGTTTTTAGAAATGGAGAACTATTAATCGACGATAAATTTGATGCCATTAAATCAAGGGCATTGAATTACTCAAACTTTTTATAAGGTGATAAAAATGTGTACTGCATCAAATTATATAACCGAAAGGCATTATTTCGGAAGGAACTTTGATTATGAAATTTCATATAATGAACGTGTTACAATAACACCCAGAAACTATGAACTTAAATTCAGGAAAATTGATGACATCAAAACCCATTATGCAATTATTGGAATAGCCGCAGGCATTGACGAATACCCTTTATATTATGATGCCTGCAATGAAAAGGGATTGGCTATTGCCGGTTTAAACTTTGCAGGCAATGCAGTTTATCAGGACATGAAAGAGGATATGCTGAACATCACACCATTCGAGCTGATTCCATATCTTCTTGGCTGTGCCGAAAGTGTGGCTGAAGCCCGCAAGCTGATTGAAGACATTAACCTGGTAAACATTAACTTTGCTGATGAACTTCCTTTATCTCCTCTTCACTGGATGATGTCAGACAACAGTGGTGAAGCCATTGTAATCGAACCGCTTGAAGATGGACTTAAGGTTTATGACAATCCGGTAGGCGTTTTGACAAACAACCCTCCTTTTGACAAACAACTTTTTTACCTGAACAACTACAGAAGCCTGTCAAACAAAAATCCGGAAAATAATTTTTCAGATTCATTTGATTTGGATGAATATTCAAGAGGCATGGGTGCAATTGGACTTCCGGGAGACCTGTCATCTGCCTCAAGATTTGCAAAAGTTGCATTTACACGTGCAAATTCATACTCTGATATGGATGAAGTTAGTAGTTTAGGACAGTTTTTCCATATTTTGAAATCTGTCGAGCAGCAGAACGGATGCACTTTCATTTCCGATCCGAATTTATATGAGTATACAATTTACACTTCATGCTACAGCACCAGCAAAGGCATCCTGTATTACACCACATATGAGAATTCACAAATATCAGCAGTTGATTTGCATAATGAAGACTTGGATTCGGAAAATCTGATTAATTACCTATTGATTAATGAACAACAAATCAATTTCATAAATTAATTTCTTTTTAGTCAGATATTTATATTATCATTTCTATAAATATCATTGGTTTATACAATTTAACATTCTATTGTGTTTAAATTGTTTAATGGAGGCAACAGCTTGAAAAAGATGAAATTGTTTGTATTGTTATCAATAGCATGTTTATTGTTGATAATTCCAACAGCATTTGCAGTTGATGGTGAAGATGCATTGGAAAGTTCATATGACAACTCCAGTGTTTTGACTGCAGATTATTATTTTGATGCAAATGCTGCTGATGACAGCGGCAACGGTTCTATAACAAATCCATATAAGCAGCTTACCAGCGCACGCATTAAGGACAATTCAAATATCCACCTTGCCAGTGGCGAGTATACATTAAACGCTCATAAGACAATCAATAATGTTACTTTTATAGGCAGCAATGCCTCCAATACAATTATTAAATTCCAGGGCAAAGGTTTTGTAGTTTCAAGTTCACTTGTTTTGGAAAATGTTACTTTGGATAAACTGATAGTGCAGAATAATGGAAATTTGAGTGCAACAAATGTCATTTTCAAGGGTGGATCTTCGACATATGGAGGGGCAATCTATTCAACTACAAACACTGCCGTTTTCAATTTGGAAAACTGCACCTTCATGGATTGCCATGGAAAATATGGCGGGGCAATTTCGATTGAAGGGGCAACCCTGAACATCAACAATTCCCTGTTCAGCGGCACTTATTCTGAGATTTATGGCGGAGCTATTGCAGCCAAATCCAAATCTAAAATAAATATCAACAACACCAGATTCCTGAATACATATTCCCAAGACGATGCCGGAGGAGCCATTTATATTTATGATTCAACATTCAATGGGTTCAATATAGAAATCGTCAATTCAACGGCCAATTTCGGCGGAGCCATAACCTCACTAAAGTCATTCGTCTATTTATCCAATCTTACAGCCAGTTTCAATAAAGCCAAATACGAAGGCGGAGCGATTTATGCTATGTATCGTCAATTTTCAATAACAGATTCTCTTCTTGATGGGAATTTGGCCAATAACGGAGCTGCAATTTATGCTTTTGGAATTGAAAGCTTTATAATCAATTCAAATCTTTTCATCAACAATAGCGCTGCAGATACTGCCGGTGGTGTCTATTCCCTTAAAAATGATGTATATTATGATTCTATTTTGGATGTTGGGCTGAACAACACTTTCATAAATAATGTTGCATTGCATGAAAATGACGTTTATGAAAGCAACTCCCCATCATTTGTCATCAAAAGCGATGATTATCAATTAATCAGGTGCGATTCATATTATAACGGCACCATCCCAAGCAGTTATGATTTAAGAAGCTTGGGTTATGTCACTTCAGTCAAAAATCAGGGAAATGACGGGAACTGCTGGGCATTTGCGGCATTAAGCGTTCTTGAATCAAACATCTTAAGGGCAGGCGGAAGCAGCATGGACCTATCCGAAGAAAACATTAAGGATTTGATGGCCGAAATTTCCGTTTACGGCTGGCAGATGCAAACCAATGAGGGCGGTAAGGATTGTATGGGATATAGCTATATGGTAAGCTGGCTGGGTCCGGTAAATGATAGTTATGATAAATATAAGATAGGTTCAGTTATCTCACCTATACTGAACAGTTCCATCCATGTTCAGGACATTCTCTTCATTGATGAGTCTTCAAGCGATGAAATCAAAAGGGCTATTATGAGCTATGGTGCAGTCCATTCACCAATATACTATTCTAATGGTTATAAGAGGGGAGATAATAATTACTACTATGACGGCAATCTTACTTCAAACCATGCGGTTGCAATAGTCGGATGGGATGACGATAGGGTAGTTTCAAAAGCTCCAGGCAAGGGTGCTTGGATTGTTAAAAACAGCTGGGGCCCTAACTGGATGGATAAAGGCTATTTTTATGTTTCATATTATGATGTGAGATTAGCAAAATCCAGCCTATGGACTTTCATACTAAACAATACAATCAAGTATGACAAGAATTACCAATATGACATTTCAGGAAAAACAGATAACTACTACTTCAATGAATCCGCCAAGAATGTCTGGTATAAAAATAGATATACTGCAGGTGAAGACGAATATTTGGCGGCTGTTTCAACCTACTTTGAAAAGGAAACCGCTTGGGATTTGTATGTTTATGTTAACGGTCAATTATCTCTCACACAAAGTGGCACTGCAACTGCAAGCTATAAGACAATTGATTTAAATGAGTTAATAACCCTCAGGGCAGGGGATGTGTTTGAAGTAGTCTTTAAGCTAAGCGTTGATAGGGATGCTAGCGTTCCTATTTCCGAATCAGTTTCATTTGTCCAGAAATATTTTACCCAAAACATGTCATTTATCAGCTTTGACGGTGAAAACTGGCTGGATTTCATCAATTTAACCGTGGAATATTCCACTCATAAATATTATGGTGACCAGGTAGCTTGCATAAAGGCGTTTACCATTTTGGAAAAACTAAATCCAAGCATTGAGCTCGAGACTATTTCTCCGTACAAATCCGCTCAATTTGAAGCTATAATTAAAGACCAGTACGGCAATCTTGTCAAACCCGGAAAAGCCATATTCACTGTTGAAGGTGAGGACATTCAGGCTGATGTTGTAAACGGAATAGCTGTCTTATCTCATGTGTTCAATGAAATAGGCGATTATTCTGTTCTGGTAAACTTTTCAGCCAATGGATACAATAGCGTTTTGCAGCCTTTCATTATAACAATCTATAAGGACAGGACAAACGCCAGTCTGATTTTGGATTCTGCAGTTTTAGATTACAATAATAAATATGTTACAGCCAGTTTAATGGATTTAGACGGCAGTGCAATATCCCAGGCTGATTTGGTACTTGATATTAACGACAATTATTATTACAGCACCACAGACGCTTATGGCCAGGCAAGGTTCCTGTGTGAAGATGTGATTTCAGGCACCCACATGGCAACTGCTTATTTTGAAGGAAACGTATTGTTTTATCCAGCTAGTGCAAATGCCAGTGTTTTTGTCAAGACAAATACCAGCATCAGTGCCACCTACAGCAATGGTGAGTTAATAGCTATTTTGGTTAATAATGAAACCGGCCAAGCAATCAAGGGTGCTGCTGTAAGATTTTCGGTTGATGGCCAGAAGGGATCCGTTAAAAGTGATGCTGACGGTGAAGCTATTTTTGCCGTTTCCACTTTGGCTCCGGGCACTTACACGGCTGTTGTCTCATACAACGGTAACGGCAAGTATAATCCAT
>NZ_JAFRKB010000011.1 GCF_017431965.1 Methanobrevibacter sp. | reverse complement strand
TTTTTTCTTTTTTTTTAAAGCTATACGTTAGGTTCTAATTTTTTAATAGCCATTCCCATAAATATCACAACTAATGGAAAGAATAGGCCATAGATTATCAGCAATAGATTTCCAGATATTATGTCTCCCATGACCGTGGAGCCAGCCATTAACATAATTAATATAATTACTGGGGCGAGGATGGCTATGAATGTATAAATTAGTATAAAAGAGTTTAATCTTTGAGAATATTCTTTCAGCTTAATGTGTGTTTCAAAAGAGATGTCGTTTGCAATAATCTCTAGACTGTTTGCAAGATTCCCGCCAACCCTTAAAGTGCCGATAATCTGATGGACTGTACGGTTAAGACCTTCAGATTTAACGCGATGAGACATTTCCAGAAGGGATTCTTCTATAGATTTTCCATATTTTACCTCTTCAAGAACCCTATTGAATTCACTTGATAATGAACCGTAGCCTCCATTTTTTATGGTTATTAATGTATCATGAAGCCCCTTTCCTGATTTTAACTCGATGCCCATATGCCTTAAGGCATAGGGAAGTTCTTGATTTAAATCTGAATAGCTATTTTTCTCCTTCATCTGAGGGTAATAAAAAACAAGGATGTAAACCATCGAAATACATACCAAATAAATTCCACTGATTTCCAATGCTACAAAATAACCGATTAGGATAACGGTTACGATTAGAATTAAAATAACTCTTTTATCAAACAAATAGTTCATTAGGTCATTTCTAATTTTTATAAACTTTTCATTTTCCTTTTGAGGGATTGTCTTTTCATTTTCAGAATCAATTTTTGAAAATAAATTGGAATTCGCATTGTCTTTTTGTTTTTCATTTTTAAGTTTGATATCTTTTAAGGATAATTCCTTTAATGAATTTATCAAAAATAAAAATAAGCCTCCAATTGCAATAAAAAATTTTTTTAAAATAATATCACCTGTTTAATTGGATTCTATTCAGTACTTTTTCGGGATTGGCATTATATAGTTCTAAAACGGCATTAACCTCATTTACTGAATGAATGTTGTGATTGACCATATGCTTCAAAACAGCTTCCCTGTTTTCAATTTCTTTGTTAATTTCATACAATGATGTTCCGCTTAAATTAGCTATTTGAGTCAATGTTTTACTTGAAACACTGATATTTTCTATATTGTCCGTTTCGGGATTCCATTGAAAGATCTTATTTAGTTGAATGACTCCTTCTTCACTACCTACAACTTCTGCGACTTCACTGATTCTTCTGTATGAAACGCCGGATGAAGTGTAAATTCTATTTTGCATGATTATAAAATCAATGGCCTGAATCATTATTTTTGGCACAGACATGGGTTTTGTTGTTAATCTGGTTATTGTTTCTCTTGCACTGTTTGAATGCAGTGTTCCAAATCCGGAATGTCCTGTATTGAGTGCAGTAAAGAGGGTTATAGCTTCTTCAGCCCTAACTTCTCCAACGATAATCCTGTCCGGGCGTTGCCTTAATGAATTTTTAACCAAATCGTTCATTGTCAATTCCCCCTTATTTTCAACATTAGGGGGCCTTGTTTCCATCCGTATTACATGTTCGTGTGGTATTTGAAGCTCCAATGTGTCTTCTATTGTAATGATTCTTTCGGTAGGTGGAATAAACGCCGAAAGTGCATTTAATGTGGTTGTTTTTCCAGAACTTGTTCCTCCGGATATTATAGCATTTGCTGATTTAACGCCCAATCCATCAAAACACAACCAAAAGAATGCAGCCAACTCTAAAGAAATGGTTTTTGAATTAATCAAATCTATGATGGTTAATGGATCTTTTTTAAATTTACGAATTGTAAGTGAAGGGCCGTCTGCAGAAACGGGTGCAATTGTCGCATTGATTCTTGATCCGTCATTCAATCTTCCATCTAGAATCGGCGATTCCTGGTCAATTCTTCGGTTTATTTCTCTTGCCATTGAATCAATCAACTCAATGAGTTCCTGTTCATCAGAATATTCTATGTCTGTTTTCATCATGCCATGTTTTCTGTGATAAACGAATATCGGTTTGTTTATGCCGATTATCATGATTTCTTCAAGGTCGTCATCTTGAATTAATGAGTCGATTTTTCCATATCCGGTAATGTCTCTGAGAAGCTTTCGTGACAACTTGTCTAGATATTCATTGGTGATGCTTTCATTTTGATTTTCGCTGTGAAACTTGTTAAATATGAATATCTTGATGTCATTTAGAAGCTTATCTTCATTCAATTGAAAATTTTCTCCGGAAGATATGGCCAAATCAACTAAACTTTCGCGAATTTCATCCAAAAGCACTTTTTCCTTGGGGGAATAATTTTGTTTAACAACTTTATATTGCGGTAATTGATTATTATTTATTCTATAGTGTTTTATTTCCATTTTAAAACCTTCTGATTGTTTTTTACTATATTTTTAAAGTTAGTAATACTAATTAATATACTTTTTATTACTTTGCAAATCATAATTACTAACTTCAAACAATAAATAGCAAATAAGTCAAATGTGATGTGCTATCATGATAAGTAAAAATGATTTGGATGAAAAAATTGAAGCTATTCAGGAATGCGAAAACTGTCAGGATATTCAAATTAAAAAGTTCTCGCCCATAAAGGATTATGTTGATTTTGAAAAATTAGACGATGATTTTAATAGATGTTCCTGTGGAAAAAGACCAATCGATGTTGTAATGGCGCATATTTTAAAGATAATGATTGAAGAGGGAATTGTTAAAGAGGGTGCAACACTCAGACGCAATTCACCGGTTCCCTTATCTAAATTTTACTACAGTAGCTTAAATCCACAGTTTTTATCCAAAAAAAGTTTGATATTGTTGCATTCAGATTTTAATCATGAAGTTGCAAAAAGGTTATTTGATGAAGTTTCAGAAGTTGCATGCGTGCTAAATGGAAGTCCTCAGGATACTGTCGGGGTATTCGATAAGGATTCTGGTATAAATCATTTTGAAATTCTTGAAGGTGACGATACTCAGATCAATGTCATGAGAACACTGATTGGCGATAAGATTATCCTAGTTAAAAACCAGTCACGACACCACATTGAAGTTGCAATGACAACCGAGCAAAAATTGGTTCAGCTGCACAATTACCTGAAAAATAATGATGTGAATAAAGGAATAGCTGTTGATGCAATGTGTGGATTGGGGGCTATTGGAATATATCTGATTAAATATGGATTTGGAAAGGTAATCTTTAATGATATTAATCCGGAAATGATTGAAGCATTGGAAAATAACTTGGAAATTAATGAAATAAGAGAAAATTTTGAGATTTTCAATGAATCATTTGAAGATTTAAACATTGAAAAAGCTGACTTGTGCGTTCTTGATGCATTTCCGGGAGCAGATATATCAAAAATAAAAGAAAAAGCAGAAAAAATAGCAGATAATGTGGTTATTATCTAACTATGATTAATTATTTAATTTTAAAATTATCTGAAACATTTTTTCAACATCTTCGCTCATATTTTTTTCAATTATTTTAAATGATGCAATGTTTTTGATTTAAGTATTCTTGTGCGAAATTACGGCCAATAAAATCGACACCTTCAAATTCATGATAACTTTGGTCGGGGTATTGTTAATATTTTTAAATAATTCTTTTTTTTCAAATTTAATCTTTTGTTTTAAAATCAATGGTAATATTGCTGTTGTGCTTAAGAGGTTTTGTATCATTTTCTGATAGTTTTTCATATTCCTTAAATTCATTTAATAATGTTTCCATAAAGTTCACCTACATAAACATTTGCATGTAAATGACGATGGCCGGAATGATTAAAATTCCCATTAAATGAGACTTGCCGACACCGATATAGTGGGGCAGCATTCCCATTGCAGTAGAGGTAATCAAGGCTAGTGTCATATACAAAATGGGGGCCTGATAATAAAAAATAAAGATATAAAGTATCAGAATTTGAAGTAGAATGACTCCAATCGATAATTTCTTATAATCAACACCCCCCATTAATCTAGAAAAAGAATCGCCTAATTTTAATGACAATACCAATGAAACTGAAACAGCAATCAATGATGTGAAAATGAAAATTATCAAATGATTAATTGTCATTTCAGAAATTAAGTATGACATGTAAACAGCTATTCCGCTTCGAGGATTTCCGATGATGTAAATTGCAATTAAGGAAAAAAGACAATCTGAAACGTTCAGTCCAGATGTAGCAAGTAAGAAATTAACTGTATCGTCATCATCATTATCACTGGTTCCACTTGCAGCTTGTGCTATAACTGTTCCCTGTGCGGGTCCGAAACCTGGAAGAAAACCTAAAATCGCTCCGGTGATTCCTCCTGCAAAAATGCTTTTAAATTTATTCAAATCCAAATTCAAATCATAAAATTTATTTTGATGGGGAATTGTTGAAGAGTCATTTAAACTGAATAATATTGTACTGATTCCAAAAAGGCCTGAAAAGGTACACATTAAGGATATTCCTGATGAAATGGGGGTTTGAAATATTATCCAACCTAAAAGTCCTGATAGAGCAAAAAGGAGCAGGGACCATAAAAAGTCTCTAAAAGAGTTTGTTAGGTTATACGTTAAATAAAGGGATGCAATCAGCAGAATCATCCAAGTAAACGGTTTGGTTAAATCATGCAATATTGGAAGTGTAATTGCAAAAACTGGAAGCATCAATATTGTAACTAAAATTGCTCCAAAACCACCAACCGAAACTATTCTAATGACTTCTTTTGAGCGGCCTTGCAAAACCATTCTGTGTCCTGGAAGTATTGATGTGGCTGTTCCTTCTTGTGGAACTCCTAAAAGCATTGATGGTACAAATTCGATTAATGCGTGAGCCACTGACATTGCAACCATTAAGACACAAAGAAATTCTGGAGATAAAAAGGTCAATAAAAAACTTGATGATGCAAATAAAATTGCTCCTGCTGTATTAACATGTATTCCAGGTATCATTCCTGTGGATGTTCCAATTAATATGCCAACAAAACAAGCAATAACTAATTCTATCATAGCTATTAATTATCTAAACTATAATTTAAACTTTGTTGAAGTAATAAATGAATATTATGCTCTATTCAAGTAATTTACTCAATTATATTAAATTGTTTTTAATAAAAAAATCTAAATTCTTTCAATTGTTTGGTGATTGGGTTTGTGATATGATGATGTGAGTGTATCTTGAAATGAAGATGATTAAAAGTTTTTCCTATTGAATTCTAATGACTTTAAGGATGTTTTTGATAAAAGTTCGAATAATTCCTCTTCAGGAATGTTTAATTCTTCACGAATCATGTCGTCCCATTCTTTTTCCTTTTTTTCTAGAAACTGGGCGGTTTTAATTCCCTTTTCGGTTAATTTTATTTTGTATGCCCTTTTGTTATTCTCATTAATCTCTCTGGTAATCAATCCTTTTTCTTCAAAATCTTTGAATGCTCTTGAAACTCCGCTTCTGTCCATTAAACAAGCTTTTGCAATGTCGGATTGGTTTGTTCCCATTTCATGGTATAGGAACATTAACATATAATACTGGCTTGGCAATATTTCTGTTTCGCTTTTAATGTGCTTGTTAATGTAAAAATCATGTGTTTTTGTTAATGAAATTAGATAACAGATTAAATAAGGGGAATCCTTCATAATATCTTCATATTCTATCATCAAATCACCTATCTTTTATATTTGTAATTAATGTATTTAAATGTTGTTTTATACAACAATTAACATAAAACTATTAATAACAATATGTACACATTATTATTATGAACAAAAAAATCATCATCTTATTAGTAGTTTTATTCATGTTTCTGTTATTGTCTAGCCCCGTTTCTGCTAAAAAGGATGTTCAGATTAAGGTTAAATCCGAAGGAGCATTTATCATAATAAAACTTTTCGACAGTAATGGAAAAGAAATTAAAAGCAAAGGAACAATCCATTACAACATCACAGATCAGAACGGCAATTATAAATGGGCTTATAAGTCTTATAATAAACTTCATGCATTAAAGTTTAACCAAGGAATATATGATGTACATGTTAAGTTTGACGGTGATTCAAAATATAATTCTGCTGAATTCAGAGGTTCTATAATAGTCTCTTATATGGGAAATTCATTTGATCCATACACATATTATGATAATAACAATTGGGGATTGAATCAGCAAATGGATGATTATCTAGAATACAATTATTGGGATGAAGAGCTTTATGATGACCCTTATACCTATGATGGCGAAGGGCCCTAAAAAAATATTTTATCTATAGAAAATTATTGTAATTGGATTTAATTATTAAATTTTATATAATATAAAATCCAATTATTATTTAAGTTTAGGTTTACCTAATCCATTTGGCTGGAATTAAACTATTTTTTAGTATACAAATGCCGCTCAAAGGATATTGAATTAATTATTGGAGTATTATTAATGGCAGAATTGATAGTGGGATTGGCAGGAAATCCTAATGTGGGGAAAACTACTGTTTTCAATAAATTGACTGGGATGCATCAGCATGTTGGAAACTGGCCTGGAAAAACTGTTGAAAGGGCAGAGGGTTATTTTTCTCATGGAAATTATGATTATCATATTGTCGATTTGCCGGGAAATTATGGATTGAGCGCCCATTCTATTGAAGAGATTGTTTCAAGGGATTTCATAGTTGATGATAGCTCTGATGTAATTATCAATGTAGTGGATGCAGCCAATTTGGAACGTAATTTGTATTTAACACTTCAAATGATGGAGTTGGGTGCTAATTTAGTAATGGCACTTAATATGAATGATTTTGCAAGGAAAAAAGATTACATTATCAATATTGATGTAATGAGTGAACTTTTAGGTTTTCCAGTAATTGAAATTAATGCAAAAACAAAAGAGGGTTTTGAAGAATTATTGAAAACAGTCGAAAAACAATCTGCAAATCCGATTGACTCAAGTAAAAAATTAGCTTATGGAAATGAATTAAAGGAACATCTTGGCGATATCCAAAACATCATTGAACAGGATAAAGACTTATTGGATGTCCCTTCTATTTGGACTGCGGTAAAATTGCTAGAAAAAGACTCAATTGTAATTAAAAAAGTTCAAAAGTCAAAAAAAAGTTCTGAAATTTTGATTGAAATAGATAAAGTGTCAAGTCACCTTCATGACATTTATGGTGAAGGTGCTGACGAAGTTGTTGCAAATGCAAGATATGCTTTTATCGATGGTTTGGTTGCTGAAGCTGTCGAAAAGCCTGCTGTTGAAAAGGAAACAACTTCAGATAAAATCGATAAGATTGTAACAAATCGGATTCTAGCTCCGTTTATATTTTTCGGCATAATGTTTTTATTATTCAGTTTAACTTTTACAATTGCCACTCCGTTCTGCGATCTCATTTCGGGCTTTTTTGATTTATTGGCAACATATGTTATAAATATGTTTGGTGAAGGATATTTGTCTTCATTCATTGCGGGCGGCGTCATTGGTGGTGTTGGAGGTGTTATTTCATTTTTACCGCAAATCATGCTTATGTTCTTGTTTTTAAGCATTCTAGAAGACAGCGGATATTTGGCAAGGGCCGCATTCACGTTGGATATTATCATGCATAAATTTGTTGGGCTTCATGGTAAGGCAATTATTCCAATGATTTTAGGGTTTGGATGCAGTGTTCCTGCGGTAATGGCAACAAGGACTATGGAAAACGAATCAGATCGTTTGCTTGCAATGATGCTCATACCGTTCATGTCATGCACTTCAAGAATTCCAATTTATACATTGTTTATTTCAGCATTTTTCACAGAAAATCAGGCTATAATAATGTTTTCAATTTATTTGGTGGGAATTGCCCTTGCATTGATTGTTGCTGCTATTCTTAAAAGAACCCTGTTTAAGGGAATGTCTGCTCCGTTTGTAATGGAACTTCCATCATATAAGATTCCATCTTTAAGAGGTGTTCTGTTGCATACATGGGAGAAAGTCAAAGGATTTCTCAGAAAGGCGGGTACGGTCATATTATTAGGAGTAATTATCATTTGGATTTTAAGTAACCTTCCATTGGGTGTTGTTTCAGCTTCACAGGAAAGTTATTTGGGCATGATTGGTACTGCAATTTCTCCAATCTTTGCTCCTTTAGGTTTTGGAACTTGGCAAGCGGCTGTGGCTATTCTTGCGGGAATTATTGCTAAAGAAGTCATTGTAGGTACATTTGCATCATTGGGAAGTCTTGAAGGGGATGATGGAACCAATACTTTGTTGCATGACTCATTCACACCATTATCTTCATATTCTTTTATGGTATTTTCACTTTTGTATATTCCGTGTTTTGCAACACTTGCTACAATCAAGCAGGAAACCAACTCATTGAAATGGCCTTTGATTATATGTGCAATCTCATTGGTGACTGCGTATGTCGTTTCTTTCCTGATTTATAATGTGGGGTTGTTTGTTGGATTTGTATAGCAATAGAATAGCTTAAATTACTAAAATTAGGCTATGGATATTATAGTATAGGAGTTTACATATTTTTTTTAAAAAAAGATAATAGTATTGGTGTTTAATGTTATGGAGGAAATTAAACACCAATCGTGTTTTTGGAAAATTTGGCAGATAATTTTCCGCAATATTAAATTAGAAAATTGTGAAAAGCTAATTTAATATTTGATTAATTTTGGAGATTGTATTGTTTTTCGACAATGTATGTTTTGTCTTAAGTAATGTAATTATTCACAAATTTAGGTATGCCTAAATTACATCACTTGTTTACAACATTATTTATGGTGATATATAAATCTTTCTATTTTTTAGGACTGCCTAAATATTTATATACGATGAAGTTCAATAGTAAACTAAGTTTAGGTTGACCTAAAATTCATGAGGTATATGCTTAAACTAAAAATAATTTTTTTAGTGAGTAAATAGCATTTAAATGCTATTTACTAAAAGTAATCAAAGGAGAATGGTTGATGACAGAATTAATTGTAGGATTAGCAGGAAACCCCAATGTGGGTAAAACTACTCTATTCAACCAATTAACTGGTATGCGCCAACATGTAGGGAACTGGCCTGGAAAAACTGTTGAAAGAGCAGAAGGTCATTTTTCACATAACAGTTATGATTATGATGTTGTTGATTTGCCAGGTAACTATGCATTAAGTGCTCATTCTATGGAAGAAATCGTCTCAAGAGATTTTATTGTTGATGATGATTCTGATGTAATTATAAATGTGGTTGATGCTGCTAATCTAGAACGTAACTTATATTTGACAGTTCAAATGATGGAGTTGGGTGCTAATTTAGTAATGGCACTTAACATGAATGATTTTGCAAAGAAAAAAGATCATATCATTGATATTGATTTGATGAGTGAACTTTTAGGTTTCCCAGTTGTGGAAGTTAATGCAAAAACAAAAGAAGGTTTTGATGATTTATTGGCTGCTGTTGAAAATGCATCTAAAAATCCTATTGATTCAAGTGCAAAATTATCCTATGGTGATGAATTAAGAGAACACTTAGGTGAGTTACAGGAATTAATAGAAACAGACAATAATTTATTGGATGTTCCTTCCGTTTGGACAGCAATTAAATTATTGGAAAGAGACTCAATTGTTACAGAAAAAGTTAAAAACTCTTCTCAAAGTTCTGCCATATTGTCTAAAACTGATAAAGTGGCAGGCCATCTTCATGATATTTATAATGAAGGTGCAGAAGAAGTTGTAGCTAATGCGAGATATGCATTTATTGATGGTTTGATGGCTGAAGCAGTTAAAAAACCTGCTGTTGAAAAAGAAACTACTACTGATAAGATTGATAAAATTGTAACTAATAGGATTTTAGCTATTCCTATTTTCCTTGTTATTATGTATGCGATGTTCCAATTTACCTACACTCTTGGTGCTCCATTCCAAGACTTGATTGATGAAGCATTTGGAATGTTAGGTGAATGGGTCGGCGGATTTATTGCAAATGAATATTTGGCTTCATTAATCTGTGACGGTATTATTGGAGGAGTAGGTGGTGTTCTTACTTTCTTGCCGATTATTATTTTGATGTTCTTGTTCTTAAGTATATTAGAAGATTGCGGTTACTTGGCAAGAGCAGCATTTACATTGGATAAAATCATGCACAAATTAGTTGGGCTTCACGGAAAAGCTTTCATTCCTATGATTTTAGGATTTGGTTGTGGTGTGCCAGCTATAATGGCAACAAGGACTATGGAAAATGAATCTGACCGTATGCTTGCTATGATGCTTGTTCCATTCATGTCCTGTACTGCAAGATTGCCGATTTATGCTATTTTCATTGCGGCATTCTTCACTGCAAATGAAGGTTTAGCTTTACTTTCAATTTATGTGTTGGGTATTGTTGTAGCTCTCATTGTTGCAGCTATTCTTAAAAGAACAATGTTTAAAGGAATGTCAGCTCCATTTGTTATGGAACTTCCAACATATAAGGTACCGTCCGTAAAAGGTGTATTATTACACACTTGGGAAAAAGTAAAAGGATTCTTAAGAAAAGCAGGTACTATTATTCTTGCCTGTTCCATCGTATTATGGGCTTTAAGTATCTTCCCGTTAGGTGTAGAATACGGTTCTGCTGAAAGTGTATTGGGTATGATTGGTAGTGTAATCGCTCCGATATTTGCCCCATTAGGATTTGGAACTTGGCAAGCTGCTGTTGCGATTATTGCTGGTTTGGCTGCTAAAGAAGTTGTAGTGGCTACTTTCGGTACTCTTGCCGGAATGGAAGAGGATGACGAAGATGGAATCACTAGTTTGGTCCATGATACTTTCACTCCATTATCTGCATTCTCATTCATGGCATTTACATTGTTGTACACTCCATGTTTTGCGGCAATTGGTGCAATCAAACAAGAGACTAACAGTTATAAATGGGCATTAACAATGTGTGCTATTACATTGGTAACAGCGTATGTTGTATCCTTCCTGATTTACAACGTTGGTTTACTCGCAGGATTCGGATAAATTAAAAGCAATATGCATAAATAATTCAAAAAAATTAATGATGGTTGGATCTTTCTAATTATCATTAATATTTTTTAGTCATAACTAAATATTTATATATTTGAAATTACATAATATAGGATAACGAATTTTTAGTATGCCTAAAAATTATTATATTATTCATTTATTTGGTGATAATATGAAAACATTAAAAGATGCAAAACCTGGTGAAACAGTAACATTAGTTAAATACCACGAATCTGGGGATGTGGATTTAAGAAGACATTTATTAGGTATGGGTTTTGTTAAAGGGGCTAAAATTACAGTTAAAAAAGTAGCTACTTTAGGCGACCCAATAGAAATGAGTGTCAAAGGATATGATGTTTGTCTTCGTAAAGAAGAAGCTGAAAATATTGAAGTAGAATAACTTCAATTTTTTCATTTATTTTTTTTATACTAATTTTATCAACGGTGTTATTATGAAATGTCGTATGTGTGGTTTCGAGTTTGATGAGACTACTTTAGAAAACCGTGGATGTTCCAGCTGCGGAAAACATGGTTGTAACAGCATACATTGTCCAAATTGCGGGTTTGCTAATTCTCCAGAGCTGGATGATGAATTTGAGTTTATAATTAAACTTAAAGATAAACTTAAAAATAGAAAAAAAGCTACTAATTAGTTTTTAGTCGCTTTTAATATTTCTTCAACTGTTTCTGATATACTTATTTTCTCAGTATCAACATTTAATCCATTTTCTTTTAATCGATACAATATTTCAGTTGTAATAGGTGCTTTTAAATGAGCTTTTTTTAGCAATTCCTTATTTGAAAAAATCTGGTGTTTGTTTCCTTGAGCAATTATTTCACCATTATATAAAACAAAAATTTTATCTGCAAATTGATTAACCATTTCTATGTCATGAGAAGATATGACAATGCTCATTCCTTCTTTATTCAAATTGTTTAAAATATTTAATACTTTGTCAACTCCTTCAGGGTCAAGGCCAGCGGTTGGTTCATCCAAAATCATGATTTCAGGTCTCATGGCTATAATTCCTGCAATAGCCACTCTTTTTTGCTGACCTCCACTTAAATGGTGTGGGGTTTTATCTTCAAAGCCACTCATTCCAACCAGTTCAAGAGATTCTTTTATTCTTTTTTCCACTTCATCATATTCAAGACCTAGATTCATCGGTCCAAAGGCAACATCTTCCTTAACGGTTGGTGCAAATAACTGGTCATTTGGATCTTGAAATACAATCCCTACTTTTTGCCTTACTTTAAGAAGTTCATCTCGCTCAAAAATAATTTTTTTGCCTTCTATTTCAACATGGCCGGATGTAGGTTCTGTCAATCCATTAAAATGAGAGAATAATGTTGATTTACCTGCACCATTGGGGCCCATAATAGCTATTTTTTCTCCTTTATTAATCTGTATATTTACATTTTTTAAAGCCTGCGTTCCATCATGATAAGTGTAAGATAAATTTTTTGTCTCTAAATGAATATCTGCCATTTTAACACCTTAATTAATTGAAAGATTTTGACCAAAGTAACCCAATTTTCCGGAATATTTGAATATAATGATTTCTAATAAAATCACAAAGATTATGATTGAAATTAAGAAGATATAATCGCTTTTTTCCGGTGATTTTTTTTCGTTAAACATTTCTGAGGCATCGGAAAATCCTCGGCTCACCATACTTTTATGAACTCTCTCTCCTTGTTCATATGCTTTTAAAAACATCATTCCGATAGTATATCCAACTTGTTTCACTCTCCATTTGTAGGGAGTATTGTTCCCGTGAATGTTAAAATTTCTTGATTTCTGACTTTTTCGGATAGCTGCAAGTTCATCAACAAATAAAAATAAAAATCTCACCATGATTGATAAAATCATTGCTAAATCTCTTGGCATTTTTAACTTTCTAAATGAACTGGCCATTTCCTGTAATGGGGTTGTGGAAGAGTAAATGATGATTGCGGTTAAGCATACTATTAACCGAACCAATAATAATATGGCCCAATTAAGTCCAAAATCAGTAATATGTATCCAAGAGTAACTCCAGATTATGTTTCCCGGTTGAATGAACGGTTGAAATATGATGATTGCTCCACCAAAAGGAAGCAACATTAATAATCGTTTAATGGAATCGACATATGATAAGTTAGCTACTTTAAGTATAATCAGCAGCATCAATTCCAGCATTAATGGGATAAAAAGTTCTTTTGATACAACACAAACTAATATTATGAATATTGTTGAAATTAGCTTTATTCTACCTTCTAAATTATGAATTGGGCTATTTTTTGATGCCAAATCATCAAATCTCATTATTTGTGTTATATCTGCCATTGTTTTTCACTAGTATAATATTAAAAATTAAGAGTATATTATTATTTGCTTATGTTAATTTTAATCAATTTCAATTATTATTTAAAAAAAGTTGTAGAAATTAAAAAGTTTAATTTCTACTTCTTACAACTTCAGCTACGGCATATCCTAAAGCTAAAGTTATTATTGCTCCTATAACCAGCGCCACAATTTGTAATACTTGGTTATCAGGATCATTTGCAAATGCATAATCAGGGAAAATTGCTTCAGGAATTCCATTGATTTCTTCAACTGAAAAATCTTCAGGAACACCGGAATCTTCTGCTGATTTTTCAAGACCGTCAGGGTCACCAGATGCAATATATGGTGAAAGACAGCTAATGATAATACAAATGACGACTGCTACTACAATTAAATAAGTATCTTTTTTATCCATATTATGCATCTCCTTCGCTCGCATTCCATGCGAGTAGATCTGGTCTGAATTTGTCTAATGCTGCAAGCACAATTACGGTTAATACTGCTTCGATTATTCCAATGAAGAAGTGATATAATACCATGGAAGGGATACCAACGTTCATTGGGAATGTTCCAGCAATTCCCATTTCAATAGCACATGCGAATGCAGCAATTACGGTAGCTAACCATGCAGCAATTCCTGCTGCAGGATATTTTCCAACAATTCCATTCAATCCTTTAAAGGTGTAAAGTCCAACAAAACCTCCAACAATAGCCATATTCAATACATTTGCTCCAAGAGCGGTTATTCCACCGTCACCAAATATTAATGCTTGGATAAGCAATACTACAGTAAATACAAGAACTGCGGCTTCAGGTGCAAGGAATACAATCGCCACCAATGCTCCTCCAACCATGTGTCCACTTGTACCAAATGGGATTGGCATATTCATGGACATGATTGCAAAAATACCAGCAGCTAAAACAGCTAAAAGAGGGATACGTTTTTCATCAAGGTTTGTTCTAGCCCATTTCACAGAGAAATACAATGCAACTATTAAAATTACATAGTATATTAGGCACTGTGAGATTGGGATGAATCCATCAGGTATATGCAATTTTCATTCCTCCATTTTTTAAAAGTAATACTTTTTTACATATAATTTATATAATGGGTATTACTAATTTCCTTTTATTCAGGTTATTTTTTTAAAATATCAAGTCTTATGTAATATTTTTTAGTATAATGGATAATACTTCCCATATATTACTTGACATTTAGTATTTAAAGGGAATAACTATATATAAATGTTATTAAAGTAATACAAATTAGTATTATTTTTGAATTTTAGTAATACAAAATATTTAAAAAAAGCATTAATTTCTTGATTTAACAATGCATATTAAATAAATAAAAATAGCTATTGCGAAGTATAATAATACTTGAATATCTAAAATTCCTGTTTCAATACCTAAAATTGCGTATGTTAAAATCAGGGAGTAAATTCCAATATAAAAATAATTTTGGGTCTTTCTCATTATTTTAAATCCGATACCTAAAATAAATCCTAAAAGACACATTTCAATCGCTACGCCAACTCTTCCAAAATCGACTACCATCTGCCCTATAAGTGTAGGGGTGACTGTAACTTCGGTTCTCCACGCGATAAGTTTTCCAACCATCATTCTAGGGCCTAAATCACTTCCAGGAATTGCGCTAGCCAGTAAATGACCATGGGTCACTCCGAAATTGCCTCCAATAAAATCAAGTAAGTTTAAAACATGCAATGTAAAGTCGGCTCTTGATTGTAATGTGTATAGTGGGCTTGTGGATGATGTTATGGTCAACTCTCCAAGTGACCTAAAATAACCAATTCCGATAATTGCACCTACACCAATTAATGCACCAACTACAACTTCCCAAAGAGAAACAATATTTCCATAGAAACCTATGATAATTATGATGAGAAATGCTGCAAGTATGTGTGTCCTATAACCTAGAAGCAATAAAAATGCAGAGACAATAACCAGCAATAAAATGAATCTGAACCTTGCTTGTGAACGGGTGATTTTTCCATCTTGATAATCTTTTAAATAAACACTTGCTATTAAACAAGTTGCAGGAATTATTAAAAATACGGGCATTGTCAGTGCTGGTTTTAATAAATATCTAATTGAAGGTCTTAAAAGCGGAATCCCACCAACTGATGCCATGCTTATAAATGAAAATGCAATGCTTACTAGTAAAAGACAAAATCCGATTGAATAGATATCTTCTCTTTTGAATTGAAGTATACTTCTCTTATTGTTTAAAAAATATCTTGGGAGTATTGTTGATCCTATAAAAAATGCAATAAATCCTATGAGTAATGTAACAACTAAACTATGGGATGGGGAATTGATGGATAAAAGTAGAAACATTGAAAACAAGAAAAGGACAACTAATGGATTGAAGACATGATTTTTCAGAATAGAATTTTTATTTAAGAATCCTAAAAAGTTTTCACTGGGATATAATTTTTTAAAATAGCTGTTAACCCACTGATTTTCTATAAATTCCAAAATCGAAAAAATAGTTGAAAATAAAAATGATTTGTGAAATTCATCACTTATCTTATTTATAATAGAAGTCAAACTTGAATAAATCATGCTCATAAATTACACAACTTAGAACTTTCTAATATTTATAACATCAAAATTATCCTTAATTTGGTTTAGCTGACTGTCGCTGCAATCATATATTCTGATTGTAATTTCCTGAGTAATTCCGTCGATATTCCCTAGAATTGAATTTACATCATCTATATTGGCTTTACTTGCTTTTTCAATATCTATTTGATTTTCAAAATTGTTATTTGAAGCTTTAACACTTAATCTTTTACCATTTTCATTAAGGTTGTTCATCACTTCTTGCATTTTTATTGCATCCATGGAATCTAGTGAAATCATTGTTGAAATCTCATAATCGCCAGTTAGATTGTTTGTTAAATCTGCTAATGATGTAACCTTTTTAGGCTTTAATGTAACTTCAACTAAATTGGGATATGTGCTTCCATCACTTTCCAGTGAAATTTTATCAAGGTAAATGTCTGCATTTGGAACATGTCTATATAAGCCGGTTAAATAAGTGGTGTTGTTTGATTCAACAAGTATTTTAACATTGTTCCCGCCATCATCTCCGATCCATTTAACAGTACCGTTTATCGAGACTTCTTCACCGTTTGTAGAATTAAATCCATTTACGGTAGTCTTTACAATGTATCCGTCCTTATAATAATTAAGATATGTGTCTGGTAGTTTATTGATTGTTGAAGCATCGAATGCAGTTTTCTGAATTTTGGCAGAGTCATCTGAAGTAATGTGTATGAATGCAAAAACAACAGCACAAATTACTAAGATTATTATTATATAGTCGATGATTGTAAATTTTTTCATATTAATCTTCGTAAATGGCTCCCACTGGGCAAACGTCAACACATTCACCACAGTTATCACATTTTGTATTGTCGATAACTACGGTATAAGCTTTTTTTGAGATAGCTTCTTCCATACAAACATCGATACAATCTTCACAAATTCCGCATTCTTCCATATCAATCTGCAATTATTACACCATTTTAAGTTGATTTAAAAAGTTTATTATATTTAATATTTAAATATCTTAATATTTATATAATTTGTTAATAATAGCTAAATTCTGATTTTTTTATTAGTATAGTAAGATTTATATACTATGTTGCCAAATATCAATATTGTATGCAAGGGTGCCCGAGCGGCCAAAGGGGAAGGACTTAAGATCCTTTGGCATAGGCCTTCGAGGGTTCGAATCCCTTCCCTTGCACTATTTTATGATTTTTAACCTATTTTAATTCTTGATTATGCCTTAGTGGCTCAGGTGGTAGAGCGCCACCTTGGTAAGGTGGAAGTCGGGGGTTCGAATCCCCCCTAAGGCTCTGACTATTTTTCTTAAATTTCTTAACTTTTTTTTAACTATTAGTTTAAATACTTTGAAAAATATAATTAGTAAAGATTATTTGTTTATCATGGTTTAATTTAGAGGGAGAAATATGAATTATAAAAAGATTATATTGGTTGGATTCATATCTGCATTCGTTGCTATTCTAACATCAGTTTTAGGTGTTGCAGGTACAGTCATCGGTTCAGTTATTTCATCTGTTCTATATAATACTCTTTCAGAAGCTTTAGAAAAACCTGTAACTAATGCATCATTTAAGAAAAGTAATTTTGAATGGGATATTGCATACGTTTTCCCTCTAATAGTAATAGCTATTATTCAATTAATGCTTATTTTGGCACTATTGGCCGAACAGGGGATATTGCCTGCCAATTTTTTAAATTTATATCTTTTACTTCAACAATTGGTGAATAATAATTTATATAGAATTTTAGGATTGGCATTGCTTGTTATAAGTGTATATCCTTTTGTTTTAAAGCCAGAAAATGTTAATAAAATTCAAGGTGGGATTATTGCACTTGTTGGATTAATATTTTTAGCTAGGGGGTTAGTTGATTTGGGAAATTCCGTCACAGACATATATGATGGTGCATTCATACATTTTGATTTGGAAATAGCGATTTTTGCATTAGTTTTACTTGCTATTGTAATCGTTAGAATTCTATTATCTGCTAAACGGTCAAATGATGAGTCTAAAAAATATGAAAAAACTTTCAATCATAAGGTCTATTATCAAAAACCTGATGGAACTGGCGATGCTAAACGAAATTCTAGGTATGTTAAAAATAGCAAATCCAAAAGAGCTGTCAAATCCAATGGAAAAAATATGAAAAATCGTCCTCAACAATCTTCTTATAAGTTTAAATCCAATATTGATGATGTTTCTAATACACAAAAGACTATAATTAACGAATCTAGTGAAAACATACAATTCGAATCTAATGATATACTTGAGGAATACAAAAAAATAAGATGATACAATGAGTAAAAAAGATAAAACACTAAAAGACATTTTAGATTTTATTTTGTATGAAAATCCTTCCACTCAGGATGAAATTGCTGAAAAATTAGGGATTACTCGTAGATATGTTACACAATTGTTGCAACCTCTTATTAAAGATGGTACTGTTAAAAGAGCTTATATGATTGATTTAAAGAGTTATGAAAGAATTACTCTCTCTTTAAGCGACTATGAAATTCCGGGGGACACTTCTGGAGATATTTTGCTTAATGAAGCGTTAATTAATATGGCGGGTCATGTTCACTCACAACTTGAAGAATCATTTAATGCAGTTTTGGAATTCGATGAAGAAAAGGCGAAACGTGCTTTGGAAATGGACTATGCCACTAATAATATGGTCGAAAAGATTAGAACATCTGTTGAAACAATAGTTAGCATTAACAAACATTCCGAATTTTCAAAATCAATGCTTTATAATGAAGTTGCCTATGACCTGGAAAGAATTGGTGATTATTGCGGCCATATTGCAAAATTTGTAATTAATGATGTTTATGAAATTGATGAGAACATCCTTAAAAAATTAAAAAAGATGTACAAGACTACTCAAAAAATGATTCGTTTATCTATGAAATCATTTATAGAGGGTAAAACTGAGTTAAAGAATGATCTAATGGAGTTAGAGGATTCAATTCACATTCTTCAAGCGAAGGCCATTAATTTAATCGCAACTCAAATGGCTGAAAATTCTTTTGATGAAAAGGAACGTTCTAATTATTTTATTTATCTGTTTAGAGTTATTAAGGCGTTTGAAAGAATGGGAGATATTTCTGTTGAAATTATGGATGTTTCTATAGAATTTCATGATAATATTCCAAGGCCAACCACTCCACGTGCCTTCAGATGATTTTTTGCAAATAAATAAAGAAAAAATTGATTCAAATCAATCTAATTGTCGTAGATTCTTGTTGTAGCATGCCTGTCTGCCCAACATTGGACACAGACTCCTATTGGAAGGCCTGCAGTATGTGTATGTGCTTTTAATATTTTCACATCTAATGCGGTGGTTTTTCCACCCAGTCCCATTGGTCCAATTCCCGATTTATTGATTTCAGTTAAGATTTCCTCTTCCAATTTTGCTAGTTCTGGATTAGGATTTCTCTCACCAACTTTTCCAAGCAATGCCTTTTTACCTAATTTCAAGCATAAATCTGATGTTCCACCAATTCCAACACCTATAACTGTTGGAGGACAAGGTTTACCTTTGGCATTTAATACTGATTCAACGACAAATTCTTTTATGCCTTCAATTCCTTCAGCAGGAAGGGCCATTTTCAATGTATTATTGTTTTCTGAACCGAATCCTTTAGGCAAAATTGTAATTTCCAGATAATCCTCATCAATTAGTTCAATATCAATTGGAGGAATATAATCTCCAACGTTAATGTTTGTATTTTCACGTGTCAGCGGATCAACTATATTTGGCCTGATTGGAATATCTGTAGTTGCTTTTTTTATTCCCTCTTCAATTCCTTCACGCAGATTTTCAACTTCAACATTGCCTAATTTAACAAAAACCACTGGAAGACCTGTATCTTGACACATAGGAATTCCCTTTTCTTCTGCAAGTTCAATATTTTTTAAGATAGCTTCAATATTTAACCTTGCAAGTTCATGTTCTTCAATTTTAAGCGCATCTTCAAGTGATTTTTTTACATCTTCTCCTAATTCGATAACTGCCTTTTTGTATAATTCATAAACAGCATCTCTAATAACATCTTTAGTAATCAAAATAAAAACCTTTATAAAAGTTAATTAATGTTATTTTTGATTTAAAGAGATATAAATTTTTTTAAAAAAGTTAGTATATTTTTATTATCCCTATGGGGCAGACTTCTTCACAGTCTAGGCATTTATTGCATTTTTCACTATTTAATGTAATGGCTCCGCCTAAAACTTCAAAGGCATCTTGCTTACAAATTGATAAACATGGCGCATCTGATGGTTGGCAATGCATACAAAATAAAATAGGAGTGTCAACATTTGGTGTTTGTTGACAACTTCCGCAGGTTGTACATTCAGTACAATTTCCTGATTTAAACATAATTCTTTATTATTCATCTAAAACAAGTCTTGCTCTAGCTTGACTTGTGATTACATGGACAAAGCCACCTTTACCGCTATCCGGCTCATATAATCCTGCCATTTTGGCCAAATATTTTTCTTGATTTTTAGCTCTGATTTTTTCAGGATCAGCAACAGTAATAGCTCTTTTGGTACATGCTTTGATACATGCAGGTCCTTCTTCTCTGTCAGCACAGAGGTCACATTTTTCAGCAACTTTTGATTGGAAAGTCATTGCACCAAATGGACAAACCATTACACATAATCCGCAACCAATACATTTTTCAGCATCTACTTTTTCATCAGTAATTGCTTCAGTTGGGCAGATTTTTATACATGGTGCACTTTCACAATGTTGACAAACGATGGAATAAAAGGAAGAATCATATTCTATAATTTTTATTCTACTAGCATTATGGATTGATGCACACATATTTGAACAATTCAGGCATCCGTCACATAAATTGCTATTAACAACAATACTTTCCATTGTCTTCCTCCTATAAACCTAGTTCTTTACACTCTGCATCGACATATTTTTGGATTTTTTCAATGTGTTCTTCATCTAAGTGTTTGAATCTTTTTTGTGGGGCCAAGTATTCTTTTACAGGTTTTCTTTCTTCTGGCCTGTAGGTAATTTCAAACTTACCATCAACAATTTCATATAAAATCCATGATCCAGTTTCAACAGCCAATCTACCCATTTCAATAGTTTTTTCTGATGGGTATCCCCAACCGGTGGTACATGGTTGTTGTAAGTGGATATATGCAGGACCTTTGGTTTCTGCAGCTTTTTTAACTTTGTTAACATAATCTTCAGGATATGCGATTGATGCTGTAGCCACATAAGGTATTCCGTGTGCTGCCATAATCATTGGCATGTTTTTCTTAGGTTTGTCTTCTCCGAAACTTGCGCTTCCTTTTGGGGAAGTTGTGGTACTTGCACCGTATGGTGTAGCCCCACTTCTTTGAATACCTGTGTTCATGTATGCTTCATTGTCGTAACAGATATAAAGCATGTTGTGTCCTCTTTCCATAGCTCCAGATAAGGATTGCAAACCGATGTCTACAGTTCCTCCGTCACCACCGAAAGCTACTACATTTACATCATCTTTTCCTTGAATTCTTAATGCACTTTCCACACCGGATGCTACAGCTCCTGAGTTTTCAAAAGCAACGTGTATAAATGGAACTTCCCATGAAGATTCAGGGTATGGTGTGGTCATAACTTCAAGACAACCTGTAGCAGAAATAGCTACAGTGTTTTCGCCTAAAGCATTAAGAGCTAATTTTACACCAATTGATGCTCCACAACCAGCACAGCCTCTGTGTCCTGGTGCTAATAAATCTTTATCAGGTATATCTACCATATCTATTCCTCCTTAAGTCCAAGCCATGTGACATCTTGTTCTGGCGCTTTAATTTTTTCATATGCTTCCATGATTGTCTCTGGGGTAATGTCTCTTCCACCGAGACCTGCAATAAATCCATATATTTCTTTATCGATTTTAACTTTCATATCAGCATATAACGCTCCACCAATTCCAAATGAGAAGTTTTTATCAATAACAGCTATTTTATCACAATTTGCTACTGCTTTTTTAATTGCTTCAACAGGGAATGGTCTGTATGCTCTAATTTTAAGTAAACCTACTTTTTCACCTTTTTCTCTTAATTGGTTTACCATTACTCTAAGTGTACTGCAAAGTGATCCCATTGCGACAAAGATAATTTCGGCATCTTCTGTTTTATATTCTTCGACAAGTCCATATTCTCTTCCGAAAATTTCTGCAAATTCATCGCAAGTTTTTCGGATTACTTCAAGTGAGTTGGTCATTGCAACTTCCATATCGTGCCTTGCTTCAGTATAATAATTAGGGTCAGCAAAGTTACCAATGGACATTGGTTCTTTTGGATCAAGGAAAGCATGTTCTGGAACATATGGAGGTAAGAACTTATCTACGCTTTCTTGGTCTGGAATTTCAACAGGTTCTACTGTGTGTGTTAAAATAAATCCATCTAAACATACCATTGATGGAAGCAATATGCTAGGATTTTCTGAAACTTTATATGCCATTAAAGTAGTGTCTAATGCTTCTTGTGCATTTTCAACATAAATTTGCAACCATCCTGCATCTCTTTGAGCAATTGAATCTTGTTGGTCATTCCAAATATTCAATGGTGCAGAAATTGCTCTGTTTGCATCTGCTAATACAATAGGCACTCTCATACCTGCTGCAGCATATAAAATCTCGTGCATTAACATTAATCCTTGTGAGGATGTTGCTGTAAATACTCTTACTCCAGCACCACTAGCTCCGACAGCAGCACTTATTGCACTGTGTTCGGATTCCACTTTAACATATTTAGCATCAATTTTTTCATCAGCAACATATTGTGCTAAGTATTCTGAAATTGTAGTTTGAGGAGTAATTGGATAAACAGGAATAACTTGTGGTTTAGCTAATCTAACAGCCTCTGCGACTGCTTTATTTGAGGTCATTACTTCTTTTACCATTTCATCACTCTCTTTATTCTTTTACCATTTCGATTGCATCGGAAGGACATTCGTTTGCACAAATTCCGCATCCTTTACAGTAATCGTAATCAATATCATGTTGTTTGTTTACACTGCCGTCTGGACAGAAGAGAATGCAATTATCGCAATCAATACATTTTTCTTTATCTAGGATTGGTTTAAATGTTCTCCAACTTCCAGTTTTATTATTTCTACTATTACCGGGGTTTTTAATTACACATCCTATACTTACCATAAAAATCACCCTTATCCCATTTCATAAGCTTTTTTAGTAGCTTCTACATTCAGCTCTCCAACTTTTCCAGGGAATGTTTCTTTAATCACTTCAAGAAGTGAATCAATACTTACTGCTTGGGTTTTCTTAGCAAAATACCCTAAAATAATAGTATTTACAATATTGCGCCCTAACATGTCTAATGCAATTCCAGTTGCATCAATACTGTATACTTCATGTTCTCCACTGCCTTCAAAACTTTCAGTGTTAATTGTTACTGCAGTATTGTCTTTAATTCCTGAAAATACATCCACTACATTTAATAATCCATCATCTAAAACTAACACGTAGTCCGGATTATATACTTGATATCTCAAATCAATTGGCTTATCATCAATTCTTGTGAAAGCCATAACTGGAGCTCCTCTACGTTCAACTCCAAAGAATGGAAAAGCTTGGGAATATTTACCGTCTTTAAATGCTGCTTTTGCAAGAATTTCAGCAGCAGTTACAGCACCTTGTCCGCCTCTTCCATGAAAACGAATTTCAATCATTAATTTTTCCTCCATATATTTATCATGTATAATCATTATAAATTCCAAAATATATAAATTTTATGTAATTTTATTAAAAATGTTTAATTTTATTTGAATAGATTATTAGTTTATTGTTTATTTTTTTATTAAATCTGATTATATCTTTCCCATACTTTGTAAAAATTTCTATAATTTTTTTAACATATTTTATTATTGTTGGATAAAGTAATTTTCAAAGAGTTTATTATAACTAATATAATAATATATTAATTAGTAAATGTTGAGGGGTTATCATGAAAGTTTTAATAATTACTGGCGAGTTGGCATATCCATTAATTAAAGAAGTTGTTTCAGATTCTAATAAAGATATTATTGTTCATATCGCCGGTAATACTCAAGTTGCAGCATTTTTAACTCCAAGACTAATAATTAAAGAAGTTAAAACTCATTTTTCAGACCAGTTAGATGAAATTGACATGATTTTAGTTCCAGGATTAATTAAAAAAGGAACAAGAGAAATTACAAAAGAACTGGGCATACCTACATTTAAGGGATCTACTGATGGTGCGGATTTGGCAATGGTTTTGAATCTTTTGGAAAATATCACATTATCTGAAGATAAGCCTGCTGATAAATTAATTGAAGAAGAAAAAAGGAAAGAAGCATTCAAATTCATTGAAGAATTTGAAAGCGATGAGAAAAATATCAAAAAACTTCTTGAAAAGCCAAATAATATTATGATTGGCAAACTCCCGGTCGGTGAAGATTTTCCAATGAGGGTATTGTCTGAGATAGCCAATGCTCCATTTTTATCAAAAGAGGCGCTAATTAACAAATGCCAGTATTTTGTTGATTCCGGTGCGGATATGATTGATATTGGAATGGCCGCTGGTGAAGATTTTTCAGATAAGATACCTGAATTAATCGAAACTTTAAGGCCAATTGTTGGTGATAGGCCGTTAAGTATAGATACATTAAATCCTAAAGAGATTCAAGTTGCGGCTGAAAATGGAATAGACTTTGTATTGAGTCTGGATTTAGGCAATAATTCTGAAGTTCAGGAAATCTTGAAGGAAAAGGATATTCCTGCAGTATTGCTTCCAACTAATTTTTCACAAGGCATTTCACCGAAAACTCCTCTTGAGCGAGTGGAGTCCATGCATCAATTAATTAAAGATACTGAAGGATTGAGATATGTTGCGGATTTAATTTTGGATCCTGTAAACAGTTCAAGCATTGTCGAGTCTATTATAGCATGCCATGAATTCCACAAAACCAATAAAGCACCGATGTTTTTTGGAGTTGGAAATGTAACAGAACTGATGGATGCCGATTCCGGTGGTGTCAATGTACTTCTTGCGGGAATAGGTATGGAATTGGGAGTGAGCATATTGTTCACACCTGAAGAAAGTGGAAAAACTAGAGGCAGTGTCTATGAATTAGCTACTGCATCTAAAATGATGTTTCTTGCTAAACATAGAAAATCCATTCCAAAAGATTTGGGAATAAATATGGTTGTCTTTAAGGATAAGCATAAACGTAATGACATTATTTTAAATGAACGTGATGGAATTCCGGAAGTAAGACAATCCAAACCATTAAGATTTGTTAGGGATAAGGCAGGTAGCTTCAAAATAAGTGTAGATTATGGAACAACAGTTAAGGAAAGTCAAATTATTGCAACTCATTTTAAAAAGAACAAGGCAGACCTGGTAATTGTTGGAAATTCTGCTAAGGAAATCTATGAAGAAATAATTGAAAAGGAACTAGTTACTAGAATGGAACATGCCGCTTATTTAGGTTCTGAACTTCAAAAAGCAGAAATAGCAATGATTACAGGAAAAGAATATGTTCAGGATTTTGAATTATTCAAAAATCCTGATGAGTTTAAAAATTAGTTTTTTTCAAGAAGCGAATTAACCGCTACTTGTTGGTTGCTCGCCTCCTCCATCGGGAGTAACGTCACCTCCACCGTCTCCACCTTCATCAGGGGATGGTGTTGGATCCACAGGAGTATCACTACTACCACCGCTATCTGGAGTATAACTGCTTCCGCCGGAGCTTTGAGAACTTCCACTGCTTGAACTTGATGAGGAGGATGTTGCAGTATTGCTTTGAGTTGAAGATGATGAAACGTTTGTAGTGTTTTCCACTGTTTTATTTGGTGTAAAGTTACTCATCTTGCTTTCACCTTCAAATTTAATTCCATTGCCTGTGACATATACTGCTACACATGCTGTAATAATAACAAGTATGGCTAGTGCAATTATGATGGCATTTTCTCTTTCCATATTTAACCTCCAATTTTTAACCTAATATAATATATGATGTATTTGTTTAATAAAGATTATACTTACATAAAGTTTATATTAATTCATAATTAAATTTTATTTATAATTAAATTATATGAAGGTTTCATTGTGGAAGTTGAAAATATTACAATTAAGGATATTGATAAAAGTCTGTTAAGTGCAGAATATGTTCCCAATACTGAGATTTCAACAACATTATACTTGTCCTTGCTTTTAGGTAAACCTATGCTTATTGAAGGGCCTCCGGGTGTTGGAAAAACAGAATTGGCTAAAGTAGTTGCAAGGACTTTTGAAAGGGACTTTTTCAGGATTCAATGTTATGAAGGAATTACCTTTGAACAGATTGTTGGTGAATGGAATTATCAAAAACAATTGCTGCATTTAGAAGCAGCCAAAAATGAGTTGAATAGTGAAGAAAAGATTTTTGATGAGGAATATTTTATCAGAAGACCATTACTCAATGCATTCTTAAATGAAAATGATTCCGTATTGCTAATTGATGAAATTGATAAGGCCGATGAGGAAGTAGAAAGCTTTTTGCTTCAGGCATTAGGGGAACAGGAAATAACAATAAATGATTTAGGCACATTTCAACTTAAAAATGATTTAATTGTAGTATTGACATCCAATTCCCAGAGATCCCTGCTTGATGAGACAAAGGATCGATGTTTATTTTTATATATTCCATATCCTACAGTCGAAAGAGAAATCGAAATTGTCAAATCAAAGATACCCGAAGCAGATGATGAAACTGTTTCAACTGTTGTTAAACTGGTCCATAGTATACGTAATCTTAACTTGATGAAAAAACCTTCAGTAAGAGGAACTGTTGACTGGGTTAGGTCAGTTTCAAATTTGGGAACTAAAGATTTGGATAAATCTTTAAAAGACAGTATTGGTGTGGCTATCAAAACAGAAAGTGACAAAAAAAGGGTCATTAAAGATGTTTTAGATAAAAGATAAAATGATTAATAAAATTGCAACTTTATCAGCTCAACTCAGAAAGAGCGGTCTTCCGGTTAGTATTAGGAGTACTCAATCCGCTACCCGGGTTTATATGGATTTTGGCGAAGAGGACAGGCAACTTTTAAAGACAGCTCTCATGGCCATTTATGTTAAAGACAGATATGACATTCCTAAATTCAATAAGATTTTCGAAGAGGTTTTCAAAAAGGAAGTTGAAAAAGAAGTAAAAAATGTAGACCAACGCGGAACCGCATATAGAGGTAAAGGACCTAAATCTAATAAATACGTAATCAAAAAGAATAATAATGCATACGGTAAAATTCAAAAGGAAAAGATTAACAATGAAAAATTGAAAATGTTATCTGGCCAACCTCTTTTGGATGAAGTTAAGCAACTCGAGAGAGATGGGGAGCTGATGAACAAAGATTTAACAAAACTTAACAGATTCGACCCTAGAATGCTTGAAATTTGCCAAAGATTGGGTAAAAGAATTGCAAATAAACGTTCAAGGCGAAAAGTCAAAACAAATTCTAATAAAATTGACATGAGAAGAACAATAAGAGCTAATCTAAAATATGGGGGAGTTCCATTTGAACTGGTTAAAGCAAAGCCGAGACCTCATAAAAACGAACATTTATTCTTGAATGATATAAGCGGATCATGTGAATGGATTAGCAGTTGGTTTTTCATGTTAATGTTTTCAGCCCAGATTGCCTTTAAAAAATCAAGAACCTTTGAATTTGACAATAAGGTCATTGAAACTACTAAGGCATTAAATGAAGAGTATCTGATTGACTCTTTTATAAAAGTTAAAGATTTAAGGGTAAAAAACATGATGGTTCATGGAACTTCTGACATGTATTCAGCCTTCACAAAATTTCAAGACATGGCCAATATTAACAATAAATCTTATATAATCATTTTATCCGATTGTAGGGATTGGGCAGGTCCTAAGGTAAATGGAATTCCTGCTAGTGTGGGAGTGGTTGAAGAAATGGTAAGGGACTGCAAAAAGCTTGTAATATTAAATCCTGAAGATAGGAATAAATGGGATGTTGTAGATAGTTGCGTATCATTGTATGAAGATGCCGGAGCCCATGTATTTGAAGTGAACACCCTAAACCAATTGGCTCACTTTGTAGAGCAGATGTAGGTAGTATAATATGAAATGTAGTAAATGCAGTAATCCGAAAGTAATAATTAAAAGACAGCAATCAGGTCAGATGCTGTGTAAAGACTGTTTCATAGAATCAATTGAAAAAAAGGTTATCAAAACAGTTAGAAAAGAAAAATTGCTGGATAAAGGAGATAAGGTTCTGGTTGCTCTTTCAGGTGGAAAAGATAGTGTTACCACTTTGGAAATTTTAAACAGTTTTCGCGAAATGAATATCATTGATTTATGTGCCGTCACTGTTGATGAAGGCATTGACAATTATCGCCAAGAGGGTGTTGACATTGCCATAAGGCATGCTCAGAGATTAGGCATCGAACATAAGGTAGTATCTCTAAAAGAGGAATATGGAATAACTTTAGATGAGATAATGCAGAAGGAAAATCATAAGGGGTCTTGTACTTATTGCGGCGTATTTAGAAGAACAATCATTAACAAGGCAGCACGTGAGATGGGGGCCACTAAAATAGCAACTGGACACAATTTAGATGATGAAGTTCAAGCAATAATGATGAATTATCTTGAGGGAAATACCGATAATCTGACTAAGTTAGGTGCAAAAACTGAATCCCAGGCTGAAGAATTTACAGTCAAAATCAAGCCTCTTCGTGAAATTCCGGAACGTGAAATAGGAGTGTATGTTGTTGCAAAGGAATTGGAGGTCCACTTTGACAGCTGTCCTTATGCAATGCAATCCTTTAGAGGGGAAGTTTCAGAGGTCATCAACCAACTTGCACAAAAGCATCCGACAATCAAATATTCTACCTTAAGGGGTTATGATAAAATTAAAGGGATATTAAAAGAAGAACTTAAAAAGGATTATTCTCATGGCAGATGTGAAAAATGCGGGGAACCCTCAGCAAATAGATTATGCAAGGCATGTTCCTTTTTAGAAGAGTTAGGTTGTGATTGAATGTCATTTATTTTAAAATATAAAGATACACATGAAGAAAAAGAAATACCTAAAGAAAATTACACTATTCAAGATTTATTAGATGAATTGGAATTATCAGCTCAAACCATGGTGTCCAAACAGAATGGTGAATTGGTAATTGAGGATACTGTAATCAATGACGGTGATGAAATTCAATTGGTTCAAATTATTTACGGTGGTTAACTTTGAAAATCAGTTATGAATGTGGGCCTTGCTTTTTAAGACAGGCTCGTGAAGCAATGGATTTGGCGTGTGATGATGATTTGCTTAAAATAGAAATCATGAATGATATTTTCAATTTTTTGGCGGACAATTTTTCAAAAGGCACCAATTCCAACAAGACAGGTTCAATAATGCACAATATCATTAAAAGCAAAACAGGTTGTGAAGACCCTTATTATAGGGAAAAGATTCATGGAAACGAAATAGCTTTGAAGTATCTGCCTCGCGTCAAAGAAATTTTAAAGGAAAATGACAGTCTGGAAAATTACGTGAAGATAGCTATTATCGGCAATATTCTTGATTTTGGAGCATTTACCCTTGATGATGATGTTGATTCGATAATCAATGAATCTTTAGGAAATGACCTCGTTGTTAAGGATATTGAAGAGTTTGAAAAATCACTTAAAAAACATGATAAAGTCTTATATATGGTGGATAACACTGGTGAGATTGTTTTTGATAAGTTGTTGATGGCCAAGATTAAGGAATATGGTTTGGATATTACGATTGCGGTTAAATCAGAACCGATTTTAAATGATGCATGCATGGAGGATGCATTGGAAGCGGGGCTTGATGAGTTTGGCGCAATTGTTGAAATCGGTGCCGGAACCGTAGGTTATGTGGACAGTGAGATTTCAGATGAATTTAGAGAGATTTTCAATTCCCATAAATTCATAATTTCAAAGGGTATGGGGAATTATGAGGGATTGACAGAAATAGATTTGTCTTCTAAAGATATTTATTTCTTGTTATGTGCAAAATGCAATACCATTGCTAATGATATTGGTGTCAATTTAAAGGACATGCTTCTTTTTAAAAAGTAAAGTGGTTTTATGATTATAGGTTTGATTGGATTTGGAAAAGTTTCTCAAAATCTGGTAAAATTAATAAAGTCAGATGATATAGAGTTTTTAACTTCTAAAGAGAATAGATCAAAATCCACAATCGAAGCTATTGATGAGCTTAATGTTGGATTGGCATCCACATTCGATGAAGTGGCAAAATTGTCAGATATTCTAATTTCAGCAACATCACCAAAATCTGCCTTGAATATAGCTAGGAAATATGGAAAATTATCAAATGGAATATATTTGGATTTAAACAACATATCTCCTGAAACCACTTTGGAAATTAATAAATGTGCTGATAATTTGGTTGATGGGGCCATAATAGGCAAAATTGATTCAAATAATCCTACGTTATATGTTTCAGGCCAATCCGCTCAGGAATTATTGTTTTTAGGTGAATTTTTAAATATAAAACTAATCAGTGAAAATGTGGGTGATGCGGCAATTTTAAAATTGCTTAGAAGCAGCTATACCAAGACACTTACCGCACTTTTGATTGAAAGTTTTGAAATTGCCAAAAACAATAATCTGGAAAATGAATTTTTTGATGTAATATCCATAACTGAGGGCAGCGATTTTAAGAACAAATCACTTTCAAGAATAAAAAATACATTAAATAATCCAAAAAGAAAGTCAGAAGAACTGCAAGAGATGATTAGCTATTTCAATGATGAAAATCTGGTCATGGTTAAAGCGGCCTTGGAAAAGTTCAGCCAACTGTAACTTTAACTTTAAATCCTTTTTTTGCTTGTTTTATCATTCCTTCAACAGGAATAAAATGAGAATCCATGATGTATCTTAAATAAGTTACTTCCTGCGCAGGCAATCTTAAATTAGTCTTAATCTTTTTTCCTTCGCTTTTAAATTGGACTGAAATTCTGCCGTTTTTATCTACATAAAGGTCTGTGGCAATGCCCTCTTTGGTAATTTTACTTTCAAATTTTGTTAAGTTCAGTCCCGCTTCAATTGTTAGAGGGGCATCACTAACAACTATATTTTCGCTTCTAAATTTCTCATTCGCCTCTTTTGCAGGGAGGGTGCTGTTTGCAACATACCATGCCCTATCGATTACCCTTTGGACTTTTTGGTTGTCAGGTATAACTCCCTCAGATTCATAACTTTTCATCAAATCCATTACTTCTCTTTTAGTAACTTCCTCTTCAATTGTGCTGATTGCAAGACGGGTCATCACTGGTCCGTATTCTGACCTTCTAAAAACAGCCCAAATTGATTCAGGGTCTCTGTACACTCTTCTTTTAATAATCTCATTGATGGTTTTCCCGTTCAGGTAAGCTATTTTTTCAAGATTTCCCCTGGAGTAGGTGTTCATCCTCTTGTAGATTTCATCCCAATTTCTCTTGCCGGGAACATTTCCTAAAGCTATTTCCCGTTCGAGAATCTCACAGGTAGTTTTTGGAACTAATTTGTATACATTTGAAGGAATCACCATTCCGTTATCTATAATAGATTGTCGGATTAGTCTTCCTGAGTATTTTGATTTATCGAGTTCCTCAACTATGTGGAATTTTAGTTTGGAGCCTAAAAATTCATTTAATGCGTACCATCGAATTTCATTTCTGTTGGTGTAATGCTTGGGCATTCCAACGAAATTTCCTTCATCAATGAACTTCTGCGCTTTTGATTTAATCTCATCTAGAGAGATGCTTGCTGAGGTGATGTAGTCAGTAACTCCCTCATCAATCATTTGTTTGAGTCTGATTGGAACACTATATGATAGAACAAGTCTGTGATGAAGTCCTTCGAAGGATTTAACTTCATCAACACCCAATGCCAGAACCATATCTCGGCGGGCTTCAAAATCCACAAAAAAAGGAGCATGATTTGCACTATAGCCTTTGTTGAGATAAACAACGACTTTTTTATCTTCTTTATTTGCGATTTTCTGAGCTTCCTTGATTAATTTTTCATGACCCTTATGCACTGGGTCAAAATCTGCACTGATTCCAATCAATATTAACACCAAAAAAATAAAAATAGAAGGATAGTTTATCTATCCATTAATTTTAATATACCGCTTATTACTAACCATATTCCTATTAATGAACCAAGAATAACTGGATTTGCAAGATAAGTTCCAATGATTATGTATAATACGCCAAGTATAATTCCTGATATTCCAATGTAAAATCCATATCTGCTGCTGCGGTTGTTGATAAGGGAAGCCAGTCCGACGATTATTAACATTATTCCAGCAAAGTACAATGAAATTTCAGTTAAAAATCCAAGAAGTGCTGGATTAAATATTAAACCAATACTTAAGAACAATAACAGTAATCCTAAAATCAAGTCGATTATAGCACCACTTGTATTATAGTCGATTATGGATACCCCTAATACGAGCAGATAAATAGATACTAATAATACAGACAGTCCAATTAATGAACTTACCCCAATTACTCCAAGTACTGGAAATATGATAATTACCATTCCTAAAAGTATAGCTAGTAAACTAATGAATTTACTTTTCATGTTTTCCTCCTATATTAATATAGTATTTTTAATTATTTTAATATAATGGGATATGTTTAATTTCAACAGTTGAATTATTCATATCACAATTTTCTATTTCAGCTAACCATTGACTCTTACATTCGCAGTCATATTCGATTTTGCTTTGAGTTAAATTATTAGCTATTATCATATGTTTCAAATCTTTATTGCATTTTTTACAGTTGTACGGCCCACGTCTTGATCCAAATCCTGATGTATCTAAAAGTGCAGGCAGGTCCAGTTCATCCCTAACAGTATTGATTATTTCAATACATGACCAAATCCATGGTGGCTGATAAGCTCCTTTTCTCCAGAATCTCTCAATGACGGTTCCTCCATGAATGGTAGCGGGACAAAATGAAAGTCTGTTGACTCCTATTGAGTTGCAGTATCTTGCGGTTTCAATCGCTTCGGTTATTGCTTGGGCTTCAGATACTAAGATGGGTTTAACAAAAATATATGCTTTTGACTTTAAATTATAACCTTTGGTTGCGGATAAATTCTGCATCAACTTAACTGCATTTTCAAAGTCTTCACGAGTAAATCCTTTGTTAATCTTTTTAAGGCGAGTATAATCGTTTGAGGTTTCAAGTCCAATGCTCACTTCAAATAATGTGTCGCCAATTATATCAAAGATTTCATCCAGATATTCCTCTTTTACGTATTCAGGTCTTGATTCAACGATTATTTCTGTGACGTTACCTAAACCGACTAAAGTTTTCAAAATTTCATCACGAGCATCTTTTGGAAGCTCATAAGGATTTAGAAAACTTCCTGATGCAAATAGTTTGACAGAGATTTTGTCCTCTTCAGCTATTGGATGCCTTGAGAGGTGGTTGTGAAATATTTTTAGGATAGTTTCTGTATCAATAGGTTCTAATGTGCAATCTGACACATAACTGCACATGGTACATCCGCCGCTGTCGCCAAGTGCCCATGAACACCCTGGTGTTGGCAATATTATGAATAATGTTTTTGAAACGCCGTCATAGGTTAAGTCATCATTATACCAGCTTGCTCCAACCTGTTCTGGAGTTTTTGGATCTTTTCTCTCAAATGCTCTTGCCCTTATTTCTTTTGTAAGATTTTCAATTTCCATTATAATACCTGCAACAATAAATGTAATATTATATTATTATGACTTTTTTATAATTAAAAATTGTGCTGAAAAATTAGTTAGTTAATAAGTTGTGTATAAGGGGATAAAAAAATAAAAAAAGAAAAGAAGTAAGCAAGTTTAGAAACTTGCAATTACGTCTCCTAATAATTTAATGGATTCTTCTACGTTTTTACCAACAGGGGATCCTGCTACGTATTGAGTTACACCCATTTCAGCTAAGCCTTCGATTTTTGGAATGAACTCATCAGGAGTACCACATACTGAGAATGCGTCTAATGCTTCGTCAGTTACAGCACCGATAGCTCCACCGAAGTCACCTTTAGCTAAGAAAGCACCCATTTGTTCGTTGAATCCTTCAGGTAATCCGTGTCTTTCGATAACTGGAGGTGGGGATCCTGCTGCGATAAATGCAACTACAATTTTAGCTGCGTTTTTAGCTGCATCAGAGTCTGCACCAATGGAAGTTGCAGTGTATGCACCTACGTCAAATTCTTTGTCTCCACCAGCTGCTTCGATACCTTTTTTAATCATAGGCATAGCTGCTTCGTAATCTTTAGGGTTTGAAGCGTTAATTAATACACCATCTGCGATTTCTCCAGCGGTTTCTAACATTTTAGGACCTTGAGCACCCATGTAAATAGGGATGTGTTCTTGGACAGCTTTTGCTCCACCTAATGCTGCACCAGCTTCGGTTTTTCCACCAGATAATAAAGTGTTAATGTCAGCGATTGCTGCTTTAATAGTGGATACTGGTTTTTCCCAAGCGATTCCTAAAGCATCGAAAGTTGCTTTGTCACCAGGACCAATACCGAAGGTTGCTCTTCCTTCTGAGATTTCGTCAATGGTTGCGATAGCGGAAGCTGAAATTGCAGGGCTTCTTACGTATGGGTTGGTTACACCAGGACCCATTTTAATGGTTTCAGTAGCGTTTGCAATTAATGCTAAGGTTTCGTATACGTTTTTGTTGTTGTAGTGGTCTGTGATCCATGCGTATTCAAAACCGACGTCTTCTGCTAATTTTACTAATTTTACTAATTCATCTAATGGTATTTGAGGTACGAATTCTATACCGAACTTCATATTTTATCACCAAT
>NZ_JAFRKB010000010.1 GCF_017431965.1 Methanobrevibacter sp. | reverse complement strand
TTGCAATATAAAATAACTAATAAAATTCATGAAATAATGGGAAAAATACTGATAAGAATTAAATATATATGTCTCTTCGTTGTATATTATAATCTGAGAGCTAAAAGTAGTAAATATTTTGTAGAGTATACGGGCAAAATCCTTTGTACATAATTTGGATGTTATTTTACATATTAATCATTAATATTAAGTTTTTTATTCATTAACTTAATATAACTTATTTTATGATTTTGTTAAGTGGAATATGTTTATATTTTTAAAAAATAAGTCTTTTTTTAAGGAATTAATTTGGCCTTTTTTAGTAGGTATTTATATTTTGTATAGTTTTTTCAGTATATTGACTTTATATTTGGAGCTAATTCATTGAAAAATTATTAAGAAACACTTCATTTAATGTTTCTTAGTTTAGGTTTCCAATAATGTTGATGTGGACAGGTGGTATTCCATAGATTGGCCAATTTTAAGTTTAGTGGCCGAGGGATAATCAATCCTCGGAATCAATAATACATACACTTGATTTTTTCCAGTAACAGTTATTGCAAGTTTTGCACTTTGAACTTCCGTGCTTATTTTTCCTCCATTCAGTTAAAAAGCTTTGGCTTTTGACAAATGGCCTGTACATTGATAAATATTCTATATCTGTAGTATTTATCAACTCTTGAATTGTGTCCATATCGGACCACCCACCGCCTAAAACAACAGGGATTAAAACTTCTTTAGAGACATTATCTGCAAAGTCAACCAGCATGTTTTCGTTTGACTGTCCCTTTCTGAAGTATTGTGGGGATAAAAATTTAGTTATCTGCAAACTGTCTGCACCATTTTCAGAAAGTATTTTACATATCTCCAATGAATCATCAATGTCCTGATACAGATTTACTTTGCAATGAATATGCAAATCTGTAGTCTGTTTTATCAGTTGGATAATTTCTATAACCATCCTAACACGATTGAATGTATTTCCACCATACTGGTCATCCCTTTGGTTTTCAAAAGGATTCATGACTCGTGAGAGATAATAATTATTCCCTACATTTAACTGAATTCCATCAAAGCCTGCAAAGGCAACTTTTTTAGCCGCAACAACATAATCTGTCTGAATTTTTCTTATATCTTCAATTTCCAAATCATTGACTTCCATCATCTGTTTTCCATTGACATTGCAGTTGATAAAACCGATTTGTGCAAAAATCGGTGTGTCAAATTCATGGGTGATGTCTGTTACTTTTCTGAATTCCTTGATGAAGTAGGGGTAGTTGATATAATGTGAGTAATCGCTGAACCGGTCATGTGAATACATTGAAATCAGCTCGGTAACTATTATTCCGACATTGTTTTCAGCCAGCTTTTCATATCTTTCAAAAATTTCCGGAGTCAAATTCTTTTGGGATTCGTTTTCAGATTCCCACAGTCCTGATCGGATAATTCTACTTTTTAGGTTGAATCTACCAAATTTTGTATTATCAAATATGCTTTTCATGAATTAAGATTATTTAAAATAGTATAAAAAGAAGTCAGTAATTTAAGAATTACCAACAGTATTTAAAATATTGCAGTTAATAATTATTAGTATGGATTCACAAAAATTAGAGGCATTTGTCGATGCAGTGCTTGCAATCATTTTAACTGTTATCGTGCTTGAACTGCCCCAACCTGAAACTATTACATTTGCGGGTTTTTGGGCTTTAAAAACTAGTTTTTTTGCTTATATAACAAGTTTCATCGTTGTTTTGACTAACTGGTATTTTTTCCATATTATTTTTGAAATTATTAAAAAGATAAATGGTAAGGTAATAACCATGACAGGACTTGTTGTTTTTGTAATGTCACTTTTGCCCTATTTCACCCTTTTAATTTCAAATAACTTTTCTAACCTGAATGCACAGTTATGTTATTGTGGATTCTTCATTGTCATTGAATTGGCATATGATGTGCTCTTTTGGATGATAACCAATATTGAGCACAACAAGCAATTAAGTAAAATTTTAAATCTGAAAAGAACTGCAATCCATTTAATTTTCTATGCATTCGGAATAATTTTAGGATATTTCGTCATGCCTGAAATTATTGTTGCATTTGTATTCATTGCTGTTTTAACATGGTTTGTTCATGTTTACATGTCAATTAAAGATATCGATATCAATAGTGAAAACATTGACTAGTCTTTGTCCTGTAGCAGTTGTTGCATTTTTTGCATCTGGATTTTCCTTCGCCGTTATCCTTCCATGATTTTAAAAATCCCTCATCAGCAACAAAAGGTCTGTACATTGACAAAAGTCCAATATCTATCTGGTTTATGACTTCATTCATATGTGCCATGTCATCGAATCCTCCGCCTAGAATAACGGGAATCTCAACCTCATCAATCAGATTTTGGCAAAATTCAACCAGTTCCTTTTCGTCGGATACATCTTTGGTGAAATATAATGGAGATAACGGTTTTGTAACTTGAATGCTGTCTACACCTACTTTTTCAAGCAGTTTGCATATCTCAATACTTTCAGACGGATCGATTCCTCCTTTTCTTCCATCAAACGCATTTACCTTACATCCAATATGAAAATTGAAATTGTTTTTCATTACCTTTATAAGTTCTAAAACAATCCTCGTCCGGTTGAAAGTGTTTCCACCATAGTCATCTGATCTTTGATTAAAATAGGGGTTGATGAATTTGGAGAAAAAAAAGTTGTTTCCCAATGCCAGTTGTACTCCGTCAAAACCTGCCAATTTAAGTTTCTGAACAGCAACAATAATGTTGGACTGAATCTGGCGAATATCTTCCATTGTCAAATCGTTAACGTTAATGTCCAAATCGATTCCTCTATTATATTTAATGAATTCAATTTGGCCTAAAATGGGAACATCATAATCATGTGTGATTTTAGCCAACCTTTTTGCTTCAGCCATAAATTGTGGAGAAGTGCTTTTGATTGAATACTCTGAAAACTTGTCTTTCGGATAAATTGAAATCAGTTCAGTGATGATTAAACCTACGCCACTTTTAGCGATGTTTTCATATTTCTCATAAACTTCACTCATTGGCTGTGTTTGCCACAGGCCGGTTCTTACGACACGGCTTTTGAGTTTTAAATCGCCGATTTTGCAGTTGTCAAAAATGTCCTTCATGAATCTAGATTAGTAGAATATAATATAAAAATAGACTGGTAACTCTTGAATTACTCTATATTGAATGCTTTTTGATATTCGGCTAAAATTTCGCTTTTCTCATTATCATTGTATCCTGCATAATTCAGCTCATTGAAATAGTAGGATGTAATCTCAAAGATAATTTTATTTGTTTTAAGGCCTTTTTCTGTTAGAGAATACTCTGTTTGGATTCTTGAGCTGTCTTCAATTGTGGTTTTATTAATTAAATCATTTTCTTCCATATACTTTAAAGTTTCAGATAGAATATGGTTGCTGATTTCTGGATTTGCCTTTTTAAACTCGGAGAAATGTTTCATTCCTCTGAATATGTTTGAAAGTATGCAGAATATCCATTTCCTGTTAAAAAAATCCAATGTATTTCCAATTGGGCAAATATTATTTTCAGCCATATAATCAACCGCC
>NZ_JAFRKB010000009.1 GCF_017431965.1 Methanobrevibacter sp. | reverse complement strand
GTCATACCACTTCCACTGCCCATATCTGTTCACATAGTTTGTAAAATAAAGCCATGCCTGCAGAATCACAAATGAAGTAATCAAATAAGCAAAAAAGTTATATGGTGGAATTACACCATTTATCGGTTCTGAAATTAATGCGGTTAACTTTGATATGGCATATACAAAAATCAAATCGTAAAATAATTCAATCAGTTCAACAGGTTTTGTTTTGACTTCCATTAAAATCACTTACTAATGAAATATATCTTTTAAATTATTCTTAAATTTTGTTTTTAGCAACTATTAAAACCACAGTAGTTGGAAATTTAAATTAAATTTCTTGTTGAAAACATAACCCTATAACCTTAACTAGTTTTCACTTAAGAATTTGAATAATAATCTTTTGAGTGTTTCAAGTTCATCTCCACACATGTGGTTGTTTTCCCATTGTCTGATGTGTGTTAGGATTTCATCTGTTTTCCTGATGCCTTCATCAGTTAGCTTAACGATTTTTCTTCTTCTGTTTTCAGGATCCTCAAATCGTGTTATTAATCCCTTGTCTTCAAATTTCCTTAGGATTTTTGATGCATATCCATTGCTTACGTGGAACAAATCGACAAGGTCTTTTTGTGTGCTTTTGTCCACACACCTTATTCTTAACAGGAACGGCAATTCCACAGGAGTAATGTCTTCATCACTGTAATGCTCTGTTGTGTATTCTCCGAAGTCGCTTACAAGTTCTTCCACATAGTGATATATTAATATGTTATGGGAGTTTTCTTTTTTGAATTGCCTTGGTAATGTCATGATTATTTGTTTTGTATCTAATAGTATAAAAATATTTTCTTTAAGAAAATGTTTCCTAAGGAAACATTTATATATAGTTACATCACATAGTAAACAGTAGGTGAAAATCATGGAATATAAAACTTTATCAAACGGCGTGGAAATTCCACAATTGGGTTTTGGAGTTTTCCAAATACCTCCGCAAGAAACAAAAGATGTTGTAAAAAAAGCTATTGAAGTAGGATACAGACATTTTGATACCGCACAGGCTTATTTCAACGAAGCAGAAATCGGTGAAGCTATAAAAGAATCCGGAATCGCAAGAGAAGAACTCTTCATAACCACAAAAGTATGGGTTTCATCATACGGTTATGATGAAACCAAAAAGGCATTCCAAGAATCCTTGGATAAACTCCAGACCGATTATGTTGATTTATACTTACTGCACCAATGCATGGGAGATGTGTACTCAACATGGAGAGCTGTAGAAGACCTGTACAAAGAAGGAAAAATAAAAGCAATCGGAGTATGCAACTTCACACAGGGACGCTTCACAGATTTGTCATTGCATGCTGAAATTCCACCTATGGTAAACCAGATTGAAGTAAATCCGTTCTACCAGCAGGAAGGAACAGTCGAGTTCCACAACGAGTTTGATGCAGTAGTTGAAGCTTGGGGACCTCTTGCAGAAGGAAAAGACGACATATTCAACAATCCGATTCTTTCTGAAATCGGCAGCAAATATGAAAAGTCAGTTGCACAGGTAATCTTAAGATGGCTGATTCAAAGAGATATTGTAGTTTTCCCAAAATCAACCAAAGAATCCAGAATGTTAGAAAATGCTGATGTATTCGACTTTGAATTAACTGATGAAGATATGGAAAAAATCAAAGAGCTTGAAACAGGCGTTCCAATCGTGGAAGTCGACAATCCAGAATTCATAAAATTCGTTGTAAGTTCAATAGCTTAAAATAACTATTGAAAATCTATTTTTTAAAAGAGACTTCACATATAACCTAGTAACTATTGAATGTCTTGTTGGAAACATAACATCCATCACCACACTATACAACTAAATTGATTTCGGTAATGCCACCAGCCAATGCCTATAAAAATGAAAATGTTTTTGGAGGTATGTAGATTACATTTCCTTTTCTTTTAATTGTTTTTGTATTATTTGCAACGACTATCCCATATTCACAGTCATATCTATTAATTGCATCTTCAATTTGATATTTCTTTTTCTTTCCACGACCCACTTCAATTGGAATGATGTTTTCGGATTCTTCCTGGATTAAAAAATCAACATTTGTTTTTTTGTTTGCATCATAGTATATTGTGAAATTGGTGAACTGTCTGTTGGATAGATTAAATAGATTTGATGCTATTAGATTTTCTAATAATAGTCCTTCATAATCATCACTTCCAAGTAATGGGTTTCCAACTTTCCTTGACAATGAGTGTCTGATGCTGGGTGTTGCAAAGTAATACTTCCAGGCTTTTTTAACCCTTTTAGCTGAACCTCCATATGGTTCACAATGAAAGATCAGATGGGTTTTTTCAAGCAGATCCAATATCTTATTGATATTTGCGGTGGATGTTTTCAAATAATTCGCAAGATTTGCATGGGTTAACTCACCCGGCTGTTGGAGGGCAAAGTATCTTAATATTCTTTTTGCATTTGATTGATTTGCAGATGAAAGCTCTTTTATCTGGGACAAATCTTTGGTAATGACTCTTTCTGTTATTTCAACTAAATCTTCACATATTTCCCTGTGTGTCTTTTTATCAAAAAGTATTGGAAAAGCGCCGAATTTAAAATATTCATTCCAGTCGGTAGAATTGTAGTCTATGCAATTGGTCAGCATATTATTGGCTTCAAATTCTGATTTGACAGCACTATCAATATTTCCGGTAAATATCAGATTTCTTAAATCATCCGATAGGTTTCCTGCATTTAAATCATATTTTAATTTGAGATGTTGTGTGTAGTTTAGGGGAGTTATTGATTTTTTACGCATTCTTCTTGCAAGGTCATCGTTTTGTTCTAGATGGAGTGCTGATGAACCTGTAAATATGACAAATATATTATATGATTTGTCATAGATGATTTTTCCAGTTTTTGCCCATTTCTTATCGATTTGTGATTCATCAATGAATATGAAAACCTTTTCATTTAAAGTTCTTAAATTCTCATTAAACATATCCTTTAAATATATTTCAACCATTTCACGAATGCTGCATTCAACGAAATCATTTAAATCATCAAATGAAATATATAGGATATTTCTGGGAGGAATATTCTTTTCTTTCATCAGATATTCATAAAGCTGCAGAATCAGGGTTGTTTTTCCAACACCCCTAAGGCCAGGTAAAACTACAATCTTATTTGATGTATCTTCATTTAAAAAGATATCTACATATCCTTTTAAATCAGTTAGTTCATCCCTTGCATTGAATTTTTTATTATTTTTAGATAAGTTTCTGCTTAAAACATTAGGAACATCATTCAATTCGTTTTTAATAAAATTTGAGATTAACTCTTCTTTTTCCAACATTACGCACAACTCCGTGATTCAATACTTTCTATTCAAATATTTAAATTATCTTATATAAATAATTATTCAAATGATTAAACAATTATATATAAAGACTTGTTTAAATATTTGAACAAAATAATTCTGTTTATTTTTGGAAACATATAATATGAAATAGTTAATGAATGTTTTCCATATGATTTTTCAAAGAATTTAAAGTCAATATCCTAAAAAAAGTATATAAAATATAATACTCTTTTAAAAAAAATACAAAATTTATTCCCTAAAAAAAGACCTATTTTTTAAAAATACCCATATATTGCACTTAATAAAATCATGAAATAATTTATATTAAGTTAAATAATTATAAACTTAATATTAATAATTAACAAGCCAAATAACTCAAAAATAATATGTATTTTTGTTGCCCGTATACTATACAAAATATTTATTACTTTTAGCTCCTACACTATAATATTTCATACAATAACCTTAAAATAGTTACTGTCAATATGTGATGTTTTTCAGATAATAAACGAAATTTACAAAGTGAAAGCAATATTTCATAAACAAAGCAATTTTACATAACCAATACAATAATTACTATTTATAATATCTTTAATTAGAATAAATAGATATATATGCAATGAAAAACAGAATTAAACATTAGAGCTATGTTAAGTAGCTCGATTATGGAGGTTTTCCATGAAAAAAAAGCGAAAAAATATTAATTGCACTTGGAATTATTCAAATAATAATTTCAATATTGCAATTAATATTGAAAGTGTTATGGGGTTAATCCCATAATACTTCTTTTCTTTTTTTCATTATATAAACCTTCCCATAATTAAAATGGAGTTGATAAAATATGATATGGATATCAATTCTTAATCTAATAATAACGATACTTTTAATTATCTTTATATATCCATCTAAAGAGTTTAAATATAAAAATATTATACTGGGATTGTTTTCATTAAATTTAATTTTAATCATAATGACTATTTTGATAAATTAAAAAAGATGATAAAAAATGACAGAATTAAGTTAAATTATCAGATACTCACCCATATTTGACTCAATATTAATATAAATTTTCTATGGGATGTTTTTTTCAACATATCAAATCATCATATTCCTATTGGAAACATAGAATATTAAATAGTGAATGAATATTTTCCATATAATTTTTTCTCCAAATAAAGATTTGTTTTAAAAGTTAATGTTAACTCTTTTATTTTTTAAGATTTATAACATTTTATCATATTTAGTGAATAAAAAGAAGTATTTTTATTCACTTTTTAGGAATTTTTAAGAATCAAATCGTATTGATTTATATAGCAGTTATTGAAGATTATAATTTAATTAACATGTTAAATCATGTTGGGTGGGTGAGGGCACTATGTCTAAAAAAACAGAAGAGACGAATCAGATACAACATATTTATCGAGAAAAGACAGACAAACGTATTTTAAAGAAAAACCCTTGGAAGGATTACAGATTACACATAACAATACTCTTTTTGGTAATAATTGCAGAATCAATAGGACCTATTGAAATTGAACTTTTAGAAGGCGTTGAAGTCTCAATAATGCCTTTGCTTTATTCGATGGTTTTGGGCCTGACCTGTTATCTGGCAAAGCCGATACAATGGATTAAAAGAAGGCAGGCACGTATAGCCGAAGGGGCAATGATGCTTTTTATAGGTATTCTAATAGCCAAGCTTGCTGTATCAAGCGGCCAGTCAATTCATCTGATTTTTGAGATGGGTCCTGCATTGATGCTTCAGGAACTGGGGCATTTGGCAACCATTTTAATAGCACTTCCTGCAGCGTTGTTTTTGGGCTTTAAAAGGGAAGCTATCGGTATGACAAATTCCATTGGCCGTGAGCCTGAAGTGGGCGTTGTCGTTGACAAGTACGGTTTCAATTCTCCCGAAGCAAGAGGAATTTTTGCATTGTTCATCATAGGAACAATGATTGGTACAGTATTTATAAGTTTCCTGGCGAGTTTAAGTACATCATTATTGCCGTTGCATCCATATGCATTTGCTATGGCAAGTGGTGTTGGCAGTGCCAGTATGAATGCAGCGGCTCTTGGCCCTACACTTGCAGCATTTCCTGCACTTGAAACTCAAATTGAAGCGTTTGCAGGATTCAGCAATCTGCTTTCGTTTTCAGTTGGAATCTATATCGTGATATTTTTGGCACTTCCATTGACTGAAAAATTGTATTATAAATTGGAGCCTAGATTCAGGAAAAAATCTTCAGATGAAAAAAACGGTGATGATGATGTCTGACTTAAATGATGGATATCAAATTGTTTCGGTTCCAGGTATTTTAAATTGGATTTTCCTATTGGTTATTTTTTCAGTGATAACAGTGATTGGTAACCATATGGGTTATAAGCATCCAATTGCCGAATCATTGATTGGCATGGGGATTTTGTCTTTGATTGCACTTTTAGGTGCTTGGATGGAAAGATATTTTCCATTAAAGATTCCATCCCTGTTCTATACAATTATTATAGGCATTACATTGGCACTTCCAATAATGCCGACATCAGACATTGTAATCTATTACGTTTCAGAAGTTGAAATCATATCCATTGTCACAGTATTCCTGGCTTATGTCGGCATTGGAATGGGCAACCGATGGCGCGAAATCAAATCTCTTGACTGGAAAGCTCTTATTGTGACAATGCTAATTATTTCTACAATGTATATTGGATCAGGCATAGTTGCACAATTGTTTTAAAATACATGATATCAAACACATGATTGTGAGAACATTTAAATCAAAACTAAAAAAAAATATTATTTAAATTTAATTGGAAACATGAAATATGAAATAATTAATGAATGTTTTTTGTAATAATTATTCAAAGAATTTACTCCAAATATAAAGTCAGTATAGTGAAAAACTATACAAAATATAAACACCTACTAAAAAAGGCCAAATTAATTCCTTAAAAAAAGACTTATTTTTTAAAAATATAACATATTATGCTCAACAAAATCATAAAATAAGTTATATTAAGTTAATAAATAAAAAAACTTAATATTAATGACTAATAAGTCAAATAACGCCTAATTATATACAATGGATTTTGCCCGTATATACTACAAAATATTTACTACTTTTAACTCTTACATTATAATATTTAGTGCAAATTCATATAAAAGATTATCAATAATATTTTGGTGTTTTTTCATTTAAAATCTACAGATTCCCCCTT
>NZ_JAFRKB010000008.1 GCF_017431965.1 Methanobrevibacter sp. | reverse complement strand
TCTAATCGATGTGAAATTTCAAGTGTAAATCTGAATAAAAAATAATCAGATTATTTTAAGAGATTCTAAGTAAAAATAGAAATAAAAATAGGTTTTAAAAATTTTTTTGTAAAAATCAAATAGGATTTCTACAAAGCCAAAATATAAAAAAGGGAATATTTAATCAGATAAGTAATAATATTCTCCTTTCTCTTTTTGTTCACGGTCTTTGTAACTGTCGAGTTTGTTAACTCTAGGTCTTTTTGTTTCTTTATCTCTTCTGAATGTAATGTTCAGGTTTCCTAAAAATTCGTTCATTGCATTTCTCAAATCAGTTGGTTTTGATGCGTGACCGTTCAAACCAGGAGTACCGTTAAATACCATTGCCCTGTCAGAGATATAATCAATAAATACGATATCGTGGTCTACAATAAGTGATGCGGCATTTCTGCTTTCAACCATTTTACGAATGACTCTTGCAGCAATCAATCTTTGTTCCACATCCAAAAATGCTGTAGGTTCGTCAAATAGATAGATTTCAGCATCTTTTGAAAGTGTTGCAGCAATGGCCAATCTTTGAAGTTCTCCTCCGCTTAAGCCTTTAACAGGTTTGTCAAGCATATCATTTAATGTGAGAGGATTCATTATTTCACTTTCAAAGATTTTGCTTCCGAAACTAGGTGCATTCATGTATAAAAAGTCGCTTACGGTTCCTTCAAAGTCGGAAACTATGTATTGAGGTTTGTATGCTATTGTTACCTCTTCGTCAACTTCTCCAGTTGTTGGCTCTTCCACACCTGCAAGCATTTTGGCAAATGTGGTTTTTCCGATACCGTTTGATCCGAATGCAGTCACTATTTCATCGTAGAATATTTCACCTGCATCCGCTGATAAACTGAATCCGTCATATTCCTTGCTAATGTATGTATAGCTTGCAAGTGCATCCCCTTCATCTTCGGGGGTTGGTGGCCTGATTGTAAATTCAATAGGATTTTTCCTGATTCTAACGTTTTCTTCTGATAAAAATCCATTGATGTATGCATTGATTCCGATACGAACTCCTTTTCTACCGGATACCACACCATATCCTCCAGGTTGTCCATACAATATATGCACGTTATCAGATAATGCGTCTAATGTTGCAAGATCGTGTTCAATTACAAGCACACTTTTTCCTTCTTCGGCAAGTGAACGGATTACTTTAACAGCATTCAATCTTTGTGAAACATCCAGCCAGGAGGTAGGTTCGTCGAAGTAGTAGAAATCACCTTCCCTCAATACTGTTGCAGCGATTGCCACTCTCTGAAGTTCTCCACCACTCAAGTTTTCCATCTTGCGGTCCAAAACATTTTCAAGCTGCAGTTCTTTTGTAACATAATCAAGCTTGTCCCGTTCATTGACATTGGTAAGCAGGTCTTTCACTTTACCTTTTACAACTTTCGGAAGTTTATCAACCATCTGAGGTTTTAGGATTGTTTTAATGTTGCCTTCGGACAGATCCTGGAAGTATTTTTGAAGTGATGAGCCTTTATAAAATTCAATCACGTTATTCCAATTGTCCTGAGGATTTTCCCAATCCCCAAAGTTCGGAATTAAATTCCCAGATAAAATATTCATTATTGTAGATTTACCGATACCGTTTGGTCCGAGAAGTCCTAAAACGGTTCCTTCCTCTAAGTTTGGAAGTCCAAACAATTCAAATTGGTTTTGGCCAAACCTATGGATTGGATTGTCGGCTGCTTCAGGTAAATTGATAATTGTAATAGCATCAAACGGACATCTGTTAGTACAGATTCCGCATCCTTCACATAATTCTTCTGATATCAACGGTTTTTTTGTATCTTCATCAACTACTATGGTGTCCTCATCCATTCTAACGCCCGGACAGTAATGTATACAAAGATAATCGCATTTTTTTGGTTGACATCTGTCTTTGTCTAAAATTGAAATACGAGTCATTATTATCTCCTTAAAAAATATAATCATTAAAACTTTTATAAATACTATTTAATTAAATTATTGTAAAATTTGAATTTCAAATAATCATTTCAATCTGATGGCAAACATTGTCATGTCATCAAATTGCTCTGGATTTCCACAGAATTCAGTAATATCTTTTTTTACAGAGTTTATGATTTTTTCTAAATCATCATTTTTATGTTTATTTATGGTATTTTTCAACCTTTCTTCTCCATAAAATTCTTCATAATCTGAATTTGCTTCAGTTATTCCATCGGTATATAAAATTATTGCATCTCCTGAGTTTAATTGGAGTTCACATGTTTCATAAGGCATATCTTCCATAGCTGCTAAAATTAACCCAGGTTCCATATCCAGATATTCAAAGTTCTCATTCTGCTTAATTAGTGGGGGGTTATGTCCGGCATTAACATATGATAATTTTTTTGTTTTAAAGTTTATTTTTCCAAACCAACATGTGACGAACAGACTTTCAACGTTTCCCTCACAGAGAAGGTTGTTTACTTCATAAAATACTTCTGAAAGGTCTTCATTGTGTTTAGCATAATCCTGGATTAATGTCATTGACTTTACCATAATCAACGAAGCAGTTATTCCTTTCCCGCTCACATCTCCAATTACAAATCCTATATTATCGTCATCTATTTTGAAAAAATCATAGAAATCGCCTGCCACTTCCCGTGCAGGTTCCATTAATCCCCAGATCTCACATTCATCGTAATCATTATATTCTTCAAAATTTTTTGGAATCATTGAATTTTGAATTTCATGAGCTAATTTAAGTTCGGTTTCAAATCTTTCCTTTTGGGAAGTAACTTTTATCAGCTGTTTACTGTACTGGTTTAAATCGTTTTCCATTTTAAGCAGGGATTGTGCTAATATCTTCAGTTCGTTATTGGCATTTATTGAATTTAAATCATTTTTAAGTTTTTGATATTCTTCTTTATTGTTCATGTCTTTCGATAATGATTTTGATAGTCTGTTTATAGGTTTCATCATGTTCTTTTCAAGGTAATAAAGATAAATCAAAAAGGGAATTAGAATTAATGTAAAAACTTGCTCTGAGATTTCTGAAAATATATTGATTATCTCATATATGCTAAGATACTCCGGAATCAGATAGAGTATTGGCAAAGTTATTATAGGCAGCACCATGAGCAATAGTAATAAAATGGAGAAATTTATTTTATTAATTAAATTTAACTCCATTTTCTCTTTAATTTGATATGTGCCGGTCATTGGGTTAGTTAAGTAGATTATGAGAAGCAATATTATTAAAGCAGTCACCATTATGGAATAATTTGAATCGGTTGGCAGTTGGATATTTGCCATTCCAATAATGATTGCAAGAATTAATATAATCAAGTAAATCTTATTGGGCAGGAACTGTTTTAATTGTCTTTTTGGTGTATACAAAGGTATCTTATATTTAATTGAAATATGTATTCCCAATAGTAAGATAATTATGCTCAGGGAAAATAGTATAATCATATTCTGGTATATCCGGTCTATTGCCGGATTTCCTTTGGCAAATGGGCCAAAAAGAATATGGCATATTATTAAATATATCAGGAATACTGCGAATAATTTAATCAGGTTGGATAAGGAGTTTAAATTGGGGATTTCATATCCTTCCCTATTCATTATAGAATACCATAATTTCCATATTAACATATTGCTTATAAAAAGTAAAAAGATTGTTATTAAGTTAGAGGGCAGGTCATTTGGATTAATGATAAATAATTTTATTCCTTCCGCTATGACAAAACCTAAAACTGCAAACGGTCCCAGTAATAAACTCAAAGCAGGTATGATCATTAGTTCAATATTCATTTCATAGCCGCCACCGGATAGTATCTCAAAAAGCAGCATTGTTATTAGAGTTATCCCCATTGAAAATAATAAAATAAATTTTTCTGATTTTAAAAGTTCATTAATATCATTCATTACTTTCACAACCATTGTATTTTATTATTAACATTGTAATGTCGTCAAATTGATTATAATTGCAAAATTGATACAAATCGTCTTTAATGTTTGCAATTATTTTTTCTAATTTTTCATCTTTATGGGCATTTATAGTTTTTTGTAGACGATTTTCCCCATAAAAACCTTCATAATTATCATTTGCTTCTGTCAATCCATCAGTATATAAAAATATTATGTCTCCAGGGGTTAAATTTATTTCATATTCGTTATAAGGAACGTTTTCTTCCATTCCCAAAACAACATCTGGCTGGACTTTCAGATATTCAAAATCTTTATTATTTTGTCTAATTAATGGAGGATAGTGTCCTGCATTAACAAAACTTAGCTTTCCGCTATTCAAATTCAATTTTCCAAACCAGGAACTAACGGATAAGCCCTCATCATTTCTAATACATGATAAATTATTAACGTTTTCAAAAAGTTTTTCGGAAGTGGAATCAAATTTGCTGTGATTTTCAATCAGCTGCATTGTTTTGACCATGAATAGCGTGGCGGGAACCCCTTTTCCATTTACATCTCCAATGACAAAAGCAATGTTTTCTTCATCTATATTAAAATAGTCATAAAAGTCCCCTCCAACCTCTTTTGCAGGTTCCATTAATCCATAAATCTCAAAAGGCCGGCCATTAGAGAATTCGTCAAAATCTGTTTTAATCATTCCTGCTTGGATATTGCTGGCAATTTTAAATTCAGTTTCAATTTTTTCTTTTTCCGCAGTTGTCCTTTTAAGATTATCCAAATTATTTCTAATATTCTTGTTTAATGAAATAAATGATTCGACCAATCTGGACATGTCATCATTATTCTTCAAATATTTTTCAAAGTCAATATTGAATTTTTCAGAGGAATTAAATTTTTTATTATCTGTGTAGTTGTTTACCGAGCTGATTAAATCATAAATTGGATTGGTCATTGTTTTTTCGACATAATGGATATGTAATATGCAAAACAATATCATCAATGCGCTTCCAATAGTCAAATTCATTAATTCAAGGCGATGGCCTTCGAAATTAGTTGCAAAAACAAAACTGATTAAGGTAATTTCATCAAATAAGATAAATAATATTATTGATAATACAATCAGGAAAAACAATATGATTTTTTCAATAGCAGAGTACTTTACAATCCGCGCTTCAATTTTTGCTCTAAATTTGTTTAAACAGAATAATATTACCATGATAATTGTCAGGGCAAAGAATATGTTGTCTGTAATATCGTTGTCTATGCTAAATATTTGAACAGGTATTAAATAAGCCATCAAAACAATAAAAATTATCAACAGGTATTTATTTTCGATATCTATGATGTTGAACCAACCTTCGGGGACTTTCATAGGCAGGCCCAAAATATTAAAAATGCTGATGAAGGCCAGTCCAAAAATTAATGTGAAACTGAACATATTTAGAGCATATGAAGTTCTGTTAATTATAGTGGATAATGGATAGACGGTCCACATTGGGGAATATGCTTCAAGGGAGATATGTATCAATGCCCAATATATAACTGAAATAAATAAGGTTATAATTAAGAATTTGAAAACATTATAGCTTGAATCAAATTTTGGGGTATTTATTGTTCTTTTTGTAAATGTTGCATACCATAATTTATAGGCTGCTATGGATATTGCAAACATTATTGCAAAATCAATCAGTGATGCAATCGGGTCCATTCCGTCATAAAGCTCCCAGACAAGGCTGGCAAGGGCCTGGCCAAAACCGCCAACGGGACCGAACATCATTCCAAAAACCGGAGCAACACCCACATCCGGAACTATGTACTCCCCTCCAATCGGCAAATGCTCAAAAAAGTAATATAAAATGGATTCCACTATAAAAGTGAAAATAAAAATGAATTTTTTGTCTTTAAATAATCTTTTGAGCATAAATGTCACTTTAATATTTTTTGAAATTTAATTAGGTTTATATAATTAATATTTTATATTGCTTTTGTTTAATTATTGAATGTTTTTTTTTGAGTTACATCATAACTGCCGAATAGTAAATATAAATATTAATAGTCAGATATTTTAAATAAGAAAAAACCATTTGTGTTTAATTTATTTGATGATAATATGAAACAAGCGATGATTGTTAGAACAGATTTGAAGATGCGTAAAGGTAAAATTGCTGCACAGTGCTGTCATGGATCTATAGGTTCCTATAAAAAAACAGACCCCAAGAAAATTAAAAAATGGGAAAATGAAGCTTATGCCAAAGTAGTTTTGAAAGTTAAAACAAAGGAAGAATTGCTCGAACTTAAAAAACATGCTGATGAAAAGGGAATTTCAAATTATTTGGTAATTGATGCCGGAAGGACTCAGATACCTACATCAAGCATCACAGTTCTGGCACTTGGTCCTGATGAAGATGAAATAATTGACGAAGTGACCGGGGATTTGAAGCTGTTATAGATTAGGTTGGAATTTAATGAGGGCTATTTTTAATTAAATGATGGTTGTGGTAGCATCATAAAACAGGTTGTTAAAATTGGAGGAAGTCTATTTCCAAATTATGCAATAGACTTGGCAGACAAATTAAAAAATACTTCTTCGGTTATTATTTTGGGCGGAGGAGATTTTGCAAATCTTATTCGTAAATATAACTCTGAAATGAATTTTTCCGAGGAAGTAAATCATTGGACAGCTATTGATTGTATGGATATAATAGCTAAACTTGTTAATGACAAAGTGGATTCCGCAAAATTGGCATATTCAATTGAAGATGTAAATCAAATAGCAAATGAAGGTTTTACACCAATATTCATCGTTTCTGAATTTTTAAAGAGAGAAGATCCTTTTGAATGTAGTTGGGATGTGACTTCAGATTCGATTGCGGCATATGTTGCACACCTTCTAAATGCAAACCTTTTAATAGTAACAGATGTAAATGGTATATATACCCAAGAACCTAAGGAGCCGGGTTCAACATTCATAAGTAAAATTGATGCAACAAAATTACTAACTTTTCAAGAGTCATCGATTGATGTAATGTTACCTTCTCTTTTATTAAAGTTTGGGGCTAATTGTGATGTTGTGAATGGAAAGTTTCCCGAAAGGGTTTTATCTCTTATAGATGATAATATAAATGATTATAACTTCGATTACACAAAAATTATAGGTGAATAAAAATGAAAACTGTAGAATGTATTTCATGTAAACAAGAAATTCCATTAACCGGACCATTTGTCGAATTCGAATGTCCGCTTTGTGGAGCAAAGATTGCAAGATGTGAAAAATGCCGTACATTTGGTCACGCTTACAAATGTGAATGTGGTTTTGAAGGACCATAAGTTTATAAAATGGAGGAATTAGAATGGGTGAAGTATTAACAACTATGAAAATCATGCCGGACAGTCCGGACATAGACTTAGAATCTATTAAAGAAGCTATTAAAACATCAATGCCTGAAAATGCTAAGATTCATGAAATTTCAGAAGAACCTATTGCATTTGGTTTAGTTGCTGTAATTTTACAATTCATCACTGAAGATGGTGAAGGCGGATCTGAAGCTGTTGAAGAAATGGTTCAAGCTATTGATGGCGTAGCTAGCTTTGAAATTACTGGTGTTGGAAGATTAATGTAAATCTTTCAATTCTTATTCTTTTTTTTAACTTTATTTTTTAGGTATTGCAAATATTTATATACCAGTTTATACAACCTGTTATATAACACGTGATATATTTTCAGATATTTCATAGTAAAAATTTAGGTTAACCTAAAAATATCGAAACCTTTATATACTATGTCTTACTATGTAATACATGGTGATGTAAATTTAGGCATACCTAAATTTATCAAACATTACTTTAAAACAAAACATATTATTAGTCAATAATAATACAATCTCCAAAATTAATTCAAATATTAAATTAGTTTCACAATTTTCTAATTTAGTATTTATGGGAAATTAATCTGCCAAAATTTTCCGAAAAAGTCGTTGGTGTTTAAACTCCTCAATATTAAACACCTATTATCTCTTTTTTTGTTATGTATTTTTCCAATAATTTTTTAGCATGTTTTTTTAAATTTTAGGCATAACTAAAAAAAGGAAATGTTTATATATGAGATAATCCAACACTATAATTAGTGATAAAAATTTAGGTTTACCTAAATAATTAATTACTATCTTTTGTTGGTTTTTTCAAAACCAATAAACTACACTCCGATTGTTATTGAATTAGATTAATCTTTTTTCTAATTTGATAAAATACATATAACTACTTTCAGGAAATTAAATATGTTCATTCATATTTAATTTCAAAACTTGGTGATTTTGATGTCTCAAACAAAAAATAAACCTGCATGCTGTACAACTAAAGAAGATCCAAAAGAGAAAAAAAGCATCTTAAAGAAATTATGGTGTTTCTTTTTCGGATGTAACTGCCACTAATTTTTTATTTTTTTTTAATTATTTATTACTAAAATTTAAGTATTATAAAATTGATATAATTTTTTAATAATAGACTAATTTTACTAAATAATGTGGGTAGGATTATGAACAGAACTAGAAAAATTATTATATCAATCTTGATTATTGTAGTAATTGGTTTAATTGCACTTATTGCGGGAGCCATGTTCTTGGGTCAAAACTCTCATTTAACATCCGGTGAGCGAAACATTCTGGTTTGCGCTATAGATGAAAGTGAAAATAGGGCTGGAATGGGTGCTTGTGATATGGCGTTCATAGTTACTTTGGATAACGGTACTTTGAAAACTTATGCTCCAGTTTATCCTGGCGGATTGTCACACCCAACCGCTTCTGAACCAACGGAATATCAGCAACAAGGTGCAGGGCCTCGTTTGCTGCTTCATGATTCATTCTATGATGCAAATAATTCCAAGGGCATGAAATTTGCAAAGGAAATAGTTGAATCCAATACCAATATAACTATTGATGATGTTGTTGCAATAAATTGTGAGGGATTAGATGCTATTCTTTATGCGGCAGGACCATTAGATATCCATGGTGTGCAGACTAATGCAAGCGGTATAGATATTATCCGTGAAGAAACCAATAACCAGGGTGTATCTCGAGGTGATGCCGTAATGGATATTGTCAGAGCACTTGTTGTAAAATCAGGTGATCCCGATGTAAAATCCGCAATGGTTAGTGCAGCGGTTGACCAATATTCCAAAGGCAATATCATTATGGATTCTCAAGGCGATTTCCTTGGCTTGTTAGCATCAAAAGGAATGGAAAAATTATTAGGTTGAAATTCCTTTTTTCTTTTTTTTTAAAGCTATACGTTAGGTTCTAATTTTTTAATAGCCATTCCCATAAATATCACAACTAATGGAAAGAATAGGCCATAGATTATCAGCAATAGATTTCCAGATATTATGTCTCCCATGACCGTGGAG
>NZ_JAFRKB010000007.1 GCF_017431965.1 Methanobrevibacter sp. | reverse complement strand
TGAAGGTGAAAGACAGTCAATTAAAGAAATCACCCGGCAAGGATTCAATGCTGAAATTCTCAGTTTTTCAAGACCATTGACAGTTGATATTGATTATTGTTTAGAATGTGATGTTGATGGAGTGAATTTGGTCGTTCCCACATCTGAGTTACACATCAAAGACAAATTAAAAACAGACTTTGACAGTCTTTTGGAGTTGTCGAATAATGCAATTGATTATTGTAAAGATCATGGTTTAATTGTTGAACTATCCGCAGAAGACGCTTCAAGAAGTGATGTTGATTTTTTAAAATCAGTACTTGTTAATGCAATCGACCACGGTGCAGATAGAGTTTGTGTATGTGATACAGTAGGTATTTTAACACCTGATTCCTCTTATGAATTGTTCAATCAGTTAAATTATTTGCATTGTCCGATAGCTTGTCATTGCCATAATGACTTCGGACTTGCCGTTGCAAATACCCTATCCGCCATTAAGGGAGGGTCAACTGAAATTCACACCACCATCAATGGTATAGGTGAGAGGGCAGGCAATACCTCTTTTGAGGAATGTGTTGTAAGTATTGATAGGTTGCTTCCCGAATTTTCAACCAACATTAAAATTAATGAGATATATGACATTTCCAAACTAGTTGCCAGGTTAACAGGTGTATATATTCAGCCTAATAAAGCGATTGTTGGGGAAAATGCATTTGCACATGAATCAGGAATTCATTCTGATGGAATAATTAAAAATTCCGCTACTTATGAGGCTATGACTCCGGAACTTGTTGGGCGTACACGCAAATTTGTCATTGGAAAGCACATGGGAACTCATGGTTTAAATAACAGATTAAAGGAATTGGGTTTGGATGTTGACATGACTCAACTTCAACAAATATGTGATAACATTAAGGTTTTAGCCGATAAGGGAAAAACTGTAACTGATGTGGATTTGCAGGTCATTGCTGATAATGTTTTAGAAATCAATCATGAGGATAGAATAAAGCTTAATGAAGTAACTATTGTATCAGGAAATAAGGTAATGCCTACTGCATCCGTTAAAATAACTGTTGACGGAGAGGAAATTCTAAATGCAGGTGTTGGTTTAGGTCCTGTTGATGCTGCAATCAATGCACTCAAATCTTTGGACATATTCAGGGATATTGATCTTATTGAATACCACGTAGATGCCCTTACTGGTGGTACTGATGCATTTATCGATGTGATAATCAAACTTCAAAAGGCTGATAAGGTTGTATCAGCTAGGGGTACCGAACCGGACATTATCAATGCAAGCGTAAAGGCATACATTGCAGGTGTCAACAGATTACTTAGGGATTAGTGTTGCTATGAATATGAATGATTTAAGAATATTGGGGTTTAAGGCACATATTGAGTCTGTTAGTGATACGCTTGATTTAATTGACTCTATTAAAAAAGATGATGAGATTATACAGCTTCTAAATGCAGATGCCCTAGCAGGTGAAAATCACATAATCCACGGAGTTAACCAGGCGTTTCTTGCCTTTGAGCGTGGCGAAAACTTGGCAAAGGATATCAGTGTTGAAATTGTATTGAGGTGTTCTGCGCAGCGCCAGATTTCTAAAGCTTTTAAGATTTTAGGTTTAAAAGAAGGTGAAATGAATTTATGTGCAGTTTTAATTAATTGCGATGATTATACTTGTGAGCTGTCAAAACATTTCACTTTGGATGGCAGCGTTTTAATAAGTGATGTTGAAAAACTAGTTGAAATTTATGATATTTCACAGGATGAGTTAAAAAATAATTCTGTTGATGAAATCATGATTGATAGAATTACAAAACTTAATGTAGATTATTGATTTTCAATTCTTCGATGATTTTATCAAGACGCTCCTTTTCAAGACAATCATATGAAAGGTTTTTTATTTCAATTGCAATGGCTTTCGCTTTCACACGATTATAGTTTGGACAAGTTGTAATAAAACCGCTTTTGTCGAGGGTCAATGATTTTTTCAAATTCCAACTTATTTCTTTTGCATTGTCGGTCGGTATAATTGCATTAACACCCCTCTTATTTTTATGGATGATGTTGGACATGTTGTTTTTTAGATGCTTTGTTGCATTTAATGAAAGTTCCAGATTTTTTCTAACTAAATCGAGTTCACTATCCATACCACTACATATAATATTATTGGTTTTACTTAATTTTTGAGGCATTTTGGTTTTATCAAAAATTTCTCCATTGTTGGTTGTTATGAAACCGCCACTTCCGACATTAATTATTTTCGGCGAACCTGTTGATGCAATGATGATATCTGAATAATTGCCGTTTCCCAATTTTTTTTCCTTATCTCCAATTCCGGCTGAAGCATCCTCTATTGTTGTGATGGAATTGTTTTTACAATATTTGGATATACCTTTCACATCTTGTTCTGCGGTGTATCCTGCAAAACTTGTAAATATTAATGCTGAATTTTCTTTAATATCTAGATTGTCTAATTCAATAGGGTTAATGAGTCCCAAATCTGTTTTAATGGTAATTATATCCTTATTTAAATGTCTGGCAATCTGTTTAAATCCGTGCCAACCTCCTTGATCTGGAATGATTATATCACCCTCAATTGCTGAAAGGGCAATGAATATGCTGTTGTTGCCGCTTGAAGTTATTTCAACGAATTCATGTGAGGTCAATTCCTTAATTTTTTCCTGACATTTAACTTCAAAATCAGCAGTTATTTCGCCTTTTGCAACTTTTGACATTATTTCAAGGGTTTTTTTGGAGGGGGTTTTGAATTTGAACATATTATCCTCTCTTGAAGTACATATCTAGAGTAGTCTGTTTTGTGTGAAGCATCTCATTTAATAATGTTCCCTGTTTTACATATCTGCTAATAGGTATTTTTAATTTTTCTCCGGCATATTTAAGGCAATTTTCCAATGTTTCAAATTCTTTATATGGTCTTATCATTGCTTCTTTAATGTTTTCACGTACATTAAATACTCCTAATGGAACATATCCATCATAAGCTTCTCTTAAAATTAAAAGTCCAGATTGTTTTTTAATGTTTAAAAGGTAATCCAGGACCACCATTTTGGCAGTATAGTAACATCCTCCAACGCGAGAATATTCTTTTTTACCACCATTAGTTTCATAATCTGAAAATATCAATTCCTCATTTTTCATTAATTTAATAAATGCTTCATACCATTCGTATTGCCATTCTGTTGGTGTCAATATGATTATATAATAGTTGTTCAACGCTCCAAACTCAAATACTCTATAAGTATCGAGTTTTTCAAATTTCCTCACTTCCTTTAGAAATTCATCTGCAAGCGTTGTATCGCAGGCTGTAATTGACCATCGTGTTGGAACCAGTTTCCTTTTGTTTTTTGTTCCGATTGCACCCACTGAAAATGCTTTCTGCATTGCTGAGAACGGCACTTCCTTGTTGTGGAGGTTGACAACTGCATCTACTGCCTTCAAGTCAGTATCATAGAATGTCTTTTCAAGCTGACGATCCCATCTGACAGCATCGATGTCGAATTTCTCGATGACTGCACTCGGTCCATGGGGTGTGCTGTCTTCTGTAAGCATGGATCCTGTTGGCCTGCGTCCGAATGTGGCTTCACTGTCGATGGATTTTGATGCGAGGGATATGTCTTGTAATTTTTCAACAAAGGGATTTTCCAAGTCATCTATCTTGATTAATTGTTTGCCTCGCACAAGGTTCATCCTGTAGTTGATGATTTCTTCCTGGGTCTTGTTTTGACCAATCCAGTCTTCAGGAGAGTCCATAATATGAGTGTCTCCCATCTGTGAGCTCATCATTGGTCCTGCATAAACCTTGGGATAAGACCAGCGTCCAATGAAAACTGATGGTGGTGTGGTTCCTTCTAGGTTTTTTCCAACCTTAACAGACTTCATCTGTATTTGTTCTGTCAGTTTGGCAAGGTAAGCATTTTTAGTGGTTTTCATAATTTCTAAAAAAAGTAAAAGTAAATACTATTGATTAAAATAGTATTTAACAGAATTCGATAGTTGCAGGAGGTTTGTCACTGATGGACAATGCAACATGAGTAACTTCAGGTATTTCTGAGGTAATTCTTTTTGAAATGGTTTGAATGAGTTCCCAAGGAAGTTCAGCTACAGATGCAGTCATTGCATCAATTGAATTTACAATTCTAACTACTACAAGGTATCCGAAGTCTCTTTCATCTCCTTTAACACCTGTAACTTTAGTATCAGTTAAAACAGCAAAGTATTGCCATACTTCTTTGTTAAGTCCTCTTGCTTCAACTTCATCACAGACAATTTTGTTTGCTTTTCTGCATATTTCAACGTTTTCTCTAGTCAAATCACCAACAACACGTACCCCAAGTCCAGGTCCTGGGAAAGGTTGTCTGTAGACTGTTGTAGCTGGAAGGCCTAATTCATCACCGATTTCCCGTACTTCATCTTTGTACAAGTCACGGACAGGTTCACAGAGTTCCAGTTCCATTCCGCTTGGAAGCGCTAGGTTGTGGTGGGATTTGATTTCACCTTTGGTTTCAATCCAATCAGGTGCAATGGTTCCTTGAACTAAAAATTTAGCTCCGGATTTTATGGCTTCTCTTTCAAACACTTCGATAAATACTCTTCCGATAATTTTTCTTTTTTCTTCAGGGTCTTCAACTCCTGCGAGTTGGTCCATAAATTCATCGGAAGCGTCAACAAACTTGAAATTCAATCTGTCTTTAAATGTATTGGTTACCTGTTCAACTTCACCTTCTCTTAAAAGGCCATGGTCTACGAAAACAGCAGTTAAATTATCTCCAATAGCTTCTTGAACAAGTACGGAACATACTGAACTGTCTACTCCACCGGATAATGCAATAATTGCTTTTTCATCTCCGATTTGATCTTTGATTTTTTGGATTGCATCTTCAATAAATTCTTTAGGACTTAACATTTTATTCCTCATTTTCTTCATCTTCTTCGTAATCTTCAATAATCTGTTTAATCATAGCTTCGAGACCGTTGTCATTACCTGATTCAATAGCTTCAAAGATATCATCATATTTAACAAATTTTTCTAATTTTACGGATTTAGCTCCAATTCCTGAGATTCTAAATCCATATTCTTCATCACCAATAGGGATATTAATATATTTTCTTTTTAAACCGGCTTTGTTGTCTTGTGCTTTTGTCGCTAAGTCTTGTGGATTATTAATCATTATTACACCTTTTTTGACAGATTTTATAAAAGTTTTCAAAAATTATTGATCCTTTAGGGGTATGATGCACTTCCGGATGGAATTGGATTCCATATACATCCTTGTCTTTATGCTTAAAGGATTCAACATCACATAAGTTTGAACTGGCTAGGATTTCAAAATCCTTAGGTATTGTCTTAACTTCATCTTTATGTGAAGACCAAACATCCATTTCAGGAGCCAATTGGTCAAATAAGTTTTCATCATTATTAATATTAATTTTAACCTGAGCATAACTTTCAGTTTCGGAAGTAGTCACTTCACCACCATATGCTTTTGCAATCAACTGATGGCCAAGGCAAATTCCCAATATCGGAATTTCAAAGTGCTTGATGTATTCCTCACTATTTCCGGCACCTTCGATTGAAGGGCCTCCGCCTAAGATTAATCCGATTGGATTTTTAGCTTCAATTTCTTCAATTGATAATGTATTGGCCACCAATTCAGATGGAATTTTGAGATATTGCAAACTCCTTTGAATTCTGTGGTTGTATTGACCTTTATTGTTGATAACTAAAATTGTCATATTATGCTCCATTAAAATATAATAATATTATTTTTAGTTTTTTTATATATTATATTTATCTATGGGATAATTTGGAATGAAAAAAAAATAAGTTTTTAATTATCTCTTAAAGTTTATATATTACCTTTTATAAATTTGAATTACATGGAATTGAGAGATTTAATATTTGTAATAATTGCAATTTTTGCAGCAGTATTATTGTTAAAAGTGTTCATGTGGTTATTGCCTGTAATTGTAGTGTTGATAATTGCATTTTTCATTTACATGTACTTGCAGGAACGCTATTAGGTCTGCTTAATGTCTGAATATGCGGAAGTTGCAGCCACTGCACCTTCACCGCATGCCACGACCCACTGTTTCAGGCCAACACACACATCACCGACTGCGTAAACGCAGTCAATATTTGTTTTTTGCTCTTTGTCTACTATTATGTGTCCTGATTGATCCAGATTTACATTCAACTGTTTTGCAAGTTCTGTGTGTGGTTCATATCCCACGCTGATGAAAACACCATTTGTTGGAATTTCAGTTAATTCTCCGGTCTTTGTATCTTTCAGGGTGACTGATTCAACCAGCATGCTGCCTTTTATTTCTTCAACGGTTGCATTGTAGATAACATTGATGCCTTCATCTTCAACTAGATTTTGCAGGTGCTTTTGGGCCCTGAATTCATCTCTTCTGTGAACGATTGTTACGTTGGCTCCCAAATTGTTTAGGTAAACAGCTTCCTGAAGGGCGCTGTTTCCTCCGCCAACCATGACGGCATCCCTTCCCTTAAAGAAAAATCCATCACAAGTCGCACAGTAACTGACGCCTTTACCCCTGAATTCCTCTTCGCCTTTCACGTTTAGGGGCCTGTGGGAACTGCCTGTAGCCAGGATGACTGTTTTTGATAGGTAGGTGTCCTTATCGGTTTTGACTGTGAACAGGTCATCTCGGGTTATTTCCAAAACGTTTTCCTGTTCGTGAAGTTCTGTATTTTTAATTGCCTGGTCTCTGATTTTATTGACAAGCTCCAGGCCTGAAATCTTATCAAAACCCGGGTAGTTTTCCATTTCAGGTACTTCACGACCTATTCCTCCGGCCAAATCTCTGTCTATTATTAGGGTTCGGGTCCCTTGGCGTCCGGCATAGATTCCCGCTGTCAATCCGCCGGGACCGGCACCGATAATGATTATATCATATTGTTCCATGTTTTCACCTATCTTTTTAAAAAAGAATTTTAAAATAAACTTTTTTTAATAAATCATTCTGACTTGGTTGTCGGCAGGTAAGGTATGATTGCATCAGCCAGTTTGCTGACGGGCATGGTCTGTATCCATACTTTTCCAGGACCTGTCAGTTTGGTAAAGAATAGTCCTTCACCGCCAAGAATCATGTTTTTAACACCTTTGACTCTTTCAACATCAAAGTCGACGGTCTCTTCCATTGCTGCAACGTGGCCTTGATTTACAAGCAATTTTTCTCCAGGCTGCAGATCATGTTCAATCACTTCTCCGTCAATTTCCAAAAATAGCATTCCGTTTCCGGTAAATTTCTGAAGAATGAATCCTTCACCACCGAACAGACCTGCGCCAAGTCTCTTTTTGAAGTACATGTCGATATCGACACCGTCTTCAGCTGCTAAAAATGCATTTTTCTCACCGATTATTGAGTTGGACCCGTTTAATCTGATAGGGATAATCTTTCCGGGATAACATGCAGAAAATGCAATTTTCTGATTGTCTGATTTGGCAGTAAAGAAATTTAAAAATATTGTATCTCCGGACAATGCTCTTCCAAGGCCTTTTAAAATGCCCCCACCCATGTTTGTGTCCATTTTAATGTCTGAAGTCATGAATGCCATTGCTCCAGTTTCGTCTTTCATTGTTTCCCCTTTCTGCAATGTACAAATTACGCTAGGAAATGAACCTCCACTAATTTCGTATTCCATTTAATATCACCTAATCTTATTATTATTTTAATATCTTTTTATATTTTCGTTTAATATTGAATTGTAATTATGGGATATCACTGACTATTTATCTTTTTTGTTTAATTTGTTTAATCAAAAAGTTTGCTAGAATCTAATTTTTCTTAAAAAAAATATTTCTCTAATTAAAAAAGTTAAAAATATATATTAATAAGTAATATAATTATTATATTAAGGTTAATTAATCAATGATTAATTCTTTCCAATCGACAGTTGGGAGGTGAAATATGAATAGAAAAATGTTTATTGTGATATTGCTTGTACTGACTATTTTCACTTTGAATTACAGTGTTGCTCAGGATGTTGACAGTTCTGCAGATGTGATGTTGCCGTCCACTTCGGATATCCAACTCAATCAGGCTGATTCAAATTCATCAGGATTGATTAAAACGGAAATAGACGTTAAAAGCTACGCTTATTATACTGCTATTGGAGGCACTTTCAAAATCCAGTTGCTTGATGAAAATAAAACAGCAATTGCGAATCAGAATGTGACATTCGACCTTGATGGGGTTACATATCATAGAACTACTGATGGTAACGGGACATCTTCCCTCAAACTCAAAGTAGGCGAGGGGTCTTATAATATCACTACGGCATATCTGGGAAATTCAATTTATGCTCCGTCATCCAAAACTGCTTCATTTACCATCAACAATACTCGAGTTGTTGATGATGGATTATCAAGTTGCGAAATTCAGGACATTATCGATAACGCAAGAGAGAACAATGTCATATTGTTTAATGGGAATAGTTATGATGACATTAATCTGGTTATTAATAAAAGCTTAACACTGATTTCCAATTCAAATACTGTGCTGCAGTCAAGCTCTTCCTGTCCAGTAATCAAGATTCAGGGAAGAGCCGCATCTTTGACAAAAATCAAAGGTTTTACCATTAAAGGTTCTGGCACAGGCATTTTAGTCAATGGCAGTGACTATGTAACCATCTCAAACAATAAAATTACAGCTGGCGAGGGTATTAGTGCATTCGACACCAATTACCTCAATATCACTAAGAACAGCATTGTTGAAAACGGTAAAAATGGTATTGTCGTTTTAAATGATAATTACACGTATATTACTGATAACACCATTTCCAATAATGGCGATACAGGTATATTGATATCAAAATCAAACAATACTTACATTTATTCTAATTCCATAAAAAGCAATAAGTATTATGGTATTTCAGCTGTAGATGCTATTGGCGGTGTCAAATATGGTGAAGGTCCTGAAAATCTTCAAATTGTAGCAAACGACATCAGCAAAAATGAGGATACTGGAATTGACATTTATCATGTAAAGGACAATCTTAAAATAATTGGAAATAATATTGATTCAAATAAATATTATGGAATTGCAATGAATGATGTCGGCAGTAATTTAATCCAGTCAAATGTAATTTCTAACCATAAACGTATAGCAATACAATTCACTGATGAATATACAAGGCCAGATAATCAGGAAATTAGTTATAATGCTTTTGTTCTCAATAACAAACATATAGA
>NZ_JAFRKB010000006.1 GCF_017431965.1 Methanobrevibacter sp. | reverse complement strand
TGATGTCGGCAGTAATTTAATCCAGTCAAATGTAATTTCTAACCATAAACGTATAGCAATACAATTCACTGATGAATATACAAGGCCAGATAATCAGGAAATTAGTTATAATGCTTTTGTTCTCAATAACAAACATATAGAAGCTAGGGAAACTGGTTATGATGAGGTTGAACAGTTACAGCTGGAAGATAATTGGTACAGCAGAGGTACAATCTGTCCTAAGGTCAAAGCGGGAATAATTGATTTTTCAGTGACCCATCTTGGCGGAGATTATTTCCAGGTAACATTTTTGGATTCAAATGGAAATGTGGCCAGTTTGCTTCCTGATAGGACTTTAACCTATAAAACTGATGATGGTCAAACTGTTAGTATTACCGTATCCGGCGGAACTTCAGTATTTAAGGTATCTGGTGTGAGTGAGGATATTTTTAAATCATCTATTGATTTGACTCCTAAAACTGCGGATTATAATAGGGATTCATCTGCAGACATTAATGAATATAGCGGTCAATCTCAACAGTATTCATATCCAAGCATTTCATATGGTCTTTATGATGGTATGGGAGGTTCTGGTGAAGGTGATTACATTGGAGAAGCTGCATACGGTGAGGCCACCAAAGGCAATGGGGAATCATCTATCGAAAGCAGTGATTTTACAGGCAACAGTACTTCAAGTCAAAATGTAGACCCGAGCAGCAGAGCCAGTGGCCAGGTAAATGAAGTTTCACAAAGCGTTGATTCAGGAGCCACTACATCCCAAGCCAGTGCTTCCACAAGCAGTGGGGATTCATCTTCAGGTGCCACTTCAGGTGATCAGTCAGTTGCAAAACGAATTGTTATTGAAGACGAAGACATATTTAGAGTAACCGGAATGTCATTCATAGTCTTGCTGATCTTATTGACAATCGCTTATTACTATAAAGATGACATTAAGGAAATGAAATCTAAAATGTAATCTTCACTTTTTCTTTTTTTTAAAATTGTAAAATATCTTTTTTTAAAATTTTCAGCGTATTAATATGCCATTTTCCATGCTTTTAAACGGCTTTTAGTTAGAAAGGCTGCTGATTAATGTAGGTTAAAATCAAATATTTGATGGTGGTCAAATTTCTTGCATGTTTTTAACCTGTTTACATGCATGTTTAAACAAAAAATTAAAAAAAATAAGTTAAGTAAATAGTTAAACTATTTACTCTCTGCTTTTTTCTCTATAACCAATAAACAATGCTAAAAATACAATTATTGCTAATGCTAATGTATATTCAATATGTGGAGAAGCCTGTTTCGCTACAGACTTTTCATTTAATTCATAAGCGTTTCTGCTTTCCGCAACAGATGCTAAATCTCCAACATCACTATCTCCAATTAGATTTTCCTGCAATGTCTGTGAGCTATTTGCAGCAGCTTGCGCCGTATTTGCAATTGTTTGTGTTGCATTTGCAATTGTTTGTGTAGCATTATTAATAATATCACTGTTTGTATCAGTATTACTTTGGTTATTTGAGTTTACAGGATTTAAATTTTCATTTTGAGGATTGTTCCTTCTGAAGTTTGCCTGAATCAAGTCATCATATTTTTCCATCATGCCCATATCTAAATTATCCAATAGGTCAGATTTGATTGTTGATGTTACGGTTCTTCGTTTATCCGCGATAACTCCACTAGGATCAATTATTGAAGGGTCATTTGGATCTTCATCTCCCCAATCATTGCCGCCAAGGTACGGGAACAGATAGTAGTTGTCTTTCTCTCTCCAGTAAATATTAATCTCCTTTCCAAGAGGGGCATTGTTGTTTGTTATTATATTGTTTTTGAGAACGAACCCAGCAGGTTCCCTGTTCATTGGCTGTCTGATGAATATTGCGCCTCCACTTTTTTGGCCGGTGTTGTTGACGATAATGGAGTCAGTGATGTTAATATTTGCTGAAGCCATTATTGCGCCACCGTTAGTGCCTGCGGTATTGTTTAAAAATACGCATCTTTCAACATTGGATTCACCAACCCAGCTGTAGTATGCGCCGCCCCATTCTTTTGCATAATTATACATGAAAATGCAATCCTGAACATTGCCGTGGCCTTCACGGTTTACCCTTACGGCACCGCCATCACGGCCGGCTGTATTGTTTATAAAGACACAGTTATAGATGTCTGCATTAGCAAAATCTGTTGTAATTGCGCCGCCATCGTGGTCGGCATGGTTATTGATAAAAAACGAATTGTTTACAAATAAATAGGCATAAACATGGAATCGTTTATAAACGTTGTCAATACCGAAATTCGCTATTGCTCCACCGGCAGAACCTAAAGCAGTATTGTTTATGAAATGGCAGTTATTTATGTATACGTTCCCGCTGTACATTGAAATTGCGCCTCCATAATCAGGGTTTGCGCCGTTAATAAATGTGATGTTGTTAAATCTCGCATGGACTGATTTATTTTCTACAAGGAAAATGCCGTATATCCTTTCACCATCAATTATTATGTCTCTAGGATTTCCATTTCCCTGCAATGTAATGTTTTTAGTCAGATTAACATTATGCACCTTATAGGTTCCAGGCTCTAAAATAATCACGTCATTAACTTCAGAATCAAGGATTATCTGCTTTAAATCTTGTTCTGGTGTGACAGTTATCTGATTTCCACCGGATAGGTCTAATGGACTTGCATCGGAAGTTAAAATAATATTGTCCTCTAGTTCATTTGCGCTAATTGCCGAAATATTTACCAAAATGAAAAATATTGATAATATTATGAACAGTTTAGTTATATCCGCTTTGATTTTTTCCACCCCCTTCGATTTTAATTATTAATATTTGTTATATAATTATCAATATAATATACTTTTCGCATCGATTAGTTTTTTCTTAAAAAATGATTTTTCACATTATTATTTCATTTAATGGGATTGTTTTATCAAAAATTAGGGTTTAATTTATTTTTTTTAAAATTAGTTTATTATTAAACTATTTTTATTAAATTGAAGCTTATTCATCTAATAAACTTAAACGATAATCTTTATATTGCATATCGAATATAAATACCTATAACTGATGTTATGAATAACATTTTTTTTTATTCATTGTTTATTTTTAATGTTAGTTATTAATTAATTAATAAAAAACGGAGAAAAAAAATTATGGTTAATAAAAAGATATTAATGTCCTGCTTATTAATCCTACTTGTCGCAATTTCCGTAAGTGCAGTATCAGCAGCTGACGATGCTGCTGCTGTTGGTGCTGAAGATGGTAAGATAATTATCGTCGACGGAGATGACGATGTAGCTGTTAGCACAGCTATGGCTAATGCTACAGATGGTGACACAATTATGTTAGGTGATACAGGATATACATTCAATAATCCAATAACCGTAGACAAAGAGTTAGTTTTCCTTGGTGAAGGTGCAATAATCTATGCTAACGGTTCCCAAATGCCTGATGGTGTTTTTGAAGTTGAAGCTACTGGAGCCGGAACTATATTCCAAGGTATTACCTTTGTCAACATTGATGATGAAGATAACTATCTATACAAATATAATGGTATGATAGATGCAAAAGGTAAAAGTGTAAAGACCTCAGTTGGAATTGCTATTGATCTTTATTCTGGTGCTGATTATGTAGTTATTGATGACTGTACATTCCAAAATTGGTATAACGTAGGTGTATCAATCAACTCTGCAAACTACGCAACCGTCAGCAATTCACAATTCTATGGTGGAAGTGCAACTTTCATTAACAACATTCCGGACGGACCTAAAGACAGAGGTACTTACCACATCAGCGTAATGAGTTCTCAAGGCACTACTGTAGATAACTGTCTTTTCGCAGGTACCGTTTGTGACGGTGTTTCCGTTGCAGGAGGTTCTTATGATTCCACCATTATTAACAATATGTTCCAATTCAATGCATTTTCCATTTACTTTGGTGGAAAATCTACTGAAGGTACTTTAATTGCAAACAACACATTCATTAACTGCGGATGGTTTACCTCTGATGTATATACTGCAGATGGTACTAATGGAACCGTAGACTTCCAAGATTTACCTGTAATCAGTGTTCAAAAATCTTCCGATACATTTGAAATCATTGACAACACTTTCTATGCAAGAAATGGAAACATGTTAATTAAAGCTTTAGAAGGAAGTACTGCTCACGGTGGTGCAAGTAACATCGGTAACATCACCATTACTGACAACACCGTATTGCCTATGGACGAATATGACCCAGGATTTGAAAAAGTCGTAATGGGCTCTGTATTCTTAACATACCTTGAAACCTACAATGATGTAATCACCCCTACCGGTGCAATTGACATAGCTAACAACACCCTCAACGGTGCAAGAGCTGCAGTTTACTGGACCCAAAAATGGGGAGATGACTTAGGTGATATTCATATCGTTGCCGCACAAGTTCCTACTACAATTGCTATTACTTCTCTTAGAGATTCAACTATTAAAGGTGCTTTAAAAGACTTCAATGGAAAAGGAATTGCTGGACAAACCATTTCCTTCGCAACTGATCTTTTCAATGGTGAAGTTGAAACTGAATTCGATGGTTCTTTCATTATTGAAGGAGTTTATGATATTGTTGTTTTATCATTTGAAGATATTGATAACTACATAGGAACTACTGCTACAGTAGATGTGGCTCCTGCTGACGTTCACGACACCTTCTTTGCTGTTAATAATATCTATGCTGATTATGATAATGTTGAATTAGTTGCTGTTTTAGTTGATGGTCTTACCCGTGAAGTAATTGCTGGTGCTAATGTAACCTTTGTAATTAATGGAGAGCTTTATTCCGCTACAACTGACGATGCGGGTATGGCTACTGCCGTTCCTGAAACTTTAAATCCAGGAGACTACTCCGCAACTGTCGTCTATGGCGGTGATGAGAATTATAATGGTTGCGATGAGGAATTCAATGTCACTGTAAATAAAGTTACAACAATTCTCGCTACCCAATATGATGCTGATACTAACGAGTTAGTTGCTACTTTAATCAACGCTCAAACAGGTAAAGGTATTAAAGGCGCTAATGTTGTTATCAAATTGAATGGTGCTAAAAATACTGTAAAAACCGATGCAAGCGGTCAAGCTAAACTTTCATTAGGTGACGTAGACCCAGATGATTTCACTGCATCATTCTCATACAGTGGAAACGCCAAATATTTCAAATCAACTGCAACAATTAGAGGTGTTGAAAATAAAACAACAACTGCTCTTGCTTTAGTTTATGATAAAGAAGCAGAAGAAGTTGTAGCAGTATTAACCAACTCTGAAACCGGTGCAGCTATTAAAGGTGCTACTGTTGTATTCACATTAAACGGCGAACAAGTCTCTGTAAAAACCGATGCTAACGGTCAAGCTATATTCTCAGCTGCAGATTTACGCCCAGACCCATACTCTATTAGCGCTTCATACGGTGGAAACGGTAAATACACTAAATCAACTGCAAGCTTTAATTTTGTAAAAGCACATGAGGATCTCTAAATATCCTCACTTTTTTTATTTTTTTTATAATTTTTTTCCAAAAACTATCACATAAGAATATAACAATAGTTATTAATTAGAAATAATAAATTAGATATATCGACATGAATATAATTATATATTAAACATGTAAAATTATCGATATAAAGGGATTGATCATGAAATTGAAAAAATTATTATTGATATTCACTATTCTTGTGGTATTGATGGGAATTAACGCCTCTTTCGCTATGGATTCCGATAGTATTGATGGTGAAAGTGCAGTATCATCAATATCCAATGGTAGTGACAGTTCAATTTTAGAAGTTAACGATGGAAATCAGGAGTTATATCAGGGTAATGTCATCATAATAGATGCAGAAGATGGTCACAACGAAATGGAAGATTCTACAATTCAGGTAGCTATCAATAATGCAAATGCCAATGATACAATAATCATCAACGGTAAAAGTTATGTTCACTGCCATTTTGTTGTAGATAAACCTTTAACAATTATAAGTAATGTTGCAACATCAATGACTCCTTGTCCAAGTAATACTCAGGGGTCAGGCTACAGGGGAATTTTTTACATAAGCCCTGAAGCCAGCGGCACTGTAATTGATGGATTTACCATAAACAATAATATGGTGTCCGGTGAAAATGACTATGGGCTGCTGATTAGAGGCGCATCAGATGTTATTGTAAGAAATTGCGTAGTAACAAGTTCCGCTCAGGCTGATGCAATCAGAATAGAAAATGCAAAAAACGCCCTTGTAGAAAATTGTACTGTAAACAGTGTGACTAATGCAATCAGAATCAAGAATTCACAAAATACCGTTGTAAACGTTTCAGTGGTTAAAAATTCAAATGTAGGAATTAACCTCATTGAATCTATTGGGGCAGTATTGACAAATAATGTTATCACCTCAAACAAGGCTTCAGGTATTTATGTTGGTGATAAAACAAGCGATACCTCAATATTATTCAATAATATCACAGGCAATAACGGAAAAGGCATAGATACGGCATCTGCCGATAACCTTTCAATATTAAACAATTATATTGCTTTTAATAGGAATGGAGATTCAGGTGCAGGAATATACATCAACTGCAATGTAAATGGGCTTGACATTAAAGGCAATGTATTGCAGGAAAACGGAAATTATGCAGTTTTATACGATTATCGCGTTAGAAACATAGGACCTGACGGTTTGGGCGAAAATGTGGCAAGCGTTGACAACAACTATATCTTCGGACATAGTGATAGGGCCATCTACCATATAGTATATAATAAGGACTCACAGGGAAGCTTCATCTATGATGCCGACAAGGATGAATATATTGCCGTTGGATATGGAAATGGGGACTACAGCGTAGGAATGACTACTGCATATCTGGGATATTCCTATCTGATAAGTGAACAGTTGTGCCCGTCCATTTATTATACATGGGGCCAGCTTTGGTCTGCGGGAAATTACAGGTTGGTCTTGTCTGATATATCTCAGATAAATAAGGGAAAATATGCAATTTCAGTTGTTGACCCTAATGGAGATATTGCTGCAGATTTAAGCTCAATATATGTGACATTTTATCTAAACAAAAACAACAATCAGCCAACACCTCAGGAGGGGGATGTCTATAAGACAGTGCTGATTCAAAATGGAACTGCAACTGCCAGTTTCACCGTCGGCGATTACAACACAAAGGACAATATTCTGACAGTTTCATTCCCTGGCCCTTATCCTTCCTTAACAGGCAATCCCTTCAAAAGTTTGAATATTCCGGATTCAGAAATTCCAGGTGAAGTTAAAGAGACTGTCTTAACATTGGCTAATCTAACCACTTATCCGAACTCCGGTGAATGCGTAACTGCAAACCTCAAGGATAGTGACGGACGCAATTTAGCCGGTAAAAACATCACTTTTGTAATTGATTCTCAAAGATATGTCGTTAAAAGCGATGATGAGGGAAATGCAAAATTAAACATATCATTTTCAACTGAAGGAACCTATGATTTGGCTGCGATTTTTGAAGGCGACGGCATTGATTATTTCTCAAGCGAAGCGCAGGCAACTGTCATTGTCAGGAAAATAGCTACAAATATCGAAAGCGAAGACTATTATGCGGTTCCGGGAATTGCCGATTATTATACAATAACCCTGAATGATGAATCTTGCAATCCGGTATCCGGTCAAAATGTCACTTTCACTTTGGATGGCGAAAGTCAGGTTGTTACCACAGACTTCGACGGTAAGGCCAGATTAAGCGTATTGTTTGATGAAAACGATACTGATTATGAGGTAACAGTTACATTTGCCGGAAATGATAAATATATTGGTTCATCAAACTCCAGCTTCATTCATGTCATCTATTCTTCAAAGGATGCCCAATTGATTGTTCCGGTCAGGGAATCCCTTCCAAATGAATTGATAAATTATTCAGTTACTTTAATAGGTTTTGATGGTGAAGCTCTTGAAGGAGAGCAATTAATCATCAATATTGATGGGGTTGAATACAGAAATTACACAGATTTGAATGGACAGGTTACAATCGATCTGCAGCTAAATGAGCTAAAGGATTATGATGTAGTTGCGCTATATGAAGGAAGCGACATCTATAAAAGCGTTTCTAATTCAAGCTACATCAGAGTTGCAAAGGCAAACACCAGTTTTGTTGCCGAAAACATCACTGTCCTTCCATATGTGGAATCACAGATTCCTGTCGGATTGATAACATATGATAATGAAAGCATATCCAATCAGGAATTCAGCTATGAAATTGAAGGTGCAAGCTATTTTGAAACAACTGACGGTAATGGGCAGGCATTAATCAGCTATACATTTTCGAATGAAGGCATCTATTCAGTCAAATTGAATTATGGCGGTTGCGACATTTATGAAAGTGCTTCAGCCACAATATATGTCAATGCTAAAAGAATCACTTCCATAATTGAAAGCTATGATAGGACATTTTCAAAAGGTTCATCCAAAAATTTCACAATAACACTATGTGATGAGAACGGTGATGCGATTGCAGGCCAGGAGATTATCTTCACAGTTGATGGCAAAAACATAAGCAAAACAACTGATTCAAGCGGAAGAGCAGGAATAAATGTCGCTTCAAAAGCAGGATCTTTTGATGTTGCGGTATATTACGCAGGTAGCGACAGATACACTTCCGATTCCAAAATCAATGAGGTTACAGTTTTGGATGAGGGAAATATCGTTTATGTGGATAAGGATTTGCCTAACAGCGAAATCCAAAATGTATTGGACAGCTGTGATGATGGGGACATTGTCATCTTTTTAGGCGATGAATATGACAATATTTCATTGATTGTATCTAAAGGGCTTGATATTTCACCGAAAAATGAGACAACACTCAATGCAAAGCAATCACTCCCCGCATTCATAATATTGGCAAACAGCACTTCCATTTCAGGTTTCAGCATCGTTGCGAATGAGAGTGACGGAATATATGTCGGCGCTGATAATGTCAGAATCGAGGCCAACGACATTACAAACAGCCTTGATTCTTCAAAAAGCGGCGAGTACTACAACAGCACCATTTCCCTTCCGGGTTATGGAATCGATGTTTCCGATTCATGCAATGTTGAAATAATCAATAACAGCATATCCCTATTTGAAAGCGGAATATACGCTGAGGAAACTTCCGGTCTGTTCATCAATAGGAATAACTTGCGAGAAAACAACTACGGAATCAAATACGGTTTCGGTGTGTCAGACTCTCAGATAATTAACAACACGATCACTGATTCCATCGGCTTATACACCATGGAAGTTCCGGAAGGTCCGAGAGGTTATGGAATATTTTTAAACAATTCTGCAGTTAACGTTACAATCATTGGAAACGTCATCACATGGAATCATTTGGGAATTTCTTTTGATGCAAACGCCAGTACTGGAATTGTAGCCACCAGCAATCTCATTACAGACAATGTGCTTGAAGGAATCAGATTTAATGCAGGTTATGATCTGGCGGAAGATGCAGTTGAACCTATAATCACAGACAATGCAATCTACAGAAATGCAAGAGGTCCTAGTATGATGATTTTAGGTGAAATGAGCGCCAATCCGTTTGGAATTTACGGTCCTGGCGAATGGGATGACGACGCCAAGCTGAAAATTGCGGCAAACTGGTACGGTGTAAATTCCCTACAGACATGGAATAATGAAACTGGAATCGTAGGTATAGGAACCATGTGTCCAAGAATCAAGACCTATGAAATCAAATTTGATAAAATTGATGTTGTGGCTCCCGGAACATACTCAATAACATTTACAAAAGATGGTGAGGTCGCTTCAAACCTTTGTGAATTTGACTTATATGCCACATTAAACAAGGGAACTGAACAGGAACAGGAAGTAAACTTCAAGGTCATTAACGGCGTTGGACAATTCAGCTTCGATTTAAGCAAATTTGTCACAGACAACAATTTCATTGACATGTCCGTCGGTTCACTGCATAGTCAGGAAAGGGTTTTCAAGTCATTTTACACAAGCAGGATAAAGGTTGGCACCGGCTTTTCAGTGGTTTATGATGAGAGTGCAAGCCAGCTGCTCATTACCTTAACCAGTGAGTTTAATGATCAGCCTGTCAGGGGAAGCAACATTGCAGTTGCCATTGATGGTGTGAATTCCACTCTTAAGACAGACTATAATGGTCAGGTTAAAGTTTCC
>NZ_JAFRKB010000005.1 GCF_017431965.1 Methanobrevibacter sp. | reverse complement strand
ACGGTTTCTTGATTGCTATTTTACTTATGGTATTCGGTGGAATCTTAGGTTAAGGAGGCAATTTATATGAGCTCAGGCACAGATAAAATTGTTTCAAGCATTATGTCTGAAGCCCAAGAGAAAGCTGATGTAATCATTCAAAATGCTAATGCAGAAGTTTCAACAATTACTGCAAAAGCAGAAAAAACTGCTGAAGCTGAAAAAATAAAAATAGCAGATAATGGTAAGAAACAATCTGAAATGAGATATCAGCAAATTATCTCTGAAGCTAAGATGAATGCTCGTAGAGCGGAATTAGGCGCAAAAGAAGAAGTTATCGAAGCAGCTTTCACAAAAGCTACCGATGAGTTAAAAGCCAAAGCCGCTTCCGGTGATGAAGATTACGAAAATTCATTAAGTAAAATGATTAAAGAAGCTGCTGATGAACTTGGTAGTAAAGATTTAATCTTACAATTGAATGAAAGAGACACAGACAATATGAAAAGTCAACTCTCAGGAGTCTCTACTTTCCAAATTGAGGACATTACTTTCGAATTAGGTGAACCTATTGATGCTATAGGTGGAGCTATTTTAAAGACAAGTAATGGAGAAATTGAAGTAAATAACACTATTGAAGCTAGATTAGAAAGATTTAAAAGTATCTTACGTAGTGAAGTTGCTGAAATATTATTTAAATAATTAGGAGGATAAATTATGGCAGATGAAATTGCTACATTAATAAGTTCTGTTGGACTTACACAAGAAACATTTCTTGTATTCTGTATTCTTGCAGTTCTTATTGTTGGTGCAGTAGTTGTAATCATTACATCTAGACCAATTTTGGACATTTATCCTTATCTTAACCCTAGTGCAAGAGTAAGAGCTAGAAAAGGAAGATTATTTGATGAAAAACAAATTTCTGAACTTGTTGAAACCAATGATGTTGAAGAAGTTGAAAATTATCTCAAAGGTGTTCCTGAATATGCAGATGTTTTAGATGAGTACCCACTCGATAAGGCATTGGATGTTGAACGTGCTAACACTTATGACTTTGTTTCAAGAGTAGCTCCTAAGGATGTTAAAGATCCATTTGTCATAATGTCTAAAAAAACAGATATTGACAATATCAAAAGTCTTTTAACCGCTAAGGAAGTTGGTCTTACAGCTGATGAAACAAGAGAATTATTAATCCCATGTGGATCTTTATACTCTGAATTAGAATCTTTAGCTGATGCAGACACCGTAACTGACATTGTCACAAGTTTAGATAACACTGAATATGCAACTGCATTAGAAGACGCTCTTCCACAATACGAAGAAACTAATATGATTCTTCCGTTAGAATCTGCTTTAGATAAATATTATTTAGGCAAATTATTACGTTCTTCTGATGTTCCTTCCGATGAAAATAGACAAATATTATATTCATATGTTGGAACTCAAGTTGATGTAGCTAATCTTAAACTAATTATAAGGGCAAAAGAAGATGGACTTGATTATGATGCAATCTCTCCTTATATATTAGAAGAAGGATACCAATTACGTGAATGGAAACTTAAAGATTTAATGGAATCTCCTGATGTTACTAATGTAATATCCGGATTAGAAGGAACAAAATATTCTGATGCATTAACTGATGTAATGCCAATTTATAACGAAACTGGTTCAGTTGCTGTATTTGAAAAAGCATTAGATGTATATACATCTGAATATTCCAAATCATTATCTTCTAAAAAACCATTAGGAATTGGTCCAATTATTGGTTATTTAAGTCAAAAAGAAAATGAAATTAAAAATTTAAAAATTATTGCAAGAGCAAAAAGAGAAGCAGACTTCCCTAATTCTAAAATCATGGAGATGTTAATATGAGTTCTGTAGCAATTATAGGTGATATTGACACTGTATCTGGATTTAGACTTGGTGGTGTCAAAAAAGCAGAAGTTGTAACAACTGCTGAAGAAGCTATCGCAGCTTTTGATAAATTTTTAGATGAAGAAATTTCAATTATTATTATTACTCAATTAATGGCGAATGAAATAAGAAATCACATTAATAGAAAAATTGGTTCCGATGTATTACCAATGATAATTGAAATACCTGATAAAGATGGGTCCTCAGAAGGTTCATCTGATCAAATAAATGACCTTATTAAAAGAGTTATTGGGGTAGAGATGGTTAAATGATTATTGAAGGAAATATTATTAAGATTGCTGGGCCTGTTATTGTCGCAGATGGTATGAGAGGGGCTCAGATGCTTGAGATGGTTAGAGTAGGTGATGAGAAGCTTATTGGGGAAATTATTGAGCTTGAAGGTGACACCGCAACTATCCAAGTATATGAAGAAACAGCCGGTATCCAACCGGGTGAAGTAGTTGAATGTACTGGTGGAGCATTGTCCGTAGAACTTGGTCCAGGTATTATGAGTTCCATTTACGATGGTATTCAAAGACCTTTAAGAATCATCAGGGAAGAATCTGGTGATTTCATTGCAAGAGGTATTGATGTAGATTCTATTAACAAAGAGAAAAAATGGGAATTCAAACCTGTAGCAAAAGTTGGGGATGTTTTACAAGGTGGAGATGTTCTTGGTGAAGTACAAGAAACCACTGCTGTATTGCACAAAATTATGGTTCCTCCAACACTTGAAGGTGAAGTTACTGAAATTGCTCCAGCAGGTGAATACACAGTATTAGATGATATTGCTACTGTTGGTGGTGAAAAAGTACAAATGCTCCAAAAATGGCCTGTAAAAAGAAGCCGTCCTTATGTTGAAAAATTAGATCCGGATATTCCATTAGTAACCGGTCAAAGAGCACAAGATACTTTCTTCTCCGTTGCTAAAGGAGGAGCAGCTGCTATTCCAGGTCCTTTCGGATCAGGTAAAACAGTTACACAACAACAATTAGCTAAATGGGCTGATGCAGATATCGTTGTATATATTGGATGTGGAGAACGTGGAAACGAAATGACTGAAGTACTTACTGAGTTCCCATTCCTTGACGACCCTAAAACCGGTAACCCATTGATGGACAGAACTGTTCTTATTGCAAACACTTCTAACATGCCGGTAGCAGCTCGTGAAGCATGTGTATATACTGGTATTACAATTGCTGAGTATTACCGTGACCAAGGTTACGATGTAGCGCTTATGGCTGATTCAACCTCAAGATGGGCTGAAGCTATGAGGGAGATTTCTGGAAGATTAGAAGAAATGCCTGGGGAAGAAGGTTACCCTGCATACTTAGCATCCAGATTAGCTCAATTCTACGAAAGAGCTGGAAGGGTAGAAACTATTGGTTCAGAACCAAAAGTTGCATCTATTTCTGTAGTTGGTGCAGTATCACCTCCTGGTGGGGACTTATCCGAACCGGTTACACAAAACACATTACGTATCTGTAAAGTGTTCTGGGCATTAGATGCATCCCTTGCGGATAAACGTCACTTCCCTTCAATCGACTGGTTACAAAGTTATTCATTATATGTTGACAGTATTGAAGGTTGGTGGGCTGAAAATGTAGCTGCTGATTGGAGAGCAACTCGTGACCAAGCTATGGGATTATTACAAAAAGAATCCGAGTTACAAGAAATTGTACAATTAGTAGGTCCTGATGCATTACCTGAAACAGACCAAGCTACTTTAGAAACTACTCGTATGTTAAGAGAAGACTTCTTGCAACAAAATGCATTTGATGATGTAGATACCTACTGTGCACCTGATAAACAGTACAAAATGTTAAAAACCATTTTATTGTTCTACAAAGAATCTCTTGCAGCTGTTAACAGAGGTGCTCCAATTGCAAACATTGTAGCATTACCTGTTAAAGAAGAAATCGGTAAAATGAAATACATACCACAAGATGTATTTGATGAAAAAATTGCAGAAATTCAAGCAGCAATTACTAAACAATGCAGTGAGGCTTAAAAATGAATACAAATATTAAAACTAGAGAATATACTACTGTATCTGAAGTCTCAGGTCCTTTAATGGTTGTTGAAGGAGTAGAAGGCGTTGGTTACAATGAAATTGTAGATATTGAAACACCTACTGGTGAAAAAAGAAGTGGGCAAGTTCTTGAAGTAACTAAAGATGTTGCTGTTATCCAAGTGTTCGAAGGAACAAATGATTTAAACACAAAAAATACCAAAACAAGGTTCACTGGTCAAACCGCTAAAATTGGTGTATCCAGAGATATGATGGGACGTATCTTCAACGGTATTGGTAAACCTATTGACGGCGGTCCAGAAATTATTCCTGATGAAGAATTGGATATTAACGGGGCACCAATGAACCCGGCTTCTCGTGAATTCCCTGAAGAATTTATCCAAACTGGTATCTCTACCATTGACGGAATGAACACATTAGTAAGAGGACAAAAACTCCCTATTTTCTCAGGATCTGGTTTACCTCACAACGATTTAGCTGTACAAATTGCAAGACAAGCTAAAGTATTAGGTGCAGACGATGAGTTTGCAGTAATTTTTGCTGCTATGGGTATTACAAACGAAGAAGCAAACTTCTTTATGAGAGACTTCGAACGTACTGGAGCTTTAGAAAAATTAACAGTATTCATGAACTTAGCAGATGACCCTGCTATTGAAAGGATCTTAACTCCAAAAATGGCTTTAACTACTGCTGAATATTATGCATTTACCTTAGGTATGCAAGTATTGGTTATCTTAACAGATATGACTAACTACTGTGAAGCTTTAAGGGAAATTTCCGCAGCAAGAGAAGAAGTACCTGGAAGAAGAGGTTACCCTGGTTACATGTACACTGACCTTGCAGGTATTTATGAAAGAGCAGGACGTATTGATGGTAAAGAAGGTTCTATTACTCAGATGCCTATCTTAGTTATGCCTCAAGACGATATTACTCACCCAATTCCTGACTTAACCGGTTATATTACCGAAGGACAAATTGTATTGAGTAGGGAAATTTCCAGGAAAGGTATTTACCCTCCTGTAGACGTACTTCCTTCACTTTCTCGTTTGATGAGTGGTGGTATCGGTGGAGACAAAACTAGGGATGACCACAGTGGTGTATCTGACCAACTTTATTCCGCTTACGCTGAAGGTCGTGAATTAAGAGACTTAGTAGCGGTTGTAGGGGAAGAAGCACTTACTGAAAGGGATCAGAAGTTCTTAGAATTTGCTCAAGAATTCGAAGATCAATTCATTACTCAAAGTAAAGATGAAGACAGAACAATCTTCGAAACCTTAGACCTTGGTTGGAGTTTACTTAAAATCTTACCTAAAGCAGAACTCAAAAGGGTTAAAGAAGAATTTATTGAACAATACCTTCCAAAAGATGACTAATCTCATTACAGTAATGTAGGTGATTAAATGGCACAAGATATTATAGATGGAATTAATCCAACTCGTATGGAATTATTATCTCTTAAAAACAGGACTAAACTAGCTGTTAAAGGGCATGGTTTACTCAAAGAGAAAAGGGATGCTTTAATTAAAGAGTTTTTTGATATCTTGGATCGTGTCAAAGGTATTCGTGAAAATGCAGAATTAAGTCTAAAAGAAGCTAATGATGCTTTAATCGAAGCTCAAATTGCTATGGGTGATTTGGCGGTTAAAAAAGCTGCTTTATCTGTAAAAGAATCTATTGATGTTGAAATTACATCAAGAAGTGTTATGGGAGTTTCCGTACCTGTAACTAATGTTAAAATGGAAGAAAGGTCTATTATTGACAGAGGTTATGGTTTCTCTGACACTACAATTCAATTAGACGAAGCTGCAAAGAAATTCGAGGAATCTCTTAAGTATTTAATTGAACTTGGTGAAGTAGAAAAAACTATTTTCCTACTCGCTGAAGAAATTGAAGCTACTAAACGTAGAGTAAATGCTTTAGAACATATTATGATTCCAAGATTCCAAAATACTGAAAAGTATATTGATATGAGACTCCAAGAAATGGAAAGGGAAAACTTTGTTAGATTGAAAATGATTAGATCAACTATTGAGAAAAATGAAAAGGCTGCAGCTGCTGCGGCTGAAGAAGCTTCAGAATAGAAGCTCTAAATTTTTCTTAATTTTTTTCATTTTCTTCTATTTTTTATTATTTTTTAAATTAAAGCTTGAATATTAGTTTATTTTTAAAAAAAATTTATTTGAATAAGTTATTGTAAAAATTTTTCTTACTAGAAATGGTGTAAAAATGAGAAGAAATCCAATTGACCAATTTATGAAGGACCCTGACAATAAAGCGAGGGTATTTATGTGGATGACTTATGCAATGATTGCCACTACTTTTTTAATAACAATTGGAGTAATATTATTCATTCTTTATCTAGTTGGCGTTTTTTAGCTATGCTGTTTACTTTTTCACTGGCTAATTCTACTTTTTCATATAATTTTTCAAAACTTTTATCTTTATCAATGATTGTTAACAGGGGTTGTGATTTTTCAGTTATTGAGCCTATGTGTGGCAGGTCATAGATGTTTTTTAAATCTATTTTTTCATATTTCATTCTTGTTGGTGAGTAGATTATTTTTTTATAGGAATAATATTTAGCTTTAGGAATTTCGATAATTTCACCGAAGCATGATTTGATATGTGCATCAAGCATGTTTATTCCAAGTGACATTTCAACACATTCAAATGTACCTTGAAGTCTCGGATTAATCTCAATCACATATAATCCATTTTCATTTAAAATGTAATCGACACCGTTCGACCCAATCAAGCTAAATTTTTGAGCCAGCCTTTCGGATATATTTTTCATCTCATCATTTAACCCATCAATATTTTCAACATCGGCCATAATTGATTCATTTGTTAAGGGCAGAATATTTCCAACATAAATGAAACTGTTATTTTTTTCAAAGTCATTCACTGTAAGCAGCCTGGTATTCATGATTGTTTTTGCATCACATTTGCTGCATAGCAGTGATGAACTCAGGCTGATTCCAGACACATATTCTTGAAGGATAAACTCCCCTTCATTAAGTTCAATATCTGTATTATTATCTAGCAGATTTATGTCATACCCTCCACTTCCTTTAACGGGTTTTAAAATAAATTGAATGTCTGGGTAAGTTTTATCTATTTCAAAGGCTTCATCCATATCATTTATAGCAAAAGTCATCGGGCTTAAGAATTCTTCTTTTATCTTTTTGTAAAATTTGTGCTTGTCTTCAATATCTCCAACATCCCTATTTCCCAAAATCTTTTTTTGATCTTTTTTTGAAAACTCACTTGGTGAAACTCCAGAAATTGGAATGATGTAGTCAACTTCATCGATATAATCTTTTGATATTTCCAAAAGATGTTTGCTGTCGAAGTTATCTTCAAAGCTTCCGCAGCTTACATCGTTTTCTTCCATTAATATGATTTTCTGGTTTTCGATTGTTGGAGTGTCTGAAGTTGAAAAATAACTGGTTGAAAATATACTGTAATCTAGTTTTAATGCACTGTTAAGCATACTTCTTGTATCAATTCCAATAAGCAATAGCTTTTTCATAAAATATCAATAAAAAATAGTTAATTAAATAGTCCCGAGCGGAGTCGAACCGCCGTCTCCGGGTCCAAAGCCTAGAAGGATTACCACTACCCTACGGGACTATGTTTGTTGTAATACAACATTTAATATATCTTTATTATGTAGTATTTAAAAGTATCGGTTTCATAGTTTTTGGTAAAATAAACACTCTTCATGCCACTTACACTTAGAACATATATTATTTACCTTTTCCTTAGAATTAAATATATTTTCTACTTTTTTAAATAAATCAGCAGAATTATATTCCCTTACTGGATTTAGTTTAGATAATACCTCATTATCCATTGATATTATTCTTTCATTTTGAGCATTATTTTCACATAAATTATTTTTTAAATTAGGACAGGCTTTACAAATGTCATCAGCTTCATTAGTGATTGAAATAGTGGTGTCGTCTAATTTTCTGGCTTGATTAATTTCATCCATATTCTTGACGAAATCCTCGTCATATCCATATCCTTGAAATCCTTGAAGACATAACAGGTGATGCCCTCTCAAAACAAGTTTCATAATAATCAATAAAAATAAATTAAAAAAAGAAAAGGTTTTTTTTAAACCTTTTAGTCTTTTGGTAAAAATACTTTAGATACTGATGCAGCACCTAAGATTTTAACAATATCTCCTATAATAAATGGAACAAGACCCATCATTAAAAGATTAACAACACCTAATGTTGCACCTTGTGTTAAGGAGAACCATAATGCTAATCCTGCAAGACCTGGAATGTATATCAATGCAAAGTTTGCAACAGCAATGACAATTGCCATTCTTGTGAAGCTGCGTGCCTTAGCATATTTTTCGGTAATTGCTCCAATAAAGTATGATGCAATAACGAATCCTATGAAAAATCCGCAGGTTGATCCTAAAAATATTTCAAGTCCACCAGTCATTCCACCAAACCATGGGATGAATGCAATACCTAAAATGATATATAGTATTTGGCTTAAGCATCCGTATTTTTTACCTAAGAATAAACCAGAGCATAAAACTGCGAAAGTTTGTGCAGTGATTGGTACTGGAGTCCATGGTAGGGGGATAATGATTTGTGCCATTATACCAGTAAAACATGCCATCATAAAGGACATAAGAATTTTAGTAGCGGTACTAGCGTCTTGAATTCTTTCAAAAACATTTTTTCTAGTACTATAATAATTATCCAAATTGATATTCATTTTATTCCTCCAAATTCTAAATTCTATAATATCTTTGTCAATTATATTATTTATTGTTTATGAAAAATAGATGTTTTTTTGGCAATTTGTGTATTAGGGTAAAAAATATTTTTAAAAAATTTCTTTTAATGTAAAAATAAGTAAAGTGGGAAATAGAGAATACTATTTCCTTTAAATTAATTTTTTTAGTCAATAGTTATTAATTTCACATTATGTGGTTTTTTAACTATGTTCATTGATTTGAATGCGACTAATTTTTTAATTCCTTTTTCGGAAGCTACGTCAGCCAATCTTTGGCTGATAATACCGTCAAATATGACGCTGTCAGCGGTTCCATCTATATTTTTAATTTCTTCATAGATGTTTTCCACTTCCACTTCTTTGGTCATATTCAATGCTTCATCCAAAATAGCTCCGCTTCCAGTTCCTTCGAATTCTTTTAGCATATCTTTCATAAGGGTAACTTCATCATCTTCGACGACAGGTTCCGGCGCAACTTCTTCACGTGGAGTGAATTTTTGCTGTCTTTTGGAATTTCTGTTCTGATATCTTTTATTGTCCCTTTTATGATGATTGCCGTTAGATTCATTTAAGATATTGTTAGTGGCCAGGAACTGTGCTGTAGGAACTTTATCTCTAAGTGCAACTAAAACTTCATCTTTTTCCAAGTCTTCAACTTCTTTTCCTTTAGGAGCACGAGTAATATAGTCAACTTCACCGATTTGCAAGAGTTCTTTCAAGATAAGTTCTCCACCTCTGTCACCATCTACAAATGCGGTTGTGGTTCTTTTTTTACTTAACTCACCAATTGATTGAGGAACGCTTACTCCTTCAACTGCGACAGTATTTTTAATACCGTATTTAAGTAAGTTCAAAACATCGCTACGGCCTTCCACTACGATAATTGCATCGGATGTGTGAATGCTTGGGCCTGCTGGTAAGCGATCATCACCGTATTCAGAGATTTCGTGAACCCTCATTGCTTCTCTTACTTCTTCAATCATTTTCATACTTGCCGGACCAACGCTTTCAACCATGTTTTTGTAAATTTCTTTAGCACGGTTTACAACTTGTTCTCTTTTGACAGCCCTAACATCCTCAACTTTTAAAGTTTGAATTTCGGCTTCACAAGGTCCAACACGATTGATTGTTTCAAGAGATGCAGCGAGTATGGCGGTTTCAACCCTGTCTAAACTGGATGGAATCACGATTTCACCTTTAGCTCTGCCGCCGTTGGAATGAATGTTAACTTGAATCCTCCCAATTCTTCCAGTTCTTTGAAGTTCTCTTAAATCTAAATCGTTACTAAGTAAACCTTCAGTTTGCCCGAATACAGCACCAACAACATCAGGTTTTTCAACAATACCGTTGGCAGTAATTTGGGCATGAATTAAATATTTTGTTGTAGTTAATTCTTCACCTTTTCCCATTTTTAAGCCTCCTAAGCTTAATTTAATCGGGATAATTTATGTAATAACTAAAAATTTATAATTATTTTTAGGCAATAAACTTGCATAAATTATACGATAAACATATTTGCCTATTATACACTAAAAAAAGAGCCAATACATTCGGAGTGTCATTCTATTAAGGGTTTACTAATTCCTACATTTAATCTTTATTCTGAAATATATAAAACTCGCTAATCTTTGATTCCTTAATATTTGATTTTTCTCCTGTCTTTGAATTAATTAATAATAATTATAATAATGATAATGTAAATAAACTCTCTAATGAGCATATAATAATTAAGTATTTTTTTCAATACTACAATTAATAATTTTAGCATAACTAATATATAAAATATTTTATATTTCAAAAATTTTTTAACAAAGTTTTGATATAATATAATTATACAAAAGATGAAACGGTGAGCTAATGAGTGTAACTCCAAAAGATATTTTGAATAAAAATAAGAATTTAGAAAAAAGAGTTAAAGTTGAGGATATTGATTTAAACAATGTCACTGTTGATGATTTAACATTCAGTGGCAATAACTATAAGGAACACATCAATCTTTTATCTCTACTTGAAAATATTTCAGCTTGTCAGATTTCCGATGCGTATAATGGAGTATCACATAGGCCGGGAACAATTAAATCAATCAAACCAATCAACAACCTAAAAGTATGGGGAAAAATTTATACTGCAGAGACAACAAGCGATGATTGGGGAACATCTGCACTGGCTATTGATGATGCCGGTGAAGGCGATATTTTATTTTTCAAAGTCGATAATGATGATAAAGCTATTTGGGGTGAATTGGCATCAACTTGTGCAAAAAATAATGGCGTCAAAGCAACTGCGGTATATGGATCTGTCCGCGATTTAGATGCTCTTTTGGATATGGATTATCCGGTTTTCGCATCAAATTTTGTTCCTAATGCAGGCATGGCACTTGGTTTGGGAAAACTAAACCAACCAATTGAAGTTGAAGGCACCCAAATTAATCCTGGAGATTTTTTCTTTGGAGATGAAAGTGGAATTGTTGTTATCCCAAAAGAGTTATTCACTAAAGTCATGATTTCTGCACTTGGTGTCAAATTAAAAGAATCCGCTATTGTAGAAAAGTTAGCCGATGGGGTCACTCTGGGACAGGTTGTTGGCCTCAGAAAAAAATAGAAAAACATTTAAATAAGTAACTTAATTTATATATAAATATTACCGATATATTTATATACTACTTTCTTTTAATATATAAACGATACAGATTTGATTTTTAAGTTTGATTATATGAAATTCTTAGGAAATAGTTTGCATATTGCAAACTCTGGTAAATTAATAGCTAGATCTTCTAAAACACCGACTGCCGGTGGAATTGTTTTTGATAGTAATAAAAATAAGATTGGGAAGGTCAGTTATGTTTTTGGACCAACAAAAAAACCATATATCTCTATTCGATTGTTTAAATCAGCAGATAGGGATATGATTGCAAAAAATTATGGTGAAAAACTATTTGTATCAAAACCAAAATCCAAAAAACCTAAAAAAAGGAGGATGAAAACACGACACAAGAAGTAAAAGAAACTCCTAGTAGACAACGTAGGAGAACTAGAAATGAACCAGTTCAAGAAAGAGTATTTGATGATAATAAACAAACAGTTTGTCCGGAATGTGGTTCAGAAGAATTAATCGGAGACTACGAAAGAGCAGAAGTCGTCTGTGCTCGTTGTGGATTGGTTATTGATGAAAATCTTGTAGATATGGGTCCTGAATGGAGGGCATTCGATCACGAACAAAGAGATAAACGTACAAGAGTTGGAGCTCCAATTACTTACACTATTCACGATAAAGGTTTAAGTACAATGATCGACTGGAGAAATAAGGATATCTACGGTCGTGATATTCCTGCTAGAAACCGTGCTCAATGGTACAGGTTAAGAAAATGGCAAAGGAAAATCAGAATTTCAGGTGCTACAGAAAGGAACTTGGCATTTGCTTTAAGTGAACTTGACCGTGACTCTTCAAGATTGGGTCTTCCAAGAAGTGTAAGGGAAGCCGCATCTGTTGTTTATAGAAGTGCAGTGGATAACAAGCTAATTAGAGGAAGAAGTATTGAAGGTGTAGTTGCCGCTTCTTTATATGCTGCATGTCGTCGTTGTAATGTACCACGTACCTTGGATGAAATTGCTGAAGTATCTAGAGTAACAAAAAAAGAAGTAGGAAGGACTTACAGGTTCTTGACCCGTGAGCTGAACATCAAATTGCCGCCAACTTCTCCTGTAGATTACGTTCCAAGATTTGCTTCAGAACTCGGATTGTCTGGTGAAGCTCAATCCAAAGCTATTGAAATTATTGAAAAAGCAATGGAAAAAGGTTTAACATCAGGAAGGGGGCCTACTGGTGTGGCTGCCGCTGCATTATACATCGCATCCGTTTTGCTCGGTGAGAGGAAAACACAAAGGGATGTTGCAGACATTGCAGGCGTAACTGAAGTTACCATCCGTAACAGGTACAAAGAATTAACAGAACAATTGGAAATGGGTGTTACTTTATAAACACTCTTTTTTATCTTTTTTTTATTCAGGAATACTTTTCGATTCTATAAATCAGTTCACGTACAATTCCATCATTATTTGTCTTTTTGACTTTTGAAAGTTTTTGCTGATATTTTGGAAGTCTTTTTAAGAAATTAGATACTCTTTTAGCACTCATAACTTCATGATATTCTCCATAACCTAATTTTTGCACATAAAATCCGTTCAATGTTTGCTCAAAGTTTCCAATTGCCGGAACGGAATATATTGGTTTTTTAAGATGAATTGCTTCGGATATAAAAGTAAATCCTCCGTTGCAGATTACTGCTTTTGCAGAGGCTAAATCGTCATAAAATTCATCTTCATTAAAGTGTTTAAAAGACAAATTGCCATCAGTTTCATCTTTGTCGAATCCGTAAACAATAAATTTCTCATTTTTAAGAGCTTTAAGCCTACCAACAAGTTTTTCACTTTCACGACTTGTCTGGTATACAATGATATGATCTCCATCTTTAGGTTCCAATTTCAATATCTCTTCACGGATGATTGGTGGGTATATCACGGCATTTTTATTGGATCTGACTTTTGGATAAAAGAAGCTTGTTAAAATGTGGAATCTAGGATTTACAACATATGTTTTAATGACTCCTTTTGCCTTAAGCATTTCAATATAATGGCTTTTCGGATAGTCAATTTTGGTCTGTGTAATCATGTGGATATTGTCTAAGCTGATTAATGGAATATTGCGTATTTTGGAAAGCATTGTGGCATATATTTCAAAATCAGTTACTATGATATCTGGTTTTAGTTGCGCCGCTTTTTTATATAAGTTTTCATATCCTACCTTGATATTGGTAGGATTTCTTTTTAAGGCGTCTGATAATGTTTTTAAGTTGTTTACTTTATTGTTGATATAGACTGTGTTAAATCCTCCTATTTCGTAAACATTATCGAATTTGGATTTTAAGTATTCATATGCTCTGTCGCTTGAGAAAAGGTACACATCATATTTTTCTTTGATTTTATCTACGATTACGCCGGTCCTTATTGCATGACCCATTCCTTCGCCGCAAACACAGTAAAATACTACTTTCCTATCTCTTTTTCTGTGGCGTGATTTAATTTGGGAGCGGGTATTGTTAATGCGTTCAATGGATTTGTCGTAACCTTCTTTTATGTCATTAATCTGTTCCACTCTTTTTTCCAGATTTTCAAATCTTTTAGGCGTGATTCTTTCATGGCCGTGATCAAAATTATAGTCAAGTTCACTGGCATCTGTCCTTATTCCTAAAAAGTCATTGACGGTACTTTTACCGTATTGCCTAATCAATGTTGCAATACCTTCCTCTTCAAGCCGCCTAGTTGAAACACCGATTTTTGCATTTCTTAGGACTTTAAACCTTTCCTTTTTGGCCAGTCTTTCAATATAGTCGGTATCTTCACCGAAGGTTAAAGATTCGTCAAAGCCTCCGCATTCATCGTGCAGTTCTTTCCTGGAGATTATTCCATAACAACCGGCACCGTGAGGCTTTATATTTTCAACGCTAATCATGAAGTAATTGGCGAAATCGTGGAACAGTTTGTCTTCAACTTTATTTGACATCGGAAGCATTTGGGTAATGGCTATTCCGAGATGTTCCATTCTGAATTCGTATAAGACATCCCTCAGGTAATCATCAGTAAGTTCCAAATCAGAATCCAGAAACAGCAAATATTCTCCTTTGGCAACTCTGGCACCATTGTTCCTACCTACGCCCGGAAGACCGCCATCAACAACAATACAGCCATATTCTTCAGCGATTTCTCTGGTGTTGTCGGTTGAGTTAGCATCGGCTACAATAACTTCATAGTCAGTAAAACTTTGTTTTTGAATACTATCTAAAAGAACTGGCAGGTATTCTTCCTCATTATAGGTGGGTATGATAATGCTTAAAATCATATGTTAAAATTTAATTTTAGAATTAATAAGTTTTTGTAAAATTTTAAAAAAAGAAAAAATTGGTTAAAATAAAATATTTTAACCTTATTTTGCCATGTTATATGCATCATAAGCAGCATATAAATCGTAAATAAGAGCAACAATGTATGTAATGATTCCCATTCCGAATATCCATCCTAAAATGAAACCTAATACTATTGCAATTACGAAGAATATTACACCTTTTTTAATGTCTCCAGCTAAAGCTTGACCTAAACCTGGGATAAAAAAGGACAATATTGCTGCAAGTATAGCGTTTACCATATTGTTTACCTCCATTTAACTAGTTGTTATTAATTATAATAGAAGTTAGTAATAAATACTTTGGTAGTTTTAGATAATTTTAATGAATTTCGTGTATAATTTGTTGTATTAGGTATTTGTTTTGCTGAGAAATATCATTGCGATTATTGATAACAATAATCCAAAAAACATCAGAATTGATGGAATTTCAGAGTATAATATTAATCCAAAAATTAATGCTGCAAGAGGTTCTGAACCTGATAAGAATATTGATGAAACCCCAGAATCAATATAGTTCAAACTTACTGTTGAGAGGATGTAGGGTAGTGCGAATGAAAATGTGGAGTGTATTGTTAAAAATATTATTGTTAAAATTGGATTAATTGAAACAAAACTTGTAATCTGGCCAAAATTAGTAAATGGAATCAATGAAATTGAAATAAAGATTATTGAGTAAAATAAAATGGTATATGTATGTTTTCCAGTTTCAATTGATTTTTTGGAAGCCATTAGGTAAATTGCCCAAAATAAGCCTGCACCGATGCCCAATAGGATTCCGAATAATGGGATGGATGTCATAATATCTTCTAAAATTCCAGTCATTAATAAACATCCAAAAATGGCCAAAAACATACAAACTAACTTTTTTGAGGTAATTTTTTCTCCAAATAATATATATGCAAAAATTAATACATAAATCGGGGCTAGAGACAGCAATACTGCTGCAAGAGATAATGGTATCATATTCATGGATTCGTTATAGCATAAGTTAAGCCCAATAATGCAAATTGCACATACTAAAAATAGCGGAAAATCCGATAAATCTATTTTAAACAATTCTTTATCGGTCAATATGATGGCCAGCAGGATTGGGATGGTGGCTATTGAAAACCTTAAAAACAGGAGGGTTGTCGAATCAATTCCATTTTGAGTCAATGTGCGCACAAATATTCCGGTTGACCCAAACATGATTCCTGCAAGGATTGGTAAAATTAGGTAGATTTTTTTCATTAGTTAAAGTTTGGTTTAAAAAAATATAATGATTTCTATAAAAATCTATTTTTCACAAATAAGAATAGGCATTCCAGCTTACAGTATAGTACTCGCACGAATTGTTTAAAGGAACTTTCAAATCATTTAACAATGTCATCTCATTGTACTGTGAGTTGACATGATATGTGGTGATGTTATTGTTTTGACTGATTTTTTCCATTGGAATGTTGCCAAAATCAATGTCATCAGCGGAATTTGCGATATTTACAGTATAGTAATCCGGTTCGGCTCCAGCAAATGCGATGGTGAATCTTAAAATTATCATAACAATCACGACAAAGTAAATTAAAAATCGATTAAATAAATATCTGATTTTGCTAAAGTCACGATTCCTATAAACCGGTTGGATAGCTTCATTTTCATTAAGTAATGTTTCATCGCCCAATGCTTTTCCGACAATGTAGTTTAGATAATAACCATTTCTATAAACTAAATATAATCCTAATAATCCTACGTATGATGGTGTTGCAAACATTCCTCCGTCAATGGCTCCAATTATTAGACAGCTTGAAAAGAATGCAATCAAAAGATTTGTAAGCCATGGACATTTTTGCATTGCTAGAACAAGTGTTACAAACAATATTGGGATTAGCAAGATTACTAAAAAACTAAAATCTGGAAGATATTTGTATAGACCAACTCCTGTGTTGATGTCACTTTGAATGAATGGCCCAATAATCTGGGTCAAAACTGCTCCTAAAATGGACTTTAACAGGTGAGTATGCAAGATGCTTGTAGTACTCATTGTGTTTGACATGGATGCAAAAATGGTGTTGAGTTTGATTCCCATTTGCAATCTAAACACAACTTCCAAAAGAATTCCCAATACCAATGTGGCAAAACCGATAATCATTGAGATTTTCAAATATTTGGTGGTGTCAATATCTCTGTCAATTACCTGAGACAATATTAAGAATAATCCTAAAAGACCAAAAAATATTATGTCTTTCCCTTTAGATGATCCCATTAAGAATTGATAAGTAATTGGTCTTATAATTGGGTTAAGAATGTCGCTTACAAATATCACTCCCGCAAGGAGCATAAATATTAATCCAATTATGATAGTTTTATTAACTCTCATTAACAATAATTTAAGTATTAATAGTTTAAATAAATGATGATTATGTTTCCAATTGAATATTTCATAGGCTTGATTTTAATAGGTATCTGCGCCGGTTTTGCATCTGGACTTTTGGGTGTAGGCGGTGGGTTTTTAATAGTTCCTTTACAGTATTTCCTGTTAAAATACATTGGAGTTGAACCTAATCTTGCAATGCTCATATCAATAGGAACAAGTCTGGCCATTATTATTCCGACCGCATTTAGCGGAGCATACAGACACACAAAATCTTTAGATGGAATTGTAAAACCAGGTTTGCAGTTGGGGATATTCGGAATAGTTGGTGGTGCTGTTGGAGGTTTTGTAGCTTCAGGACTTCCGTCACGAACTTTGGAAATAATATTCGGGTGTTTGCTGTTATTTGTTGCAATTAAGAATATTGTTGATTTGAACAAGGAAAGGGAAGAAGCAAAAATTCCATTCAATCTGATTTCCTGTGCTGTCATCGGAATTTTGGTTGGATTCGCATCTGGTCTTTTAGGCATCGGAGGCGGAGTATTCCTAATAGTTATTTTAACAGCGCTTTTAGGTTTTTCATTAATAGAAGCTATTGGAACATCCTCAATATTCATTAGTCTAACTGCCATCGGAGGATTTTTGTCATATATAGTATCCGGTTGGGGCGTTAGCACATTCCCATATTCAATTGGATATGTAAGCATTATTAATTTTATTTTGATAGCTTGTTTTTCAGTACCGTTCGCATCATTTGGAGCTAAAATGGCTCATAAAGTTCCTCAAAAGAAATTAAAAATAGTATTTTCTGTTTTAGTGGTGTACATGGCATTAAAGATGTTGGGTATTCTACCTTAATTCAGTTCAGAATTTTTTAAGGGATATAAAGTCCGATTCCAGTAGCGCTTATATGGAAGTCATCTCCACCAAGTCCAACAAGGCTATAATGAATTTCCAAATTCAGAATCCCGTTTCCACCATGGGATTTAATCTTTTCAGATAGTTTTATTAAACATTCGTCTTTTCCCTGTTTAATATAATTTAGTGTTTTAAGCTCAAATTCTCCAATGTCCGCATGAACCAAATGTGTATCCCTTTTTAAAATCACCTGACTTTGGAAAACTCCAATAATTTCATGTTTTCTATCGACTATATCTGTACTGGTTATAAAGTAAAAATCAAGGCTATTCAGTTTATTGTTACTTTCAACTTCGTCAAATAAAGTTATTTCTTCATCTTCGATTTTTTCAGGAGGACTGTCCCAAAAAAACAGGTGTCGGTTTGCATATGCATCTTCAATTTTTTTAACAAAGTTTTTCAAGCCTTTTAGGAAATTTGAAAAAATTCCTCCAAGTACAACTAGAAGAATATAGTTTATCAATGTTGGAAATGCCGCTTGTAAGATAACAATTATTGATCCGGCAGTTATTAAATTAACTCCTAATGTTGGATTTTTTAGGATAAAACTGTAAAATGTTGTATCTATAAAAAGAATGAATGCACTTATTGCACCTGTATTTTCACCGATAATCCTATTTGCAAGAACAGTTTCAACATAACCTGCAGCCAATGGGGCGAAAATCAAACCTAGATTCCAACCGAAAATGTCGATATGGAAATATAAAAAAATACCATAAACTAAAAGTCCTATTGCAGTACCTGCGCCGATACAGAAAAGTACTCTCAGAGCATGTCTGATGTCAATTTCAGTATTTCTAATTTTCATGTTATTCAAAATGAACGGCAGTACCATAAGCCGTTACAAGGATTGTATTTCCCATAGTGCCGCCAAGATTGTCATAAGATATTTTAAGTCCGATAATTGCATTTGCACCTAAAGCTTCAGCTTTTTCTTCCATACTCTCTAAAGCAATGTCTCTTGCTTTTTTAAGCTCTTCTTCATATTTGGAGGTTCTTCCGCCTACAACATCACGAACTCCTGAAAATAAATCTTTGTAGATATTGGCGCCGATGAGTGACTCTCCGGTAACCAATCCTTTATAATCGATTATCTTTTTATCAGCCAAGGTATTTGATGAGGTTAGAATCATTAATATCACTATTTCATAAAAGTCATTATTGCCCAGATAATTAGGAATATTGCTATAACCACATATAATATTAATCTGGTTCTTTTAGTTTGTGCTAATCTTGCATCCCAGACTTTTTGGCAATCTGGTGAGCATACAAGTTCGTTTAAAGGTATTGGGGTTCCACATATTGGGCAATGTTTGTGAGGTTCTACTGCCATTTTTTCATCTCCTATATTTTAAAAAATTCTTTAGTATTTTTAGTAACCTGAACTGCAAGTTCTTCCTTATCAAGACCCATGCAGAGTGCAATTGTTTCGAGGATATGAGGTAAATATTTCGGTTCGTTCCTATTTTTTTTAGGTTTTACATCAAAGTTTTTTGGTATCAAGAATGGTGCATCAGTTTCAATCATTAATTTTTCGGGCGGAATCGCACTCACAGCTTCTTGCAAGTCTCTTCCTCTTTTCATATCACAAATCCATCCGGTAACTCCAATGTAACATCCTAAATCAACATAATTTTCAGCTTCACTTTTGGTTCCGGTAAAGCAATGGACAACGGATTTCTCGCCTACATCATATTTTTCAAGTATGTTGTACAAATCTTTGTGTGCTTCCCTTTCATGCAAAAACAACGGCATATCTAGTCTTTGTGCAAGTTCTACCTGTGCTTCAAACCATTTTCTTTGCAAATCCTGCGGTGAAAAGTTTCGGTTATAGTCAAGACCACATTCTCCAATTGCTACCACGGAGCCGTTTTTAGACATTTTTTCCAATTCATTAATGGTATGGCCATTGCATGTCTTTGCATCATGGGGATGCACTCCTGATGTTGAAAATAGTGTTTCGGGATATTTTGATGCATATTCCGCTGCCATTTGGCTTGAATGCACATTGGTTCCTGTGATGATGAATTGATTGACTCCAACTTTTTTCGCTTCTTCGATAATTTCTACTCGGTCCTTTCTAAATGATTTGTGCATTAGGTTTAAACCGATATCGATGAGATTATCCACCAAACCACCTATTCGTTTATGATTTTAGTACCTATTTTTTCGCCATTGACGGCTTTAATTAGGTTTTCAGGTTCAAAACCGTTAGTTATAACAGTTTCCAAGTTGGATCTTTTTATCATTTGAACTGCTGTTGTGTCAAAGAATTCATAGGTTCCGGCTTTGACATCCTTACCGCTTAAAAAGTCAAGCAAATCAGTCGCTGTGATTTCAGGGACAAGTTCAGCATCTTCAAATTTGTTAGGGTCTTTTGTATACATTCCGTCAACGGAAGTCAAGTTGATTAATTTATCAGCATTGATATATTCTGCGAGAATCGCTGAAACGGCATCAGTACTGTGTGCAGGTTCAGTTCCTCCCATAACTATTATTTTTCCACTGGCTGAGAATTCTAAAGCTTCCTGGAAATTATGAGGGACCCTTTGATATGCTGTATCACCAAGAGCAGACAACATTAATTTTGCATTGATTCTTGTAACTTCAATTCCAATATCGTCGCATTGTGCCTCTCCAGCGCCCAAGTCACGTACTACTCCAATGTATTCTCTTGCTGGTTTTCCGCCGCCGATTACAACAAACAAATCATGTTCTTTGGATAAATCTTTTAAGATGGCACTGTATTCTTGGAATTTTTTACAGTCATATTCTTTCAATAAAATTGATCCTCCAATTGCTACAACAATTTTCATATATTCACCTTATATATAAATATCCTTTCAATATTATTTATATTTTATATAATCGAAAAATAAATCTAGTATTCATATGGTGGTTTTCAATGAATTTGGCTAATCAGATATATGTTAGAAAATCTTGTCGCAAGTATGTTGAGGATACGATGGATATGACTCCAGTTCATGAATTCATTTCAAATGCAAAGTCTTTAAATGATGGTATAAATTATAGATATGAGATTTTAACAAAAGATAGATTAAATTTAAAAACCCGTTGGAGTGCACCTTACTATCTGGCATTATATAGTGAGAAAAAAGAAAATTATCTTGAAAATATTGGGTTTATTTTTCAGCAAGTTTCTCTTTTTTTACAAAGCAGGGGTATTGGCAGTTGTTGGGTTGGTATGGCTTCAGTTAAAAATAAAGACCCTGAATTTATAATTGCAATCGCTTTTGGAAAATCTAATGATTTAACAAGGGACATATCCAAGTTTAAAAGAAAAAGTCTGGCAAACATTAGTGATTTTGAAGATGATAGATTAAAACCGGCACAGCTTGCGCCTTCAGCTATTAATTCACAGCCTTGGTTTTATAAACATTCTAGCGACGGATTTGATGTTTATCAAATAAAACAAAACATCATTAAGCGCCAAATTCTTAAAAAATGGAATCCGATTGATATTGGAATCAGTTTAGCCCATATGTATGTTGCCAATGAGAAAACATTTGAATTTGAAATAAATGACGATTTTGAAGATATTAGAGGTTATAATTACGTTGGAAGCATTAAAATTTAAAAATAAAAAAAGTTAGAGGATTTAAATATCCTCTGAAGCTAAAGCTTTGAACAATAAACCTGCAATTACAGCACCGACGATTGGGGCCAATATAAATACCCAAACTTGTTGGAGGGCTTGTCCTCCCATGAATAATGCAGGTGCTAAACTACGAGCAGGGTTAACTGAAGTACCGGTTAATGGGATTCCCATTATGTGTACGAATGCTAAAGTTAAACCGATTACAATTCCTGCGATTGTTGCATTTTCTGTTTTTTTGGTAACTCCTAGAACGGTGAATACAAATACAAAAGTTAAGATAATTTCTACAATTATTGCACCTACAACATCAAGGCCAACACTTGATGCAGATCCAAATCCGTTTTGACCTAATCCTGTTGCCAAGTATCCGCCAAGATCAGGAGCAGAGTTGATGATTGCTACAAGCAATGCAATACCTATAATTGCACCGATGCATTGGAATATGATGTACATTATTAAGTCTTTTTCTTCCATTCTCCCATCAATCCACATGCCTATTGAAACAGCCGGATTGATGTGGCATCCTGAGATGTCACCAATTACATAAGCCATTGCCACAATTGATAAGCCGAAGGCCATTGCAATGCCGAGGTTGCCTAAGGCCGCACCGGCTATTGCAGCACTTCCGCATCCGAATAGAACTAAAACCATAGTTCCTATTAATTCTGAAATATATCTCTTCATAATTTTCCTTCCATATCTATTCAGTTAAATAGTAAACAATACATTATTTAAAATACTTAAAATCTTTTTATTTTCTTATATCCCCAATATGCAACAAATAATACGAAAAATATTAAAACAAATGGGAATACGTGCAGTAATACTGAGTCATTCACCTTATCGAAATGATATTCATTTTCAAAGTTCATATGTTTGGCATCAGTATGGTTTTGAGTTATTTTTGCAAAGTTGTACAATAAATCATAATATCCGATATGAGCTCCTTCATATTCAATTGAATCCGGCGCACGTCCGTTCTCATCCATATACTCTTTAACAATTCCAGCCATTTTGAAATAATCATAAATTGAATAAGAATCTCTTGTCATAAATGAAATGCCCATAGGATCTTCAGGTTCGCCATATTTCTTTGGAATGTCAATTCCATCACCATTTAGATATGCGCTTGTTTGGTATAATAATTCGGGACCGGTGTAAGCACCGTATTTTCCGGTAAATTCAGTATCATTGCTGTTTATTAGAGCTTTACTTGCATTTGCCATTCCTTCTGGAGAAATGTGATTTTTAACAACTAACTCATCACTATATACTCTTGTATCGTTTCCATGGGTATTAATGATATCAACAATTTCCTGAGCAATATTTTTACACATTTCATCATCGTAGTGGCTTAAAATGCCATCATGGTAGTTGTCGGGATATTCCTTTGCAGGCTGGATGTAATATATTCCCGCATTTTTCAGGAATGTTCCTGGCGCGCGTAAACCTGCCAGACTTTCATTGGAATAATTGTCGTCCCATGCTCTTCTAAGATAGTCTGAATGATTGTCTAAATCATAATCACCTATATTAACAAAAATAATCTGTTTATCATTATTTGTACTATAATTACTTAATAATTGGAAGTTTCCAGCATCAGCTGCCGCCAAATTTATGCTCACATCACTTGTTACCTGCATTGACCGTGAACCTTCTCCAGGTGCAGGGGCCTGATTATCGATGATGACTTGAAGTTCCCCTCCGCTAATTTCCTGTATATATTTTTTAATGGAATTTAATAAATTCACATCAAAATCATGGTCTACAATATTGTCTGTTGTAATGAAAACAGTTTTGGTTGCAGATACATCCTGGATAACTGGTGCAATTATTAATAATGCCATAATTAGTATCGCAATTTGTTTTTTCATATATCTTACCTTAACTTTTATTAATATTACTTTATTATTTCATGATTAAAATATTTTATTCATTTCAATTAATTAATTTTATTTTTAAATAGAATATTTTTTGATAATATTAAATTTTAGTTATATATAAGAAAAAATTTAAATAAATTGAGGCTAAATACTGATTTTGAGGATTTAAAAAGGTTATCTTTTATTTTAAGTTAAATTTAGCAAGAATTTAAGAAAGTTTAGTTTATGTTGTAAAATTAAAATAACCTACGAATTTGTGCAGTATTTGTTAAAAATATCTTGTGGTAGAAGGCTAAAAAATAGCATTTCTGATGATTCGAAAGTTATTTTTTAAATTTTATAATTATAATCTATTCTTTTTAAAGTTTTAACTAAAGTAAAAAGTTTAATTGCTAGTTAATAGCTTTTGCTAATTAATAGTGGTTATCATCGTCCTCAAAAGGTGATTAAATGTTAAATAAAACTCAAAAGATAGCAATTAGCAAAAATTTCATTATTTCCATGCTATTTATTTGTTTAATATTTGCAGCAGTTGGATTAAATATTGAAGATTCTTATGCGGCAGAGTTAAATGAAAAAGGCAATGGGCCAATAATGGAATTGGATATTAAAGATAAACTAGGAAATTCTCAAGCAAATGAAATTCTGGAGGTAGATAAGAGTAGTGGGAATATTTTGGCTACAGATTATTCTGTTAATGGAAGAACATTTCAGGATATTCAAAATGTAATAAATAATGCACGGGCTGGAGATACAATATATTTAACTGGTGATTATAGTGCAAATGGAAATGAATCAACAATAAATATTGATAAAAGGCTAACAATCACATCCGCATCTTCTGCGACTTTGGATGGTGAAGATGTATCCAGTATTTTTAACATTACGGGTGATGCCCATGGAAGTGTAATATCCAATTTAAGATTTATACATGCTGAAGGGGATGTTGGATCGGCAGTTTATATATTGACGAAAAATGTCATTGTTGACAATTGTATTTTCGAGAATAATCATGCCAATCACGGTGGCGTATTATCATCATTATATGACTTATACACTGCTGAAAATTTAACAATTCAGAATTGCGAATTCAGGAACAATTCGGGATACTTCAAAAGTCTTCAAAACTTCTCCACAGCAGGTGCCGTTGGAGTTTACGGAATGAATTCGAAAGTAATTAATTGTCTTTTTGACTCAAATTGGGTTAAAGGCAGTGGTTCAGTATATGGCGGTGCAATACAGATTGGTTTGGATGTAAATAACTATAAAGCTTTAGTTTATAATTGTACTTTCAACAATAATTATGCAATCAGCATCAATAGAAATTCCCATGGCGGTGCAGGTTGTGTTCGTAATGGAGTAGAATATGTGAATTGCGTATTCACCAATAACCATGCTGACCAAGGCGGAGCTTTAACATTCCATGCATCCGGTAAACTTGAGAACTGTACTTTTAGGGATAACTATGCAAATAAGCTGTATGGAGGTGCGGTTTCCACAGGATATCAATATGATATTATGGATTTTGAAATAGTTAACTGTTATTTTGAATGCAATATTGCCCCTAAAGGAGGAGCTATTCAGGTAGCAGGTGTGAATATAAATATTTTCAATTCTACTTTCTATGATAATTATGCGGATGTTTATGGTGGTGCTTTAAATATTGAAGCACAAAATGTTGAAATCCACAATTCAAATTTTACTTTGAATCTTGCTGAAGTGGATGGCGGAGCAATTTATTCCAAAGGGGAAAATACTCTTGTAGATAATTCATTATTTATCTCTAATGAGGCTCGCCCGGATTATAATAAATTAAACGACGGATTAGGTGGTGCAATTTATATAAACAGTACCAAAGCTAATGTGTGTAATTCAGAGTTCTATTATAATACTGCCAGAAACGGCAGTGCAATTTATTATGACAAATATGGAAATGAATTAATCCTAAATAATAATACATTATTTGAAAATCAGGCTTGGGTTTATTTATTGCCGATTTATGCAAATGACATCTTCTATGGACAAACAGAAGAGTTAAAATCTGTCATTCATGGTGGAAACAACATTGCCAGATATAATAATCTTGCGGTTTCAAATGCAATCTACAATGCTGCGGATTATTCCCATTTGTCAATTGACGGCGAATCCCCTTTAGATGGTGCCACAAATAATGGCAGGTTATATCAGGATGACCGTGAATATAACATGAAAATCTTACTCACTGTCGAAAGGGAGGATGGTCTTTTAATTTATAATGAAACATTAACTTCCAACTATCTTGGTGAGGTTTCAGACGAATTGGATGGTTTGCAGCCGGGAAAATATTATGTGACTGCAAGACATACAGAAGATACCTACTACAAAGCTATTATTAACACTACAACATTCAATGTTATTCCAAAAATTGACAGTCAGGTTAGAAAATTGTCCGCTTCAGAATCTTACAACTATGATGATGTCGTTGTATGGACATTGAATATTACAAACCATGGTCCTAACAAAGCAACAAATGTCACAGTTCATGATATTCTTCCTATCGGATTGGTTTATATTAATGATGATAGTAACGGTTCATATAATCATCAGACAGGCAGTTTGTATATTGGGGATGTTGAAGTCAATCAGACTATAATTGTCAATATCTATGCCAGAATCAATAAAACCGGTGATATAGTTAATGAAGCAAATGTCACCTCCAATGAATTTGATGTAAATTTGTCTAACAACCATGATGAGGCATCGATTACAGTTCCGAAAACCTGTGATTTGGAAGTCGTTAAATTAGTCAACAATTCTAATCCAAGTTATCGCGACTATATTAAATGGACAATTGTCGTTCGGAATAATGGTCCTGATCCGGCACATAATGTTGTAATGACTGATATCCTTCCAAAATCTATGATTTACATTAGCAACAGTGCAAATTACAATAAAAATAATGGAAAATGGGTCATTGGGACTTTAGGTGTTAATGAAGAAGTCACATTGGACATATTCTGCCAGGTAAATGCAACAGGAACCATCAAAAATGACGTTTCCGTTAAAGGAGATGAACGTGACAGGAATGAATCAAATAATTATGACTCCTGCAGTATAAAAGTCAATAACTCTGCAGATTTGGCTATTGAAAAGTCAATAAATGTCTCATCTGCTAATTTCGGTGATGAAATCACTTGGAAAATAGTTATTTCCAATAACGGTCCAAGCAATGCATATGGTGTTAAAGTATCTGATGTATTGCCTGATGGACTAATTCTTGTTCGCCCAATTTTACCAAGGGGAACATACTCAAATGGGGTCATTAATGTAGGGTCTTTAGGAATTGGTGAAAATTTGACCTATGAATTTATTTGCAAAATTAACAAAACAGGATTATTCACTAATGTAGCTAATGTCAGTGGAAAGCAATACGATCCTGATAAATCCAACAATAGGGATGAAGCGTCAATCACTGTTCCGAAAACCTGTGATTTGGAAGTCGTTAAATCAGTTAACAATTCTAATCCGAATTATCGTGACTATATTAAATGGACAATCGTCGTTCGAAATAATGGTCCTGACCCGGCGCATAATGTTGTAATGACTGATATCCTTCCAAAATCTATGATTTACATTGATAACAGTGCAAATTACAATAAAAATACTGGAAAATGGGTCATTGGAACTTTAGATGTTAATGAAGAAGTCACATTGGACATATTCTGCCAGGTAAATGGAACTGGAACCATTAAAAACGATGTTTCCGTTAAAGGAGATGAACGTGACAGGAATGAATCAAATAATAAGGACTCTTGCAGTATTAAAGTCAATAACTCTGCAGATCTGGTTATTGAAAAGTCAATAAATGTTTCATCTGCTAATTTCGGTGATGAAATCACTTGGAAAATAGTTATTTCCAATAACGGTCCGAGCAATGCATATGGTGTTAAAGTATCCGATAAATTGCCTGATGGACTTATTTTGGTTCGCTCAATTTTACCAAGGGGATCATACTCAAATGGGGTCATTAATGTAGGATCTTTAGGAATTGGTGAAAATTTGACCTATGAATTTATTTGCAAAGTCAACAAAACAGGATTATTCACTAATGTAGCTAATGTCAGTGGAAAGCAATATGACCCTGATAAATCCAACAATAGGGATGAAGCGTCAGTTTTCATTAATTCTGCTGCTGATTTGGAAGTTATAAAAACAGTGAATGTTACCAATCCTAATTACGGTGAGGAAATATGTTGGACTATCACTGTTCGAAACAATGGGCCTGATGAAGCAAGTGGTGTTGTAGTTTCCGATTTACTTCCGGATTCACTGGCTTGGGTTAGTGATGATGGCCGTGGAAAATATAACCGTGCTAACGGCAGATGGACAATAGGCAACTTAATTCCTAATGCATCTGTCCGGTTAAATATCATTACTCGTGTAGTTGCTACCGGTTTCACTCAGAATAATGTTTCTGTAAACGGAAGCAAATTCGATCCTGATTTATCCAACAATAAGGATGATTCCTATATAAACGTTTCAAAAACAGCCGATGTAAGTGTATCCAAATTGGTCAATAATTCAAAACCAAAATATGGTGATATCATTAAATGGACAGTAATCGCTAAAAACAATGGTCCCGATAAGGCCACATCCGTTTTTGTAGATGATGTTTTGCCTGATGGATTGATAGTGATGAATGTTACTCTAAGCAAAGGTCTTTATGATAACGGCGTCTGGGGATTGTGTTGTTTGGAAAATGGTGAAGAGCAAATATTGGAAATCACTTGTAAAGTCAATAAGACAGGTACAATTACCAATTTCGCTTCAATTTCTGCTGATGAAGTTGACTTAAACAAATCCAACAACAAGGATAATGAATCAATCAAAGTCCCATCAACCGTTGACTTGGAGGTAACCAAACAGGTATCCGATAAAACACCTTATTTCGGAGATAATATCACATGGTTTATATCCATTAGAAACAACGGTCCGGATAGGGCTACCAATGTTGTAGTTTCTGATGTGTTGGATAGCGGTTTAATTTTAAGGGGTTATTCAAGTACTGTCGGAACATTCAAGAATAACAAATGGAGCATTCCTAGATTGGATAATGGTGATATTGCATACATTAATATCACTTGCAGTGTGAATAAATTGGGTGAGATTCTAAATGAGGCAATAGCCAGATGTTCACAGGTTGACCGGAATGAATCCAACAATAAAGCTAGTGAAAAAATCAATGTTAGTCCAGTGACTGATTTGTCAGTTGAAAAAATTGTCAATAATTCAAATCCTAATTACGGTGATTTAATCAAATGGAGCATCATCGCTCGCAATAACGGTCCTAATGATGCAACAAATGTCACTGTCAGGGACATAATGCCTAACGGTGTTGAATTCGTCAGCTCAAGCGACAACATAACTGCTGATGGTACCTGGCATATTGGTGATTTGGCCTTAAATGAAGTTAAACAGTTAGATATTATTTGCAAAGTGATATCCACTGGTGTTTTTGAAAATATTGCTATAATTTCAGGTGATGAACATGATCCAAATCCGGTTAACAATAGGGATGTTGAAGAGATTGATGTTCCACCGGCCTGCGATTTGTCAATAACAAAAACGGTCTCAAAATATTATTATAAAGTTGGTGATATTGTAGATTATTCCATTAAAATTGTCAATAACGGACCTGATGAAGCCAGAAACGTTAAAGTTAATGAAATTCCGGATAAATCATTGACTTTTAAATCAGCAAGGGCTTCAAAAGGAAGTTATGATGATTCAAACCAGGTATGGAATATCGATTGTCTGGATAATGGGGAGCATGCCGAACTCTACATAAAAGCAATGGCTGCAGGTGCGGACATTGCCAAAAACATGGTTGTTGCAATAAGCGATACATTTGATTATGACAGCGATAACAATCAGGATGAAGTTTTGGTCAATGTCAGTGAAAATGATGAAATTCCCGAAAAACATCTAGATAAAGCAAATTCAACTCCAAATTCATCTGCACTTGATGTTTTAATTGATGAAAATCACATTACTGCCAATCCGTTTGCAGTTTTGCTGATTTCAATAGTGTTCTTGATGATATTTTTGGGTCGCAATTTCTCAAAGAAAAGATAATTTAAAGTAGCTTCAATGCTACTATTTTTTATTTTTTAAAACGATTTTTCAAAATTTTACAAGTATCAAAATTATTAATTTTCCGATTGATTATTTTATATGTTGGCATGAAAACTACTCGAATACTGCTTCAATTCTCTAATTAAATCAATACATTTATATATAACTTTCAATAAATGTTTACTTAGATATTGATGTACCGCCAATTTTTTCTAAAAGATTGCAGGTATGGTCAATATTATTAAAAAATCGAATGAGATGTTATTATGCCTGAAGATGAAATTTTTGATGAAGAAGAAATCGTAGACGAAGATGATGAAAAGTTACCTTTCGCTAAGGCTGAAGTTGTTCGTTTGATGAAAGAAAATCTAGACGATGACAAAATGATTAGGGAAAGAGTAAAAGTCGAAATGAACAAATTTTTAGGTGATGTTTTAAAAAATGTATGTAAACAATTGAATGATTATCCTTACACTACAATAGAATACGAAATGCTTAAGGAATCCACTTACCCATACACTAACATCGAAAGGATTAATCAAGAAAAAGAAAGAATTTTATTACATTTAGAAGCTATTAAAGCTGATTGTAATGCATTAGCTATGGATGTTCAAAAAACCTTAAAATTAAAAGATGTTGTTGAAGAAGATACTTTCACCAATTTCTCAGCAAGTCTTGATGATGAAGAGGAAGGAGAATAATTCTTCCTTCTAATTATCTTCAATATGTGTAAAACCTGTTTTTAAATTTTTTAATTCCTCTTCTGGAATTTCCAGAATTTCTGCTTTTTCACTAACGATATTGCTTTGTCCGAATGGATCCAAAATTATTAATGTAGCAGTTCCGTTTCCTTTTTTTAGCTCATGAATTTCATCTAAAGTTTTTTTAGCATTAGTTTGTGATTCAACATCATCAAACAGATTCAACGCTTTTTTTACAGCGTCTTCAAATCGTGTCAGCATGCCTTCCACATTGGTTACATAACCTTCTGATTTTGGACCTGGTTCCACTTTAACACCGATTTCGGGGATTGAAACGGTTGCGGATTGTGATCTAACAACACGGATGGACAAGTTGTTTCTATTTATTTCAAGAACATATTTTGCAGGGTCGTTCTGTTCAAGTGCTATAATGTCATTATGTTTAAATCCGCATGATGGGCATTGTATGCTTGTCTCTAATACATTTCCAAAATGGGGAATTTCGATTTCCTTCATTATGGATTTGGCGACACCTTCAATTCCGCATGCTGGGCATTTAATAATCATTTCAGTAAGAGTTTCATCATTCATTTAAAACATATCCTTTATCTTTTAATTCAGTTATAATCTTATCCAATTTTTCCTGGTTTGAAGCACAGATTGTTGTATTCCTGTAATCTGACAGGCCATATAATTTATTCAGGTATTCCTTTTTGTCTTCACTTTCATTGATATTTCTTATAAATTTTTCGGCGGAGTTCACATCTGAAACGTTAATGTTTCGAACCAGCGGCTCCTTAAAGCCAGGAATATTGTATGTCACTTTTTCAAGTGATCCGTTGTTTTGCTTAATGATGATGTTTATCACATCCTCAAGCTCTTCAACAGAATTAGTTAACTTAATTGTGCTGCAAGCCTTATTGATAATTGATAAAATCTTATCCAGAGTCTTTTCAATGGTTTCGGCTTTTACGATTTCCACATCATTTTTTTCAGCTTGCCTTAATAAGTGGTCATGGATAATCCTATTCTCTTTAAAGAAATCAAGCTGTTTTCCGCCACGTTGAATTTGAATGGCCCTTTTGACAAATCTTTCTTTGTGGGATTCCTCATCTGAACTTAAAACAAAGAAGTAGATGTTTGCATATTCTCTGAACTGTTCAATATCGATTAATCCCGGAACTAGGTGAACCCCTTCAATAACGATATCGTCATAGTCGGTTATGGCTCGCTGAATTATTTTTTCCAAAGCCGGAATTACATAGGATGCATGTTCATCAAACCCTGCTGAAACCAAATCAGCATAATCTTCATATCGATTTTTGTTTCTCAGATGTTTATAGGCATCATAGGATGAGCTATGGAGTGCTGGCGCATATTCCTTACCAATAATTCCTCGGACAACAGCTCTAATGAAGTCACTTTCAATTAAATGTTTAATGTTGAGTTGTTTGGCAAGTTCTGCGGCTATTGTTGATTTTCCAATTCCGGATGCACTTCCTATCAATATAACATAGGGTTTTCTCATGCTTGATTCTCCTTTTAATTTTTTTTAATTAATATTATATTTATTAATTATTAGTCTTTAAACATTTACATTTATTAATATGAAAAATTATATTTAATAATATAATATTATTTTTATGATTTTTTTCAAAAATGGTAGGATAATAAATTACAGGGATAATTATAAATTATAAGTTATAGGGGTGAAATTGTTGTATTCAATAAAATCAGTTAAAGAGATTCAAGAGTTAAATCCATTCATTGTAGTTGGTTGTGGCGGCGGTGGAGAAAAATTCTCCAACCTTGAAGGTGTTGAAGCTATAGGATTCATTGATGATAATGTTAACAAACAAGGAAAAGAGTTTTGTAAATATAAAGTTACAGGCAGTCTTGAGGAATGTTTAAAAGATGCGCCTGAAGCAAAATCTCTTGTCATAATGCTGCCGATTGGCGCTGAAGGTGCTGCGCTAAAATATGCGGTCCAAGCTATTGATGCTGGATTGAATGTTGTTACTTCATTTAGATCATTGTCAATAAGTGAAAACTTGTCTCTAAAGAAATTTGCAGACTCAAAAAATGTTGTAATAAAAGAAATTGGCCCTAGATTGGACGTTGTTGAAATGATAGCTGGCATAGCTCCTGAAAAATCTTGCGAAGTTTTGCCGAAAATATCTTATGTTCCTAAAGCTCCTGTAATTTTCGTTGGAGGAACTTCCCAGGAATGCGGTAAAAGAACCACAACAAAAAAATTAGGCCTGGCCTGTATGGAAAGAGATTTGACCCCTGCAATAATTTCAACTGATGAAATGGGATTGGAAGAACCGACTGATTTTAATTTTAGGGCTGGAAGTTTATCCGCAATGGATGTTCCGGCAGCCGTATTATCTGCTATTAAATACGTGGAAGAAACAAAAAACCCTGATATTATTTTTATTGAAGGTCAGTCTAGCTTAACTGAAGATGGAAATCCTCACCCAAGAGGATTGTCTGCAGCTATTTTAATTGGTGCCGCTCCTGATGCGGTTATTGTTGGACACAGACCAAATCACCCTTACAGAGAACCAAAAGGCATCGAAGAAGAAATTAAAGCTATTGAGGCTGTTGAACCTACAAAAGTTGTTGGTTTATCTATCAATCTTAAAAATGCTGACGACGATATGACAATTGAATCTTTCGAATCTGAATTTGGATTGCCTGTTGAAGATGTTTATAATAATGGAGCAGCTAAACTGTTGGATGCTATTATTGAATATTTAGAGGAGTAATTTAAATGAGCTTTATGGACACATTAAAAAGAAGTTTAGGCTTCGAAGAAACAAATACAAGTAACGATAAGACAAATGATGAGTCAAGCTTTTATGAAATATTGGATGAGTTGACTAATGATGTGAAGGCTGGAGTCAGCAATTTGCGAGGAATGATACAACAAGATGATTCCCAATCTTCCAGACCTACTCAAAATCCTAATCCTACCTACAATACTAATCCTACTTTTAATCCTAATCCTACTCAAAGTTCTGAGCAAATGCCAAGACCTACTCCGATTCAAGATGATTATGATGATTATGTAATCACTCCTGAACAGTCATATTATGAGATTGTTCTCATTAGGCCGAAATCAATCGATGACGTTAACTATGTTATTGACCAAATTGTTGAAGAGAGAAATCCTGTGATATTGGATTTATCTTTCTTAGAAAAGGATAGTCCCGCTAACTTCAAATTGGCTGGAGAAAAAATTAAACAGATGAGGGCAAAATACGGTGCTCAAGCTTTATTGCTTGCACGCTCTGAAGAAAAGAATCTGATTATCATCTCTCCTAATAAAGTTAGATTAATCAATAAAAGTTAAGTAGATTCATTTCTACTTAAAAATTTTATATATTTTGTTAGAACATACAATACAATAGCTGTAGCTATGACAGTTTCAATGCTTAAAACACCATTTAAAATGATCTTTGATCCTATTTTTGAAATCACTCCTTTTGTTGCAAGTGTGCTTATTACAAATGGAAATGTAAATGCTGAAAAGCTTGGATAAAAGTCTAAGTTTCTATATTCTATGAATTTAGCTAGTGCAAATATGTAGAATATGCATGCAAATAAATACATTATTCCTAAAAACCCAAGGGATATGTGGTTATATGAATTGATGTATCCCACAATCAATATGCTTAAGACTGCATTGAAGATACATATCAATGGCTTGTTTGCATCCGGAATATCACTATATTTCAAGTATCTGTATACTACAAGAGGCAGGGTTATAATCATAGCAATGAATCCGACTAAAAAGAATATGAAACCTAGTCCATCAAGACCATGTGCATTAGCTGTAATTGCTCCCATTGTAATTCCGATAAACACTATCCAGTAGCTTGGATAGACTGTCGAAATATCAAAGTTACGTATGATGAAATGATGGGTGAAGTAAATCATTAGTAAAATATGCAAAGCTACACCAAATATCCACACACCATATGCAATATTTGGCATGAATGGTTGGAGGTATGTAGATAAAAGCATCAAACTCATCGAAAAAGTACCTGAATTACTTGCAATAATCGGATTTTTAAAATCTTCTTTAATATTTTTTGGGTATAAAATAAGTTTTAAAATTATTGAAATCATTAATATTATACCTATTGCAGCACAAATCACTCTTAAATGAGGATGCACATCATTTAAAAGATTTCCAAGTGATAATAATGCAAGAATTAAACCACAAATTGGAATAGGTATTTTTTCAATCATGGTTTTATATTGGTTTTTAAAAATAAAAAAAGCTATGGTTTAACCGCCATAGCCGTAAGTAATTACATATCCGTTTGAATCAACAATCCTAAAGTAACCGTCATCATATTGAATTCTCTGGTTTCCATCACTCAGGGACTGGCGAGATTGTTCGTGTTCACTAGGATTCCACCCGTTAACAACTTCACTTTCATGATTTGGTGTGTACCCTTTGTAATTCGGATCATTTTTAGGCCTGTTTGCTTCAATTGAATTTTCAGAACTACTTGATGAACTTGAAGTTGTTTCGGCGGCACTTTTTACAGTAATTTCCTTTGTAGCGGAAGCCGCATTGTATGTATCATCACCTTCAAAACTGCATGTCAGATTATGGGTTCCGTTGTTTTCTTCAGTTAATGTTAAAGTTGCAATTCCGTTAGAATCTGTTTTAATCACATATTCCTGTGTGTTATTGGGACTTTTAAGGACAACTTTAATGTTTTTATCAGAAATAGGGTTATTTTTTGAATCAGATAGTTTGACGGTGATATTGTCGCCTTCATTTAGAGATTCTGGGTTTGTTATTTCTAACTGGCAATTTTCTTTCATCATTGTTGGAAAAACGGTAGCTCCAATCAAAATAAGTAAAATGGCAATGATTGCAATTAATGCCACTATAATTAATTTGTTGTTTTCCATAGTATTATTTAGTAATTAATAGTATTTAAAATGTGTTTAATCTGAAAAACTTCTCTCCATTTTCATGGGATACTTTGTTAATATTGTTCTTGTCATATCCTAACCTTTCAAGTTCACGCACGGTTTTTGGCACTGAAAGGGGATCGGATGCTTTGTTGCTTATGTCACTGTTTAATAAGAATCTTTCAAACCCGTATTCATCCAAAATTGCTATTGCATCTTCCTTTTCCATTTTTTGAGGTTGCACAGTTAAGCCCAGCATGCAATCGGTATTGACTGCATCTTCAATAACGTGGGGATTAATGTGGTCGATAACTGCTTGAGATTCATCCAAATGTTGGGGTATTATTTCAATTATCTCTTTTAGAACCTCTTTTTTGTTTTTTCGAGGGGTGTGTATTATCACTTTTGATTTTGTCTCATCGGCAATATCCAATTGCTTTTTGAAGATGGCAATTTCATTTTCAGTTAAGTCTTCAAGACCAATTTCGCCAATAGCAACAATCTGTTTAGTTTCAATCCATTCGTATAGATTTTCAAAGATTATTTCCGGATTTATATTGGAATTTGCAGGATGAATGCCTAAGGCTACTTTCAAATCAAGTCCGTATTCGTTTGCTCTTGCGGTGTCCAGCTCCAATATCCTATTTAAATGATTTAAAAGAATCATTTCATGTTCTATTTTATAAGGATAGAAACTGCATGTAATTGCAGTGTTTATTCCTGCAAGATACATTTCCTTAAAGTCTTCACCACTTCTTGAATCTGCATGTATATGTGTATCAATCATATTTATCCCGTTAAATTTTATTTCTTCATGTTTAGTTTGTTTATCTTATTTTAAAAAATTATCTAAAATGTTTAGCTACTTTTATACTTTTTGCAAGTGTTATTTTCTGCGGTTGTTCACTTCAAGAGATTTTATATTTTTAGTAATAAAAATAATAGAATAAGTAATACTAATAGGTGGTCTACTGTGGTTGAAGAAAAAGAAAACTATTTAAAAAGTTATGAATCTATTTCAAAGGATTTAAAATATGTAACAAACTCATTGTCTAGGTTGAAAATTATAGCGACACTATATGATGGTCCTAAAAGCATGAAAGGTTTAACTGAAGATACTGGATTAAGTTACAGCTCTGTATCAAGCACCATGCATAAATTGGAATTGGAAAATTTTGTTTACAGACAATCAAGCAAATATCATTTAACCAATTCCATGAGGATGCAAATAGAAAATGTTTTGGAGTTAAATAAAACCATTGATGTGATAAATAAGTTTTTCAATATTTTGGATAAGCATTTGGTTGACATGATTCCAAACCAATCAATTGCTGAGATATATCTGATAGGACAAGCGAGCCTGATAGAATCAGGGGATATCGATGCATACAGGACTTACAATTACATTGAAAATGCATTGATGGAAGCTAACTGTGTGAAATGCATTTTGCCATTTTATTATGAAAGCTTCACTAATCAATTGGATAATCTGGTTAAAAGCAATAATCCTGTTGAAATGATGGTTTCCAAAGAGATTTTACATATTTTCGAAGAAAAGTCAGAAATTAAAAATTTATCCTCTTTTAAAAAGGAAGATAATCTCCTGCTGATAGTCACCGATAAAGTGATGATTCTGGGATTATTTAAGGAAGATGGCAGTTTCGATCAGAACAGGTTATTGATCTCAAAAAATAGCAATTCATTAAAATGGGCGGTTAATCTGTTTGAAAATTTTAAAAATTTAAATAAATGAGTTTTTTAACTCATTTATAATATTTTTCCAGGTAGTCATTCAACTCATCAATCGGAATTCTTTCCTGATTTTCGGTGTCTCTGTCTCTCACGGTTACTTGTTTGTCTTCAAGACTGTCAAAGTCAACTGTTACGGCAAGAGGAATGCCGATTTCATCAGCTCTAGCATATCTTTTCCCGATTGTTCCAGTTGCATCGTATTCTACTTTAAATCCAGCTATTCTCAAGGTTTCAGTTAAATCCTGAGCGATTTCACGAGGGCCTTCTTTATTGACGAGCGGGAAAACTCCAACTTGTACGGGGGCTACTGATTTGTCAAATTTAAAGTAGTCCTTTTCATCAGTTTCTGTAAATGAATGCAATAAAACTGTATATAGAATACGGTCAATACCGAATGAAGGCTCAATTACATGAGGAATGATTTTTTCACCTGTAATTTCCTCTTCAACATCTTCAAAGAGGAGCAATTCCTTGTCTACTTCATAAACCTTGTCCAGTTCAACAGTGAATTTTCCATCACTTTCAAGTGCAGCTTTGATGTCTTCAGGGTCGGCATCTTCGATTGCTTGTTTAACTTTAGGGGAATCTCCTTTAAATATTGGTCCAAATTTGGATAGATTAGGTTTGACAACGGTTTTTTGAACTTTTTTAGGTTCATCGTATTCAACGAATACATTTAATTCATCATTACTGAATTCGGAATGTGAACTTAGGTCATAATCTCCCCTATCGGCAATTCCGATGATTTCAATCCATCCATATTTGTCGGTTTTCGCTTCAACGTCCCAACAGTCAAGTGCATAGTGGGCCATTTCTCCAGCCAGGTGTTGTCTGAATCTCAATGCATCTTCAGGAATTCCAATTTCTGTTAAAAACTTACGTGCTAAGTATAATTGATAAATAAGCATTTCATTAGCTACAATTCCTTTATCCAGAGCTTCACGTGCAGTAATTTCTAATGGTTCAGTATTATTTTCCTGAACTTCCTGTGAATTTAAGCGCAGGATTTCATTTTCAATCTGTGCGAATTTTGGATGGGTCTTATCTTTAGGGTTTAAGAAAATTTCCGCTTCTGCTTGTGTGAATTCTCTAAGTCTGATAACACCTTGCCTTGGAGATATTTCGTTTCTGTAGGCTTTTCCAAGTTGAACCACTCCGAATGGAAGTTTTCCTCTGAAAAATCTTTCCAAACGTTTGAATAAAATGAAGATTCCTTGAGCGGTTTCAGGTCTCATATAACCTACTTTGTCTCCTTTTGCTCCAATTTCTGTTTTAAACATTAAATTGTAGTTCCAGATGTTTGACAATTTTCCGCCACATTCGGGACATACGATATTATTATCAATGACAATCTGGTCTAGCTCTTCGTTTTCTAAACTTTCCACATCTTCGCCAATCACTTCTTCAATGATATGGTCAGCTCTGAACACTTCACCACATTTTTCACATTTACACATTGGGTCGGTAAAGTTGTCGACATGTCCTGATGCTTTCAGAACTTCTTTTGGCATTACGGTAGGGCCTTCAATTTCGTAAAATCCTTCACCGGAAACGTACTGTTTTCTCCATTTCTGCATGATGTTATTTTTTAAGCTTGCTCCTAGAGGACCATAATCGGTAAAACCGGAAACTCCTGAGTAAATTTCAAAAGATGGCCATAAAAATCCTCTTTTTGCACTAATATTTGTCATTTTATCATGATTCATAAACACTAACTCCTAATCTTTTTTTAATTCATAGTCCAGTTTAACTCTACTGCTTTCAGGGCGAGTTTGACCCATGTATTTACTATTTCTATCGGGGTGTCCGTATGGCACTTCTGCAGGTGTGGTCATGGTTTCAAATACAATCTGGCATACTCTTTGACCTGGATAAAGCGCAACAGGCATTGCGCCGATGTTAGATATTTCTAAAGTAATTTTTCCTTCAAAACCGGGATCGATAAAACCTGCGGTAACATGCATTGTTACACCTAAACGCCCCATACTTGAACGGCCTTCCACTCTTGCCACTAGATTATCAGGTAATTTAACATATTCTAATGTGGTGGCAAGTGCAAATTCATTGGGGTGTATGATAAATGCTTCACCTTCCTCGACAATAGTTGATTCCATGTAGGAGGCTATGTCTTCCTCATCTTTCGGGTCAATATAAGGTTTTCTAATAACTTTAAATACTTTAAATTCATCTCCCAATCTCATATCAACAGAAGATGGCTGTATTTGTTTTTCATCTTTAATGGGTTCGATTACTATCTTCCCATCTTTCAAGTATGCTTTAATATCTTTATCACTCAAAATTGCCATATTTTCACGCAAAATTATTTATAATTCTTTTTCAAATAAATTGTCAATCCTATTAATCACGTTATTAATAGTTTTATCAGTATAATCGATTGTAATTGCATTAAATTTACAGGCATTTACACAAAGTCCGCAGCCTTTACAGTTATCAGCATCAATGTGGATTTTGCCATCTTTCATAGAAATGGCATCAAACATGCATGCTTCAAGACATTTGCGACATTTTTTACAGTTATCTTTATGCAATCTGACTTCAATTCCATCTAATTTTTCTAGCTTATCACTGATTTCGTTGTCTAAGTTAGGATAAACTTTCCATAAACAGCAGCAAGGACAGCAATGACAGATTGTAAGCAATCCTTTTCCTGGTCTAACATTCATCCACACTGTATCAATCTTATTGCGCCCAATAATGTGGCTTAAACCTGCAGCATCGGCTTGGTCCACTTGAGCCAAAGCTTCTTCAACTGTTGCTTCATGGCATATTGCTCTTGGAATCTTTTTGGAAGTCGGCCCCAGGAAAATGCATCCTATGTCATGAGGGTAATCCTTACAATCGTTTGAAGTTCTGCAAAGACATGTATTCATTATAACAATGTCAGGAGTTCTTTTTATCACTTCTTTAATAACATCGGTAGGCAGGAATTCGGAGCCTGCAGATTCTATTTTCTTGTTAACATTGATGGTATTTGGAACAACAACAATCTCATCATTTTCAAAAAGCAGTTTATCAATTACTTTTTTGGCTACTTTTGATTTTTTTGTTAATCCAGCTATCCAAAATCTCCAATTGAAGATTCTGTTAACTATGAATGTACTGATTTCTGCAAAGCTAATTTTTCTCATTCTTCACCAATTTTCACTTTCAATCTTCTTAATATCCCTTTCAGGGTATGTGCTTCCCTACCTGTAATAAAAGCCCTATTAATAATATTTTTAAATGCTTTCAGACCATTCTTCTTTTTATGGTCAGGTATATCCAAGCTTTCAATCAAATCATGCATGTCCTTTAATAGATATTCCTTTTCCAAAGCAGTACTTTCTTCTAGGCCTATAACACTGAAATCGTGTTTATTCTTGAATAATTCATAGAATATTATTGCGGCTGCATGAGATATGTTCATGATTGGATATGTGGGGTCTGTTGGAATGGAAACGCAAATATCAGATTCTTCAATCTCTTTATTTGTAAGTCCATTGCCTTCCCGTCCAAATAAAATGGCTATTTTATTTGAAGCATTCAAGCGTTTTCCTAACTCGTCGGGAGTGACAGGAATTCTTGATAGATTATAACTTCCTCCGGCCATGCCTGTTGAGGCAACTTTAAAGTCAATTCTTTGAGACTGATAGAATTCATCTAAAGAGCCATAGATTTTTGCATTTTCAACTATGTATTTTCCATGTGTGGCCTGATAATATGCCTCGTTAGTCAATTTCGGAGGATTTATAAGTATTAAATTTTTCAATCCGAAGTTGGCCATTGTTCTTGCAAGAAAACCAACGTTTCCCGGAGTCTCGCACTCAACAAAAACAATGTATATATTTTCTTTAAAGTGATTTACTTCATTTTCTTCTTGTTCTCTTGTAAGCTTAACTCTGCCGGTGCCTCTGGATTGAGTTTTAGGTTTTGATTTTTTTGTGGAGGTTGATTTTTTTTCTGCTTCGGGTTTTTCCTCGTTTTTCGGTGAACTCATTGCTGCTGTATCCACAACCTGTTGTTCACTTACGGCAGTATCTCCTATCTCAATCAACTCCTAATCTATTTATTCATAAGCTTTTGTCAATAATTCAAGTAAATGCATAGATTTGATATTTCCACAACCTATCTCATTCAAACCATCCTGCAAGTTCAGTTCACAAAACGGACAGATTGTAACCACTGCATCGGATCCAGTATCCTTAATCATTTCTGCTTTTGATTTGGACAGGTCTAGTGCGATTTCAGGTTTTCCGGATTTTATTCCTCCACCAGCTCCGCAGCATTGGCAAGGATACTTCATTTCTTCAAATTTAATGCCCGGAATCTTTTCAATAATGTCACGCGGAGCATCTTTAATGCCCTGGCCTCTTCCCAAATGACATGGGTCGTGATATGTAACGGTCATGTCAACTTCTTTTAGTTTGCTTTCATCAAGCTTATCCACTAAAAATTCGCTTATGTCCATTACGTGCAATCTGGAACCGAATTCCGGATGATTATTTTTTAAAGTGGATCCGCAGCCTGAACAGACTGTAATTACAGTGTCATAATCTTTAAAGACTTCTTTGTTTTTATCAACAAGCTCCTGCACAATGTCAGTTTGGCCGGTTCTCAAAAGCGGAGAACCGCAACATACTTGACCTTCAGGAACATCAACATCAATGCCGTTTTCTTTTAAAACATTTACCAGCATATGTCCAATTTCAGGGAATTTATAATCAACCATACATCCAGTAAAGAAGGCAACTTTGGATCCGGTATAATTTTCAGCTTCCTCGATAAATGGTGTTTTATCGGTTTTTATGGATCTTCCTGTTTTTAAGATATTCTCTTTAAACGCCACATGTTCTGGAAGTGGGCCTGAACCGTTTGCAACAGCAAGGGCTCTCATTTTTTCAATTGCATCTCCGAAGGTGTTGATGTTTTTAGGACAAACAGCTAAACATTTGCCGCAGCTGGTACAATTGTAAAGTCCTTCGTCCAAGGCCTCTTTTAACCTGTCGAAGTTCTCTCTTGGATCAGTTTCAAACTTATTGATGTATCTCATAAGGTATGGTCCGCCGAATTCTTCTGTTGCAATATTGACAACAGGGCAAGTTGAAAGACAGGAATAACATTCTATACAGCTTCTTACCTTTTTGGTATCTTTTGTGTCTTCTTTTGTAATGGAAGTATCAAGCTCGCTGCATTCATGGTCACATTGGAGGGATAATTCTAAATCTTTCACTTTGGCTTCGATACTTGATTTGTCGACAATAAGGTCTTTGATAACAGGGAAATTAAGCGGTTCGATAATTGCTCCGTCCTTAATTTCTTTTTGACATGCGAGAGCTCCATTTCCTTTAAATAGAATTCCGCATGATCCGCATTGTCCAGCTCTGCATGAGCTTCTAAAACTGATATTCGCATCATATTTTTCGTTGATGGCTTGAAGCGCATCCAATACCTTCATTTGAGGTGTTTTTTCAATTTCATAACACTCCAAATGAGGCTCTGCATCTTTTTCACTGTCAAACCTTGAAACATAAACTTTAATCATCATTCCCCTCCAATTTCTAAAAGCTTATAAAATATTATAATATAATATTTATACATCAAACTATTATATAATAATTAGTATTAATGATTATTTTGAGGAAAATATAATGAATTTAAAAGAATTAGTTACAGGGGTTCAAGGTGAAAAACAATTTTTACTTGGTAATGAAGCTGCTGTAAGGGGAGTAATAGAGGCAGGAGTTTCTATTGCAGCCACTTATCCAGGAACTCCTTCATCAGAAATTGGAAATGTATTATCGCTGCTGGCTAAAGAAGCCAATATTTATTTTGAGTTTTCTACAAATGAAAAGGTGGCCATGGAAGTTGCAGCTACTGCTGCCGCATCAGGCTTACGTTCATTTACTTTTATGAAGCATGTGGGTATGAATGTGGCCAGCGACTCATTCATGACAACTGCATATTCAGGCGTTAAAGGAGGTATGGTTATTCTATCCGCTGATGATCCTTCACTTTTCTCATCTCAAAATGAACAGGACACACGTAATTATGCAAGATTGGCCAATGTTCCTGTTTTGGAACCATCAAATTGTCAAGAAGTAAAGGATATGGTTAAATATGCATTTGAACTGTCTGAGCAATTCGGTCTTCCGGTAATCGTCAGAACAACCACTCGCGTATCTCATATGAGAGGAGTTGTTGAATTTGGAGATATAAAAGATAACTCTTCAAACAACGATAACCATTGGAAGAGAGGGCATTTCGATAAAGACCCATCCAAATTTGTTCCGGTTCCCGCTTTTGCCGGTGACATGCATGTTAGGTTATGGGATAAGATACATAAAATCGAAGAGATTACAAATAAAAGCGATTTAAATACTGAAATTGAGTTTTCAAGTGATAAGAAGTATGGTGTAATAGCTTCAAGCAGTGCCTATAATTATGCTCATGACGTTGTCAAATTCAATGGTTTGGATGCAGACATTTTAAAATTAGGATTTTCATATCCGTTTCCACGCGAAAAGGTCGCTGAATTTTTAAGCGATTTGGATGAAGTGTTCATTGTTGAGGAAGTTGACCCGATTATGGAAAGGGATACTCTGGCCACTGTCGGAGCTAAAAACTTGGACGTTATCGTTCACGGTAAATTGGATGGCACATTCCCGCTTTATCATGAGTTCAATTCAGATGTTGTCGCAGATGGATTTAATAAAGTTTTAAACTTTAAGGAGGATAAACTTACTTCCTATTCCTCAAGCTTGGAAAAACTGTCTGAGGATATCCCTTCAAGAGCACCTGTTTTATGTGCGGGATGCCCTCACAGAGCAATGTATTATGGAATAAACAAGGCTATTGAAGAGCTTGGATTGAAAGCTGAAGATGTAGTGTTTGCATCTGATATCGGATGTTATACTTTAGGGATTAATCCGCCATACAATGCTGCAGATTACTTATTGTCAATGGGTTCCAGTGTCGGTGACGGATGCGGATTTTCAGTTTCCACTGACCAGAAGGTAGCAAGCTTCATTGGGGATTCAACATTTTTCCATAGCGGTGTTTCACCTTTAATCAATGCCGTTCACAACAAACATAATTTTGTCCTGACAGTTCTTGATAACAGAATCACTGCAATGACTGGAGGTCAGCCAAACCCGGGCATTCCGGTTGATGGTATGGGCGATGACGCTCCTGAAGTCTCTATTCGCAAACTTGCTTTGGCTTGCGGATGCGATTATGTGCGTGTAATCAATCCGTTTAACTTGGAACAGGTTGTTAAAACTTATAAAGAAGCGTTTGAAAGAGATGATACTGCAGTAATTATATCAAAAGCGCCATGTACTTTAATTAAAGGCTTGGCTAAAAAGCCTCCTGTCAAATTCATTGAATCAAACTGTAATTATTGTGATAAATGTGTAAATGAACTTGCATGTCCTGCAATTTCAAAGATTGACGGAAAAATTACAATTGATGAGGCTCAATGTGACGGATGCAACGTATGTATTCAGGTTTGTAAATATGGAGCTTTACAGGCAGGTAGGGAGTGAGAAAATGGATAATCATTATAATATTTATATTTGTGGTGTTGGGGGTCAAGGAATTATTAAAACCTCAACTATCATTGGTGAAGCTGCAATGAACCAAGGTTTGGATGTGGTAATGAGTGAAATTCATGGAATGTCTCAAAGAGGTGGATCTGTTTCTACTGAATTAAAAATTGGAGGATATAACTCTTCAATCATCCCGAATAAGGGGGCAGACATGTTACTTTCTTTTGAACCGATTGAAACAATAAGGGGATTGGATAAAGTAAACGGCGAAACTAAAATAGTTTACAATACTCAACCTATCATTCCATCTTCTTCCGATAAGGCTTACCCGAGTGTTGATAGTATAACTAATATATTGAAGGAAAATTTCAAGCATGTTCTTCCAATTGATGGAACCAAGCTCGCCATTGAAGCAGGAAGCGTTTTGGCTTTAAACATGGTTTTATTGGGTGCGGTTACTGCAGATGATAACTTTCCATTGTCAAAGGAATCTGTCATTGATGCAATGAAAAATAATCTGAAACCTAAATTCCATGACATGAATTTAAAAGCTATCGAAAGTGGATATAAATCAATCAAAGGTTAAAAATTTAAATAGTATTTCGAATAAACTTTTAAATAGATAATGAGTTGTGGTATTATGGCTTACAAAATAGAAAATGCAATTGTTAAAAAAGAGATAAGTGGGAAAATTTCCCTAATCGATCCAGATAATGTTTTCGCTGATGAAGATGCATTTATTGCTATTAAAAGTGATGATTTAATTACTATTCAACTTTTAATCAATGGAATAATGAAAAACGATTTTAAAAATTGGAAGGAATTGGGTGTTATTCCGGATAATGAACCTCTTAAAACTCTTTTCGTTCGCTTAGGATATTCCAGAGAAGATATAGCTAGAATGATTAAGGAATTCTAGTTAATTTTTTTTACTTTTTTTTTAAAAATTTTTATAAATTGCTCTTATTTTTCAATATTGCTCTAATTTTGGAATATTTATTTGAAAAAACCAAATTATTTAAGTTAATATGTTTTAAATCAAATGTAAATCCTTTTAAATTATATTTTAAAGATTATTAACCATATTAAGAGGTGTCCTATTATGGCAGAATTTCAAGAAGACATGCTTTTTAAAAATGTTTCTGATGAAGATGCGGGTATTCTTTTGGATATAATTGGTAAAAAGTCCAAAAAGACAAAGGTATGGACTAAAGAGCTAAGGCATATTGACCCTACTAACTACAAACCAGATTTGATTTTAGAATTGGATGATGAAAATCTAATTCTTGAATTTCAAAGTACTGTTGTTAATGATAACTTTTCACGAAGGGCTCATTCTTATGTTGCAATCACTGACCAAAACAAAAATAATGATAAGGAAGTAAATTTATCGGTTTTAAGCACTGCTGAGAATTCGAAAATTGTTCAATATAAATATAATAAATTAAATGTATTTAGTTATGAAATTGAGGGATTGAATAATTTAAACGGTGAAGAAATTATAAACAATGTAAAAAATAAACTTAAAAACAGGAAAAAACCTAATGGTAAAGATATTATTTTGTTGTCTCTGGTTCCATTAAGTAATAAAGGTAATAATATTGTTGAATATATCTACCGAGTCATAAGAATTCTATTCAAATTGAAAGACTTAACAATATCTCAAAAAGACTTGGCATTTGGGATAATGTTGTTAACAACAGATAAATTCGTTGAGGATTCTTTAGAAAGAAATATTATTTGTGATTTGTTGGGTGGTAGAATGAGTTTAATTCATGAATACGGTGAAAACAAGTATAAAGATGGCAAAGATGAAGGTATTGAGCAAGGTATTGAGCAAGGTATTGAGAAAATAATTTTAGATTTGTTGAAATCTGGAGATAAACCCGAAGAAATTGCTGAGAAAACTTCTGTTTCATTAGAAAAAATAATTGAAATTAAAAATAAAAATAATTTGTAGAAAAGAGGTTAATCTTTTCTATAAATCTTTAATGTCTTCTTCATCTAAAATTTTAATATTTCTTTCATTTAAAGCAGCAATAGCATCTTCCATATTTTCAAATTTCATAACCACTATGGCTTCATCCACTTTAGAGCTTACAAATGCGTACACATATTCTAAATTAATTTTTTTCTCTTCAAAAATAGACAATGCGGAATTCAATCCATTAGGTTCATCTGGAATAGCTAAAATGATTACTTCGTTTTCTTTTACAATAAAACCGTCCTTTTCAAGTGCTTCAATTGCTTTTTCATTGTCTGAGACAATTAATCTTAATATTCCGTATTTTGCAGTATCTGCTATTGAAAGAGCACGAATATTAATGTTTTCTTTAGCTAATGTGTCAATAGCTTTTTTAATTCTTCCTTCTTTGTTTTCTACAAAAATTGAAATTTGTTTTACTGCCATTTTATCACCTATTCAAATTTCCTTTCATCGATTACACGAACAGCTTTACCTTCACTTCTCGGTAGGGATTCCGGTTCACATATTGTTACATCCACTCTCAAACCGGTTTCTGATCTAATTGATGCTTGAATTTGTTTTTCTACTTTTTCCATTTCTTTCATTTCATCTGAGAACAGCTCTTTTGATGCTTCTACCTTAACTTCGACTTCATCTAAAATATCCGGTCTTGTTACATGAATCATGTAATTAGGGCTAATGCCCTCGATTTTAAGCAATGCCTTTTCAATTTGTGATGGGAATACCATAACTCCTTTGATTTTTAGCATATCATCGCTTCTTCCGGTGATTCTAGTCATTCTAACGGTTGTTCTTCCACATTCACATTTTTCCCCGATGAGTGAAGTTAAATCTTTTGTTCTGAATCTTAAAATAGGCATTCCAGTTTTGGTAAGGGATGTTAGAACAAGCTCTCCTTTTTCACCATATTCCAGGGTTTCACCTGTTTGCGAGTTGATGATTTCCGGATAGAAGTGGTCATCCTGAATGTGCATTCCGTTTTGTTGAGCGCATTCTTGAGCAACGCCTGGACCCATCACTTCTGTTAATCCATAAATGTTATGTGTTTTGATACCAAGTGAGGATTCGATTCTTTTTCTCATTTCGTCAGTCCACATTTCGGCTCCATGAATTCCTATTTTTAAGTTGATGTCCTCTAGCGGAATTCCTGCCTTTTCTCTTGATTCTCCCAAATACATTGCATAAGATGGAGTACAGGTTAAGATTTCACTTTGGAAATCTACCATTGTATCGAGCTGTCTTTTGGTGTTTCCTGCTGAAATAGGTATTGTAATTGCGCCCATCTTATTTCCGCCGTGGTGAATACCGAATCCTCCTGTGAACAAGCCATAACCGTAGGCATTTTGGATAATGTATTCTTTTTCAGCGCCAGCCATTTTTAGTCCGCGCGCAATACATTCTCCCCATATGTCTAAGTCATTTTGTGTGTATGCGGTTACAGTCGGTTTTCCGGTTGTTCCAGAAGATGCATGAACTTCTACAATCTCTTCACGGGGAACCGCAAGCAATCCTAACGGATAAGCTTCTCTCAAATCACTTTTTGTTGTAAATGGTATTTTTTCAATATCTTTTAAAGTTTTAATGTCTTCGGGTTTTATTCCTGCTTCATCAAATCTTTTTTTGTAAAACTCAACATTTTCATATGCCAGTTTTACAGTTTCCTGAAGCCTTTTAAGCTGTAAAGCCTCTTTTTCTTCTTTTTCCATACATTCTGCTTCTTCATTCCAAAACATAGTATCCCTATTTCATACTTTTTCTTAATGTGTTTAGTTATTTCTGTTTTTTCATATAAAAGTTTATAATTTTGTTTAACTAAAATATGTACTGGAGTAAATTATTAATATTGATTTTAAAAATATACTGAATGTACTTTATTGTACATCAATGTATATTTATGCTAATATTTATATATTTATTCATTAATAAATTTAATTGTAATATTAATTCTTTAATATTTAGAGGTAATTATTTATGGACGTAATGATTTTAGCGATTGTATTTATAGTCTACATATTTGCGTTAGTATTTGTAGGTTATTATGCATATAAGAAAACTAATTCCTCTGAAGACTTTATGATTGCTGGGAAAGATACGCACCCGTTCATTATGGCAATGAGTTATGGGGCAACATTTATTTCGACAGCAGCTATCGTTGGATTTGGAGGAGTTGCTGGTGAATATGGTATGAGTGTTTTATGGCTCGCATTCTTAAATATTATTATCGGTGTGTTCATAGCATTCGTATTCTTGGGAAAAAGAACTCGTAGGATGGGTCACTCTTTAGGATCATTAACATTCCCTGAGTTTTTAGGAAAACGTTTTGACAGTAAGTTTATTCAATATGCTTCCGGTTTAATTATTTTCTGTGCAATGCCTATCTATGCGGCGGTTGTATTGATTGGGGCTGCAAGATTTTTGGAATCTTCACTGTTGATTGACTTCAGTATTGCACTTTTAATCTTATCAATAATTATTACATTTTATGTACTGTTTGGTGGAATTCGTGGAGTAATGTATACCGATGCGCTTCAAGGAACAATCATGGTTGTTGCAATGGTATTCCTGCTTGTATTTGTATACTGGTTGCTTGGAGGCGTAAGCACTGCAAACAGTGCACTTTCAGGTATGGTTAACCTATACCCTGCCGATGCGATAGCAACGGGCGGTACGGGTTGGACTTCATTTCCGGAATTTGGAACTCCGTTCTGGTGGTCTTTAGTTTCATCCACTTTAATCGGTGTGGGTATTGGAGTGTTGGCACAACCTTCCCTGATTGTAAGATTCATGACAGTCAAATCCGATAAGGAATTAAACAGGTCAGTTCTGATTGGAGGTATTTTCATTGCAATCATGCCGACCACTGCATATATCGTGGGATCCCTTTCAAATGTATATTTCATGGATACACTAGGTAAGATTGCAGTGGATGTGGTTGGCGGAAACATCGATAAGATTATTCCGACATTCATTACAATGGCTCTTCCCGAATGGTTTGTATATATTTTCCTGCTTTCATTGATTGCAGCGGCAATGTCTACAATATCTTCACAGCTTCACACTCAAGGAACTGCATTCGGTGTAGATATTTATTCAACATTAAGGGAAAAATCAAAAAGAAGATTGGATGAAGTTTCTATTTCAAGAGTGGGTATTCTGATAGCTATCATTTTAGCTTTGATAATGGCATTTTCCCTTCCTGGAAGTGTGGTTGCTTTAGGTACCAGCTTATTCTTTGAAATCTGTGCAGCAGCATTCCTTCCTGTTTTCTTAGGTGCCCTTTATTGGAAGGGAATCACAAGGCTTGGAGCTATTGCAGGAATTCTATCCGGAACATTCGTGAGTCTGTTCTGGTTAATGTTCGTATTCAAAAAGACTGCAGTCGGTCTTGGAATATGCAAATTCCTTCTTGGCGTTGAGACAATATTGCCCGCAGCGCCATGGCCGTTTATTGATGTGATGCTGATAGCAGTTCCGGTCTCAGCAATATTTACAATTGTCGTAAGTTTACTTACCAAACCTCCAGCTCAAGAGGTAATCGATAAGGCATTTGAAAACATAGATACAAAAGGAAGTGATGCATAATGATGATTTTAGGAATTGAGGACCCATGGATTTGGGGAGTATATCTTGGAATTATTTTATCCACACTTTTATGTATTGTGTATGGTATTGTAAACTGGAATAAAGGAGATTAATCTCCTTAACCTTTTCTTTTTTTAGATATGACTATTTTTTTATGTGTTGATTTTTTGATATGCATGTTACTTTTTTGATAGGTGATTTTTCGATTAATCTTTCTTTAATTAGTTGGGATGTTTAATTATATTGATGGTAATGTTTTTTGTCATGTTTAATTTTCTGGCTTTGTGAAAGTATTCATCACGAAAAATAGAAGGTTATTTAAATTATGTTGATTTAAAAAAATAAAAAAATGGAATCGCAAACATTTAGTTAAAAATGTCGGATTCTTCTAATTTTTCTTCGAAATATTTTGTACGTTTGTCAAATCTCTGTTTTAGAATAATTGATACCAGAGTTACAATTACTCCTGCTGCCAATAGGAATATGAATGAAGGGATATAATTGCTCCAGATTAAACCGAGCTGTGATTCACGCACTATGTTTATTGCATGAGTCATCGGCAGATAAGGTGACATTACTGCAAAGATTTTGTGCATGATTTCAACAGGATATATTCCTCCTGTACCTGATATTTGGAATACCAGCAAGATTATTGCAATACCATCTCCCACCTTTCCGAATAATGATATTAAGGAGTATATTATTGTCATGAATATTATTGCAACAAAATAACACGAAAAGATGAACATTACTGGATTATGAACATCAATTCCAAGGAAGAATGCTCCGATTAAGGTTACTGTAGTCTGCAATATTGCCATTATGTTGAATAACAGCATTTTACCGAAATACATTTCATGAGGTTTATATGGGGTACCGATGCTTGTTCCAACAGATAAAATTACAGTAGTAATCAATCCACCAACCCACATTGATAAAACTAGATAAAATGCTGCAACTTGGGAACCGAAATTGTTGGTTTCAAATTCCGCATGTCTGTCCAATTTCACAGGTGCATAGAAATAGTCTCCTACCTGAGTATCGTTCAATCCGGTTACGTCAGCCAGTGAACCTGCAGCAGAAGCCAATGAACTGGATGCGGTAAATAATGCTGAGGCAGCAGAATTTGCAAGTAATTGTGCACCCGCAGCCAAACTTATTGATCCTTGAGATAATTCATCTACGCCTCCTTTAAGCTTGCCGGTATTTGTTGCTAAAGATGCGGAACCGCTTGCTACCTGGCCTGCACCATCATTCAACTGCTGAACTTTTCCTGTAACATTATCTGCTTTATTGTCAACATCATCCATCCATTCATTAATAAGCTCAGATTCAGGGTGGTTTTCTCTAACAAAGTTAGTAACCTCATGAACGGCACCGTTATAAGTATTTACTTTATCATACGCCTGTTGGGTACCTCCAGCCACTTGACTTGCACCATCAGCCAATTGATTGGCACCATCAGCCAATTGGCCTGCACCATCGGATAATTGTGCTGCACCGCTTGAAACCTGACTCGCACCACTGCCCACTTGTCCAGCTCCGTTAGATAATAGAACTGCTCCGCTTGACATTTGTGCTGCTCCGGAAGCCAGTCCGGATTCCAATTCTCCAAGTTTATCATAAGCTGCTAAGTTAATAAAAGTAACGATTTCAGCATTGATATTATTGTACACTGCCTTTGCAGCAGCATCTGACAATTTGGCCGCTACAGGATATTTTTCATTAACAATATACTCTAATCTGGCTGAATGAGGATCATCCGTTGTTATGGATACAATCGATTCACTAAAATTGGCGGGAACTATCATCCCCGCATAATATTTTCCATCATGCACGCCCTGCCGCAGTTCATCCGAGCTGACGAATACCCAATCAAAATCAGTATTATTTTTAAGCATTTCAACCAAATCGGCACCAGCATTTATAGTCACATTTTCGTAGGTTGCTCCTTCATCTTCATTAGCTATTGCAAATTGGACGTGGTCTGTATTTTCATAAGGATCCCAACATGCATAAATGTTAATTAGTCCATATAATGAAGGCAATATGATGATTGCTATTAAAAGAAGAATTGCAATTGGATTAACAAATGCTGATTTGGCGTCATTTTGTATTATTTCCCGTATATTATGTCTACTGTTCAATATTCGGTTAATTAAATCAACCATCTTTAAATCCACCTTTCAAATATTTAAAAATAACTTTAAAGTTTAACTAATATTTATTTTTAAAATTATTAATATAAAAATGTATATATTCATTTTAATTTTGATAATTTAGTTTCAATCAATGAAAAAAGTTGTACGGGGAAAATATTTGTAAATAAGTTTTTTTTATAATAAAAACATAAACTACCTTATGAATGATTTGTTTAGCAATTTTGGAAGAATTCAAAAAAACGACCCGGAATTTCATGAAATCTTTAAAAACTTTGCCTTTAGTGAAGTGTTCGAATATTCCTCTTTAAGTGAAAAGGACTCCATTTTGGTGATATTGGCTTCTCTAATAGCAGCTCAATCTCCTAAGGCATTTAAAAAAATCTTAATGTCAGCTTTAGATAAGGATATTGCACCTGAAGAAGTCAAGGAACTTCTGTATCAATCTGTTCCTTATGTCGGATTTGCAAGGGCGCATAATTTTTTTGGAGTAGTCATTAAAGTTTTTGACAAAAAAGGAATAGAATCACCTTTGGAAAATAGGTCCAACACCAATCCTGAGACCCGATATGACAAAGGCCGTGAAATTCAGGAAAGCTATTTCGGTTTTGAAAATATAGAAATGATGAGAAACCAAACTCCTGATGGCCAAAAGCATTTTAACACTTTCCTTGAAGGCTTTTGCTTTGGCGATTTTTACACAAGAGATGGTTTGGATGACCAACAGAGGGAACTAATAACATTTACATTCATTACAACTTTAGGAGGTTGTGAAAATCAGCTGAGAGGTCACACTCAAGGAAATCTGGCGGTAGGAAATACAAAGGAAAAATTAATTTCAGCCGTTACCCTGATTGTGCCTTATATTGGTTTTCCAAGGGCTCTTAATGCATTAGCCATTATCAATGAAATTTGTGAATAGATTGAATCAAAGTATTTAATGTCCTAATTTATATTAATAATAAAGGTGATTGTATGATTTACAAATGCACTATTTGTGGCCATATTCATAATGAAGAAGCAACAGGAATTTTATTGAATGAATTGGATGTGTGTCCAATCTGTAAGCAGGATATCTCAAATTTTGTAGAGGTCGAAAACTCTAAATCAACAGAAGCTAAAGAAATTAAAAATACTGATTTGGCTTATGATAAAGATTATGCTAAAAGCGATAAGGACATAAGGCAGATGGATGCAATTCATCAAATGGCGATTACCGGTGAATCTATTGTCGCGGCGATGTATACAGAGCTCCCAATGCCTGATTGGGATGATATTTTAATATTAGGAAACCAGTTAAATCCACAACCTTTGGAAGGCGATGTTGAAGTCAGCACTCAAACAGTCATCGGCAGGAATGCAAAAAAACCGTTAGTCATTGAGTCTCCGATTTACATAACTCACATGTCCTTCGGAGCATTGTCAAGAGAGACAAAAATAGCTCTAGCTAAAGGCAGTGCAGCCATTAAAACCGCCCAGTGTAGTGGTGAAGGAGGAATATTGGCAGATGAGATGGAAAATGCATACAAATACATTTTCGAATATGTTCCAAACAAGTATTCTGTAACAGATGAGAATCTAAAAAATGCCGATGCAATTGAAATCAAGATTGGCCAGTCTACAAAGCCGGGTCTTGGAGGGCAACTTCAAGGCGAAAAGGTAACTGATGAAATTGCACAGGTTAGGGGAAAACCGGTTGGTGAGAGCATTCACTCCCCTGCAACAATACCTGAGGTCAATTCAAAAGAAGATTTGAAAGCCTTAGTCGATGAGCTGAGAGAAAAATCTGACGGTAGGCCGATAGGACTTAAATTTGCCGCTGGGCGAATTGAAGATGACTTGGAATATGTTTTATATGCCGGACCTGATTTCATTACAATTGACGGGCGCGGTGGATCAACCGGAGCAAGTCCGAAATTAATCAGGGATTCAACATCTGTTCCAACAATATATGCTCTTGCAAGAGCTCGCAAGTTTTTGGATGAACATGATAGCGATATTGATTTAACAATTACCGGCGGTTTAAGGGTTTCATCTGATTTTGCAAAGGCATTGGCAATGGGTGCAAATGCAGTAGCTATTGGAACTGCCGCAATGATTGCAACAGCCTGTCAGCAATATAAGATTTGTGATACGGGGGACTGTCCTGTTGGTGTTGCAACTCAAGATGAAGAGTTAAGAAAAAGACTTAAAATCGAGACTGCAGCAAAAAGAGTAGAAAATTACTTAAAAGTTTCAACAGAAGAGTTGAAAACATTCGCAAGAATCACAGGACATGATGATGTGCATGACTTAAACATCAATGATTTGTGCACAGTCAACTCGGAAATATCTGATTATACTGATATTAGGCATGTTTAAAAAAAGTTAGAGTATTAATGTTTTTAACATTAATACTTAAATTCATATGATTCTTCAATCGCAAACATATTTCTAATTTCTGCAGTTGCATTGTTAAGGTAGAAAACACCCATTTCCCATCCATTAGCTTCGTAAGCTTCTTTTATTTCAGGCATGAGTTCAAATGCTTTTTGAACAACCGCTTCATTTTTGCTTAGGTCTGCAACACCATAATACCTTAAAAAGTGTTCCCCATCCCATGCAGCTATCTCAACATTCTGATTAGCTTCCAATTGTTTATATACTTCTTTAAAAGTTCCTACTCCAAAGTATATTTTGTCTTCAAATAGCAAATGAAAACCGAGAGGTCTTACTTTTGGTTTATCGCCATTTACAGTTGCAAGGTAAAATACTTCTGCTTTTGTTAAAATTTCATCTATTTTTGCAATATCTGACATGTTACACCTCAATTTAATCTATTTGTTCAATTTATATTTAAATGTTGTATGTTATTTATCTTCATTTCGTTTTTGAACTAATGATTGTAAGGTTATTTACTTTTGTAATTAGTTAAAATTATTTATTTTTTTTAATTTTAACGGATTTCTAACAAAAATATATTTTTCGATATTACGTTCACTAATACAAATTTTTTCTAATTATGGTGTATCGTTATGAAAAAATATATATGTCATTGTTAACTTAATTATAATTACTAATCATGATAATTGAATTGTAATTTAAGGTTGGAAAATTAGGGTGTGAAAAAAATATCATGAACTTGAATTTATATTCAGTTTATTAATGTTATTTTTTTATTTGTGTAAGTTTATTGGTTGAGGTCTTATGGCACAATGCATTTGATTAATTGGATGTGCAATAAACTTTATCGTAATTTTTGTTAATCTTTGATTATTGTATTTGATGTCTGATAGGTATTTTTGTATATATTATTTCAAAGGAGGAAAACCATGAAATCTATGAAAAAGGTGTTAATTATTGCCGTTATAGCAATGATAGCAATTGTTTGTGCAAGTTCAGCAGTTAGTGCTGGATGGTTTGATTTTTTAGGCGGCAGCTCTACCGATGATAGTTTAAACGGTACAGAAGTTCATTTAGCTGCTGCAGCAAGTTTAAAAAATGCTTATGATGATAAGTTAATCCCAATGTTTGAAGAAAAATATCCTGGTGTAAAAGTAGTTCCTACTTACGCTTCAAGTGGAGATTTACAAACCCAAATTGAAAACGGATTGGAAACAGATGTATTCATGTCTGCTGCTAATAAACAAATGAACAAATTAATCAATGAAAGTTTAATTGACAATGATACCAATGTTCAACTTTTAGAAAACAAAGTTGTTTTAATTGTACCTAAAGATTCAACTCTCAATATAACTTCATTTGATGATTTGAAAGATGTAAATGGTACCATTGCTATCGGTGATCCTGAATCCGTACCTGCAGGCCAATACGCTCAAGAAGCATTAAACAACACTGGTATTTGGGATTCCATTGAATCTAAATTATCCTTAGGTACTGACGTAACTGCTGTATTAAACCAAGTAGCTCAAGGATCTGCTGACTGTGGTATTGTATATGCTACTGATGCAAAATCCAATGATGGTGTTAAAGTAGTTTGTGAAGCTCCTGATGATGCTTTAAAAACCCCTGTTATTTACCCTGTAGCTATTACTAAAAACGCTACTAACCCAGATGGTGCAAAAGCATTCTTAGAATTCTTACAAACTCAAGAAGCTAAAGACATATTCGTTGAATATGGTTTTACCATTAATGAAAAATAGATTTTCTAATATGTGAATTAATAATTAAGATTAAAGGAGATAAAGACATGGCGGTTGATTGGTCACCTGTTTTCATTTCTATGAAAACCGCAAGTTTGTCAATTTTCATAACCTTTTTTGTAGGTTTGTTTGTTGCATACGGTCTTGTTAAGATTAAAAATGACACGCTAAAAATTATTTTAGATGGTATTTTTACACTCCCAATTGTATTGCCTCCTACTGTAGTAGGGTTCTTTTTATTATATATTTTTGGTGTTAGGGGACCAATCGGTAGCTTTTTTATAGACTTTTTCGCTATGAAAATAGCTTTCTCATGGCCTGCAACAGTTATTGCTGCAGTTGTCATGTCTTTTCCTTTAATGTATCGTTCCGCTAGGGGCGCATTTGAACAAGTTGATTCAAATTTATTGGATGCCGGCCGTACCTTAGGCATGTCCGAATGGAGAATTTTCTGGAAAGTCTTATTTGCAAATGCATTGCCTGGAATTATTAGTGGAGGAATTCTTGCTTATGCTCGTGGTTTAGGAGAATTCGGTGCTACAGCTATGCTTGCAGGTAATATTGCCGGACAAACAAGAACTCTCCCAATGGCGGTTTACTCAGAAGTGGCTGCTGGTAATATGGGAGAAGCTTTTAATTATGTAATAGTAATTGTTGTCATATCGTTTATAGCTATTTTTATCATGGATTATATTTCTATACGCAAGGAAAAACAATGGAAAAGATAATGGAAATATGCTTTTATAGTTGAGGGGGAGAAAATTATGAGTGATAAGTTATTGAAAGTAGATATCCAAATGGAACTTAAAGAATTTGACTTGGATGTTGATTTTGAATTGAAAAGTGGACGTTTGGGTATTCTTGGTCCTTCAGGTTGCGGTAAAAGTATGACATTGAAATCCATTGCAGGTATTGTAACTCCAGATGAAGGTATTGTTAGTGTAAAAACAGATGTGAATGATACTTATTTTGATTCAAGTAAAAAAATTAATTTAAAACCTCAAAAAAGAAATGTAGGTTACTTATTTCAAAATTATGCTCTATTCCCTAATATGACAGTTGAAGAGAATATTGCTATTGGTTTGCCTAAAGATTATGAGGAATCAATAGTGGCTCAAATGATTAAACGTTTTCATTTGGATGGTTTGGAAAAAAGATATCCTCGGCAATTGTCTGGAGGTCAACAACAAAGAGTAGCCTTAGCCAGGATAATGGCATATGGTCCTGACGTTATATTGTTGGATGAACCGTTCAGTGCTATGGATACTTTTTTAAAAGAGCAATTGCGTATTGAACTTGCCAATTCGCTAAAGGACTTTAAGGGATTTTCTATCATGGTTACTCATGATCGTGATGAGGCATTCCAGTTCTGTGACGAACTTATAGTATTGGATAAAGGTAAAATTATAGCAAAGGGAGACACTTATGATATTTTTGAAAATCCAAGAAGAGTTCAGGTCGCCAGACTTACAGGTTGTAAAAATATTTCTAAAGTTGAAATCATAGATGATTCTCATCTCAAATCTTTGGATTGGGGAGTTACATTTGAAGTGTCTGAAAAGATTTCGGCCAATATTAACCATATAGGAATAAGGGCACATGATTTTGCCGCCGCCGAAAAGGATGATGTCAATGCGATTGACACACAAAATTCAACAGTAATGGAAATGCCTTTTGAATGGGAAATAACTTTGGAAAATGGTTTGTGGTGGAAATGCGATAAACAGATTGATGAGCATGAATTTGTAGTTCCGGAATATATAAAAATAGACCCTAAAGACATAATTTTATTGGAAGATTAATTCTATTTTTTTAGGTATTGATAAGAATTACATTAACAATCGTAAAGTTACCTATTATTTTTAATTTTTAATTTTCAAGCTTTATACTTGATATTTTATTTTTCGATATAATTTATTAGGTTTGTTTTCATAACAAAGCTTTTATATTTTCTATTTTAAAGTTTATAACACATTTGAATATCAATTCATAACGTTTTTTTTAAATTTTGGAGTAATTTTAATGAAAAATAAAACTTTGTTTGCAATTGCAATAATTGTTTTAATCATGGCAATATTATGCATGTCATTTACATCTGCGTCTGATAGTGTTAATAAAGACAAATCTGGATCTATCATTGTTTATGCTGGAGCAGGATTTTCTGAGTTAGGTGATGACTTGGTAAAAACTTTTAATGAGAAATATCCCAATATTGAAGTCAATATGAGATATGGTGGAAGTGGAGAGCTTTTCACCACAATGGAAACTCAAAAGAAAGGTGATGTTTTCTTCCCTGCAGCTTATAAATATATGGGTGATGCTATTGAAAATGGATATGTTAAAAATGATACAGTTAAAAATGTAACAAAAAATATTCCGGTTATTATTGTACAGCCGGGAAACCCTAAAAATATCACAGGTGTAGAAGATTTAGCACGGGATGATGTTAAAGTAGGTTTAGGAGAATCAAAAGGACCTGCTATTGGTAAATCTTCTCAGGAAATATTAAACAAAAGTAATGTAACTGTAAACCCAATTGTTACAACTACAACTGTAAATCAATTAGTTACTTATCTTATTTCTGGTGAAATTGATGCAACTATTATATGGAAAGCGATGACTTCCTGGGCAGATAATCAAGGTAAGTTTGATGTAATTGAAATTCCGGACAATCAAAATAAAATAAGCACTATTCCAATTGCTGTTACTACATTTACTGAGGACAGCGACTCAGCACAAACATTCGTAAACTTTGTCACGGAAGATGATGATGCACACAAATTATTTGAAAAATGGGGATATGAATTATTATAAATAATTCCTTTTTTCTTTTTTTTATTTTAACAAGGGAAATGAGATAATGCGTTCTAAATTCGAAATTTTGTTTATTTCTATAACTGTTATTATTACTTTAATATTATTTTTAGTAATTGGAAGCATGGTATTCGTGACAACACCTGAAGGTTTCTTAGAATCCATTTTCTCTTCTGAATTTGCATATTCTATTTGGTTGACCATTTACACTTCATTAATTTCTTCAACTTTAGTTGTTCTCTGTTGCATTCCAATGGCATATAGTTTGTCACGCTTGGAATTTCCTGGAAAATGGTTTTTTAGAGTAATTTTAGATATTCCAATGGCACTGCCTGAAATCGTAGTGGGCATTGCTCTTTTAATGTTTTTAGGAAATTATGGCCTTGGTGGAATTTTGGATTCAATTGGAATAAACTTTGTTTTTAATACTTTAGGAATTATAATTGCCGAATTTTTTATTGCTCTTCCGTATGCTATTAAAATGTTGCATTCAACATTTAATTACATTGACACAAGATATGAATTTGTTTCAAGAAGTTTGGGTTATAGTGATGTTGCAACATTTTTTAATATTACTCTTCCATTATCAAAACAAGGTTTATTTGCAACAATTATTATTACTTTAGCACGCTGTATGGGCACATTTGCTGCCGTACTGTTTGTGGGTGGAGGAATTTTACATAAAACAGATACATTATCAATCACAATGTATTTACATTTATCCACTGGGAATATGGACATGGCAATTACGGCGGGTATAGTATTAGTCTTAATATCTATAATCACGATAACCATTATGGAGAAATACGCTCCCAAAACTTATAATCAATAGGTGAAATCATGTATCTGGAAGTTAAAAATTTAAATGTTAATCTTGGCGAATTTCATCTAAAAGATATTAGTCTTGAAATAGAAAGGGGGGAATATGTTGTTTTAATAGGCCCAACAGGTTCCGGTAAATCAGTTTTACTAGAAACTATTATTGGTTTTTATCAACCAAATTCAGGAACAATTAAGCTAGATGGGAAAGTTTTAAATGATGTTGCTCCTGAAGAAAGAAATATTGGAATTGTCTATCAGGATCATGTGTTGTTCCCAAATATGAATGTTTATGATAATATAGCATATGGTTTAAAAAGAGATAAATCGCTCTCAAAAGAGGAAATTGATAAAAAAGTTAGAAATATAGCAGAAACCATGAATATTTCACATATTTTGCATAGGGATGTTTTAACGTTAAGTGGTGGGGAATCTCAGCGCACTGCTCTTGCTCGCGCAATTATTGTTGGACCAGATATAATTCTAATGGATGAACCTTTCTCAGCATTAGATGTAACAACACAAGCTAAATTAACCTCTTTGATTAAAGAGATAGGTGTGGAGTATAAAACAACATTTCTACATGTAACTCATAACTTTAATGATGTTTGGAACCTAGCAGATAAAGTGGGTGTTATGAAAAATGGTGTTTTGCATCAGTTGGACTATATCAATAAAGTATTTTCAAAACCGGCAAATGATTTTGTAGCCAGTTTTGTAGGTGTAAACAATATTTTTGATGGTGAAATCGTAAATACAAAGCAAAACTCCGTAACAGTTAAACTAAATGAAAATATTCAGATACAGAGTACTGATGACGAATATTGCAACCTTGCATCTCATGAAGTTATTGGGGAGAATGTTTTGGTTGCAATAAGGCCTGAAAACATTATCTTTGCAAAATCCACATTCGAATCTTCTGCAAGAAATCAGCTTAAAGGTAAAATAATTAAAATAGAAGAATCTGGACCTATTGTTAATGTTGAAACAGATGTTGAAGGAATTATTTTTAAAGGAATTTTAACTAGAAATTCATTTGAAAATCTAGATTTAAAATTAAATCGTGAAGTTTATTTAATTTTTAAATCTGTAAATGTTAATATCTTGGATAGTTATAATACCTTCAAATTATAATAAAGCATTTTTCGAATTAAACTGTAATTTATGAGTTAAGGTTAATATTTAAAACAATTTTTCTCATGATTGTCAATCACACCAATGGACTCGAGGTATGAATAAATGATTGTCGGGCCCACGAATTTCATTCCTCGCTTTTTTAAGTCTTTAGAAATTTCTTTAGATAAATATGATTCGGTTAAAAATTCTCCTTTTATAATTTTTCCATCTGTAAACGACCAAATATATTTATCAAAGCTGTCAAATTCATTTTGAATTTCAATAAATATCTTTGCGTTGTTAATGGCTGAAGTAATCTTTCCTTTGTGGCGAATGATTCCCTCATTTTCCAAAAGTTCACTAACTTTGTCTTCATCATAGGTAGCCACTTTCTCAACATCAAAATTGTCAAATGCCTTTTTGAAGTTTTCACGCTTTTTTAAAATTGTAATCCATGAAAGGCCTGCCTGAAATGATTCTAAAACAAGCATTTCAAATAATTCTGCATCATCATGTGTTGGAATTCCCCATTCATTGTCGTGGTATTTAATATAGATTTCATCATCGCTAACCCAGCTACATCTATTTTTTTTCATAAAAATAGTTATTATGAACTTAATTTAAATATATTTTTAATGAAAATCAGTCCTAAACGAATTTTATATTTAGACGAAATAAGATCCCTTGCTATTATCCTGGTTGTTTTAGGACATATCATAAGAATGTATTCAAAAGATTTCACAACCTGGCTAATAGGTTCCGGAATCTTTAGTTTAACCCGTATAGGTGTTCCTTTATTTTTCACTGTAAGTGGAGCACTGCTTTTAACTAGAAAACATGATATAATGCAATTTTTAGAAAAACGTTTTAAACGTGTAGTGCTGCCATTCGCTTTTTGGATATTTGTCTATATGCTATTGGGTGTATTAATCTGGAATTGCACTTTTACTGGTGAATATTGTTTGGGAATAATTTTAGGATCTCATGGTTTGGCATCCCCATTTTGGTTTATATGGTCTTTAATTGGAATCTATTTGTTAATTCCAATGCTCAGCAGTTTTATTCGTGAATATGGCGATTTTGCATTTAAATATCTGATTGTAATAACAATTGTTTTGTCTTTATTTTCAACTGTCGGATTTTTCAAAATCGAGCAGGCCAAATATGAATTCAGAGTAATCTATAATTTCTTTTCTGTTATGGGATACTTTATATTAGGGTCCTATGTCCACAACTATGAATTTCGCTGGTCAAAAGTCAAATCCTTTTTATTTGGTGTTGCTTTGTTTGCAATTGGAATTACAGGTCACTTCATTCAAATATACTATCTTGGATTGGGCGGAACTACTTTAGCTCCTGTGGATTTCTTCAATATATTTGTTTTAGCCGAAACTGTTGGTTTGTTCATTGCATTTAAATATGCTAATGTTAACATGATTTCATCTAAAATTAAACCTATTAAAGAGCAGAAATTAGGCGAACTGGTATTGTTATTCAGCAGTTGCAGTTTCGGGATATACTTCTCACATTATATACTGACATTGTATTTATTCAAGTTTGGATTTATGCATTCATGGACAAGAAACTTTTATAATTTCCCATTGTCCTGCGTAATTATTATCGGATTTTGTTGGGCGTTAATTTTAGCCATGAGCAAAATTCCAATTTTAAAAGTAGGCAGTGGTGTGAAATAATTATAGTCAAGAATGATTTAAGTCATAATGGTGAAATTTGCATTAATTCGGTTCAAGATGTAGATGTTAAAAAGATAATTTAATAATAATCATTGATAAAAATAATAATGTTGATGATATTTTAAACGTTAGAAAAAATTCATTGATTATATCATGGCTATTTAATGTGTTCGTTTGACAAAAAAAGATTAAGGATGAGATAACATGGTTGAATTAGGAATGGGGATGATGAGGTTACCTCTTTTAAATGAGGATGATTTTAAAAGCATTGATTATGAACAGGTAAACAAGATGGTTGACTTATATATGGAAAGCGGATATAACCATTTTGACACTGCATATATTTATCATGATGGATTAGGAGAGATAGCTTTCAGAAAGTCTGTTGTTGAAAGATACCCTCGAGAATCATTTAAAATTGCAACTAAAATGCCATTGTTTGTGATTAGTGAAGAATCACAACTTGAACCTATATTTTCCGAACAGCTTGAAAATTGTGGTGTCGAGTACTTTGATTATTATATGTTGCATAATGTAAGCGGATATACTGAAACCGCCTGGAAAAATGTTGATTTGTATTCATTCATTCAAAAGAAAAAAGAGGAAGGATTTATTAAACACATTGGTTTATCAACCCACGGCAATGCAGAATTTTTGGAGGAATTGCTGTTTGACCATCCTGAAATAGAGTTTGTATTATTGCAAATCAACTATCTTGATTGGGAAGATGAAGGCATAGAATCCAGAAAATGTTTTGAGATTGCAAAAAAATACAATAAGCCCGTAATGGTTATGGAACCCTATAAAGGAGGTTTTCTTGCAGATGTGCCTGAAGAAGCTGAAAATATCATGAAAGAGTATAATCCTGATAGATCAGTGGTTTCCTGGGCAATGAGATTTGTAGCCAATTTGGATGTTTGTGTTGTACTTACAGGAGCAAGCAGTTTGGAACAACTTCAAGATAATATTGATGAATTTAACAATGCAGATCCGTTGAATGATGAGGAACTGAAGCTGCTTGAAGAGGTTTCACAAATCATTAACAGCAACATTACTGTGGACTGTACAAAATGCAGATACTGTGTTGATGTTTGCTCTGAAGAAATAAACATTTCAAAACTCTTTGATTTATATAACAAACATAAGATTCTTGGCAGAGATGATTGGACACAGTTCGGAAATGCTTATTTGAACTATTCAAAGCTTCCCGATGTTGGAATAGCATCAGACTGTATTGAATGTGAAAACTGCATTGAAGAGTGTCCGCAGGAGATTAATATTCCTGAAGTGTTAAAGGATGTTGCGAAAACATTTGAAACAGAGATATATGGATTTGAAAAGTAATCCATATTATTTTTTTTAAAAAATTAAGCAAGTTTTAATAATAATTAAAAATATATTTATAAATAGTTATTTTATTGAGGATTTTTTATGATGCCTGGAATGAATAAGAAACAAATGAAACAAATGGAAAGACAAATGAAAAAGATGGGAATGAAAATGGAAGAGCTTGAAGGCGTCCGTGAAGTAATTATCCGTTTCGATGATAAAGAGTTAATTATCGATAATCCTAGTGTAAGTTTAATGAATGTGATGGGTCAGGAAACTTATCAAATTGATGGTAAAGCACGTGAAGTAGAGCTTGAATATGAAATTGAAATTCCTGATGAAGATGTGGAAATGGTGGCTAACAGTGCGAACGTTTCACAAGATGAAGCAAGAGCAGCTTTAGAAGAATGTAAAGGTGATTTGGCAGAAGCTATCATGAAATTAAGCCAATAGATACTATGACAGTCATTGCCCATATCTCCGATTTGCATGTTTCCAGGTCTGATTTCGATGAGGAAACATTCATGCAAGCAGCAGCTGAAGTTAATCAGTTAAATCCAGACATGATTATATTGACAGGCGATTTGACCGATAATGGATATTATAAAGAATTCGAACAAGTTGCAAAATATTTGGAAGTGTTCGATGCACCTTTGTTTGCAGTTCCAGGTAACCATGATGCCCGTAATTTGGGATATCAAACTTTTGAAGAGTTGATTGGTGAGAGAAGTTGGAAATTAACTATGGGGGATGATTTAACTGTCATTGGACTTGACAGCAGCACACCTGATGAAAATAGGGGCCATATCGGAAGGCCTCAGCACATGTGGCTGGAACACCAATTGGATGATTGCGTAATTAATGAAAATTTTTCCATTGTCGCTTTTCACCATCATCTTATTCCTATTCCTCAAACAGGACGTGAACGCAATATTTTATCAGATTCCGGTGATATTCTAAACACATTAACAACACATGAAGTCGATTTAGTCTTATGTGGGCATAAACATGTTCCCAATATTTGGAAAATAAATGAGACAATTATTGTCAATGCGGGATCTTTCTCTTCCTATAAACTCAGAGGAAAAAACTTGAATTCTTACATTGTTTATATTATTTCTGAAGATGAAATAGAGATTTATCTTAATAATGTTGGTGGAGAAAGGTTTTTATTTGGAAAATACCCAAGAAATAAAATCTAATTTTTCTTTAAAAATTAACTTTAAATATTAGAATTATACTTATATAATATACTGAACAAACTTTATAATAATAGATTTTTTTAGGTGATATTGTGAAAGTTGTTGTAGATGCTTCAAATGTAGCACACTATATAAAAAATGAAAACGGACAACCTCAAATGTCCAATATCCTTGCTGCCGTTAAAGCTTTGGAAGAAAGTGAGGATGAGTTTGTAATTATTGCTGACGCATCACTTCGCCATGATATTGACGATAAAGAAAAATTTGAAAGATTGCTGGAAAGTGAAAATGTAGAAGAAGTTCCGGCAGGCAATGATGCGGATCATTTTATTCTTGATATTGCCACAACTGAAAGAGCAAAAATATTATCTAATGATAAATTCAGAGATTATGCTGCTGAATTTAGAAATATATCATCTATGAGAATTCCATTCGTTATAGAAAATGGAAGATTAACCTTTGGAAAACCTAAAAAGCCAAAAAAAGATAAAAATATCTTGCAACATATCTGTGATGAGATTATTAAAGAATTAAACTTCAAAAAATGGGAAATCTATACTGGAAAAGAAGGTCTGGAAATTTCACCATTAAATATAGCCAAACAAGCTATTATACGTATTGATAATGAAAACAATGCGGGTTCTAAACTTGAAAGTGTCTTTTCCAAAATTCCAATGTTTAACAAGATTGTAGAAATGGTAGATGATGTTGAAGTCGCAGCGCCTTATGTTATTTTTGTATTGGTGCATCCTAAAGATTATAAAATTGCTGTTAAAAATGCAGGCAATATTTCTGTCACTGTTGCAGATAGGCTGGGCCTTGAGAAAAAACCGTTGATTGCTGTGCGCAATGACTTGTTTACAAGACCGGGCACCTTTGAGTTGAATATCCTATTGGCTGATGAAGTGACTGAAAATGCCCCATATAATATTTTAATTCGTGTAAGTGAACATGATGAAATTTTCATCAAAAGAAACTCCAGAAACATTGCAAGCACTATTGCAGGTAGATTGGGGTCTTGGAAATTTCCATTTGTTTCAGTTAAACCTGATATGCTTTTAGAAAATCCTGGAGAGTTTGAAATAGAACTTGAGAAAGGTGGAGGTTTGGATGGCTAATAGTTTGACCAAGTCTTTTATTAAGCTTACTACCAAGCTTAATCCTATTGCTGTTGGGACTAAATTTTTTCCAACAAATTCTCTTGAAACGGAATATGTAGAGTTATTCAACTATACTCAGACTATTCTTTTCGAGCTTGAAAAGGCAGAAATTACTTCAGATACTATTTTGCAGAATCTTATTCGTGACGTGGGTGCAGAAAATATTCCTAATGAATATACTTTCCATGAGTTGTCTCCTGCGGAGAATAAAATAGAGGAATATGCTTTAGTCAGTAATATAATCATGGGAAGTGACCGTTATTTTTATATTGAGATTCCTCATCCTTCCAACATGATTAACATTTTTGTTAAAATCATTGAAAATGAAGCTGGAGAAATTATTGAAAAAACCGACACAGAACTTGTTGCAAAAATGTTAAGTAAAAATGATGCAATCAGAGTCGCAATTGAACTTATCGGAATTGGTTTATCTGAAGGGATTCAAGTGATATCTGCTGTTGGAATGACAGGTGCAGCAGCTATTGAAAGAGCTATTCATTACACTCAGAATGTTGGAATGTTTCCTGGAATTGCATTCACTAAATTGGGTGGCGAATATGCATTAGTATTTGATTCTCCATTTTTACTTAGGGAATCACACCCTATTGATTTGGAAAATTATTTGTTCATTGATTTAATAGATTCTACAAAATTTATTAGCAAACATGGTAGAAACCAGCTTGTAGAGCTAATGAATGGAATTAAAAATTTCATAGAAAGTGAATGTGAAGGTGAACTTGAAGGTTATAGGGAAGGTGGAGATGACTTTATTGCAAGATTCCCATCAAAAGATTTGGCCATAAGGGCAGGACTTGACGCTGCTTGGTTTGCGCTTGATAATGGTGCAAAAATAAGGGCAGGTATTGGAAGAAGCAGGAGGGAAGCTGGCGAGAGAGCTCAATTGGTTGATGATTTGCCAACTACATCCCCGTTATCATTAGTTGTTTTTGAACTGGCTAATGGATTATACGCTTATAATATTCCATCCGAATTTACAAGAACTTTAATCAATTTGGTCGAAAACGAAAAGCCGAAATTAATTGGAGTATTTGCATTCGTGTTTATTTTCGTTTATTTGATGCATATTTTAGGGCTTGGATTATTCGGATTTGTTGGAGTTATTTTAGCTTTAGTTTATGCATTTGTTGTTTAATCAATTAAAAAGAGAAATAATATGGCGAGACGAAAGAAAGATGATAAGAGGGTGTTAAAATCTAGGTATAATTCTCCCCCTCCGCAAAATAGGAGAAGAGGTAGAAAAAGACAAAATAATATCCCTAAAAAAACTAGAAAACCTAGGAAAACTAGTAAAACTACTATGCTTTTTATCATTCTTGTGTTGGTTGCATTTGTTGTTGGTGCAGGCATTGGCGTTTCACTAGCTCTTGGTATTGGTGAGGATGACGGACCACAGTATGAAAATGTAACTGTAGAGATGACCAATAATGTAACCAAAAATAGCACAGATTTCGATTACGTATATGATGCAATTGATTATAATAATATTAGCGACAGGGAAGAATTTAATATTACGTATAAGGGTCATCCAGATTATTAACTTATTTCATATGTGATTTTTATGGATTTTATTAGAAATATTGATGGAGGATTTTCAAATATTGAAAATCTTGAAGTATCAGGGGCGCGTGAAGGCAAATATGGTGTTACCATTATCGTATCTCCAAACAGTACTGCATCTGCAGTTTTCACTTCAAATAAAGTTGTTGCAGCTCCAGTAACATATACAAAAAAAGCTATAAAAAACGGATTTTTATCAGCGGTTTTTGTAAATAGTGGAAATGCTAATTGTTTTACAGGAAGTCAGGGTTTCAAAGATTGTGAAACTTTGGTGGAACTTGTTTCCCGTGATTTGGAAATACCAAAGGATGAAATAGCTATCGCATCAACAGGTGTTATAGGCCGTGAAATGCCAATTGACACCATTTCTAAAGTGGCTTATGATTCTCTTTCTAAATTGGGAAATAAACCTGAAGATTCCCTTGCGGCTGCTCGTGCAATCATGACAACCGATACATTTCCGAAGGAATGTGCCGTTGAAGTAACTTTGACCACTGGGGAAACAGTTAAAATTGCAGGAATTACAAAAGGCAGCGGAATGATTGCTCCAAATATGGGGACAATGCTGTCATTCATTGTTAGTGATGCGGTTATTCCAGCCAAAAGCATTAATGAAGCATTAAAGAAGGCAGCAGACATAAGTTTCAACATGATTGTTGTCGATGGTGATGAAAGCACCAACGATACCTGTCTGATGATGGCAAATGGCGCATCAGGCATTGAAGTTGTTCGCGATGGGGAAATTGATTCTAATTTCCAGGAAGCTCTAAATTATCTATGCATTGATTTGGCTAAAAAAATGGCCCGTGATGGAGAAGGGGCTACCAAATTCATAGAAGCTAATGTATGCGGCGCTAAAAACTTGGAAGATGCAAAGCTTGCTGCAAAATCAATTGTTTCATCAAGCTTATTCAAATCAGCTGTTTTTGGTGGTGATCCAAATTGGGGAAGAATCGTTTCAGCAATCGGATATTCCGGATGTGATTTAAATCCTGACATTGTCACTATTGCCATAGCTGATGATGAAGATGAGGTTGATCTTGTAAGAAAAGGTGAAATCTTGGCATTTGAAGACACACCTTACCTTGAGCGAGCTGAAAAGATTATGCAATCCAAAAATGTGATTGTAAATATTGACATGGATTTGGGTGATGGCGAAGCTACTGCATGGGGTTGTGATTTAACTTATGATTATGTTAAAATTAATGCAGAATACACCACTTAAAGAAAAGCTTTAAATATATTAAAAACAAATATTTTTTTGTTATATATAATTCTAATTTTATAATTATTGATTTTAAGGAGGGAAGATTATGGCTAAAGTTAAAGGAACTAACAGAAGAACCAGACCAAAAAGAAGTTATACTAAACCTGGTAGTAAAAGAGGAAGAGGAGTAAAACAAACTTGGAAAAAATAATCCTCTTATAACTTTTTTTATTTATTTTAACTATTTTTAACTGATATTCATTTCACGTCATATTGATAATAATTAAATACTATTTTTTAAAGATTATAACTTAGGTGAAATTATGATGTTACCTGCAAATGGACATAGGGCTCATGGATTTTCAAGTGCACATTTCCTGGATTCAGATGAGATTATTCAAGAATTGAATTTAAAGGGCGATGAGACTTTTATGGATGCTGGTTGTGGTGATGGTCACAATGCAATCAAGGTTCTTGAAGATTATAATCATAAAGGAACTGTTTATGCAGTGGATATATATGATGCTTCTATTGAAGATATGGAAAAATATAAAAATGAAAACAATGTTGAAAATTTAATTAATATTGAAGCGGACATTACTGAAGGCATTCCTGGTGTTGAAGATTGCTCTGTTGATGTCATTTTAATGGTTAACGTATTCCACGGATTCAAGGCTTCAAGAAAAATGGATGAGGCTGTAGATGAATTGGCAAGAATAGTTAAAAATGATGGAAAAATAGCCATCATGGATTATAAGGCATGGGACGTTCCAAAAGGTCCGCCAACACCTGTCAGAAGTTCACCTCAAGACTTGGAAGAATTGTTTAACAGCCATGGTCTTAAGATGACTTATTTGAATGAGGAAATAGGTGAAGATATTCCTGAAGGAAAATCCCATTATTTGATAATGTTTGAAAAAGAATAATTTTTAACTCAAACATTTCTCTTTTTTTTGAGTCTGTAAAATTTTATAGGCTTATTTGATTTTTATGTGATTTTGTGTCCAATTTTGCATTTGGAAGTCTAAAAATGTCAGAATTCCATTTTTAGTTTTGTATAATTTCTTTATTATTTCGGGATTGGTTTGTCTGT